>DEAT01000022.1:73747-198008 GCA_002348265.1 Gemmatimonadales bacterium UBA2975 | reverse complement strand
ACCGGCGTAGCTACAGCAGGCACCACGGGCTCCTGTATGGCTGGAGACGAACTCAGGGTCTCCTCCATTGGGAGATGCCGAACGTTAGGTGCCGGAATCGGACGCGCAGCCGCTTCTTGAGGAGCTTGAGCTAATTGTGCTCCGGTGGGGGCCTGACCTTCCACTGGGGCTTCGGTATTGGCCTGACCCAGAGCAACTGCAGCCATATCTAGGAAACTTCGATGACTATCCGCCATCAACTCCTGATATCGACGGTGTGCCTCAATTGTAGCCCGATGAATTTCAGCGGCTACGCTGTGGTCTACTTCACCGGTTACAGGCGGTACGGGAGTGCTCACCTCGGGTGTTACAGTTCGAGTCTCAGCATTGGGTTCTCCGACCTCCTCCGGATTCGGGCCAGCGCGGCCAGCAGCCCCATTCTGAGGCGGATAGGGACGATCGTGGTTAAACCCAGTTATCATGATTTCAAATGGCTTTGCCTCTGCCGGGGCCTCAGGAACTTGATACCCTTCGGAGAGCGCTAGGAGATTCATGCTCACGCCGTCGGCCGCAAGCGCACCGATACCGCGCCAAAACGCCCTTAGGCCTTCCACTTTCTTGTCGTCGAGAGAGATAGCTACGTGCTCGCGACCTTCGAGGCACCGCCCCACCAACTTGGTCAGAATGCGTCCTGGACCGACTTCTACGAAGTGTGTAACACCGGAGGAGTGCATCGCCTCGATCATCTCGCGAAAGCGAACCGGTGAAGCAAGCTGGTCTGCTAACAGTCGGCGGGCAGCCTTCGGTGTCTTGGGATAAACGTCTGCCGTCTTGTTCGCATATACCTCCGGTCCTCCATCTCTCCACTTCAGTTCCGCGAGATGATCATGGAATGGATCACAAGAATCAGAGACAATATGGGAGTGGAAAGCAGAAGCTACGGGAAGACGGATGGAACGAAGCCCCTCCGACTTCAACTTCGCCATGATGTTTGTAATCGCACTCTCCGAACCAGCTAGCACAACCTCTGTGGGAGCATTGTCATTTGCGATCACGACATCGTCCGACGGATCGATCAGGCTTCTCACCGTCTCGGCGTCACTGGGGACTGCGATCATCGCACCCTCTTTGCTGGCCGCAGCCTCTGCCATGAGCTCGCCTCTCTTACGAGCAGTGGCTAAAAGAGCTTTTTCCTCTATCCGACCTGAAGCCGCCAATGCGGACAGTTCTCCAAAACTGTGTCCCGCCATCGCGTCAGCCTCTAGGCCCAACGCTCTTAGCAAATGAAGGAAGCCTAGGCTGACTGCAGCGATTGCCGGCTGGGCCATCTCCATAGCTGTCAGGGTCTTGAACTGCTGCGCTCGGTCATCGTCGGTAAAAGCCGGCGGCGGAAACACTGCTCGGTCGAGGCGATCTCCAGCAAACTCTTCTATATCGACAGCCTCATCCCACACAGCGCGAGCGCAATCAAAGGTCATCGCTGCCCCGGCTCCCATCCCTACGTACTGGCTTCCCTGTCCCGGGAAAATAAACGCAAGCTTTTTAGCTTTCGAAAGCCCAAAACCGAAGTGAACATCTGGATCTGGCAGCGATCCTTCCGACCCTGCTCGTATAACCTCGACTGCCTTATCAAGCTTAATCCCGAGTTCATCAGCGTCACTCGCTACAACAGCCAAACGGGCGTGAGCATCAGCTTCAAAATCTTCCGCGCCCTGGGCTGTGAGGGTGCCTAGGGAATAACCCTGCTCGATCTGGGACCGAACCTTCCCTATCCTCAAGGCGAGACTCTCCCTATCTGCAGCGCTTAGGACCAAAAGATCTTCTGACCACGCTCGGAGTTTCTTAGGTCGGTTACCTGAGCCCGTGTACTCTTCGAGTGCGACGTGGAAGTTTGAACCCCCAAAGCCAAACGAACTCACCGACCCCCGTCGTGGATGGTCGCTTCCCCGTATCCAAGGACGCGTGTCTGTGTTGATATAGAAAGGCCCATCCTCAAGACCGAGAAGAGAGTTGGGCTTACTCACCTTAAGGGTGGGAGGTAAAACCCGGTGGTGCAGTGCCAATGCAACTTTGATAAGGCCGGCGGAGCCCGCAGCGGCCTTGGTGTGACCGATCTGGGATTTGACGGATCCTAAGGCGCACCAGGCCCTCCCTGCCTCGTTGGCCGGCCCAAAGACCGATGTAAGGCCGCGAGCTTCTGCAGCGTCACCCGCCTTTGTGGCTGTCCCGTGTGCCTCCACGAGCTCTACCGTGGCCGGACTATAGTCTGCTTTGTCGTAGGCCCTGCGCAGAGCGTTAGCCTGCCCTTCGGGTCGTGGTGCGTACACGCTTGATCCCATACCATCCGAAGACGCGCCAAGCCCACGGATCACCGCATAAATCTCGTCGCCATCGCGCTCGGCATCTTCTAGTCGACGCAAGGCAAGCATTCCGACACCCTCTCCGATCAGGGTGCCGTCCGCGTCTTCTGAGAAAGGCCGACAATCGCCTGTGGGCGAGAAAGCCGGCGTCTTGGAGAAACACATGTACATGAGGATGTCATTGAGAGCATCCACGCCCCCGGCGATAACCATGTCACTGTCACCGAGATAAAGCTCATGGAGACCAGCCTGCAGGGCTGAAATCGAACTCGCACAGGCTGCATCCGTCACAAAATTTGAGCCACCAAGGTTCAGACGATTGGCGATTCGACCAGCTACCACATTCCCCAGTAATCCTGGGAAAGTACTCTCCTGCCAAGGCTGGTAATGATCCTTGATCAACTGAACGATCTCCTGAACTCTACTCTCAGGAAGTCCTGCCTTGCGCAGGGCATTTCGCCATAGCGGGTGATGAAGCCGTGAACCCATCTCAACTACGAGTTCCGTAGCAGATGCGACACCGAGAATCACACTTGTCCGGCTTAGGTCCGCCTCATCCGAATACTTTCCTGCGTCTTGCAGGACTCGTTTCGCCGCAATCAATGCGAGAAGTTGTGCCGTGTCCGTTGCAGGAATCGTCGTTGGCGGCATGCCGAATTCCATCGGATCAAACGCAACAGGATCGAGATAACCACCACGCTTAGCATACGTCATGTCAGGCGCGCTTGGATCCGGGTCGTAGTAATCCTCGATCAGCCAAGCATGCGGTGGAACGTCCGTAAGACGGTCCGTCGCTGATACGATATCACGCCAGAAGCCAAGCAAGTCATGACTCCCTGCAAAAAGGGAGCTCATGCCTACGATCGCGATTGGAGGTGAGGTGGACATCTAAGTTCTCAGAAAATAGTGGTCTAGGCTCAGCGAAGCTGACGCGGAGAGAATGTGTTATCGGCCGGTCCAAGTGGAACACCGGCAAGGCGAAGCTGGTGAGCACGCGTAAGCCATGCAGCACCCTCCATAAGATTCAAGCCTATTTGAACGGTCGTCCGTCCGTCTACGGGCTCAAGAAAGCTCCCCCGGGTCCACTCGTTGAAGGCACCCATGGCGGGTCCGCACCAAATCTGGTAATCGCCACGTCGGTCCTCCTCCCCAGAACGGGCCCACTGGGCACCCATAAAAAGATACCATCGGAAGACAAGCGCCATCTTGTGTTTTGGATCCTGAGCAGCACGCTCAATCTCACGAGGGTCACGGCGTTTAAAGAATGACACCGTGTCATGCCATATCTCTGCAACCGACCTACCGAGTATCCGCTGCTCCATGGATACCCGCTCTTCGTCAGGGATTGATTCGATTGAGTCATAAGTACGGAAGATCCGGTAGAGCTCTTTTCCACGCTGGGCAAACATCGTGCCCCTCTTTAGCACCTGGACCTCGACACCCATCTCAAACATGTCCGCTGCCGGAGCCATCGCCACGTCGGTCATTGAGGCCTCCGCAAGCATCCTTCTGCCATCATCGGAGAGAGCTGACTCCACCGCTGCTTGGTTTACTGAACCGGTCACGACATATGCAGCCCCCATACCAAATGCCGCAGCGATAGCAGAAGGAGTACCAAGACCACCCCCGACACCAACACGGACGGCGCGAGTGTACCCATGCTCTGCTGATAACGACCGTGCGAGGTCCAGTATCATCGGCAAGAGAACGGGAAGTGGCCGATTGTCGGTATGTCCACCCGAGTCAGCTTCCACCGTAACATCTTCAGCCACAGGGACAGAACGAGCCAGCGCCGCCTCATCTGGAGTGAGCTTACCATCCTCTACCAATGCCGCGAGCATGTTTTCAGGCGCAGGAGAAAGAAAAGGGCGAGCAACCTCCACTCGCGAGATCTTCGCAAAGATGTGGGTACGCCTCAGAATCGACCCGTCAGCTGCGCGCTTCAGCCCCTTAGCCGAAAGATACACTATCGCGGGTTGCAACCGCATGAAGGCAGACGCCGAAATATTGGAGACTCCCCTCGTTAGCATTAACTCCGCGAAATCCATCTCCATGTGAGATTCCTGAGGGCTATGGATCAGATTTGCGCCCCAGTTCCGAACTCCATCGCCTAAAGACGCCTGAATGTTTTGGACCGCATCATCAATCTCGGGAATTGGCAGTCCGGCACTTCCAAAGAAGGCCATGAACCCGGCCTTAGCTCCAGCTATGACCATGTCGACCGAGGCAATGCCTCGCGCCATCTCACCTACGACATAAGGGAAACGACAACCGTGTGCACTGTTAAAACTGCGATCCCCTAGCCACTCAGGATAAATTGGAGGTAGCACCCCAATTAGTGCCTCATCAGGCCCTGATCGTGACCCTAGAGAACCATCGCGTGCCATCGTGACCGCACGAACTCCCGAAGATCCCGCCATTAGCCCGACAGGAGCTCGCACAGGGATACCGGCCGGCCCCGCATAAGCAGGTGCGGACGAGTCCTCTCCTGCCGACGACAAGATGCCGATCGGTGAGGTCTTTCCTTGGATTGCGGGCAAACTCACTCGCGAGCTGACTTTTGATGGTCCTTTCATTGATCCCTAATGTCACGCACCCTGAACAAGGGGACACATGGTCGGAAGCAAAGCGATCCGAAAAATAACGGGAATTCGACCCGAAAAGGGCGACTAACCTAGATTCGGCTGTCCCGGCGGTCCACTAGCAAATACGTTCGCCCGAAATAACCGCATTCCCAGAATGCTTCCATAGCACCGTACTCTCAAGCGATTGGAGGCACCCCACAACCCTCATCTCCTAATTCTAGTCGCATCTCGGATGGTCTTTCTAACATCGTGCGCGCGCCCAGTCTCCTCTACCAGCTTCCACATTAGAGCTGCCACCTCGGCGTCCACGAAACCTGATGGGGTACCGCCAGAACTGGGATTGGAAAGCCCCTGATCATCGCGAAACGCATCAACGGCCCTGGCTATCTCTCCATCATAGACCATTGCCTGGGCAGTCCGGTCGACTCCCTTGTCATCGGGCCGAAAATAACCGAGGGCGTTCATAAGCAGCTTCACCTGCCATACGTCATTGCCGGTCGGCATGTATAGTTCTCTAAACCCTAGAGTACCAGAAACAGTGTCATAGATTCGTCGCACCTCAGCCACGGGAGTCAAATGTTGGCAGACATTGATATGTACGGTTTGTCCGTCCTCTCGACGTGCCATGCCCTGACGCGGGTCCACCACCATGACTGAGGCCGACTGTAGACGCCCAGCCCGTCGGTCTCCACCTACGGCCTGACCTGCCTCCAGCGCCTCAACCAGACGGTCCGCGAGGTGGCGCCCAGACCCTTCACTGGATTCGAACGTCTCGGCGACCGCGTGCACTACTTCCGGCCCGACTAGGACGTTGCCCTGAGCGGCATAGTTTTGACCCGATCTGTGACCCGCCCAGCCTCCTGGACCGCTACCGGTAAACTGAGCAGCCCGCCCATCGATAGAGACAACCCCTATTTGGCGGTTTTCGCGCCCTTCATCAGATCCGATCGCTGAGTCGAGAGCATCCTGCGGTGATACCCCCCCCTCTAGCATATCTAGTAGTTCTTTACCGTACGCTGTTCGGGTAGACGCCTGTGTCGCGACAGCTCCGACACCAACTCGGACCCATGGAACTCCGTTCCCAACGCACGCGTTGCGCGTTGTCACCGCCACACCAGACTCCCCTGTCACTGGATCTACGCCTGCAATAGAGAAAGTGTGAAAAACAAAGCCTTCTTCCCATTCCACAGGCTCTTGCGCTTCGAGCACACATGCCGACCACAAAGCTACAAACCCCATGAGAAGTGAGGGTAGGACATGGGCTCTGATGATTATGGTCATGGTCTCCGTTCTCTGCTCATGTAAGTCACTTCGACATAGACGAGGTTGTACCCCTGTCGCGCTCGCGGCAAGCCACCGCACAGCGATCAGAAACCAGACGCACGGCCGGACCTTCTGTTTGCGAAAAACTTCAAACACCAAAGTGACTTGTCCGGAACGGTCAGACTGGGCATGCTTCCGGGCCGGATCAACAGTTGAATTCTACGGGCGTCAATCAAATTTCGATGCCCGTCCCCGAAACAAGAGGTTGGTATGAAGCGGACGTGTATGGTCTTCGCTATGGCACTTATAGCGATTGGATGGGCAGCACCTTCGAGTGCTCAGTCGTTCGGAAACGCGATGGTAGTCAACAATGAGCAGATCATCATCGGTGAGCCCGTATACGAGATGCGCTCTGGTGTAGTCTATGTCTTTGATCGCGATGAAGGCGGCGATTGGGTGCAGAGTCAGATGCTAGAACCTTCAGAAGCTTACGCAGCCAACCGTTTCGGGATCAGTCTAGCGACCCAAGACGACCTACTGCTCGTGTCAGCCACACGGGCAGACAGCGGCACAGGGGCAGTCTACATGTTCGAAAGCGACGGTGGGACGTGGAGCGAAGTGGGGAGGCTAGTGACAGATGACCGGACGCCCGCAGATAGCCTGGGGAGCGGACTAGATATCGATGGCGACTGGATTGCGGTAGGGACAATCGGACAGAACAGCGCCCGTGGCGCAGTATACACCTTTAGGCGTGAAGGTGATGATTGGGTGCAGCATTCTAAGCTCGCCCCCACAGAGCTAATGCCTGAATCTAGGTTCGGTGCTAAGCTCGCACTCTCCGGCGAGCACCTCATGGTTTCCGCTCCATCTGTGGATGATGGCCAAGGAGCAGTTTACCAATTCCGATATGACGCTGGTACGGACACATGGGTTGAGGGGGGCGCTCTTCAGGCACCTCTTGTTAACGCCCAAGCAGGCTTCGGTGCCGACATCGCCATAAATGGCGACGTCGCATTGATAGGATCACCCGGAAACATTGTCGGTATCGGTTCCGTTATCGCATACACTTTCGAAGAAGGTGCATGGGAACTCGGCACAATGCTGATCCCTTTCGAGGCAGCAGCGCAAACGGGTTTTGGTGGGAGCGTCACCTTCGACGGTGAGACCGCACTTATCGGAGCCGCAACTGCTGGCTTCGGACAGGGTCGTGTCTTCACCTACACATATGATGACAACGTCGGCGAATGGACCAGCGTAACACAGACTGGGAACGGTGTAGACGCCGAAGAACTTTTTGCTGCAGAGATCGCTGTAGGGGACGGATTCGCGGTCGGATCAGCACCTCGGGGTGATAACGGAACGGGCGCGGCCTACGTGGTAAACTGGACCGAGGATGGTTGGACTCCAGCCGGGCGCCTCGCCGGTGTAATGCTCGGTATCGACGCAATCATGGGGGACGAGGTCCGTTGCTCTGAAGATGGAAGTGCTGACATGTTCGACTGTGAACAGGTTGATTTGCTCTCCTTTATTCCGCTTGGAGAGATGGACGCTCAGCGCGGAATCAACGCCAACGACGTCTGGGGTTGGACGGACCCGGAAACGGGACGCGAAATAGTTCTTGTAGGTATGACGAACCAGACTGCCTTCGTCGATGTGACGAACCCCGGAAACCCAGCGTACTTGGGTCGACTGCCGATGACCGAAGGGTCAAACGTGACCGTTTGGCGAGACATGAAGGTATACCAGGATCACATGTTCGTCGTCGCGGACAATGCGGGTCAGCACGGCATGCAGATTTTCGATCTAACCCGCCTCCGTGGTCTCGACGGATCAGATCCAGTCACCTTTTCGGAAGACGCGAATTACGACCGGATCCACAGTGCTCACAACATCGTGATCAACGAAGAGACCGGATTCGCTTACTCGGTAGGAAGTAGCGGCGGTGGTGAAACGTGCGGCGGAGGGCTGCACATGATCAACATCCAAGATCCGTTGAATCCAACATTCGCTGGCTGCTTCCAAGACATGACCACGGGTCGTGATCGCACCGGCTATTCTCACGATGCACAGTGCGTCGTCTATAATGGACCCGATGAAGACTACGCCGGTCGTGAAATCTGCTTAGGGGCCAACGAGACCGCACTCTCGATCGCGGACGTTACGGACAAGGACGCTCCGGTTGCTATCGCGATGGCAACTTACCCCAATGTCGCGTACTCGCATCAGGGCTGGCTCTCGTCAGATCAACGTTACTTCTACATGGGTGACGAACTCGACGAGACGGGTGGTAATGTCGCGACGACCCGAACGCTGATCTGGGATCTAGAGGATCTAGATGACCCGATTCTTGCGCGAGAGTATATGGCTGACACCAAAGCTACAGACCACAACCTCTACATCGTCGGCAATACGATGTACCAGTCAAACTACAAGAGTGGCCTACGTGTCCTCGACATCTCAGATCCTGAGAACCCGGTGCCGGTCGGATCATTTGACACCGTCCCGTACGGCGGTGACGACGCCCAGATGGACGGCTCCTGGTCGAACTATCCATACTTTCAAAGCGGTGTTGTTGCAGTGACTAGCGGTTCCGAAGGGCTCTTTATCGTTCGCTACCGTCCGAGGACCATATCGCAGTAACGGAGGAATCCATGTCGAAGTTTATTCAGTGGGCAAGACCGTACCGACGCGTCTCTCTGATTGCGGCGGCTTGGGCACTAGTCCAAGTCACCGGAGTTCAGGGACAGGAACTCCTGTATGTGGCCAGTCAAGAAGAGGTCACCGTAGCCGTTATCGATATGAGCACGAACCAGCTCGTAGAAACGGTAGACCTTAAGGAGTTCGGGTACTCGGAAACTGCGAAGGCACACCACACGGCAGTTGAGCCTGACGGTTCTCATTGGTACGTATCCCTGATCGCGGCCGGCAAAATCCTGAAGTTCGACAGGGACAACCAATTAGTCGGTGAGACTGCATTCGAGACACCAGGTATGCTGAGCCTCGACCCAGAGTCTGATCTCCTTTATGTAGGGCGCTCCATGGCAGCTGTGAATCCACCTCAACGGATAGGGGTCATCCACCGCCCGTCGATGGAACTACAAGAAGTCGACGTCTTCTTCCCGAGGCCACATGCCCTCACGGTAGACACCCGCGGAAATCGCTTCTTCTCTGCAAGTCTAGGCCAAAATTCAGTAGCGTACGCTTCTCTAGGTGACGAAGACGTCGATTTGTTGGGCTTGGACGGTATGAATCACATGCTGGTCCAGTTCGCTGTTTCTCCAGACGGAAACTGGATGGTCGGTGGCGGCCAAATGACAGGGGACCTGCTAATCTTTGACCTCAATGGAGAGGTCCCCGAAGTCGTGAACTCGATCGAAGTCGGCGGCCAACCTTGGCATCCAAGCTTCACCCCTAATGGACATTTCGTCTGGATCCCTAACCAAGCTAAAAACACGGTAACGGTTGTGGATACTAGGAGCTGGACCATTTCGAATGTGATCACCCATCCAGCCCTTGCAGAACCTCACGGCTCAGCAGTCTCTTCGGATGGGTCTACGATATATATATCCGGGCGCAATGTCGCAGGAACATACCGGCCAGCTGACGGGGGAGATGGACGACCCGGAACAGTTGTGGCGATCGACGCGAGGACTCACGAGGTCGTCGCCGTCATCGAAGTCGGTCGATATGCGGCTGGGATGTCTGCCCCGTCCCTATTGGTCGGACACTGAGTGAGGTGATTCCCATACTAGAGGGACAGGGTTCGGATACAACCAAACGCCGAGCAGTAAGAAGTGGCCCAATACACGCCATTCTTGTCTTAGCCATATCAGCGGCAGTCTCGGCGTGTACAGCCGTTACTTCAGGTCCTTCACTGCTAGAAGGAAGAGTACAAGTACGGACAGCAAGCGGACCTTCGAACTTTGGGTCAATTCCGGAAGGCGAGGGATACCATCGCCACATTACCGGTATCTCCGTAACCGACGCCGCAGGTCAACCAATAGACCAACCCTTCTTGGGCGGGTTCAACATCCCACGCCCGCAGCTGATCGATATTGACGGCGACGGGGACCAGGATTTGTTCGTTCAGGAAGCTTCAGGCAAAGTCATGTTTTTCGAGCATGTGCCAGAAGCAGAGAACCCATTCCAATGGCGCAGTGACCATTACCAGGACCTTGAGGTAGGTGAATGGTACCGATTCGTCGACCTCGACCGTGACGGCGATCACGATCTTTTGGCTGAGCAGCCCTTCAGCTATGTGCGGTACTATCGAAATGACGGCACTCGCAAAGCTCCACACTTCGTGCAAGCGGCAGATACAATTCGGGACACTGAGGGCAGGGCGATCTTCTCCGACCGACAAAACATCCCCAACGCAACCGACATCGATGGAGACGGGCGTATGGATCTGCTCATCGGTCGACTTGAGGGCACAGTGACCCGGTATGAAGAAACCGGTACTGACGCGAACGGGGTCCCGCTGTTCGAACTGGTGAACGATCGATTTGAGGGTATTGAGATCGTTGCCCAGATAGGAAGCCTTCACGGAGCCAACACGATGGCCCTCGGGGACGTCGACAACGACGGTGACCAAGACCTTTTCTGGGGAGATTATTTCGAGCCAGGGATTCTTTTCCTTGAGAACACGGGATCGCGCACGCGCCCAAACCTGCGTGGAGAACCGCTTCCCTTCCCCACACAAGATCCCCTGCGTACCAGCGGCTATAACGCCCCTACACTCGGTGACGTAGACGGCGACGGCGACCAAGATCTGATTATGGGCGTGCTCGGTGGGGCATATAACCCAAACACCACTACTGCAGACAATTTCCACTATGTAGAGCAGTCACGTCCAGGCTTATTTGAACAACGGACATCGCGATTCTTGTCCACGATCGATTTCGGCTCTGAGACTATCCCGATAGCGATCGACATCGACACGGACGGTGACATTGACCTTCTAGTGGGCAATAAGATTGAGCAGGACGATACTCAGAACGGCAAGCTTTACAGGCTGGTGAACGAGGGTTCCGCGACCACCCCGAGATTCCGTTACGATGGTGAGCTAGATGTGGGAGGGGGGTACCACCTACTACCCGCCTTTGGAGACCTGGATGCGGATGGTGATCTAGATGCCATCGTCGGCACTTGGTCTGATCAACTCCGCATCTATCGAAACGACGCCACCGACGGTTCATTGATGTTGAACTTCGTCGACTCGACATCGATCGTACTCTCGCGCGGGCGTAACGCCACCCCCACCCTGGGCGACATTGATAACGATGGTGACCTAGACCTGTTCGTGGGAGAAAGCTCAGGCACGATCAATTTCTACGAGAACACTGGTACCCCGCAGAGTGCAGAGTTCACCCTAGTAAGCGATGAGTACGGAGACTTCGACATCGGACGGCGGAGTCTGCCAGTTCTTCGTGATGAAGACGGTGACGGTGACCTGGACATGTACGTCGGATCAGAAAGCGAAGGTGTGGTTTTCTTCAGAAACGAAGGTTCGCGAGCATCACCGTACTTCGTTGAGGAAACGAAGCTAGATGTCGAGGAGATAACCTTTGCCGCTCCTGCCTTCGCAGACCTAGACGGAGACGGAGATGACGACGTCTTGCTTGGTCTGGGTGCTGGCGGCCTCCAGCTATACGAGAACCGAAAGCGATAGGAAGAGCATCGATCAACGGCCGCTGCTCTGGGCATGTGCCGGCTTGCCAGTCCGCATGCCCTGAAAGCTGATGTTCGGCACCAAAGAGTGCTTCTCCCACTTAGTCTGATTGGTCCCAAACAAGGTCGGGCTTCCCGCGATGCGGCGGAAAAATCCTCGGAAGCATTTTCCCACGACTTATTTGAAGTGCTTGCCAGCCTGCGATCCGCACACCTAGTCTGATTGCTCTTATCCGACTGCAAGTTCACGCCTCACGCACTCACACACCGGACTTCACCATGCGCCGTCCCACTCTGTTAATTCGCACTTCTGTCGCGTTGATTTTCCTGACACTCCTTGGAACATCCTCGGTTTTGTCACAGGGCTTGGACCTTCCGTCAGTCTTCCTGGAGGAGCTGACCTGGACCGAAGTACGTGACGCTATTGATCAAGGGACAACCACAATCATTATCCCAACGGCTGGAACAGAACAAAATGGACCGCATATGGTGCTCGGAAAGCACAAGTTCATCGTGAACTATGCTTCGGCGATGATCGCGCGGGAGCTGGGAAACGCCCTCATAGCGCCGGTGGTGACCTACGTGCCAGAGGGAGATGTGAACAACCCCACGAGGGGACACCTGTCAAAGGCAGGGACCATCACCTTCCCCGAAGAGTTTTACATCAAACTTCTTGAGTACGCAGCACGAAGCCTCGCCGTGCACGGCTTCAATGACATAGTCATGATCGGCGACAGCGGTGGAAACCAAAGAGGGATGGAGCAGGTCGCCCAGATGCTCAATGAGGAGTGGGCAGCAGAACCAGTCCGTGTTCACTTTGTTGGAGACTATTACAGCAACAACGGCTTTCGATCCTGGCTAGAAGAGCAGGGGGAGACTCCGGAAACGATTGGCGGCCACGCTGGGATCTCAGACACCTCGCAACTCCTTGCAGTGGATCCGCGACACATCCGGACCGATAAGCTCGCTCCGGGTGGCGGATTCCCCGACAGCGGTGTTTCTGGAGATCCTACAAGAGCATCGGTCGAGCGCGGAGTCATGGGAATCCAGTTCAAAGTAGACGCCGCATTGAACCAAATAAGGGAACTCATGGGGGGCCGCTGATAGGGCTCTAAAGAGAGCCTAAACAAAGCAACCAACTAGATCATCTGCAGCAAGGTCTCAGCCGTCACCGAGAAGCCGAAACACGGCTGTTCCATCCGCACAGAAGACCTCAACTTACCTGAAGAAATAAAAAGAAGAATTGCGTTCGCTCCCGCGCCGTAGCAGTTTTGCGCGCTGTTTCCGGACGTCTTTCCAAGCACCCTGCTCCGCGTATGAACAAACCCGGCCGCCTGTCCGTTCTGCTTTTTTCACTTCCCCTACTTGCGGGTTGTTTCACCGTAACGACGATGCCTGTGCCTCGCACTCAGCCGGAACGTGAAGCCCTCAGTCTTCGTGGCGTCGTGATTTCCGACGGTACCGAAGAGAAGGTGATCGAATATGACGACGTGCTCGAAGCGAGTTGGACGCCGTCTTCACTCTCCCTAGTCGGGATAAACGGGTCAGGTAACGACATAACGACAGAGACCAGACTCATTCCGATCACAGAGCTGAGGGGGCTGTTGGTGCGCAAACTAGACGCAGGTTCGACGTCTGCAATCATAGGTGGGATCATCGTTGGAACTGTTGCATCCGTGGCAGTGTGGGTAACAGGTCGAGCCGATGAGTACCGCGGCGGGGGCAGTCATTAAAAACTCCTGATCAGCGAGTCCGGGTCCAGATTAGGATCACCCCGCAATTATTGATCTCATCGAAACCGACGGGAACCTCACTCGAACGAGCATAAACCTCGATAGCGTCGATCTCCACCACCGAGACGTAATCGTCAGGTCTCACTGACCCGAGACTTCCCGAGTTCACTAAGTTCCGGTCAATGTACAAGGTCGGAGAGCAATATTGTCCGTTGCGTACAACTCTGATCTCCGGATTCCGGAAGGACTCTGGCCCAGCAAGCGGACGAGAGTCATCGATATCTAACAGTGGGATGCGTCTCATCACGTCGCTCACCCTATTGATCGCAAACCGCTCTATATCTTCCCTTAGCATGAGAACGCCGCGACCTGTGATCGCTCTTTCGTAAAACCCGTTTCGCTCGAGGAAGTCGGCTGTCCCACGCTCTATCTCGACAAGCACCTCATCCAGTTCGATGGGAAGTGGCTTCATACCAATCCGCACGTCCAGCTCAGCCTTGTATCCAAGTTCGAAGACACCATCCATAATCGTTTCGTACCCGGATCGTGAGATATAAACGAAGTACGGGCCCGGGTCGGGAGCCGTTATCTCAAAAAAGCCCGCGGTATCCGCCAGAGTAGCAACCGCCATGCTTTCTCCCTCAGTCAATAACCCAACATAGGCAAGCCTAACCGGATCCCGCGTTTCACTGTCAAGGATTCTCCCTCGCAGCGTCTGACCAGCCAAGGACTCCAATGAGATCCCAATAGCTATGCAGACCCCTATCAGGAATACCACGAGGCGACGTACCGCAGATAATAGACTCAGTTTAGTGCCTGGCTCACCAGATAACGTTATCTGGCCTTCGAAGGCTACGTCGTCGCTCATACAAGTCCCCTCCTTAGGGGTTTCGTTAAACAGAGATACGAACGACCTAGAATTGACGAGCCCCCACCGGCAACTGCCGGTGGGGGCCGTCGTTACTGCCCCTGCAAATGCTACCCGGTCACGTCAACCGCAAGCCGGATCACCTGCCATGTTCGGGTTCAGCTGACACTCGTTACGAGGCATCGGGAAACAAGACACCCGATCCGCAACGGAGGTACTACCAGTAATCCAACCGTCGGTCGTTAGGAACGGGTGGTTCCAACGCTCGAGGTCATACAGGCGCTTACCCTGCATCCAGAGGTTCGCATACCTCTCACGGTCAAGAATCGCGTTAGCCGTAGAGGCGTTCGCGTCCGTCACGTCATCAGCGGTATACGGCCACTGCAGGAAGTTACCCATCGCAGTCGGCGCCGCGATAGCAGCCAGACCGTGGTGAGCACGAACAGTGTTAATGTGTCCGATGAACGTGGCGTAATCCGGCGTACCCTGAAGGGCAGCCTCAGCCATGATCATGTACATCTCGATCGCCGAAGCTCTCGGGATATCGGACCCACGATCGTCATAGATATCCTGACGATAATGCGCATGGTCGCCGTCCGCGCCCTGGTGGGCACCGGAACCGTCACCATCGCAGTTTCCTGTCTTCGTCACTCCACCCGGAATGTTGTCCGGGTAAGCAGACGCTAGGTCGTTCCACTCACCACACTTCGTGAACTTCGTGCGTGGATCCGCCTCATTCTCATACATAGCCTGAGCTAGAGTGCGGTACACGCCGACCTCGGCGCGATTCCACGTTTCGATCCAGAAGAGGTTCGCGTTAGCACCTTGGGCATAGATCGCATCGTCTGAAAAGTCGATCGTCATGCCTGGCTCAGCGATCGCTGCCGCGGCTGCAGCCGAAGCAGTCGCCCACGAGCCGGTACCCTCAACGGCCATGCCGAACTCGGCCTGGGCCTGACCTAATTTTGCTGCAAGACGCCACTTATCAGCACCTGAACCGGCAGCACTAGCGATCGTATAAGCCTGATCGAACGAAGCTTTCGCCCTGGCAAAAGCGTTCGCCCGAGGCTCAGACGGACCAATGTCAAAAGCTACCTTGCAGTATGCTTCACCGAGTCGCATGTAGGCATGTCCTTGGTACACGAATAGACGTGCACCGAGGACTGAAGAACTCTCAGAGCCCCCCAGGACCTCTTGCAGGCGAGTCCACGCCTGACCTGCGGCCCAAGCAGCCTCATGCATCTGCTCCCAGTCGCCTTCGGCGTCCTGGTCGGTGTAGAAACCCGTCCGGAAATCCTGCGTTGAGCCATACGATCCCGTACCGGCAAGTTCGTCGCTCAAGCGCGCAATATCGAACGCGTAGTTGTCCTGCACATCGTTGTACTCAGCCGAGGCGCCCGCAACGAGCACCGGCATGAGTTCAGGAGTCACCACGTCAGCGTCTTGGATAGCTCCCGGGTTGAGAACTTCAAGGTCACACCCGGAGAGGACGACCGCAAAAGCGGCCACTGCCGGAAGTCCGGCCCTTCTCGTCCAGTTACGCATTAGAAGTTCACCTGCATGTTGAGGATTACGATCCTCGGCGGCGCCATGTTGTAGTACTCGAACGCGTACTCGCCGCGATCCAGACCACGGTCTGTCGCCTCGGGATCTAGGCCCTGGTAGTCTGTCGTCTGCCAGAGATTCTTACCCTGCAGTGAGAGGCTCACGCTGCGCGTTCCCGGAATGAGATCATCCGGAAGACGGTAAGACAGCGAAGCCGAGCGGAGCTTGATGAAGTCAGCATCCTGTGTCCATGCACCCCAGTCAATCTTACCAGGCACGCATGTCACTACTTGGTTCGGCGTCAGGTTCGTTCTGCCGTTGGCGTTGAACTCATTCTGAATACCGAAGCAGTGAGGCCACGTCTCGCGACGAGCAGTGGCCCAACCGATACCGATTGTCCGCGAGTGACCAAGCTGGCTCTCAAACAGCACGTCCAGTGTTAGCGCTTGGCTAAACGTCATGCGAGTACCTAGCGCAATGATCTCCTGCGGGAATACGACGCCCAGAACGGCCAGTTCTGTGTCTTCAGCCTGCCCAACAGCAGTCGGATTCATAACAACTGGATCGTACTCCACGCCAATCGGGAAACCTAGCTGCAGGTTTCCGCCAGCATTTTGGAGAGGACCAAGGTCCGTGATCTCAGACTCGTTCGACGAGTATGAGAAGTTCACGTTCCAGTCTAGGAAATCCGACCGTACCGGGGACACGTTCAGGATTGCTTCGTATCCCTTGTTAGTCGTCTCACCGAGGTTGCGCAGTGTGGCCTCTTCCGTGCCGAAGGAGGGAGCCTCCTGCACACCGATAAGAGCGTCTCTCGTCGTCTGGTCGTATTTCGTAAAGTCAATCGACATCCGACCATCTAGCATAGAAGCCTCGAAACCCATCTCGAGTTCTGTTGAGACTTCCGGGCCGAGGTCCGCATTACCGAGGTTACCGATAATGAGTGCCGGAACGACCTCATCAGCCTGCGTGGCTTCGTAGATCTTCACAGCATCGAACGCACCTGGCGCGCGACCGGACTTACCCCAAGCTGCACGCAGCTTAAGAGCGTCGAAGAGACCTTCAGGGAAGAAGGATTCATCCGAAATGGTATACGCACCGGCGATCTTCGGATACGCGGCAAGGCCGAAGCCCGAACCGAACGTGGAGAAGCCGTCCCAGCGAATACCACCAGTTAAGAATAGACGGTCGCCGAAGCCGATCTGCTCCTGGAGGAAGAACCCACCCGAGCGGACCGTGAGGCGACTCTCGTTGACGTCCTGATCCGTACCGTCACCGAGTAGCTGGTCACCAGGACCAGCAAAATCAGAGTCAAAGCCGTTTAGACGCCAGCTGAACTCCTCATAGACCTGACCA
Organism: Gemmatimonadales bacterium UBA2975; assembly: GCA_002348265.1. Taxonomy (GTDB): domain Bacteria; phylum Gemmatimonadota; class Gemmatimonadetes; order Longimicrobiales; family Gaopeijiaceae; genus UBA2589. The sequence continues at coordinate 180,649 of DEAT01000022.1, read as the reverse complement.
CCCCATGAAAAGGAGGATGAGATCCCGTCCATAATGTCCGTCCGCCACGACCCGTTGTAATCGAAGGTCATGTTACGGTCGTTGTACTGGTCGTTCTCTCGGTCACCCAGAGGGTTCTCGTAGTTGTCGTAGGGCTTGAAGTCGACGAAGTCGACGTATGTGTAGTCCATCCCAAAGTTGAGACGGTGCGAGAAGTTCGCGGTCGGGGTCCAACCGATCGACGCAGAGGTAACCCACTGCGACTGGTTGGTGGCGATGTCATTGAACATCACTAATGAATCGTCGTTGCCCGGGGTGTATCCGCGCTCACCACGCAACACGTTAAGGAACAGACCCGAGGCGTTGTTACCGTTCGGGATCCAAGTAATGTTCCTCTTCGTGTACATGTTGTTTAGGCTGACGTCCAGTCCATCCATCGGCTGGAACTGCACGTTAGTGCGCAGGTTGTAGCTCTGCTGACCCTGCGGATCCACGACACCCTGCTCGTCTGCCCAACGGCCAGAGACAAAGTACGTCGCTGTCTCACCACCGCCGCGGACGCTCAGGTTGTAACGCTGCATTGAAGCGTCACGGAACCAAGAACCGCTCTCGGGACAGCCAGGCTCAGCACCATAGCCGTCAATCGTGGGATACTGAGACATCGGATCTCCAGACGCACAGTCGTTCAAACGAAGACCGTTGCTGTTACCGATATCCCCTTCAGGAAGGAGATAGTCGACGTTGTAGTCGCCGGTCGGATAGACGTCTGGGTTATTCCTCGTGAAGTAGTTAGACATCGCCTTCACATCTGCAGCCGTCTGCGGGCCTTGGTGACCCATGCGCTGCATACCCTGATCAACAGTCACCGTCCACGCAGGTGCACCCGCAGAACCACGCTTCGTGAAGATCTGGATAACGCCACCTGCGGCTTCCGTTCCATAAAGGGTCGTAGCAGCAGGGCCCTTGACGATCTCAATACGATCGATGTCGTTCGGGTTAATGCCGTCGATAGCCATCGTACCAGCGGCACCTTCATCCGCCGACATAAGAGCATCGTTCTCCATCCGGACACCATCGACGTAGATCAGCGGACGGTTGCTCTGAGAAATCGAGCTGTTACCGCGAATCCGGATCTCTGAACCGGCGCCAACCTGCCCATCCGTACCGGAAATCGAAACACCGGCCGCGCGGCCCTGAAGAACGTTCGAGACGTCTGTAATCGCTGCAACCGCAATGTCAGCGGCTCCAACGGACTCGATAGAGTTACCCACCTCACGACGGCGAGCCTGTCCGGCAGTACCGGTCACGACCACACCCTCAAGAGAAAGAGCCTGCTCTCTCATCTCGAAATCCAAAGTGGCAGTACCACCTGCCGTAACGCTGACCGTCGCCGATGCGGCACCATAGCCGATCATAGTGACGTTCACCGTCTGTGTCCCTGCTGGAACATTTAACAGCAGGAATCGGCCAACATTGTTGACCAGGCCACCTACACCCGTTCCTTCGACCGAAACCTGAGCACCCGCCAGGGGTGCCAAAGTCGTCGCATCGCGGACTAGGCCGGTAACCGTACCGGTGTTCTGCGCAGTTACTCCGACTGCGCCAAACACCATGAAGGCTATAGCAATCGCAAAATTGCGAGCCGCCTTCGCGGTGTTCATTCCGAACGTCCGTAGAGCCATGAGACCTCCTACATAGACCCTATGTGCTAGAACCCACTCCTCCCAACATCATCCCAAGTAGGGAGTTTTACGGCTCTAAAGGCATGAAGTCAAGAGAAAAAACAACCCTGAGGGGCACATCTGTTCCTCCAAGAAACAAACATATGTTCCTCGCGCGCAGCGATCAGGAGCGCTCCCCTAATGCCGTGGAAACCCCGGGACTAGGCAAGGAGAGGAGAGTGGACGGTCTAGAGCGCCCGAGGCCAGCCCCTTTTTCAGGGTAATCTTGATCACTCCGCTCGCACCCGAAGACCCATACTCCCATCCAGCAGCCGCACCCGGCTGAACCTCTATGACCTCAACTTCACTCGGGCGCATCTGAGAAAGCATTCCTTCGGCACCTGGCGTCCTAACACCATCTATAAGTAGCACTGGTGGGTCTGGGACCGACGTTGAGCGTCCACGTGCGGGCCGGAAGCTAGATGTAGCGCCAACCGCGCCGGTCATGGGACTCACCATATTAGGCGCCAACCTGCGGACAAGCTCCATCACATCGCGAGCCTCTATGTCTTGGATATGGTGTGCTTCCAGCCGCCGACCTGTCGTGCGCTGGCGATCTTCGGCCTCCCTCTGTTCTTCTTGCGCCCTTGCTCCAAACGCCGGTGGAAGCCGGAAGAGAACGTCCCTAGGGAACCTCTCCACGACCGTCACCTGTCCCCATGTGATCCTACAGTCTTCTGTCATCAAGGCCAAAAGCCTTTTCCCCTCTGGCAATCCTGTGAGCTCGAAGCGACCCAACGGGTCAGTAAACGCTTCGTGCCCACTATCCGTCCGCACTAGAACACCAGGGATAGGATCACCCGAGACGCTATCCACTATCTGTCCCTCTAGGTACGCCAGTGGCTGAGAAGCATTCGGCGATATCTCAACCTGAGCATCCGCTCTCTGCACAACCAGGGACATTAACGCGATCTGGAGCATCGTGATGCGAACGCAAACCGCATAAGGAAACCCCGCCATCACCACTCTCATCTGAGATCACTCAGTCCCGGCTTCTCAAACATGCCATCCGCCACGGCTGCTAATTCACGCGCCGCTACCGATAGTGCTGCTAGTCCAACACTCTCTTCCGCCTTTAATTCTTCCACGATATCCCGAAACCGACTGAGATCCGAAGATCGCACAAATCCCACATAGTCAGTGCCCTCACCACCCGCCCCCTGATGACAAGCCAGCATCCCTGTCACAATACGCCTATGCGCTTTAGCCAAGTCATCAGAAAGCACCTGAGCCGCTCTCAACTCCCACGGATCATCTCCAGCCGATGCAAAGCTCCGACGGCGCAGCCATGGAATCTCGAAGGACTCAGACGCCTGATAAAACGCATGCCCCGTAGAGATCGGATCAGTACCGGCCTCTCGGGCTATGCCGAGGATCTCCAAGTGCTGATCAAGGAACCGTAGGGCGATGAGCCGCCGCGAGAACGCCGCTTCTGCGCCGAGTTCCTGAATCTCATTAACACGAGCCTCAAAGAGAGTCCCTTCTTCTCCGCGAACAACGTCACCAAAGGCGTCTCGAAGTGACCTCAAACCGGAGAGATTTTGCTTGACGATATCCCCCGCAGACTGGTCCCGGTCGATATTCTGAAGCATCCACCGCGTAGTCCGCTCTAATACTCTGGCCAGGCCGAGAAGCCATCGATATGAGACACGGGCATTTACAGAACTCGCCTGCTGCTCCATTTGCTCCATGAGAGCTCGGTGACCCGCAAGTCGAGACGCCACGAGCCAAGACCGAACCACGTCTTCGGATGAACAGCCAGTATCCCGAACCATGCGAGAAACGAATGCTGATCCCATAAGATCAACTAAGTCGTTGGTCAGTTCGGCAGTTACTATCTCCCGACGCAGCCGATGCTGAAAAAGGTTATCCTTACCAGCCACCTTGATTGCCTTCGGAGGGAAGTACCCTAAGAGATAACCCTCCGTGACCGGATCATCCGGGAGACTGCTCGAAAGCAACTGCGCTTTCAGCGAAAGTTTCGCATACGCAAAAAGAACACACAGTTCGGGACGTGCCATCCCCTGCCCCCGATCCCTTCTCTCAATGATAACATCGGTGGATGGGAGCTCTTCGGCCGCTCGATCTAGCTCACCAACTTTCTCCAGAGAAAGCATGAGATCCCGAAACTCGTCAATGGATTCTTTAGATCGCCGTTCATCTAAAGATATGCCAAGACTCTGTGACCGGTTGTTTGCCAGCACCAGCTCTGCAACTTCTTCGGTGAGCTCCTCCAGTAAGTCATTGCGCTTTTCCTGCTCCAGAGACCCGGATTTCACCGCGGGCATCAGGAGGATTTTAAGGTTGACCTCGTGATCCGACATATCGACGCCACCCGAATTATCGAGAGCATCCGTGTTAATTCGGCCACCAAGACGCGCATACTCGATTCTCGCACGCTGGGTAAGACCAAGATTCCCACCCTCTCCAATAACGTCGCAACGTAGCTGCTCTGCGTTAAGCCGGACCGCATCGTTCGCGGGGTCACCGGCATCAGCGTGTGCCTCGGAGGCAGACTTCACGTACGTCCCGATCCCCCCGTTCCAAAGCAACTCTACCGGTGCACCAAGAACCGCTCGTATCAGCGCCTCTCCATCGACTGGAGGGGCCTCATCCTCATCCACTCCTAAAGCACGCTTGGCCTGAGGTGTCAGATCAACTTCTTTCGCACCGCGAGGAACAACCATTCCACCCTCGCTAAGCAACTCTTGGTCATAGTCCTCCCAGCTCGACCGCCCAAGGTCAAACAACCGCTTACGCTCGGCATACGCCGTAACAGGATCCGGGTCCGGGTCAATGAAAACGTGCCTATGGTCGAAGGCAGCAACTAGCTTGATCTGCTCCGATAAAAGCATGCCATTGCCAAACACGTCCCCACTCATGTCTCCTATCCCGACAGCGGTAAAGGGCTCAGTCTGAATATCCTTGCCCTTTTCCTTGAAGTGCCGTCTCACACACTCCCAACCTCCTCGAGCTGTTATTCCGACTTCCTTGTGGTCGTATCCATTTGAACCACCCGAAGCGAAAGCATCATCCAGCCAAAATCCGTAATCCTCAGAGACCGTATTGGCTAGATCCGAGAACGTCGCGGTTCCCTTGTCAGCAGCCACAACTAAGTATGGGTCCGAAGGATCGTAGGCTATCACTTCATTAGGGGCGACATCACTACCTTCAACGATGTTGTCCGTGAGGTCGAGCAAACCACGAATCAGAGTCTGATATTGCTGGCGCCCTTCCTCCCAGCGATCTTCGGTATCCAACGGAGTGGATCTCATGACAAAGCCACCCTTAGACCCACCTGGCACGATCACAGCATTCTTGATCATCTGAGTGTTAGCTAGACCAAGAATCTCGGTACGAAAGTCATCCGGACGATCACTCCACCTAACGCCACCTCTGGCCACGAAAGAGCCGCGAAGGTGAACTCCTTCCATGCGAGCAGAGTGGACCCACACTTCGAATAATAGATCGGTCGGTCGTGAGTACTGAACGTCTCCGACTAGTACCTTGTATGAGGTATAAGGGACTCCACCAGAACGTACTGTCGGAGTCCTTCCCCCCACCCTGTAGTAGTTAGTCCGAACTGTCCTCGAGATCGTTTCCTCAAGGCGGCGCAGCGCACGGTCATCATCGAGGAGGGTCACACTACGAAGTAAGCCATGGAAGGTGTTACGCATCACGACCAACGCTGCTAAGCGCTCGTCGAGAGACGCCTCCATTCCCGGGTCGAACTTCGTTCGGAACATCGCAAAGAGACGACGCGCTATGCCCGGGTACTGGACCAGAGCGTGCGAGAGAGCCAGCCGACTTGGAACGGCCCCTGATTGAAAAACGTGCCCAGCCAAACCCCTAAGAGCATCTACTTCTCGCCAGTGCAACCCAGCACTAACGACAAGAGCGTTAAGAGGGTCTGAAACTGTTTCACCAGCTCTCGCCGCAAGTAGTGTTTCCGAAAGCAGCTTGCCGCAGCTCTCGACTTCTAGCGCATTCCCTTCCTGATCTTGGACGGCAAAGACGTATATAGTCGCATTCGGAGCGCCGTTGGTCCCGACCTCGTAAGGCTTCATCGCCACCACGCGCAGACCTGCGTTCTCCAATATCGGCATAAAATCTGACAGCACGAGACGCTCGCCACGCAGGAAAAGCTTCAGTTCGGTAGCACCTACTACCCCAGCCACCGCTTCATTTTCTTCTCGATTAGTGAACCCGACAGACACCACCTCCTCTTCGCGCGCCATACGTTCGAGCTCGCAGATATCAGCAACAGCTATCGCGGGGTCCAAAGCTGCCTGGTATTCGCGGCTCATTGCCTCTTCGTATAGCAGGGCTAGATCTCTAGCCTCTTCACCTGAGACAACCTTCTCTAGGCCTTCACTCACTCTGTCGGCCCATGTGCGAATGATTGCAGCTACTGTTTGTTCGAGATCCTCTGAGCGGACTCCGGCCACGCGGTCTTCTTTGGCATCGAGATAAAAGTGGAGTCGTGCTTGGTCTCCGCCGCCTATCGCCAAGTGGTAGTTCAACACCTCACAGTGATATTCCTCGACCAATGCTTCTTCGATCTGCTTTCGCACGCTTCCTGAAAAGCGATCACGGGGCAATATCACCATCACAGAGAGCCCCCGGTTATGAGGATCTCTGCGCAGTACCACCCTCACACCCCTACCGCTGTAGGCTGTCAAAACGGCCCGGACGTCATCTCGTAGTTCTTCCGGCGAAGAAAGGAAGAGTTCTTCCTTCGGCAGACTATCAAAGATCGTGATTATCTCTTTGTAGTCATGAGAGCCCTCTCGCACACCCTCCGCATCAAGAATCCGACTCAACTTATCTCTCAAAAGCGGGATATTGGCAGCCGGCTCAGAATAAACTTTGGACGTGAACAGACCAATGAATCGATGCTCTCCGACTACTATTCCCTCACTGTCCAGTTTCTTAATCCCCACGTAATCCATCCGTGCACGACGGTGCACGGTCGATTCAGCGTTAGTCTTATTGACGATGAGAACAGGCCCGCCTAACGCCCGCTCTCTCATTCCAGGTGCCAATCCGGAGACTGGTATCGGCTCCGCGAAACGCGAATCCCCCTCATTCCGAAGCAGGCCCAAGCCAGAGCCAGGCTCCACAACTATCAACTGTTCGCCAGCGACCTGATCGCTTAGAAGGTCATAACCTCTATAGCCGAGGAAAACGAACCCGCCGTGCTTGAGCCAAAGCAGGAAGTCTTTGATTTCTTCGAACTCATGAGCCCGCTCACCAAGATTAGCCGCATTCTCACCAACGGCTGTCACTACCCGGTCGAGAGCGCTCAGCATCGGCAAGAAGTCGTCCGTGGCCTTGACCACGTCTCGGAGACTAGCACTCAGATCCAAGCGCAGCTCGTCTAGCCTATCTGAGTCTCCGATACGTTCGACCTCACAGTGCACTACCGACTCAGTGCTGCCAGTGTCCGTCGGAAAGCGCATTGCCGTTACCCGACCGTTATCGTCGCGGTCTACATCAAGCATCGGATATACCATGCGCTCGACCGCCAAGCTTTTAAGAGCTAGGTATTCCCGGATCGAGTCTATAATGAACGGTCGCTCGCTAACATTTGTGCGAATCACCGTAACGGGAGCTTCCCACTCCTCTTCGTCTTCGTCGGCATTGGCTACGGCCACGTCAACTTGATCCGGTCGGGACTGTTCCAAGAAACGGAACGCTCCACGGGTCATCGACGCGAGGTCTTTTGTGCTCCGATGCACCAGGAGCTCATCCGGGGCTCGAGAGAGAAAAAGCTCGGCAAAGTCGAGTAGGAGTTCCGATGCTCCATCGGGACTGGACTTTAGATAACTACGAACCGCATTGATTGTCGGTGCTATCTCGCGGAGTCGGCTAGGAGCCGCCGCCGTAATGTCGCTCATGTAGTTCTTCTCGCGGCCGGAAAAACGCGGCGCGCGCGACAGAGGGTACTGGAGACGGTAACTGAAAATTACTGGCGAATTATTTGGCCAGAAACATAACCGATCCACGGTCGATCAGGAGCGGCCTCCGTGAATTTTCTCAAAACTGGCAGAGATTGAGCCTCCAAAACGAAATCGGACAACGCTTCATGCGCAGGCCTGAGCATCCTGATCTCGAGCCCGTTGAGCAGCGAATAGGAAATGAATTCGCCACGACATGAAGAGGATTGGTCTATACTGAGTGTCTCATTCCGACGCCCGCATAAAGCCAGGCCACTGCAGAGAGAACCCAGCTAAGGATAGAATCGTGAGCACCTCCCCCTTCATCGACGGACGTCCACTCGACATCGACCTTCCGTTGCATGTCACTGAGATCGAGATGGGGTCACCCTCAGGGGCCACCTTCTTGATGCTACACGGCTTCGGCGCATCTTCGTTCACTTGGCGACACTGGGCACCCAAACTAGCAAAGCGTGGCCGAGTTTTGTGCGTGGATTACAAGGGCTTCGGTGCCGCACCCAAGCCCTCTTCGGATTCTTATGAGCTCACAGATCAGGCCAAGACTCTAGTGCAGCTGGTTGATCAGCTCGGACTTGGGCGTGTCACGCTGGTAGGACACTCCCTAGGGGGTGGAATCGCCCTACTCGTCTCGAAAGAGCTCTGCAGGCGCGCGGAAAAGCGCCTGGATTGCCTTGTGCTAGTTTCTTCTCTGGCATACAGCCAACGATTATCACCCTTTATTCCGCTATCACGTAATGTCCGACTGAGTCGCTTCTTAGTACACACCCTCGGCCCACAGCGTCTCGTCCGCTGGATTTTGCACTCAATAGTCCATGATCCAGGTGTGATCACCTCAGAAATGGTCGACGCTTATGCTCTTCCCCTCAGAACAAGACCCGGAGTGGACGCTGCTCTCGCCACAGGCCGCAGCATTCTCGTCAGCGGAACTAGGCACATTTCTGACAGAATTTCAGAAATCGACGTCCCTACTCTTCTCATGTGGGGAGCCAACGAAAAAGTCGTACCCTATTGGGTCGGCGAACGCCTCGCTGAAGAGCTGCCGGATGCCAGGCTCGTCACAATCCAGCAGTGCGGTCATATCCCGCCAGAGGAAGCGCCGGGTGAATCCTTTTCGATTCTCTCAAGCTTTTTAGAGGACGTCGAATATGCAGGAACTACCTCTAGAAGACGGGAGGTGAATGCATCGGAATCGATATCGCCCTACCATACCGAGCTCTCCAGATCTGAATCTGTAGGTGACCCCGGCAGGTTGAAGCAAGTTGCCCGACAAGAACAATCACCCGAGCACGACCGATGGCACTGCTAGACTTGAATTGTGTATGCCGACATTAGAGCTGGGCCTGTGCCCTCTCCCCAAGTAACCTAGTTTGCTGCAAAATTTCTTCCCTAATTCTAACCAACCCTGATCCTTGAGAGGTGCTCTGTGGCCGGTGTCCTTGATCAGCTCAAAACCATTCGTGAGCAGTCCGGCGAGGCTCGGACAACAGGCCTAGACAACGACACCGTGTGTCAATTTGTCTCGCGCGATCCAGATCTAGTTGAAGCAGTCAACGCGGCGACAAAAGAATTTGGAGTGCTCAGCCGTGAATTCCCTGAGCTTATGAAGCTCGGTGAAATGGAGCAGGTAGAAGCTATTGAGAAACACCTAGTAAACTTCTACGCAGATGACACGGTGAATCCATACGTTTCGATGGCAGCGCGAGGGCCGTGGATAATCACTACAAAGGGCGCTGTTCTTCATGACAATGGCGGCTATGGCATGCTTGGCTTCGGGCACGTTCCCGAACCAATCATTGCTGCGATGACGAAGCCACAGGTGATGGCAAACGTTATGACGCCTAGCTTCGCCCAGCTCAAACTCTCTAAAGCGCTCGCCCGAGAAATCGGCCAGACCCATGACGGAGGGTGCCCATTCTCTCACTTCGTCGCAATGAATTCCGGCTCAGAGTCGGTTTCAGTTGCTACACGGATTGCAGACGTCAACGCGAAGATCCTGACGGACGAAGGCGGGCGACACGCTGGGAAGTCAGTAAAGAAGATGTCACTCTCCGGAGGATTCCATGGACGCACGGGGAGACCCGCAATGTTCTCCGACTCCTGTCGTGGCTCTTATGGCAAATACCTAGCGTCATTCCGGACAGAAGAACTGTTAACCGTCGAGCCGAACGACATCGGAGATCTCGAAACCCACTTCGCCAAAGCAGATGCAGAGGGTTACTTCATTGAGGCGCTCTTTATAGAACCTGTTATGGGGGAGGGAAATCCGGGTGTAGCGATCACCCCCGAGTTCTATATAGCCGCTAGAGAGCTGACTAAAGAACATGGGTCGGTGCTCCTGGTCGACTCCATCCAAGCAGGCCTGCGCTCAACGGGCTACCTATCAGTCATCGACTACCCCGGATTTCAAAACCTCGAGGCACCGGACATGGAGACCTACTCCAAGGCCCTAAATGCCGGTCAGTATCCCCTATCGATCCTTGCGATGACACCCGGTGCTTCCGAGCTATACCGAAAAGGCATCTACGGGAACACAATGACCGCCAACCCTAGGGCCATGGACATCGGCACAGCTGTCCTGGATATGGTAACACCAGAGATTAGAAAGAATATCGTCGAGCGTGGTGAAGAGTTCGTCGAGAAGCTCAAGGCGCTTTCAGTGGAACTCGAAGGTGCAATAACCAACGTTGAAGGTACTGGACTGCTCTTTTCCTGTGAGCTAGACCCTCGCTTTAAGGCATACGGAACGGACAGTCTCGAAGAATTCATGCGAACGAAGGGCATAGGAGTCGTCCACGGAGGCGAAAACTCGTTGCGATTTACACCTCACTTTCAAATAACCTCAGAAGAAGTCGACCTAATCATTGACCAGGTGCGAAACGCAGTTCTGAAAGGACCTCAAGCCGGCCACGCCTAAACCCTAGGAAAAGGGGGCCTTGGCCAATACGGCGCGCTTTCGGTTTCACCTCATCACCATGTGATAACTACCCTCCTACTAAACGAATGGCTCCTAGTCTCACTGAGAACTAACCTCCGACAAACTCCACTGACCAGGAGATCTCCACTGAGTCCTTGATCGACTGAGCCGTCGGACACTTGCTCACATGAGTCTCCAACGCCCGAGACACTCTGTCCTCCGAAGCCTCTGGCGGCAGCCGGAGCGTATAGTGGACGTGGATCTTTGTTAGGAGGATGATCCTATCCACGACTTCGTTCATCCCTTCCACCGTGCAACTGATGTCGCCGTCCGAAACTGGTATCCCGCGCACCTCCAGTGCGCCATTTAATGTTCCGAGTAGTCAGCCAGCAGCTGCGGCCACCAAATAATCGACCGGCAGCGGCAGATTGGGCTGGGACTCCAGTCCGTAGTGTGCCTTGATGGGGCCGTGCACTCCAAACTCGAGCGTGGTCCCATCCTCCAGCACTCCTCGACGGTGCAGCCCGTCGATTTTTTCGACGGTAGCCCGTGTTACGTATAGAGATGTTTCATTCATGAGATTCGTTTTCTCTCCCTTTATCATTGGATTGTTCATCTAACTCGAAGCCCTCGCAACGAAGGACGGGCAAGCTCGGATACTTTCGTAGACGTGGATCAGTCATGGCGAGGCTGCAAAGATAAAACTGCGACCCTCGTCGGTTACCCGTGACACGATGGTGCACACATCGCATGCAAAGACCCACCCTCTGTGAACCCCCGATCAGTCCAGAACTCCGATGTATCCAACTTGGCGCTCCCTGTGCCCTTTTCGATGCGAAAACAAGCCTGACTCTGTGCATATTGTGCAGTGTGCTGAGATAGTGACTGCGGCTCTACTCACCCCCAACCGCACCGCATGCTCTGCCAGCACATGTCGGAGATCGATGGGTGCAGGACGATCCGGGACTGGTTCCCGCAGCGCTGCAAACACCTCAGGACCAACCTCGTAGCACGTACCGCAAATCGCAGGACCCATATGTAGCCTGAGATCCTCTGCCCGGCTCGCAAAAGCCGAAGCCATTTTCTTTACACCAGACTCGATCACACCCGCAGCCGCACCGCGCCATCCGGCGTGCAGAACTGCTACAGCCCTTCGCTCCGGATCGATCACGAAAACCGGCACACAATCGGCTGCAGTGACGGCAAGAAGAAGTCCCGGTGTAGAAGTGACATGCCCATCACAAGGATCTACAAGCTCTAGTCCACTGATTCCACTTGAGTGCTCTTCGTACTCGCAAACATCCGCCCCGTGAACCTGTTGCGAATACACAACTCCTCGAGCACCGAGCCTCTGTTGGAGCGTACTCCATCGTTCCCGTGCTTCTCGCGGTCTGCTAGTCTCTCCGAAAAGACCGAAGTCAAATGGCGGGGCACCGGCTGAGCCTCGCGTAGTCGTGCCTTGCAAAAGCCATGGAAACGCCTCAAACCACTCTGGGTGCACAAGCGCAGAGATTTCTGATTCAGTAAACTCGGTGACAATTCGGACACAATCCATGCGCGTAAAATGGGGGTGTATATTGAGCGAGCGTAGAGACAAGATCGAACCGTCTCCATACTATAAGGGAAATACGGTAGCTTATCTGTCGCCGATGACGAATGCGTTCCTCATCAATCAGGGCCCGGCAAAACGTGCAGGACGACACCCTTTTCGATAGCCAAAACGCCGCCTACGCTCAGGCGATTTTCGAGCAGTACGCTCGAAATCCAGACGCTGTGCCCAAAGAATGGCGTCAACTATTTGAGAGAGACGGCGACGTCGCTATCCCAACAGGTCTTCTAGCTCCAGAACAACTCACAAACTCAAATGCGCACACGGAGGTAGCAAAAGGCCTAGAGGCAGAGCCCGCTTCTGCGCCTTCTAAGGCCCAAAGTACGCCTTCTGCCTCCGCAACCCCGTCGGGGCCGGCAGCAGAGAGCCTAGATGAAAACGCACGAGCGCTCGTTGGGCTCTTACCTGCTGTCTCTCGGGCCACCGCACTTGTGCAAGCATTTCGCGACCACGGACATCGTTTAGCAATTATCGATCCTCTCGGGTCTGAACCTCCGGGACATCCGCAGCTTTCTCCAGCATTCTTTGGGACGTCGGCTGAGGAACTCGGTAAGCTACCCGCTTCATTAATCCTACCCGATGAAAACGGAGATCGATCCGTCGCAGATGCTCTCAACGATCTGGGTGACATCTATGCCGGATCGATCGGCTATGAGTTCGAACACCTTGATGATCATGTAAAAGTCGACTGGCTATGGAGACAGGTCGAAGCTGGAAATCACTTGCCCAAACAAAGTGCAGCACAGAGGAAGAACCTTCTCCGTAGAATTTGCGAAGCGGAGGGCCTTGAGCAATTTCTTCACAAGACATATCTGGGTCAGAAGCGATTTAGCCTTGAGGGCAATGACACCCTAGTCCCTATGCTCGACCTGGTCATTGAAGAAACTGCGAGAGGTGGTGGTGCGGAAGTAGTCCTCGGCATGGCTCACAGGGGCCGCCTCAATGTCCTGACCCATACGGTGGGTGTCTCATATGGGGAACTCCTCGCTGAGTTTGAGGGCCCATCATTCAAGGGCGGACAGCTAGACGTCGCAGGAACGGGTGATGTGAAATACCATCACGGCGCTCGTGGTACTAGAGATGTGGATGGCGGCGGAAAAGTGCGGGTCACGCTTGCCCCAAACCCGAGTCACTTAGAGTTCGTAAACCCTGTTGTTATTGGTATGACCAGAGCTAAGCAGTCCGACCAGGTGGCGGGCGCGTCGACTGTCGACTACGACTCGGTTGTTCCCGTGTTGATGCATGGCGACGCAGCATTCGCAGCAGAAGGTGTTGTTGCTGAAACCCTTAACATGGCTCGACTTAAGGGATATAGAGTGGGCGGAACAGTCCACATCATCGTGAACAACCAGATTGGCTTTACAACCGATCCGATGGAGGGACGCTCCACGCTCTATTCGAGCGATCTGGCAAAGGGCTATGGCATCCCAATAATTCACGTTAACGCGGACGACCCCGAGGCTTGTCTCGCCGCAGTAAGGCTTGGTATGGCTTACCGTCGCGAGTTTCACGAGGACTTTGTAATCGACCTCGTTGGTTATCGACGCCACGGACACAATGAAGGGGACGAACCTGCCTACACTCAGCCAGTGAAGTACAGATCCATCAGCGCACACCCGACAGTCAGTCAAATCTATTCTGAACGACTGATCGCAGATGGTGTGATCACTTCCGACGACATTCAAGCGATACAAAAAGAGATCACACAGAATCTACGCGATGTACAGGATAATGTGCGTGACTTCGATCCAGCAGAGGACGACACACCTGATGCAGAACGAGAAATCCCAGTCGTCCCTGAAACAACGGGAGTGGCGCTTAAGGTCCTTGAAGAAGTCAATGCTGCGACTGTAGATCTCCCGGAAGGCTTCACACCTCACCCAAAACTCTGGCGCCAGCTAGGAAAGCGCAAAGAAACCTTCTCGATTGACCTATCTTTGGATTGGGGTCACGCGGAAGCGCTCGCCTTCGGTAGCCTGCTCAGGGAAGGGATCCCCGTTCGGCTAACTGGCCAAGATGCAGAGCGGGGGACATTCAGTCACCGCCACGTGGTGCTGCACGACGCGGAAACCGGTCAGGAGTTCGTACCGCTCGACAATCTGTCGGAAGCTCGGTTTGAAACGTACAACTCACCCCTGACTGAAACGGCAGTCATTGGCTTCGAATACGGCTACTCCGTAGCAGCTGATACTGACGTGGTGCTCTGGGAAGCCCAGTTCGGTGATTTCGTGAATGTCGCCCAAGTGATGATCGACCAGTTCATCTCATCCGGGCTGACCAAATGGGGTCAGTACTCTCGCCTCTCGCTCCTGCTTCCTCACGGGGCTGAAGGCCAAGGGCCAGAACACTCAAGCGCCCGACTTGAGCGATTTCTCCAGCTGTGTGCGGAACGCAATATGCGGGTCACTTACCCCACTACGCCCGCACAGTATTTTCACATGCTTCGGCGCCAGGCACTGCGACGTCCGGAGCGCCCCATGATCGTGATGACTCCGAAAAGCCTGCTGCGCCACCCGATGGCAACCTCTGAGGTTTCCGAATTGACCAAAGGTGGCTTCAGACTTGTGATCGCCGATCCAGACGTGGAAGATACAGCTGCCGTTACCAGGCTCGTGCTCTGCACGGGCAAGGTATACTACGACATCCAGGGCCACCCTCTTCGCAAGAAATCTAATCACGTAGCGATTGGCCGGGTCGAGTTGCTATACCCATTCCCAGCTCCGGCGATTGCATCCCTACTCGAACTATACCCCAACGTAACCGAGGTCGTCTGGGCTCAGGAAGAACCCCGAAACATGGGGGCACTCACCTTCATCGGGCCACGGCTAAGAGCCATAGTGCCCCGCAAAGTGCCGCTCTCGTACGCAGCCCGTCCCGAACGCGCCAGCCCAGCTGAAGGAAAAACATCGAGCCACGCTGAATCACAGAACGCGGTCATAATTGAAGCGCTCGGCGAAGAAGCCCAGACAACAGCATAGGGAGGCTCGGCCGTAGCTGACGATCTCTAGAAAAACGAAAGACACCAAAACCCGGGAACGCGCGATTCGCAGGAACGCTTCACGAACGTTCGAAGCTAGCGTTTCAGTAGTTCAATCGGCTAGCGCCAGCTACCTTCGACGACACATGAAACTTCCCCTGCAGCTAGATCGGCCCCTGGTCTTCTTCGACCTCGAGACCACAGGCGTCGACGTGAAGAAAGACCGTATCGTTGAGATCGCGTTCATAAAGTGGACGCCGCGGGGAGATGTTATAGAGCGCGAGCGGAGGTTCAACCCAGGAATCCCGATTCCTGCAGCGGCAACAGCTGTCCACAAAATCACAGATCAAGACGTAGAGAACGAAGTTGAGTTCTGTCGAGTAGCCCGTTCTCTTGAAGAAACCCTGTCTGGCTGCGATTTAGCTGGGTTCAATGTTCGCAATTTCGACATACCAATGCTTATCGAGGAATTCAAGCGCTGTGGCGTGACCTTCTCAATGGAGGGACGCCGTGTCGTCGACATGATGAACATCTTTCACAAGGAAGAACCAAGAGATCTCTCAGCCGCAGCTCGTTTTTATCTAGGCCGTGAGCACGAGGACGCGCATGAGGCATTGGGTGACATTAGGACCTCGGCAGCGGTGCTAGGGGCACAAATAGAGCGCTATTCGCATCTCCCTCGTAGCATCGATGGTTTGCACTCATACTGTGCAAGCACTGAGCTAGAACGCTGGTTCAGCCCTGAGGAAGAAGGGCGTGTCTTCAGGAGAGGAAAATACCGAGGCCGTCCTCTTCAGGAGGTTGCAGCCGAAGCACCGGACTATCTGCATTGGATGATTGGGGCCAAAGACATGGACCAGGGTGTTATCGAGGTCGTCCGCGAAGCCTTAGAGGCAAGCTAGACCGTAAACCAAAATGTTTTAAAGGATAAGAGGCAGTCCCGTGACGAAAAAGTCAGCTATACCCGCACCTAAAAGAAATAAGTACCGACGACACGCTAGCACCATCTTCTTCTTTTCGTGGACGTTCCTGTCGCCGTTAACTGCTGCATCCTTGAGCGGCCAAGCTGCAATTACAACAGAAGTGATGTCATCCATGTATCCGCGATCGATAGGACCAGCGGTCACCGGAGGTCGGATCCACGACGTAGAGGCGCTCCCTACCGATCCCTCTACCGTCTTCGTCGGTACGGCTTCCGGAGGGCTATGGAAGTCCACCAACCGAGGGCAGACATGGGTAAACGTATTTGCCGACAAACCTGTCAGTACCTTTGGGGACATAGCCATCTCACGATCGGATCCTGAGATCATTTACGCTGGGACTGGCGAACAACAAAACCGGCAGTCGTCCTCATACGGGAACGGTATATACCGCTCCAATGATGGAGGTGACACCTGGATACACCTCGGGCTGGAGCAAACCAGGCACACCGGTCGAATCGTGATTCACCCTACAAATCCCGACATCGTGTACTTAGGCGCAGTAGGGAATCTTTGGGCAGGATCAGAACATCGTGGGGTCTTCAAGAGCACCGACGGTGGCCAAAACTGGGAGAAGGTTCTCTTCGTAGATCAGTTCTCTGGTGTGATCGATATGGCTATGGACCCGCGGAATCCCAACACCATTTACGCCGCGACCTACCAAAGGCTCCGGCGCGCCTGGGGCTTCAACGGAGGCGGCCCAGGCAGTGGCATATGGAAATCGACAGACGGCGGTCAAAACTGGACACGCCTCGGCTCAGGGCTTCCCGAGGGTGACCTAGGACGGATAGGAGTTGCTGTTGCTGAATCGAACCCTGACGTCGTCATGGCTATCGTCGAAGCCGAAGACAATCAATCAGGAGTCTACCGGTCCGAAGACGCAGGTCTATCGTGGAAACGGGTCAATCAGCAGAATATTCGGCCGATGTACTACTCGCACATCTTCATCGACCCG
Organism: Gemmatimonadales bacterium UBA2975; assembly: GCA_002348265.1. Classification (GTDB taxonomy): domain Bacteria; phylum Gemmatimonadota; class Gemmatimonadetes; order Longimicrobiales; family Gaopeijiaceae; genus UBA2589. The sequence continues at coordinate 163,554 of DEAT01000022.1, read as the reverse complement.
AACGATGACAAGCGCGTGTACACACTCGCGACCCGATCGTACTTCAGTGACGACGGCGGTGAAACGTTTAGCCAAATCGCTCTGGCCCCGACCTACGACGTAGGAATCCACGCTGATCACCACTCACTATGGATCAACCCTTCCGATCCAGAGCACCTCTTCCTCGCAGGCGACGCGGGGCTTCATGAGAGCTACGATCGCGGAATCAACTTCCGAAAGCTCAATAATTTTCCAATCTCGCAATTCTATGCGATCGGTGTGGACATGCGTGACCCTTACTGGGTCTATGGGGGACTCCAGGACAACCACTCCTTTTTCGGCCCCTCAGAAACGCGTCGATGGGCAGGTATCCTCAACGACGACTGGATGCAGAACGGATTCGGTGACGGCATGTTTTGGCAGGCCGACCCAAACGATGCCCGCTACAGCTACGGTAGCTCAAACGGCGGGAACTACTTCCGGTACGACACACAAACTGGCGACATGCTAGACATCTCACCGGAGCCTCCTGTTGGCCAAAGATACCGTTTCGACTGGACATCACCGATGATGCTTTCTCAGCATGACTCGGATCGGCTCTACGTCGCCGGCAACAGCCTCTTCGTTTCAGAAGACCGAGGAGGCTCTTGGTCAACAAGCGAGGACATGAGTCGACAAGTAGACCGGGACACTCTTCAGATCATGGATGTTCTAGGTGCAGACATAACGATCTCACGAAACGACGGAACCAGTTCCTTCGGAGAGGCAGTCACACTCGACGAATCACCGCTCGATATTGACGTGCTCTGGGTTGGCTTTGATGACGGCAACCTGCAAGTGAGTCGCAACGGTGGTACCACTTGGGCCGAGGTATCGAGTAACGTGCCGGGGCTTGCCGACGGCACGTACGTCAGTCGGATCGTAGCGTCATTCACTAGTGCAGGGACCGCATACGCTACCTTTGACGCACACCGTGACGGTGACTTCCGCCCGTACGTGTACAGGACACATGACTTCGGTTCATCGTGGGAACCGCTGCACGCGAACCTGCCCGAGATGGGTTCCGTCAATGTGCTCGTGGAGCACCCAGACAACCCCAGTACCCTCTTCGTAGGCACCGAACACCACGTCCTGGTCAGCACGGACGCAGGAGAGAATTGGGCTCGAGTGCCCAACCTGCCAACAACGAACTACGACGACATGGTGATCCACCCTCGCGAGAAAGACCTTGTGATTGGGTCACACGGTCAAGGTGTGTGGATCCTAGACGATACGCGCGCTATAGCTGAGTGGAGTGACGCTACCAATCCAGTGACAGTCTTCTCGATCCCCAATGGGACGATCAAGCTCTGGAAAAAGGACACGTCTTACAGAGGGCAAGACAAATACGCTGGGACAAACCCAGTCGATGGAGTTGAGGTAACCTACAGACTTATAAACGCGACAAATGGGGCGACAATGAGGGTCCAAGCAGCGGACGGAACCCTGGTGCGAGAACTGACCGTCCCGGGCAGCGCTGGCACTCACCGGGTACACTGGGATCTCAGGCATGGCGGGCCTGATGTCGCAGGCCAATGGAGTAGGCACAACAGTCCTGTTCTAGCCCGCTCAATCGAGGCATGGGGTCCCTGGGTATCACCAGGGACGTATACAGTCTCTATTCAGGCAGGCGACCAAAATGCAAAAAACGTTGTCGAAGTCCGTGGTGATCCCGAGATGCCAATGCTGACGCAACAAATGTACGAGGACCGGGAGCGCTTCATGCTCGATGCAATCGCTCTCACGACTCGGATCTCTCGGACGATGAGAGACTTCGACTTAAACTCGACAAGAGGTGACTCCGGCTTTCGTAACCCAACAGGCTCACCCCGTACCCCTGGCGAGATGCTGCGCACGGCACGTCGCCTCGCACAGCAGGTATACGGAGCACTAAATGGTGGCGGAGTCCGTCCGGGCAGCCTCTATCCTCCAACTCAGACTCAGCGAAAGCAGCTCCTAGACGCACAGGAGTTACTCAGCCAAGCGATTGGTGAGCTGCGAGAAGACCCAAGATAAAGAGACACCATGAGACCTCAGCAACGCCTCCAACGCACGCTGATCGTCCCAAGCATATTTGTCATGCTAACCGCCTGCGATTTCGAAATGCCACCCTCAGGGGCCCCTACCTCTGGGGATGCCATCGAGACACTGCCTATGCAAGGGGTGCACGGTCAGAGTCCGGCTGCATCAGGTGGTGTACCCAGCGTGATCATGCTTTCTCCAGCAGGAGCCTCGCCGGAGATCGAAAAAACAGCGTCGCTATTCACTATTGACCAATTCGGTCTAACCTTTTCGCCTAGGTATCTGCTAGCAGACAAAGGTGATCCTATCACCTTCACGAACAGTGAGTCCGATCTTTCCCATAATGTGCGTCTTCGTGCGTTCGGTGATACAATCGACGTTATCGATGCGGATGCCAATCCGGGCGAACAACTAGTGGTTCAACTCTTGGCTGCGGGCGGTTACGACGTAATCTGTGACATGCATCCCGGCATGACGGCTTTCATCTTCGTATCCGAGGCAACGCACTCGGTCTTCGCCCAGACTGACGGGAGCTTCGCTCTCGACTCGGTGCCCGTAGGCACATACACACTGCAACTTTGGACCGCCGCAAGCGGTTTCCAGGCACCGCGCTCCGTCGAGATCGGTCCCGGTCTCACCAGCATCAATCTTGAAATTTCAGGGTAGATGTTCTCAAAAATATTAGCGCACAACCTAAGCGATTAAGTATTTCCCCAACTAACCAATTGACCATGCTTCTACACGCTCATTCCGGCTTCCGATATCTAGTCCTGTTAACAGGCGTCATTGTTATTGCGTATGCCGCTTACGGGCTAGCAACCAAGAGTCAGTATGGGAAAAGTATGCGCATACTCTCTGGGATCTTCACTGGGGTCGTCGATCTAACCGCCCTGTTAGGGCTATTGGTGGTGATCTTCACTGACAATTTCTATCCTCAGCTCACCGGACACATCATGATGATGGTCCTTGCTGTGGTGACAGCCCATGTGGTGCACGGGGTAATGAAGCGGCGCCCCCCTGAAGCCCAAAGCTTCACTCCGCACCTCATAGGGACTCTTGTTGTGCTGGCATGTCTAGCGGCTGGTATCATGGCGATAGGTCGCCCCATCATCGGCTGATCCTACGGACACCCGATGAAGAACCTAGATTCTCGCAAGGGAACGACTGAGGCACACTCTAGGCATACCCGCAGAGACTTAGGGCTAGTGATGGGTGGTGGCGGTGCCAGAGCAGCTTACCAAGTAGGCTTTCTGCGTCATGTCGCGAAGCATTCTCCAGACCTCCAGATCCCCTTCATCCACGGGGTCTCGGCAGGTGCGATCAACGCAGCCGTGCTGGCCTCCCACCACGGGACCTTTGCTCAAGCTGTCGACGAGCTCTCAATCCTCTGGAGAGATCTCACTGTTGACGAAGTCTTTCGTGTAGACACCCGCTCCCTATTGCTTAACAGTATCCGATGGCTCGGCAGACTGGGCGGTGGCGGCGTCCGAAGTGATCTCTTGAACGTCCGCAGCCTAGTCGACACATCACCACTCGACGCATACCTGTCCGAAGCGCTTCATGCCGTGGACCGCGAATTGACCGGAGTTCAGTACAACCTCGACCACCGTGGGCTCGAAGCCTTCGCCGTTACCACAACAAGCTACTCGACCGGGTCTTCCGTTACATGGCTGCAGGGTCGTGAGATTGAGACATGGGAACGCCCACAACGTGAGACACGTAGAGCCAACATCACAGTGAACCACATCATGGCATCTGCCGCACTCCCTCTGTTATTCCCGGCAATCCAACTGGATGGCGATTGGTACGGAGACGGGGGAATTCGCTTGACCGCGCCGCTCGCGCCAGTTCTCCACCTAGGCGCTCGCAAAATAATAGCTATCTCAAATCGCTACGACCGGAGCAGGCAGGAAGTCAATAATACGAGCATCCGTGGGTACCCTCCTCCTGCACAGGTGGCCGGCATCCTATTGAATGCGGTCTTTCTGGATCTTCTGGACCACGACGCGCTTCGCCTAGAACGCCTAAATCGTCTCGTTGAAGCACTCCCCGAGAGCCAGCGTCATGGCCTAGAGCCGATCAAACTACTCGTGCTCCGCCCCTCAGTTGATCTCGGAAGGCTTGCCTCGCAATTCGAGATCAAGCTCCCTAGGTCTATTCGCTTTCTCACTCGGGGCTTGGGGACAAGAGAAACCGATTCACCGGACATCCTGAGTCTCATCCTATTCCAAGAGGATTACGTAAGTACCCTTATGGAGATCGGTGAGGCTGATGCAGCATCACGCCACGAAGAAATCATGGAGTTTTTGGAGGGCTGAAGGCACCACCTCATCTGACAGGGGTAGTACGGTTCCAAGGTCTCTCAAGCCCTCTAAGCATCAAACAGTTGCTCCTCTAGCCTGTGCCCTTAACGCAAGCTCAGCCGGAACATTGTCATGGCCGAAGAAAGCAAACTCGCAAGCGAACTCGAATCTCGTGCCGTCGCCGAACAGGCGCGTGAGCAAGAGTGGGAAAAAAACAGCTTTGCGAAAGCCTTGTTCGAGGGGAAACTCAATCTCAGCCTGATTTACCCAACCCCAACTCCAGACCCGGAAGAACAAAAGCGTGCGGGAGTGTTCCTCAAGGAACTCGAAGAGTTCGTTCGTAAGCATGTCGACGGAGATACGCACGACAAGGAAGGTTGGGTTCCTCAGGACGTTCTAGACGGCCTCGCCGCATTGGGCGCCTTTGGAATCAAAATCCCTAGGAAATATGGAGGCCTAGAACTCTCACAGGTCTCATACAATCGAGCGCTCACTATCGTCTCGTCCCGGTGTGCAGCAACTGGTGCCTTCCTCTCGGCACATCAAAGCATAGGAGTCCCCGGTCCACTGCTCAAATTCGGGACCGAGGAGCAGAAAAATAGATATCTACCGAAGCTTGCCGGTGGAGCTCTGTCAGCCTTCGCCCTAACCGAGCACGACGTGGGATCGGATCCAGCCAACCTCTCGACTACAGCGCAACTCGCAGACGATGGCTCACACTGGATCCTCAACGGCGAGAAACTTTGGACAACGAACGGCCCACGCGCCGAAATCATCGTCGTCATGGCGAGGACACCCGCTCCAGAGGGCTCAACACGCAAGCCAATTACTGCATTTATCGTAGAAACCGAATGGGACGGGGTAGAAACGCTCGACGAGTGCTCGTTTATGGGATTGCGTGCCCTATCGAACGGAGCCCTCCGATTCACGAACGTTAAGGTTCCGTGCGAAAACCTCCTCTGGGGTGAAGGCAAAGGCCTAAAGCTCGCACTGATAACTCTCAATACCGGGCGTCTAGCGCTCCCAGCCTTTTGCGCCTCAGCCGGAAAGAATAGCCTTGAGATGGTTCGGGACTGGGCGGGTAGCCGAGTGCAGTGGGGCCTTCCGGTCGGGCAGCACGACGCTGTCGCCCAGATGATCGGCAAAATGGCAGCGGACACCTTTGCACTCGAAGCGCTGGTCGAAATCATCGGAGCGATGTCAGACTCAGGAGACTTCGACATCCGGCTTGAGGCGGCAGTTGCAAAGTTGTGGGGTACAGAAACTGGGTGGGACCTAGTCAATGACGCTCTGCAAGTGCGAGGTGGACGTGGTTACGAGACGCATGGATCTCTCAAGGCCCGAGGTGAGGTTTCGTATCCGGTAGAACGCTGGCTTCGTGACATGCGTATCAACACGATCTTTGAAGGCTCATCCGAGATCATGCGCCTGTTTATCGCTCGAGAGGCGGTGGATAGACACTTTTCGGTCGCAGGAGACCTAGTAAACCCAAGCGCCCCTTTCACAGCCAAGCTAGTCGCGCTGGTTAAGGCTGGACTCTTCTACGCTTGGTGGTATCCAACACGATTCCTTGGATGGAGTGCATGGCCTCGCTATCACGAGTTCGGTTCACTAGCAAAACACCTCCGCTACGTCGAACGAACCTCGCGTCGCCTAGCCCGTAAGACCTTCCACACGATGTTGCGTTTCGGACCAGGACTGGAGAAGCGTCAGGCTGTTTTGGGCCGAGTTGTAGACATTGGGTCCGAATTACTCGTTATGACAGCTAGTGTGATATACGCGAAAACCATACAGCAGCGACACGAAGGCGATTTTGGAGCTGAAGCTCTCGCAGATGTCTTCTGCAGGCAGTCTCGTCGTCGGATCTCGGCCACATTCCGCTCAGTCTTCCGGAACGACGACCTAGCAACTTATGGAGTTGCTCAAAGCTGCCTCGCCGGAGACCTCAGTTGGCTCGAACAAGGGGTTATTTCTCTAGCGACATATCGAGAGCTGGGTACTCTTGCGGAATCGAGCGAAGCAAAAGACACCTATGAATCGGAGCCGGCCGAGACAACATGACTGTGCTCCACCCAAGGGCCTACAAGGTCACAGTAGTATGGACACTAGGACTGCTCTTCCTCGGCAGCATTGTCCACGCGACAGAATCCAGCCTGGCGTGCCCGGATTGGCCAACATGCTTTGGTACCATGATGCCGGAAATGACCGGTGGTGTCTTCTGGGAACACCTCCACAGATTGGTAGCCGGCGGCCTCGTCTTAATGTTCATTCTAGCCACGTGGCTAGCTAGAAAAGAAACATCCGATCGGCCCTGGATATTCCGCATGTCTCTTGTGGGCTTAGGGTTACTACTCATACAGTCGCTTTTCGGAGGGCTGACTGTCATATACAGGCTACCGGACCTAATCTCCACGACCCACCTCAGCCTCGCATTTATCTTTCTCTCTCTTGCAACCGTCCTAGCAGTCGCGACACACGGATCGACGAACTCAAAATCGCCACCCGCTATTAAAGGTCTAAGCCGATCGGACGGCACCAAGCTGACGGTATACGCGACAATCGCAGCCGTGGTGGTCTTTGTGCAGTCAGTCATCGGTGCACTGGTCCGCCACACCGATGGCGGAATGTCGTGTCCGGATATTCCGCTCTGTCTCGGTCAGATTGTCCCCCCGCTAGTTAACATCCAAATCACATCGCACTTCCTGCACCGGACCATGGCAGTAGTGACGAGTGGAACTGTCATCTATTTGTACGCATGGACCAAGACTAGATCCGAAATCCCCAATAACGTGCAACGATTAGTGAGGGTCGCTGTCGGACTCCTGGTGATCCAGCTTCTGCTGGGGGTTGCGTCGGTACTGACCATCTTGGCTATTCCGCCGGTATCGCTTCACACTCTAGTGGCCGCCGCCCTACTCAGCATACTCGTGGGTATCGCCACAGTGGGGACCCGCTCGAACGCTAACGTCAAGACATTAGGCCCATCGCACACAAGATGAATGTAACCGAGGTTGGAGATCTTCTTGCCCTAATCAATGCCAGCCTGAACGCGATGAGCGCTGGCGCCCTAATAACTGGATTCGTCTTCGTTCGTCGGAAGGTTATCGATAAACACAAGCAAGCCATGCTCACCGCCGTCGGTGCATCAGCGCTATTCCTAGTGTTCTACATAGCCCGAGTGCTGTTAACAGGGACCCACCAATTCGCAGGCGAAGGTCTAGCTCGTCTGGTTTATCTGTCGATTTTGTTCAGTCATATAACGCTTGCCATACTCATGCTCCCGTTCATTCTGCGGTTGCTATGGCTCGTCAAGCACGCACGATTTGAGGAGCACAAGCGCCTCGCGCGCTTCGTCTTTCCGGTCTGGACTTACGTCTCTGCAACCGGCCTGCTCGTATACCTGCTGCTTTACCAGATCTACGGGTACGCGTGACCACTTCAAGCACACCAGCCCGTGTCACAATGGCCTTTCCATAGGGCGAACACGCCTATATGACGCACGAGCCCCACTGCTTAGAGCTCATGATGTCGAAACTCCAACACCCAATTCAATAGCTCGAATGTTGCGAGTCACGATGCCCGTGCGTAAGCTCGCTAATTGTGAACCGCTTGGCAGAACTTCAGCATCTCTTGGACAACTCGTCCGACGACAAGAACCCCTCGCCCGAGTGCTTGGTCCGGCTCATGGGAGAGGTGCACCATATCGCTGTTGTTGGGCTATCCCGAAATCTAGAAAAACCGGCTCGCAGAGTACCGTCCTACCTTGCAGCGAAAGGATACGATGTGATCCCGGTCAACCCTAATGCTGAAAGACTACTAGGAAGAGTGAGCTTTCCACACCTAGAAAGCGTAACGGAACCAATAGATCTCGTGTTGATTTTTCGACCAGATGCCGAAGCCGGTTCGTTAATAGAAAAAGCCGTTCGCCATCCTCAAAAACCAGCTATCTGGCTTCAGACTGGAATTCGCTCTGTCCCGGCAGTAGAAGCTGCGCGGGCCGAAGATCGAACGGTGGTGCAGGACCTTTGTATCTTCCGGGTGCACCGAGTGCTCATGGATTGAAGTCGTCCTAACTGAACTAAGTGCCACTTGGATTCCCGTACTCTCTTTCCCTATTAAAGTTCAGCAGACTTTGGACTCGATCTGCCATCTGCAACGATCGTCACCACGTCCTTGACACAACGTGTGGTCCACGGAGATAGGACTACCCAACGTGCGAGATATTACTTCTTCAGACAGCCCGCTCAAAAGCCGGCAGGCGTCCCCTCCCGGATCGGCCTGCACTAAAAGCGAAGACCGGCCCTCAATGACAAAATGTCCCTGAGCGAACCCCACAATAGTCCGACCGAACAGACGCACGAGTAACCTACGGACACGATATCGAACAACTCTGTATTGAATTCCTTTAGGCAGATGTCCTATCATCCACGGTCCCTTCTGAACACGTCCTAACAATCTCCCCACGGTGTAGAATACCTGCGCCCCATCCGGCCTACGGACTACAAACCTGAGCAATCCTTGAACCTCTTCGTCCGAAATACGGGTGCGGTTTCCAATATCGGCCCGATACTTGCGGATCTGTCGCTCAACAACCTCACTGAGCCCGAATCGCCTAGGAATTGTTAGCGAGGGATTTTCAGCTCCTAGGAGCTCAATCGGCAGGTCCATATCCCTCATAACCTCCAACAACCGCAGTGCTACAACGGCTTTAACGCGACGAAGGCCAGGCACTGAGGCGTGAATGAATTCAGAGTCGTTCACCAAAGCTCACGATCAAGGGTGACGTAATAGCCAATGTTGAGATGCTCGCTAATCGAAGCAACGAAACCTTAGGAAAGAAGTGGGCGAGCCATAGCGCCCGTCCAGATACGACATCAGAGAAGAAGAATCCGAGGAATCGCTTAAAGCTATTTCAACGTAGTCAAAGCTGTCAGTCCGGACATCATGCGTATAACCAACTAACCCGTCATCATGGAACGTGAGCACCCCTTAATTTGCGACTCTCTATTACTAGCCGTGGAGGTTAGGTTCACAGTATGAAACGTTACACCGCATTCGATCCGCCAGAATACCTTGCTTGGACTCCGGATCCTAAGCTCATAGATGAGTTTAATCACACACTCTCATTAGACGCTAAGCGAGAAGCAGTCATCAAAGGACTGACGGAGGAGGATTTTCTCTCACTCTACAGAGATCTGCTGCTCACAAGGATCCACGATATCGGCTTGAAGAGATGGGTTCGGACAGGAGTGATCTCTAAGGCGTGGCTCGGCACAGGAGAAGAGGCTGTAACTGTAGGGAGCGTTCGAGCGCTTAACCCCCGGCACGACATCGTGTCACCCATGATACGAAACGCTGGCGCCCTGCACATGATGGGCATGCCACTGGCTGACATGTTCCGCGGATACCTCGCCACTGCGGACTCTCCGAGCGGAGGTCGCGATCTTCACATCGGCGACATGGGAGCTGGGATCATCCAACCCATCAGTCACATGGGGACAAGTGCCACCATCATGACAGGAGTTGCGCTGTCATTCAAAAACCGTGGTGAGGATCGCGTCGCCATGACGTGGATCGGTGACGGCGCGACAAAATGTGCAGCTTGCCACGAGGGCTTGAATTTGGCCGCTGTCCAAAACCTACCCGTCATTTTCGTTATCCAAAACAATCAGGTCGCTCTCGGGACCCGGGCAGACGCACACGGGATTGGAGATCTGCATGCATGGCCTCATATGTACGGAATCGAGTCATGGAGTTGCGACGGCAACAATGTACTGGATGTCTATGCAGCAACACGCTTAGCCGCCGCCCAATGCCGAAAAGGTATGGGGCCTACCGCGATCGTTGCCGACACCTTTCGTATGGGAGGCCACGCAACACACGACGAGCGTGAGGCACGTGAAGCCTTTGAGCCGGAGTTGTTCGCGCACTGGGGACAACGCGACCCGATCGGTCTTTTCGAAGCTTGGCTGGTCAGAGAAGGTATCAACCCCTCAGGCTTAGCACAGGTTGAGGATGAAGTCACCATAGAAATGGATGAGGCAGCTAACCTAGCCCTAGCCTCACGCGACCGATTACCGTCACCAGAAAAGGCTTTATACGAGGGGATTTCTGAGGGGAGCACCCTTATAGGCCTCGAAAATCGTCCCGTATGACGAAGAATTTAAGATAAGCCCTTGAGGGAACAGATGTTCCTAATATCTTACTGGTCAAGTAAAACTTCTGTTCGCCTTTTTTAAACTTTTTCATATAACATAAGATGAACACCCAGACTGTCGTCGTGAGTCACGATCTCCCCGATCGCTCCCTCGGCGAGCTAACGGACGAAGAGCTTGTGTCTGCCCACCTTCAGGGACGTCCAGGAGCATTCCACCGGCTCTACGACAGGTATCGTGATCGTCTCATTCACTTCATAACACGCAAAACCGGCGACTCGGATCGAGCACAGGACCTGGTCCAGGAAGCATTCATCCGCGTGACCAGGCATTTACATCGCTTCGATACATCAAAGAAGTTCTCAACTTGGGTATACACCATAGCTGGGAACCTCTCCAAGAATGAGCTGAGAAATCGTTCAAGAAGCCCTCTAGTGCTCTTTCAGCGGCTCACGAACAACTGGGACGACGACCACCGACCACTTCAGTTTGAAGACTACTCTACAAAGCCCGACGACCTTTACAGAAAGCGCTACCTTCGTCGTCTTGTCGAGGATACGGTTCAGACGCTCCCAGAGCATCACCAGCTGGTATTCCGCCTGAGAGAGCTAGAGGGTAAAAGCTATGAAGAGATTTCGGACATCACTGGAGTAAACCTCGGTACGGTAAAGAGCCGTCTACATCGCGCACGAAACTCCTTCGCTCAGCGCATCGAACCTTTCCTCAACTGACGACTCAAGGCCACCTTTCTAGGAAACCGTTGCACCCGCGTTAACGGAATAAACAGACTGACTTCGATGTCCGCATGCGAGTGCCGAAGGGAGCCTTTTGATGTTCGACGAACTGCGCCAAGCCTTCCGAGAAGCTTTGGACAACTTCAACAAAGAGTTGGGCAGGGATCAAGCCTCTGAAACCGCCAACACGCTCTTGATCGAAATGAAGAAGGAGATCATCAATGAGAAAGTTCAGATCTCTGGGCTGCACGACCAACTCCTAAAGACAAAGGCGGAAGTCGCTGACCTGGACGAAAACATCGTGACGGCACAAAGACGCCAAGAACTGGCGCGAACCATCAGCGACGAGGAAACAGCTGGTCTGGCAGGGGATTGGGTGTCCAAGGCAAAACACCAGCGAACCATCTTGCTTAAGAAAGCAGGAGCTCTGCAAGAGGAGCTCGAATTCCGCTCTCAGACTATCGACGAGATGCACAGCCGCTTCAAAGAGGCACAGCTGAAAATCGAGACGCTATCCGCCACCTCCGAGAGGACAGCCGCCTATGAATCAATCACGGACGTTGAGGAACTCTTCGACGACATGAATCGCATGACCCAGAACATGACAGATGATCAGACCAACAACCCGACCGAGGAGATGTCGAGTGAGGAGATCCTTCACGTAGGATTGAACGAGCTTTCGTCAAAACAACCTCTAGATGTCGATTCATCTCTAGACGAGCTGAAACGAAGAATGGATGAGACCTAACACCGATTGCACTCAACACCAACAAGTACTGACCATCAAAAAATCGTTCCAGACGTTAGCGAAAGTCGCTCGATCCCAAGCGTAGCAAGAAATCAGTAAGCTCAGGGCGCCCATCCTTCTTGGGGTGGTTCCAGCCTCACGGTTCCGATACCTTTTTTTGGAGATTTCCCCGGAACGACTGACATAAACCCTCCAAGTCATCATATGCAGAACTGGATAGGCATCGCCATCTGGATCGTCATGGGCGCCGCAATCGGGCTCCTGATGCGCGCCGCCATAAGTCGACCGGAAGAACAACCTGGACATGCTCAGGTCATCATGCTCATTGGTGCATTCGCAGCTGTGATCGGTGGTATGCTCGGAGTTGGGATTTTTCATCTATTCGATCCGCTCGCACTCAGTATTGGCGGCACGGCGGGCGCTGTAGCTTTTTCGGTCCTCATGACCTTCATCTATCGCTGGGGCCTGCGCACGCTCATTTAGAGCTCCAGGGTCCGGCAGAAGGACACCCCCTATGTCGGGCGTACAGCGATTCATTGATACTAACCTCGGGCGCTTTCGTGCTGAGCTTCACGATTTCCTGCGCATTCCTTCAGTCAGTGCCGACCCTCAGTACGACCAAGACACCCGCGCTGCCGCGGAGTGGCTCTCATCGCAACTGACTGTAGCCGGACTAAAATCAACCGTCTTTGAAACCCCCGGCCACCCTATCGTTTTGGCTGAAAAACAAACGGGTGATCCGAACGCCCCAACGGTTCTGATATACGGTCATTACGATGTCCAACCACCAGACCCTCTGGAGCTCTGGCATTCTCCACCATTTGAGCCGAGCGAGCGCGATGGGCGGATATACGGCCGCGGCTCAGCAGACGACAAAGGTCAGCTTTACATGCATGTGAAGGCCTTGGAGGCATACCACGCCACAGGAACAGAATTGCCCGTCAACGTCGTCTTGATCGCGGAAGGAGAGGAAGAAGTGGGTTCGCCGAACCTTGTGCCATTCGTACTAGAACATGCAGATAAACTTGCGTGTGACGTCGTGCTAATCTCTGACACAGGAATGTACGCTGAAGGGATTCCCTCGATCGGGTTTTCTCTCCGTGGCTTAGCATATTTCGAAATCCACGTGCACGGAGCCAATAGCGACCTGCACTCTGGAGAATTCGGTGGCGCCGTAGCTAACCCGGCCAACATGCTGGCGCGGATCATCGCGTCTCTGCATCGAGATGACGGATCTGTAGCGATCGAAGGTTTCTACGACAACGTGCTCGCATGGGATACTGAAACCCTAGAGGAAATAGCAAGTTTACCCCACTCAGATGACGAATTTTCCAAAGCACTCGACCTAGATCAGCTGACAGGAGAAGACGGGTACGAAACTCTGGAGCGCCTATGGATTCGTCCTACCTGTGATGTATGTGGATTTCTCTCGGGCTACACTGGTGAGGGTGCGAAGACAGTGCTCCCTAATCACGCCATGGCCAAAGTCAGCTTCCGCCTCGTTCCGGACCAGAATCCCGATCGGATCTATCAGCTACTCAAAGCTCACATCTCCAGCCTAGACCTGCCCGGTGTTCGGGTAGACGTTTTGGATCTCCACGGAGGGAGACCATGGCGAACCAGCGTTGAAGGTCCGGCCTTCGAAGCAGCTTCAGAAGCACTGGAGGAAGCGTTTGGGACCAAGCCGGTTCCCATGGGTGGCGGAGGTTCAATTCCGATAGTGATCGAATTCGAAGAAAAGTTGGATGCGAACGCACTCCTAGTAGGATTTTCTCTCCCAGGATGCAACCTACACGCGCCAAACGAGTGGTTCCCGATAGACAATTATGAAAAAGGAATCGGTGCTCTGGCACGGCTGTATCACAAGCTAGTCAAGGTCGAGAACAGCTCGTAAGCCCAAGTGCACCTCGTACCCACCCACTTCAGGTCAGTGATACATTGGGCACTAACGTGGTAGCCAATTCATCTACATGTCGACTATGAACAGAGAAAGCGGATGAGTACCCCTGGCGCCCTGACCCAGAGAGAGAGGCCACTACCGCTCCTCGCCATTGATACGGGGGGAACATTCACCGACCTAGTTTTACTCATCGGTGATGAGATCCAGACCTTGAAGGTGCCCTCCACGCCAAATGACCCCTCACAGGCAGTTCTCAACGGCATCAAGCAGATCCTTGAGGGCCGCGATGACTTTGCACTCCTTCATGGCTCTACCGTGGCAACAAATGCCCTACTCGAAAGACGCGGCGCACGTGTAGCTCTAGTGACGAACGAAGGCTTCGAGGACGTCATCGAGATTGGACGCCAGGACAGACCGCAACTCTACGCATTGGTTGGTCATCGTCCTCCACCCTTAGTAGCTCGGGATGATCGGATTGGTGTACCCGGTCGTATAGGCCCGCTCGGAGAGGAACTCGAACCACTCAACGAAGAACACTTAGCTAGTCTCGCAGATGAAATTCTTGAGCGAGGAGCGGAATCCGTTGCTATCTGTCTTTTACACTCTTATGCGAACCCGGCCCACGAACAAAACGTCTCAAAAGCAATCGCTGAAGGGCTCGGTGACTACGCGATCCCCATTTCGGTCTCCAGTGAGATCGTGCCAGAATTCCGAGAATACGAAAGAACTTCAACGACGGTATTGAACGCTTACGTGGCTCCAATAATGGATCGTTATCTAGGTCGACTAGCACGGGAGGCTGGTGCGGAAAGACTTTCGATCATGGGCTCAAACGGAGGAGCACTCACAATCGAGCGGGCTCAGCGCGAACCCGTTCATACGGTGTTGTCGGGTCCAGCTGGAGGGGTCGTCGGTGCTCTTACATGGGGGAGTCGGGCCGGATTCGATTCAATCTTATCTTTCGATATGGGAGGTACGTCGACTGACGTATCGCTCTGCCCAGGGCGACCGCTTCGAACACGTGAGTTTTCGATCGGCGGACAGCCGGCAGCTATTCCTGTGATTGATATCCACACAGTCGGAGCGGGTGGGGGATCGATAGCACGTGTCGACCCTGGGGGAGCCTTACGGGTCGGTCCACGCAGCGCGGGCGCCCAACCCGGACCTATCTGTTACGGACTAGGGGGCAAGGAGGTAACGGTCACCGATGCGCACGTCTGGCTAGGACGACTTCCGGCGGATGCTTTCCTTGGTGGAACCCGGCTACTCGATCAAAATGCAATCGAGGCGCCTCTCAGAGAGATTGCTCAAGCTCTCGATATGACCTTGGACCAAGCTGCCGAAGGGATCCTCTCAGTCGCAGACACGGCGATGGAAAGGGCATTGCGAGTCATTTCTGTAGAGCGTGGATATGATCCAGTAGACTTCGCAGTAGTGGCCTTCGGTGGAGCAGGAGGACTTCACGTTGCCGAGCTTACGAAGCGCCTCGGTTCGCGTCGGGCACTCGTGCCACCTGATCCCGGGTTGCTTTCTGCGTATGGAATGCTGGCCTCACCGGTCACCCAAGAGGTATCGCGAACAGTGCTCCTGAACACTGAAACACTCGACCTAGAAAACCGACTTTCCGCTGCCCTAAGTAACTTGGAAGAGCGTGCACGTAAGTCGATGGCAGAAGGAGGCGTTAACTCGAATTTAATAAGTGTGGAAAAATGGGTCGACGCGCGCTATCAAGGGCAGAGTTTTGAGCTCAGCGTCCCAGTCCAAGACTGGGTCGAAGAGTTCCATAAAGCACACCACGAGCGTTATGGCTATCGACGAGAACAAACTGCGGTGGAGGCCGTAACCCTGCGAATCATCGCATCTGCTCCACCTCTTGACCTGAGAGCTGCGCGGTTACCGACCGTGGGTAACGCAGCCCAGATGAAACCTGTGTCGCTCGTCTACGGTGGAATAAAACACGAGGCGATGAGCCTGTGGCGAAGCGAGTTAGGTCCAAAAGACATTCTGCATGGGCCACTTGTGGTGAAAGAATACAGTGGAACAGTCTGGGTGCCCCCTGATTGGACGATGAACGTCGACGAGTGGGGCACGCTCCACCTGACAACAGACTAAAGACCCACCACTTTCTATCTTTTGGGTTTTCGCCTAAAGGCGCAGCATC
Organism: Gemmatimonadales bacterium UBA2975; assembly: GCA_002348265.1. GTDB lineage: Bacteria > Gemmatimonadota > Gemmatimonadetes > Longimicrobiales > Gaopeijiaceae > UBA2589. The sequence continues at coordinate 147,513 of DEAT01000022.1, read as the reverse complement.
CAAACGCATATGATCTAGCATGAGCCCAGACGTCAGCAAACTCTCCAGGACCCGTTCTAAGGGAACCGAAGCACTCGCGAATGGCTCATCGTCATTGAAGGTCACGGGGGCAGCGGACTCAGAGCCGCCATACATAGTGGCTCTTGCCGCAGGCTTGGCAGTATTTGTCCTCTACGCGGCGACTTTAGCACCGACGACAGCCTTCTGGGATACCAGTGAGTACATCGCCACTGGGGAAATTATGGGTATACCCCATCCACCGGGGAACCCACTCTTTGTAGTACTGGCACGTGCGTGGTCGATACTCCTTAGCCCGCTCGGGTTGACCGCGGCAGTGAAGATAAACCTCTTCAGTTCCTTCATGAGTGCAGCGGCCCACGCATTCTGGTTCCTCGTCGTGCACCATGTCCTGAGGCATTTCTCCGAGAAACGGAGCTTCCGGCTCATAGGCGCGACTGCTGCGGTATTGGTGAGCGCGACTGCCTTCACTGTCTGGAATCAGTCGAACGTCAACGAGAAAGTATACACAGTATCGCTTCTCACGATTGCCTTACTGTCATGGCTCATCGTCCGCTGGCAAGAAAACCTCGGGCGAGGTAAAGAAGACGATAATCTTCTGATTCTCATGGTGTTCGTGCTCGCCCTTAGTGTTGGGAACCACCTAATGGCATTCCTGGCTGCCCCCGCCATCATACTCTTTGTCCTTTGGGTGCACCCTCGCACCCTATTGAACTGGCGTTTGTATGTCGGAGGACTGGCGGCTGCCATCCTCGGGCTGTCGATCCACCTCTTCCTGCCAATACGGGCAGGACTCGGTCCAGTTATCAACGAAGGGGCTCCAACCTGTCCTGATATAGGATCAGCCATCACCGCCGTGGTCAGCTACGGAAAAGCTGGGTGCGAGGCACTCTCTGAAGCACTGAACAGAACCCAGTATGACAAGCCATCCCTGGTGCCCCGGCAGGCACCCCTGACTGATCAGTTCTTGAACTACCTTCAGTACTTCGACTGGCAATGGGCAAGGTCATTAGAGGGTGAACAGGGAGTTTTTGCTCGCATCCGTCTTCCATTCACAATGCTCTTCACTGGACTTGGAATCTGGGGTGCTGTGGAACATTATCGGCGAGACAAAGCCGGTTTCATATACATCGCCACGCTGTTTGCAACTCTTTCGGTCGCACTGATCTACTACCTCAACTTCAAGTACGGGTATTCACTCCTTGCTCCCGTTGCGGACCGCTCGCTGCATGAAGTTCGGGAGCGCGACTACTTCTTTGTAGTAAGCTTTTCCGTGTGGGGACTTTGGGCCGGAATGGGTATAGCCAGTTTGTGGAAGGAAACGGCCGACGAAGCAGGATTGGGGCTAAAAAAGGCGAGTCCGATTCTCCTGCTCGCTCTAATACCCCTAGGCCTCAACTGGAGCTGGGCGACCAGAACATATGACTACGCTGCTCGGGACTGGGCCTACAATCTACTCATGAGCGTCGAACCATATTCGGTCCTATTCACCAACGGTGACAACGACACCTTCCCGCTCTGGTACCTACAGGAGGTAGAAGGTATCCGAAGAGACGTCACGGTCATCGTAACGTCATATCTCAACACAGAATGGTACACAAAGCAACTCAAGAGGCTCACGGAGCCTTGCCACGACATCGACCCGGCGTCGGACTGGAGCGTGATCCAGTGCCAGAGGCCGTACGACCCAAGTAACACACAGGCAGCATACGTCACTGAACCAGGGAAAGCAGGAAACCAGACGCCGATTATAATCCAATCGATCTCTCCACCTACGAGGAGTATTCTCCCCCTCACAGACGAGCAGATAGAAGAGGCCTCGATGGCCTTTACACGCTTGGACCAAGGCGTAGCGATCCAGATCGGCAATATTGAAGCCCGCCTACCAAGCGGCATGCTCCTACAGCCATGGCAACGTTTTGCTCTAACGCTTCTCGTCGAATCCATAGACGACAGACCTATCTACTTCGCGTCCAGCGGAAATGCGGCGGCCTCTCTTGGCGTCCAACCCTACCTCGTACGCCAAGGCCTGGCTTTCCGGTTGAGTAATGGTCCACCGGCAGATAACCCCCGGTTCACAGCACTGACCGGATCACCCTACGTCCCAGTGACAGGTGAATTCGTTGACCAAGAGCGGACAGCGCTACTAGCCGACCAGGTATTCATCCATCGCGGTGATATTCCCCAGTGGGATCACTGGCCGGATATCGCCACGATTGGGATCCCAAACTATTACTCATGGGTGTACCTCTCTCTACTAGAAGCAGCCGTTCAGTATGGGGACACTGAGGCTCGAGAACGGTACGAGGTTCTATCACAGCAGTGGCAGACCCTAGGCACTCCAGAACAGACTGGCCTGTAGTCTCCCTAGAAGGGTCATCCCCCTAAATCTACTACGACCCCCAAGTCTTCCCGTTCTGCGACCTCCAGCACTAGAGAGGCCACAGCTAGGTCTTGGACTGCATTGCCAACCGATTTGAAGAACGTGATTTGTTCGCTGTCTCGTCGACCTTCCTTCTCTCCAAGCAGGATCTCGCCAATCTCAGCATGCATGATGGACTCATCCACTACACCGTCTCGGATTGGTCCAACGATATCCCCAGCCTCATCCAGGATAGCATCCCGTTGGTCAACAACCACCCGGGCTCGTGTTATGAGTTCTGCGTCTACCTCACGCATGTCGATGGTAAAAGATCCGACTCCGGTCACGTGAGTGCCTGGGTCGATTTGGCAGCCCTTGAAGACTGGAGTGGTGCTGCTTGTGGCTGCAATCACTATATCGGCACCGGCGATCGCTATACTAGGATCGCTCAACCCAAGCGCAGTAACACCTTCGAGTTCTGAAGCGAGTTGCTGCGCACTGGTCCCGCTTAGTGAAACCACCCGTACTTCTTGAATATCACGAACGCACCGGACAGCCTCTAACTGAGTCCGCGCCTGAACACCGGCACCGAAGAGTGCCACCACAGATGAATCCTTGCGCGACAGGACTTGAGCTGCCAGTCCACCGATTGCTCCAGTCCTAAGAGCTGTAAGCCAAGTCCCGTCCATTAGAGCTAACGGCGTTCCCGTTACCGGGTCCATGATCAGAACGACTGCGTGGATCACTGGCAACCCTTTAGTCACATTACCGGGATTCACTGATACAACCTTAGCGCCTGCCTGTCCTGACGGTTTCATGTGCGCAGGCATAAAGAGCGAAATACCGAACTCTGTTTCAAGCCCAAGCCTTATCGGCACAGTCGCCTGACCAGACGACAGTACCGAGAAAGCATCACGCATCGCGTCAATCGCTGCCGGCATATCTACTGCCTGACGCACATCGGCTTCGGATAGGATTCGCATTTGCATAGAGATTGTATTGAGTGCAGAGTGCTCTCAATTGTAAAAACATGAATCCCCAAGGACACAGATGCAAAGAGAGTGTTTAGACGTACTCGTGGTAGGAGCAGGAGCATTCGGAGCAGTCTCGGCGCTCGAGCTCGCTCAGAGAGGGCACCAGGTAACTATACTCGACCGAACAATCGGTCCCCATCCAAGCGCCTCATCAACCGACATAAGCAAGATGATCCGCATGGATTATGGATCGGATATTTTTTACCACGAGCTCGCAGATTATTCTCTGAACACATGGGAGCAGTGGAACGAGGAGTGGCCTAAGCGCTTGTATCACCCCGAACGCTTTCTAGTGCTTGCTGCCAATCCATTTGAACCTGGGAGCTTTGAATTCGAAAGCGAACGTGTTCTTCGGGAGCGAGGGTATACACCCGAGCGATTTAATGCCGCACAACTCGCCGCCAAATGGCCGGCGTGGAACGCCAGCCTTTATCCCCAAGGTTATCTAAGTCCCCGAGGAGGCTGGGCAGAAAGTGGCGCGGTCGTATCGCGCCTGCTGGAATTGGGGCGGGCCGAGGGGGTGCACTTTGTCAAAGGGACACTCAACGAAGTCCTTAACAAGGGCTCTCAGGTGTCCGGTGTCAGCTATCAAGAGCAGGATGGGTCAATGAATACGCTAACAGCAGATCGAGTGGTGGTGGCAGCAGGCGCGTGGACACCAATTCTTCTCCCTTGGCTAGAGGATACTCTCAAGCCGGTCGCTCAACCAATCATACATTACGAGGTAGAGAATCCATCCCAGTGGCAGAGCCCAATCTTTCCCCCGTTTGCAGCGGACACATCTGGCTCTGGATGGTACGGTTTTCCTGCTCTACAAGACGGCCGCCTCAAGCTTGGTCACCATGGAAATGGACACGTTGTCGATCCCGACTCGCGAGGGGAGGTATCCAAAACACACCTAGACAACGCCCGATCTTTCCTGCGGAACTCACTACCCAAACTCGCAGACGCCCCTGTAGTCGGAACCAGGGTATGCCTTTACTGCGACACCTTCGATGGTGATCTGTGGATCGGTGAAGACCCTGAAAGATCAGGTCTTTTAGTTGCTGCTGGCGGGAGTGGCCACGGCTTTAAGTTCACACCGATGATTGGTAGAATCGTTGGGGACGCATTGGAAAAGCGGGACAACCGATGGCTTTATCGATTTGCTTGGCGCGAGCAAGGAAAGCCAAGAAAGGAAGCTGCTCGGTTACAAATCTAAACTCCAACTGAACAGAGATCCGATGAAATTCATCCATACAAAAGAAGGGACACAGCCCGCCGGACACTACAGTCAGGCGGTGGTGTACGGCGGCGTCGTTTACGTATCGGGCATGCTGGGTACAGACCCGAAGAACCCAGATGCACACCCCGGCGACGCTGCTGAGCAGGCACGCCAGGCTCTCACCAACATCGAAGTTGTACTCAAGGAGGCGGGGTCCAGCTTAAAGTCTGTGGTACGAATGATGATATACGTATCAGGCATAGAGCACTGGAGCGCAGTAAACGAAGTCTATGCCGAAGTCATGGGTCCTCATAAGCCCGCCAGGGCGATCGTGCCGGTTAAGAGCTTCAGGGATCCCTATGTACTTGAGATCGTCGCAACCGCGGCTCTAGGAAACTGACGCGCGGGAAGTCGCAGGCATAGACCTATTGGAAATTACTCGGCCGACTACCCTGAGACGATCACCTATCAGTGGGCACAAAGCCGGCCCTTTTTAGAGTATCTGAAGACCCGGAACGAATCTTGATCCTACCCGGACCTGATGAGGCCGAGCGAAGGACCGGCCCTGTTACCGCCTCGTCGTCACGTACCTCCAACACGTAGTCAAAAAGCTCTGGACGAGCATCGACAGCATCTCCTCGACTGAACAGAACGATCCGGGGAACTTCATTTAGCAACTGTTTAGTGAGAACAAGGGCGCGAATGCGAGCCTCGGTGTCTAGAGAATCAAAAGGATGTTCGATTGGCAAGCTGGCGACACACAGCCCCTGAGCCGCAACCAGAGAGGCCACTGCTAGCCTGATCGCGATGCGGCCGACCGCCAAGTCTTCTTCTGAGAGCGGGGTAAGCGCACCATCGCTTCCTTGAAGACGGACGACTCCGTCTTCGAACGTAAGTGCCAATACACGCCCACCGGACACTCTTGATACGAAGCGAGAAGCTCTATCTAGAAGCAGGTGTTTCGAACGAGCAATCCGAGCAACCCGTACCCTAATGAGCGCAGCCGCTACTGCCCCCTTTGTATCATCAAGCTCATGTAGAGGTGCGGCCTGAACCCCATCAAGTTCCTTAATCCTTACGCGAAGGACCTCTAAGCGCTCGGATCCGGTCTCCACTGCAGAGTGTAGCCTCAGTGCCGTTCTCTCTAGATCCTGGAGATGCTGTGGCTTCATCTCTAGCTGCCCCCACCTGCTCCTCCACCAAGTCCCATCCTGAACAACCGATTCCCATTCTTCCATCAGCCCTGTGAGCACCTCTTCGTAGTGGCTGTCCAGAATCCTGCCACAAGTCGGGCACGGTGCCTCCGGACCTCTGGCTTCCATGCCGCGGATGCGACGTCTCAACTCTCGAGCCCTGTCTCGATATGCGAAGAGAGTGGTTTCCGCATCTTGACGCTCTCGCAGCCAGTCCATGGTTGCAGCTTCCAAGTCTCCCTCTACCTCTGTGACGTCAGCTCTTCTAGCAAGCAACTCTCGCTGTGCCATATTAAACTCTTCTCTAACCTGGTCCGGATTAATACCTTCCGTTCTCCTCAACCGGTTCTGGGTTGAAGACGCAGCCATCTCTGGTTGAATTGTCGCACCTAACGATTCCAGAGCGTCATCAACAAGGCTCGCACCACGGCTTTCCGCAACGGCATCAATCGCCCTTCTAAGGGAGCCGTCCAGAGTCTCCCCATCGGTTCCATTCCACCATCTCGAAAGAGCCGTTTCTGGGCCGGTATTTCCCGCATCCCTGAATAGATCAGCAACCGCTCTGCGCGCACGCCCTCCTCCTCCGAGGATCGCTGTTAACCCGATCGGAATCGACGTACTCACTCTACCAAAACCGGAAACCACCCCATCTAGAGCTTGAACGGCACCGATTGGCCTATCCCGTGATACGGAAGAGATCCCTTGCAGAATTTCTGTAATCACACGTTCGGTCTCCAGGTTGCGCTTACCGTCATGCTCGAGCTCGGTTAGGACAGTGTTCCGCACCTGAGCTGCATAATCGACCGGAAGCCAGGCTTCCGCTGGAACGTGGATATCCTTTTCAGCTTCGACGGCCAAGTGGAGCGCTTCGCCTCTCAGCGCACGCAGGGGCTCACCCTGAAGCGCGAGCAAATCGTTAGGCCGCGCGCCCTGCAAGCGAAGCCTAACGATCTTGTCCGTGATACCACCCGGCACCTCACCGAGCACTTCTCTTACTCTTCTTCTTACACGATCCGGATCTCCTGGTGGCCCAACCTTCACCGGGGCAAGCGCGACTACAGGGCGAACAGGGATAGTGTGGAAGGAAACCTGACCAGTTTCGAGATTTGCCGTCAAGAAACCTTTCTCATCGCCTGCCTCTTCCCAAGGATCTAGCGCCACGCGCTCGAGTGAACCCGGATACCTCACTCGCTGCGACAACTCCCTTCGCTGGTGCTCTCCACCCAACGCAACGTAGTCCCATTCCTCAGGATCAATCATGATCCCTGCAGCCTCGCCACGATCGGCCTCTGCGTGCATCACCAAGAGATTCCAGCGCATACGAGGGTCTGGACCAGGCACAGGAGGAGCGCTGCGCACTAGTGCGCGGTAAGGTACCAAGCAAGCGTTCAAACCCAGCCGATCGATCTCGATCCGTTGGGTACGTGCCGTTACAGCATCTACATTGGAAAGGGTGTCTAACACTGCGAGTGCTCCCGGATCTCCAGATCTACGTGGCGTATCTCTAGGACCCGCCACCATCAGTACTCTTGTACCAGGCAGGCCAGTACTCATTGATTCTAGACCTCGAGCAAGTGCCACTACAGCACTAGCTGGCGGATCAGGGCGGTCAAAGACGTCCCCTGCCACCACCACCACGTTCGGCCTTAGTCTGATTAGTTCTTGAACGGCTCTTTCGAATGCCGCCGCCACATCACGCTCACGCATATCCGCTCCTCGGACCACGCGCCCGTAAGCCCGAAATCCGAGATGGAGATCCGAAAGGTGAGCGATTATCACGAGCTTAGGATCTTGTTCCGCATACTGGATCGCGCCTCCAGAGCAAGACGCATAGGACAGGGAATGTCACGTCCAATACTGTCGACATTTTGGCCTGGGGATTCACCAACAAGAGAACCATCCACTTCATCCTTCGGAGGCGAAAGTTCATCCTCTCGATGGGCTCAAGCTACCCCTGTGGTATACCAATGCATCTCGCCCCGTAACAGCCGAATGCTCAACGCGACCAATCAGAATGGTATGGTCACCTCCCTTCAGAAGCTCATAACGTGAACATTCTAGCCAAGCCGTCGCTCCATCTATTAGCGGAACACCAAGTGTCCCGACCTGCCAAGCCGCTCCTTCGAAACGCTCTCTAGAAGGCTCCGAAGCGAAACGATCTGCTACGGCGCCCTGATTTCCCGCTAAGATGTTCACCGAAAAATTGTCTGAGGCGATTAGCCGGTCATGCAATGTCGATGTTTGCCCAATACACACCAAGATTAGGGGGGGGTTGAGCGAGAGCGATGTGAAAGAATTTACAGTTAAGCCAAAGGGGGCATCGGCTCTTTCACTTGCTGCCACGACCGTCACGCCCGTCGGATAAGAACTCATCACCTCTCGCAGTGAAGCTTTTCCGTCGACATGCTGGTCCATTAGAAGCTTGCTCACCGAGGGGTCCAAACTAGCTTGTGCCTTCGTAACCGAGTCAGGAGTCCAAGATCAGGGGCAGTGCCAAAAGATCGATGCGAAAGCACTTACTAGTAATGGCGGTGATCTTAACTGCGGTCACTGGCTGCGACAACGTAGAGTTTGGGGGCTTTGACATGGCACTTCAACCTCCTGAATCAGCGATTAAGCAGACCACAGTCGGACTGGCGCCTATTGAACCCGGAGGAGACCTCGGCACTAATAAAGCACTCCTACTAGCCGGTATCCGACAAGGAGATACAGGTCGATTCATAGTTGTTGGTGAAGTGCATTCGGATACACTCCGGCCCTTGCCCAAAACGCAAATTTCCGACGATGAAGAGCAAATAGCGAAACTAATAGCCCCTGGTTCAGAATGGGCCGTCTTCTCGGAAGGGGTGCGTGTGGGTCGGATGACCGCTCAGTCGGTCAGTCCAGCGATCGGGTTCTGTGGTGCGCGCATTGCTATCAGTGGTATAGTGGAGCTCGTTGCAACAGCAGCGAATGCCGAACGACTGCTGGCACTTCCGGTGGCTGAAGTCAATCAACCCTATGAAGCATACCGAGAGCTCTCTCACACTTATGATCAACGCGTAGCAACCCTCGCCATCGCCGGGGACGCAATTTCAAGGCACGGAGCACCCTGGCCCGAGTTAGGAACGCTAAATGCAAGAGAACACATACAGTCTTTCCAACTCCGCAATACTCCAGGACAGTCGATAGCAGCCACATTCATGGTCGGCGACAACCTAGAGGTCGGAAACCCCGGGCAAGGTTCCTATTCCCTTTTCGTCATGGGGCATGAGAATGACTCGGGATACGTGGAGCATTACACATGGCACCGAGACAGCTCGGAAGATGGAAAAGCCGCGCCGCGATATTTCGACCACCTAGACTGGAATGGTGACGGGTTGGACGAGATACTGCTGGACGTGTTCGGAAATCAAAACCGGTCGTTCGCTGTACTGTCTCGTCAGGGTGACAGATGGGTCCGCAGTTTCCAAGACGACTGTGCCGAATCTTGATTGAAAGCTAGAAGCTTCCTCGACCAATCAGCAGACACGAACTCATTACTCTTCTGCTTTGACCCGTAGAAAGCGATAGCTCTCATGTCGAGACCGTGCAATCTCTCCCTTACCAACTTCTTCAAGGACTGCGCATCCGGGCTCATGTAAGTGCGTACAGCCTCTAAATCGGCAATTCACTGCGCTCTCAGCAAATTCTGGAAAGTGTGAGCCCACCGTCTCGGCGTCCACAGACCAAAGGCCCACGTCACCAAAACCCGGCGTGTCTGCAACTAATCCCCCACACTCCAGCGTGATCAGTCGAGCACCCACGGTGGTATGGCGTCCTGTCCCAGTCTTTTGAGACAACCGACCTATTCGAAGCTGAAGCCCCGGATCGACAACATTGAGTAAAGATGACTTTCCAACACCAGAGGGTCCGATAAATGCAGACGTTCCAGCGCACAGTTCACGGCGCAGTTCAACGACACCTTTTCCGGAAGGCACACTAGTCACAAATACCTTGTAACCAATCTTTCTATAGAGAGTCAGCCAAGTCTCTTGGAGATCCTCTGTGCCCTCCAAATCGGCTTTGTTGAAGATTAGCAAAGGCCGCATTCCGCTGGCGTGGACTAAGGTCAGCATCCGATCAATCAGCTGAGTAGAGCCCCTAGGCTCACGGAGCGCTATCACCACGAAGACTCTATCCAGATTAGCCGCCAGGATTTTAGGCTCCCGACTCCTTCCGCTCCGTACTAGTTCAGTCTGCCGTTTTTCAACTGATTCAATTGTCACTTCATTGCCGTCCACCAGGACTTCCACGATGTCCCCAATCACTACGGCACGACCAGTGCGATCTTGCTTCTTTAAGCGTCCGCGGAGGTATGCATCTACGCGTTCCCCGGTCTCTAGGACCACTGCGTAGATGCCCCCACCCGTCTCATGCACAACACCGAGGAACGTACCCGAAGTAGTCATGAGTTCATGAACCAAAGAGCCCCTACCGGGGCTCAAAGTACCGACAGGGGCTGCTCGACCATGGGCCCGAATACCAGGCCCGGAGTCTCACGCGGCGAAGGACTCCAGTGCACCGCCTTTCCCACCTTCCCGCAGACGACGCAAGGCACGATCGCGAAGCTGGCGGATTCGTTCACGCGTCACGCCAAGCATGTTTCCGATTTCCTCCAGTGTATGTTCTCGCTCGCCTTCGAGCCCAAAGTATAGGCGAAGAACTTTCGCATCTCGTGGCTCAAGAGTCTCAAGAGCCTCCGTGATGGTTTCCGTTAAAAGCCGACTCTCAACCTCGACCTCCGGTTCTGCAGCCTCTTCCGTTATAAATCGCTCAACGAGTTGAGAATCCTCCGAGTCCCCGATAGGGGCGTCTAGCCTTATTTCTGCGGAATTCAACGTCTGAAGAGACTCCACTAATTCTGGAGTCAGATGAGTAGCCTCAGCCAATTCGTCAGTGGTCGGCTCTCGGCCTTTTTCCTGTTTTAGCCGTTCTTTCTCTCGGAAAATTCGCGCTAGATCGCTCGCCCTATTCAGAGGAACGCGAACGGCCCGGCCGTGGTTCGCCAAAGAGGCAAGAATCGCCTGTCGAATCCACCAAACGGCATAGCTGATGAATTTCACGCCCTGCTCCGGATCAAACTTTCGGGCAGCCGTAACAAGACCCACGTTTCCTTCTTGGATGAGATCTGTAAGCGACACGCCGCGATTTTGGTACTTCTTTGCGACACTGATTACGAAACGCAGGTTTGCCCGAGCAAGCTCCTGAATGGCATCCTGATCACCTTTCTGGGCTAGTGCACCGAGCTCCTTTTCACGTTCCGGAGTGATAAGCTCATGCCGGCTGACGTCACGCAGGTACTGATCTAGAGCGCTTTGTTCCTCTACACTGGCGTCGAATCCGGAAAGGAGATTTCCTTTCCCTCGGCGCTTGCGACGCTTCGTCGTCGTAGCCGCAGCCATCGTGTATTCGTTCTCCTTCGAGTCCAAGGCACTCCGGTCATCGGTCAGACGCCGGGTTTCCTCCATGACCTGCACTGCCGTCTTTCAGGGCAAACCGTAAACTCCTAAGCCGTATATTTTCGGTCACACTGATTGGTTTTGTCAAGTGGCCGAAGAATTGGAGCCCTGGGTCACGTCGTTCGTTTGATCGGGGTTGGGCAATACTATTTTGACGACCTTGTTACCACATATTTTCTAAACCGTCCTCAACCTGCGGTTCCGCGCTTAAGTAAAACGCAAGCCCCAGCGAGCTCGTTGCGCAACTAGGTGGAGAGGCCTTCTCGCTAGGGTGTGTAGCTGAGGTGGGCGCTAAAGTTTGCTTGTTGGCCTAGCGGCCGACTGGTAAAGACTCCACTTACCCTAAACAGCTGCAACCGGCCTAGTGATACGCTCGAGGACTTTATCCGCCAAGATTTCTCGGCGCTCCAGTGTGAAGACCCGGAGCACCCGGGCTGTGGTGTAGAGCTCGCTCGCGACCCTAGGCAGGTCTAGGACACCTTCTACCCCTTCTAGGCCAAGACGTTGAACATTGCCATTACTTCGCTGAACGAGGAGGTCGAGTTGGAACATCGACTGCTTGACTGGGAAATCTATTATCACTTCACCCGACTCGAGCCCGAGTTCCTCAGCAAGCTCATCCTCAATGACCCGTTTTCGTGGCGAATCACCGATCGCCCAACTTTCCACCTCACGCCCCGAAAGATCAGCGGCTGTCAATTCAAGTGCGCGCTTGGGAAGCTTGCGGTGACGCAGTGCGGGTATCCAGCGCTTAGCTATCCGCTCACCAAGCTCATCTTTAGAATCCAGCCCCCTACGGCTGAGTTCGTACAGCAACTCCTCATCGGTCGGGCCAATCAAGTCTTCAGGGTCAATCAGACAACCGCGGACGGCCTCTTCTACGATTCTTTTATACAGCCCTGTGGCGGCACGGACAGCATGGTGCCAGTACACATTCCGAAACATCTGGTACTTCGCGAACAGCAAGGACTCGAGAGCAGCAATCGCCTTTTCATGCACGCCCACCTCGTACAGACCCGTCTCTGGATCCTGCAAGAGCATGAGGCCCTGAAGGAGACGTGAAACGTCAACCTCTCCGTAGGGAACACCACAAAAACGTGCGTCACGGCGTAGATACTCCATCTTGTCCAAATCAAGACTTCCGCTGACCAAGCCCCGCAAGGGAATTTTGCTATCTCCGCGAATCAATTGGGCTAGTCGCTCTGGAGCATCGTCGCCCAAAGGCATTAGAGCTTCACGTAGTGATGGTGAAGCGAAGAAGCGCTGACTGACCTCTTCATGATGAGCCGGCAGGTGTTCCGGCTCTAACTCTTCTAGAGCGTGGGAGTACGCATAGTGGCCTATATCGTGAAGGAGGGCTGCATACGGGATGAATTCTTCTCCCTCCCATACTTCCTCCGGAACACCCTTGCGTTCACGAAGATGTTTCAGACCAGTGCGGGTCAGGTGGTAGACACCCAAGGCGTGATCGAAGCGAGTGTGGGTCGCCCCTGGGTAGACGAGATGGGCGAGCCCTAGCTGGCGAATGTAGCGGAGACGCTGAAACGCGGCCGTATCGATGATACTCACTGCCAGCGCGTCTAGTCGCACCGTCTCCCAAAGCGGGTCGCGGATCGCTTTTTCGGGGCTGGTCATCGTGATCGCTCGTGGAGTAGGAACCGAGGATTCCCGTAAAAGGTCCTGGACCTCACTGATTGTCTGCTTCCGAATGCAGAAATCACAATTCGATTAGCTCTTCCCATGCAGCGCCAATTCCAAAAGCGACCAGTATCGAGAGGACAATCGTAGTACCTTCTATCGCCAATCTAGGGAGTGATGCGTCGATCAAGCGCTTGCCCCTTAACGCAGCGCGCATGCCCTTTAGGTTAAACATTATCCATTCGGCCGCAGCTCGATCCGAACGGCGGTGACCTCCTCTATCCGATTCCGGGAATAAAAGACAGGGTGGAACTGATCTTTCGCCCAAAATTCAAAGAGGTTGTCGTAGAACGGTGACCGCGTGTCCCCACTCTGGCCCGGTGTATTCATACCAACGGCTCGGTCCCAGTCTCCGGTGTCAACAATGATCCGGAAAGATGCTCCTGATGTCTGGTTGTCTCCGTTGCCAGTCTGGTTCACCGTAGAGCCATAGCCACCGCGCGGCAGTGGGCCCTCTTCCAATATTGCGCGTGTCTCAGAGCTTACCGCGGCACCCATAGGGTGCCGCAAATAAGCGTGGTGGTAATCCTCCTGCCCGTACTGCCAGCCAGACATATCCGAGCCGAGCTTCTCCTCGAGCGCGTACACCGCAGCTGAGAGCGCTGAAACAAGTAGCTCGTCACGAGCACGCATTGGATCTCCACCTAACGTTCCCGGTGGAACCATGATCTTCTCGATCACCTTAGACAAGGACAAGTTCATACCTAGGCCGGGAGGAACGACAGCGTCACGTACAGCGCGGCGAAGTTCCCCTTCCCACGCCGCATAAATGCCCGCCGCAATCGAATTCTTGTCCATCACGTAGTTCCACTCGAGCAGAAGTTCCCTAGCCTGTTCAGTTCGGCCGCTGGAACTAACCTCCTCAAGCATAGGCACGAGCTGACGAGCTGGAAGTGACAACTCATCCGTCTGCAGTTGGATATTGTCTGCTATTGAAAGGCGCGTTCCGCCCCCGAGCACTTCGACAATCCTGAGCCATCTGTATGGATCAGACCACGAGAACCCAACAGCGTCCATGTGCTCATAGTCGCGCGGAATCAGGTCATTATTGGCGGTGGCGAAATACCCCTCTTCGGGATTCACCACATGTGGCTTTGCAATGATCGGTAGGTACCCATCCCACTCGTACCGGCCGTCGCCGGGTACGGGTACGAGGCCGCTCCAGTTGCGACGGACAGGGGCGATACCAACCGATTGCCAGCCAATCGTACCGTCTCGCCCTGCCCATATCATGTTTTCACCAGGGATATTGGAATAGTTGCAAGCCTCCCTGAATTCTTCCCACGTCTTCGCCTGATCCATGCGAAGCGATGCTAGATACGGAGCACCTCCAATCTCCATCCACCCTGCACGGACAGCGTACGCGAGATTGCGCTCCTCGTCCTCGAAGACAACCGGCCCATGCCGCGTATACTTGAGCGTCGCTGTATGAGGCATCTCGCCTCGAACAGGAATCTCCTCAGTAAGGACGGTCATTGTTTCCCACTCTCCCCGGTACCGGTATTGATTCGGGTTCACCGGGTTCGTCTCATAGACATAGAGATCCTCTGCATCAGTCGAAAAGACAGTCAGCCCCCAGGCGCCGTACTCGTTGTGTCCGATCGATACGCCTGGAAGTGAAGGTTCGCCTCCACCTATCACATTCCATCCTGGGCCAACCAGGTGCACCCAGTAACGCAAAGAGGGTGACCCCTGAGCCCGGTGTGGGTCATTAGCCATCATCGGAAAACCGCTTTCTGAGCGAGTGCCATCTATGACCCAGTTGTTCGACCCTATATCTTGCTCCACGTCATAGGCCACAACACTCGACGCGTCGAGTGCCGCTTCCTCAAGCATAGCGAATGCGTCGACATCACCTCGCCGTGACTGATCGACTATGTCCTCCGGCTGGAAGCGGACCCCCCTGCGGAAGGCGTTGTAGATTCCAAGAATGTCCTCAGAAAGGGCTTCGCCATCTATTGTGGGGTCCATCTCCAGAAGCGGATCACCTGGGCCATAAGTGGAAAGATGCTTCACGGCCTCCGCTCCGATCTCGGCAACTCTCCGCCCGGTAGCTAGTTCCGCCCCTATGTTACCCAGAAGACCCTGATGCCTTGAGATCACAACGTCAGGAGTCCAGTGTCCTGGTTTGATGCCAAGTAGTTCAAACTCGATAGTGAGAAGGCTCGGGTCCTGCTCCGTCTGGGTTATGTACGCATTGATACCATCCGTATAGGCATTGATTATCAGAGAGCCGCGGTCGTGATAATGATTGAGTTCTTGCTCAAGGTCCCGACGAAACTTGAAGAGTCTGGTCCCGATGTCTCGCTCAAGTTCTCGTTCCCCCAGAATCTCAGCCACTGTGCCTGTAGCCTGCCTCCTCCAAAGCTCCAGTTGAAAGAGTCGATCTCTCGCTGCATTCCATCCCTGAGCATAAAACAAATCATGCTCGGTCTCAGCATAGATGTGACTAATCCCCCACTGGTCGACAAGAATCTCTACCGGCTGGTCTAGGCCAGGGAGGTCGAGCACAGTCGATTCCTGCGCAGCCACCGGTAAGACCAAGATCAGCTCTGCCGCCACGACAGCGAACATCAACGTACGGGCTCCATCTGCAATCAAGTTTCGAAGCATCCTCGTTCTTCCTTTGTCCTTCATTTGGATATCAGTTGGGTCAGGCTTCGTAGACGGTTTTCCCCCCAACCACCGTCCGCTCTACCCTAATTTCCTTGATCCCGTCTGGATCTACATCGTACGGACTCTCACTCAGCACGACAAAGTCACCCAGCTTGCCGGTAGTGATCGAGCCCTTCTCTCTCTCCTCGTGCGAGGCGTATGCCCCGTGCATTGTACAAATCTTCATCGCCTGATCGAGCGTGATACGCTGGCTTGGGCCCCAGACACGACCAGAAAAGTCCTTGCGTGTTACCATCGACTGCAAAGCCATAAGTGGCTCGTAGGGGCCTGGGCTGTGATCTGACGCCGGTGCGACCATGATTCCATAGTCCATGAAGGATTTGTGGGCGAACATCCAATTCATCTTCTCCTCGCCATACTCAATCCACTTCTCACCATGGTAATGGGCATAGGTATAGAAAGGCGCAGGTATATAGCCACCATCTGCGATCCGTCTCAGAAGGTCTGGATTCACCAAGGAGCAGTGCTCCAAGCGATGTCTCGCGTCAGTACGCGGATACTGCTGAGCCATCCGTTCGTAGGCATTCAGCACCATGTCGATGGTGACATCTCCATTCGCATGGATCGCAACCTGCCAGCCAGCACGATGAGCCTCTTCCACCGCGTCATGAATTTCGTCCTGAGTCATGGTAAGGATGCCAAAATCGTCGGGACGACCAGCATATGGAGTGCTCATTGCCATGGTGCGCTCGGATGCAGATCCGTCCGCAGAAAACTTTACAGGCCCGATCCGAAGCCATTCGTCGCCCATCCCTGTTCGAAGGCCCGACCGCATTAGTGATGGAAATGTCAGTCCCCGCGCCATGAGATTCGTACGGAGAGAAAGATCACCACTCGCTCGAGCGTCTTGATATGCGATAAAATCGCTCCGAGATGTCCCCGCTTGATGGACTGAGGTCAGTCCTGCAGCGTTCATCTTTTGGCAGATCAAGGCAACACCTCGTGCTCGCTCCTCTGGAGTCGAACCGCTAGGCACATTGAAAGCAGCTCGTGCTCGCTCAGCGACCTTACCCGTCAATTCTCCATTCTCTCTGTAGAAGTGGCCACCGAAAGGATCCCTCGTCTGTGCAGTCACTCCGGCGAGTTCGAACGCCTTAGAGTTGTAGACCCCAGTATGACCACCACGATGCCCCACCATGATCGGGTGATCTGTGCTGACTTGATCGAGGTCTATCCGGCTGAGAGGGCGCCCTTCCTCCTGCTTCGTATCATCATACATGAAACCGACGAGCCACTCGCCCGGCGGTGTAGATGCAGCACGTTCACGCAGCGCTGCCTGAATGCGCGCAATCGAGCCCAGATTCGTATTTACATTCCTGAGTTCATTCAAGCCTGCACCAGAAGGGTGTGAGTGAGCGTCGATGAAACCAGGGGCAACAGTCATCCCCGCAACGTCCAGCACCTCTGAGTTGGGCCCAGCGAGGTTCTTCACGTCCGCCGAAGACCCTACGGCTACAAAACGTTCGTTGTGGATCGCAAAGGCTTCAGCCTTCGGATGGCTGTCATCCTGTGTCAGAACGTTGGCGTTCACCACGATCAGCTCAGGAACTAAAGCTCCTGCCCTGCTGGGCTCGCATCCGGTAGTGAGTCCTGCTGCTGCTGCTGCTCCGAGTCCCAAGAATTGCCTACGATCGAAATCCGACATCTTGCCTCCTTCTATTAGAACACAGGCCCTACCGTGTCACGAACAGATTCGAGTTCTGCTACCGCCCCATCGTCCGGCTTCGTTACGAGACTTACCACAACGCATAAAAGCAACCCGGCTGCGAAACCGGGAATCATCTCATACAACTCGTAGAAGCCCTCCTTGAACACTCGCACCCAAATCACTGTAGTAGCAAAGCCACCAATCATGCCCGCGATCGCTCCTTCACGCGTAGTCCGCTTCCAATAAAGTGAACAGAGCACGACCGGCGTGAACGCACACGCGATTCCCGACCACGCAAACAGAACAAAGTCAAAGATCACTCGCACCTCTAGAAGGGCGACAACTAGTCCGACACTGCCAATAACAGCCGTTACGCCTTTGCCCATCATCGAAAGCATACGCTCAGACGCAGACGAGCCAAGTGACTTCTGGACTACATCTCTCACCACTACGGAAGATGCCAGAATCAGCAGCGAGTCCAGGGTAGACATAATGGCCGCGAGCACCACCACGAGGAAAATCCCCGTAAAAAAAGCCGGGAACAGTGCTGCGCTCATTGCCGGCAAAATTGTCTCCGGGTCCGCTAACCCCGGGAAGAGAGATCGACCAGCCATACCGCCAAAGACCGCACCTACGTCAAACCCAATCACACATAGGACGGCCCAGAACCCGCCGTCCACTATCTGCTTCTGGTCTCGTGCCGCCATAAAGCGAGTCAGGAGCTGGGGAGATCCTAGGAAAGCCAGACCTATAGCCACCGATCCCGCGGCGCTTATCACACCGGCCAGACTTAGACCGTAAACGCCCATCGGCTCAAGGAGGGCGGGATCCTGAGCACGGAGATTTGCGATCATGTCACCCCAACCTCCCGCATTCGCGATCCCCACTATTGGTAGCATGAGGAGACACCCCAGCATCAGGACACCCTGAAGAAAATCCGAGTAAGCAACGGCCTTGAAGCCTCCGACCGTTGTATAGAAAAGAACAATCGCAAGGCCAATCCAGACGCCTTGCGTGTACCCAGTACCGAGAAAGGAGTCGAAGGCCTTCCCTGACGCCGTAAGTTGAGCCGCGGTGTAGGCGACAACCATGCTCAGGATGATGACCGCGGATAGCCATCGAAACGCGTTGGACTTATCAAAAAATCGCTCCGTCAGGTAATCGGGAACGGTGATAGCGTCACACCGATCCGTATACTCCTTGAAAGGCCGAGCCACCAAAACCCAAGCGCACGCCACCCCCAAAACTTCACCCATGATGATCCAGAAGGCATGAACACCAATTGCGTAGCCCATCCCGGTGAGGCCAAGCAATAACCAAGCACTCTCCCCCGTCGCGTTCGAGCTGAACGCAATGACCCAAGACGGCAGTTTCTTGCCCGCAACGTAGTAACCCTTTAGGTCACTTGACTCCCGGCCACCCCAAAAGCCGATCGCAAGAAGGATCAGCAAGTAGCCAATAACGACGCCAAGGATCGTGGTCGAAGTCAACGATCACGCTTCCGAGCTAGCATGAATGAAACTTCAAGGCCAAGGCCAAGGCCGACAGATATAACTAACAAAACCCAGGCATCTAGCGGCATCAGGAACCCACCCTGTCTACCGCCTTCCCAAGCTTCTCGATCCCTTCTGCCATCTCCTGCTCCGTAATCAAGAGCGACGGCCCGATTCTCACGACCGTGCCGTACAGGCCGCCCAGCCCAAGAAGGACCCCTTCCTCACGTGACGCCTCCAAAAGCCTCTTGGTCCGTTCCAAATCGGGCTCTTTTGAAACGGGATCCTTTACGATCTCTATCGCCTGCATTAATCCCATTCCGCGCACATCACCCATCCACTGGTGGCGGGCCTGCATTTCCTTGAGCGCTTCTCTGAGTTGATCCCCACGCTGACGAGCGTTTTGTGGTGCGTTGTGACGATGCAGCTCGTCCTGTGTGGCACAAAGAGCTGCCATCGAGACTGGGTTTCCGCCGAAAGTAGAGAGATGCTTACCCTTCCATAAGTGAGCGATCTCGTCCGTCGTGACTGTGGCGCCAACCGGAGCGCCATTCGCGATACCCTTCGCCATCACCATAATGTCCGGCTCGACCCCATGGTGCTGGATTCCGAACCAGTGATCACCACAACGCCCGAATCCCGCCTGCACCTCATCGATGACAAGTAAGCCCCCGTAGTGCCTGATTACCTCGGCTGCCTTTTCGAAATAACCCATTGGCGGCACTACATATCCGGCCACACCCATTATGGTCTCGGCGATGAACGCTGCAGGTCGGCCGTTAGTCGTAGTCACAATCACCTCTTCGAGGTCATCCACAAACTTATCGACACATGTTTCGTCACAAAGTGTCTTAGACGGGCAGCAACGGTAGAGATTCGGAGACCTCGCGTGTTTGATGCCAGCCACTGGGGTAGCCAGCGGTCGCCAGCCTGAGTGCGCAGTCACGCTCGTCGCCATGAACGAGCGGCCGTGGTATCCGACGCGCAGGGCGATGATCTCACTCCGGCCCGTGGCCAGGCACGCCATCATAAGTGCGGTTTCAACCGCTTCCGTGCCCGAGTTGCTAAAAAACGTTCTGTTCAACATCCCAGGGGCGATCTTTGCAATCTTGCGAGCCGCCTCGACATGAATCTCGTGTCCATAGAGGGTCGAAATATGACCAAGCTTCTTCAGTTGAGCGGTGACCGAGCCTACTACGTGGGGATTACAATGCCCGACTGAAGTCGTCAGGATACCGGCAAAAAGATCGAGATACTCATTGCCTTCCGGATCCTTAACCCGCACACCATCGCCCTCCACGAGCACGAGCGGTTCCTCGTACAAGTGGAGCATCCCTGGGAGAAGAAATTCATCTCGGCCATGGATCGTCTCGGCGCTGGTAGCGTCTAGGATATTAGATGGTTCAATCATCTTGCATGCTCGGTTTAGGTCTTCAGTCACTTAGTCGCCACTCAGGAACGCGACGATGTTATCCATCAGCTATTTCTCGGCAGGTTGTGCGGGTCAGCCTTTACCGCCGACCATCGTGAGATCACCACGCGCTGATCGGTATAAAATGCGATACCGTCTTTGCCCGCAGCCTTAAGATCACCAAAGAACGACTGCCTTGAGCCACCAAACGGAAAAAACGCCATCGGTGCGGCAACTCCGATGTTGATACCAACCATGCTTATTCCCGCTTGGTAGCGGAACTCACGTGCTGCATGACCGCTCGTAGTGAAGAGTGAGCAAGCGTTCCCATAACGATTGCTGTGCATCATCTCAATCGCATCCTCGACGCTGTCGGCTCGATTGATACTAGCCACTGGGCCAAAGATCTCCTCACTCACAATCGACATATCTGGTGCAACATTCTCGAAAACTGTAGGGCCAACCCAGTAGCCACCCTCAAGCCCCTTAACAGTGGCACCTCTGCCATCCAGAGCGAGAGTGGCTCCATCCGCCACACCCTGATTGATAAACTCTTTCACCCGGTCACGATGAGTGCCGGAAATGACTGGGCCCATCTGTGTTGTGCTTTCGAGCCCGTCCCCTATGCGGATTGAGGAGGCATAATCAAGGATTCGCTCACGGATCTGATGATGCGCGTCTCCAATGCCGACGACAACACTCCCTGCCAAGCAGCGCTGACCTGACGATCCAAAAATGGAACCAGCGCACGCATCCAGCGTCGCGTCCATGTCCGCATCGGGCATGACGATCAGGAAGTTCTTGGCACCTCCAAGCGTCTGCACGCGTTTCCCGGCGGCTCCAGCACGCGTGTAGACTATCTTCGCCACATCACTCGAGCCCACAAACGAGACACCCTCTATATCAGGATGGTCACACATCGTTTCGACAACCTCACGGCCACCGTGTACAACATTTAAAACGCCATCCGGAAGTCCCGCCTCCCTAGCAAGGCTCACTATCTTCTGGTGCGTGAGGGGGTCTTGCTCACTGGGCTTAAGCACCACGGTATTTCCTGTTGCAACTGCGTAGGGCCAAAACCACAGAGGGATCATTACCGGGAAATTATACGGGGTGATAATGCCGAAAACGCCGAGAGGCTGACGCCAGGACGCTGAGTCGATGCCTTTGGAAATCTCTTCAACCGTGTCACCCATCATCAGCGTGGGAACACCGCAAGCGTGTTCGACATTCTCAATTCCACGCTGCACTTCCCCGCGTGTCTCTGCTAGGATCTTACCGTGCTCCTCGGTCAGTTGCACCGCCAATTCTTCCTTATGCTCTTCTAGCAACGCTTTCAACCGGAAGAGGACTCGAGCCCTTACAGGAGAAGGCGTCGAGCGCCATCCGGGAAAAGCAGCTTTCGCGGCTCGAACCGCCGCGTCGACGTCTGAAGACGTAGAGAGAGGTACTTGGGCAATCTCTACTCCCGACGCCGGGTTCTTTACTGAGTGAGTCGCGGTTGACGACGCGGAGCGCCATCCTCCTCCGATGTAGTTCTGAACAAGTGAGCCCATGATCACTGAGGTTAAATGAGAGGTGGTTACAAGACTTCTACTACTTCCTCCTAAGATCGCCCAGGGCACCATTCATCCTAGACATGATCTCTGCGAGTCGGTCTTCGGGAAGCGCCGGAACCGTATAACCGTTGATCCCGGTGAGCGTCTCCGCAGCCAGCATCGCATTGAGGATTGCCTCCTCGGTTGCATGCACTGAAGATGCAATCAACCCATTGAGTTGATCATTCGGTATCATCTCCAACCCAGTCGCTTCCGCCCGCTCGGCCGCCGCTTCACGGTTCGCTGTTGAAAAGCCGATGAAAATATCTCCGGACCCGTTATAGCCCATGCCGCCGACTCGAGCGAGGCCCATCGTGGTCCGTGTGACTAGTCTCTTGATTTGAGTCGGGAGAAGCGGTGCATCTGTCGCGAGCACAATAATGATCGAGCCCGCTCCCTCCGGAATTGGCTCAAGTAAGCCTCCGCTATCGACAAGGGCGTCGGACGGCTCACCACCCAGGTTCATGCACCACGGCACTCCACGCCGACGCGCTGCGGCAGGAATTGATCGATCTGTATAGCAAGATGACGGCTCTGGCAACATCTGCCCTACGGGAACGCCAGAGATCCGCAGATCCTCCCTTAAGCCCTGATTACACTGCACCAAAATACCGACAGTATAAGGCCCAACAAGTCGAGACGCAGAACCGATTCCTCCCTTGAAGCCATGGCAGCGCATCCCAGTCCCTCCGCCGACCGCTCCCTGGGAAACTGCTCCTCCACGGGCACCATTCAGTGCATCAATCGTGTGATCCGCGGTGACATGGAAACCATTGATGTCGTTGAGGCTCCCGTCATAAGTCTCCCCCACGACAGGTAACGCCCATAGAAACGTCGGATCCCGATCCCTCTGCCAAGCTATAACAGCGTCTCGGACTACTCCCACACTATGGGTGTTCGTGATCATTATCGGGCCTTCTAGGATCCCTGAATGCTCGATCCAGGTGGTGCCCGTCATTTCACCGTTGCCATTCAAACTGAACCAAGCAGCAAAGACGGAATCTCCAGATTCTCTACCGCGCGGAAGAATTGCCGTAACGCCGGTCCGAACCGGGCCCTCTCCAACGACAAGCTGCCCTTCACCCTGGATGATCGTCGTATGTCCAACCTCGACACCAGCGACATCTGTGATTGCATTGTTCGGGCCAGGTTCACCAGTGAGGTGAACGCCGAGCGACCTAGCATCGGGAACCTTCTGTCCCTCCGCCGTCCCATAAAAGAGCATTAAGATGAATCCCAGCTTGCAGGCTCCTCGAGCACAATAGATCAAGCCCTTCCGAGCTGACCTTTCTGGCACCTCGACTCTACCGAGTTTCTCGGATCCAGGACAAGCGGTGATCAAAGCCCCGCCAGCTTCTTCACATAGTCAAACTCAGATTTTTTCACCGACTGTACAGAAAGTCTTCCGTAGCGGATCAGCTCCATATCCAAAAGTTTATCGTCGGCCTTAATCTGATGCAGAGACAGTGGCTGCTCGACATCATCGACCTTCGAGACGAATTCGACGTCGACCATGTACCAGCGCGGGTTTTCTGGGTCGGATTTAGCGTCGAAATACGTATGTCCCTCTTCGAAAGCGTAGTGGTCGGGATAGGCCTCCTTGCAAACGCGGGCTATACCCACCACCCCCGGAGGCTTTGCATTCGAGTGATAGTAGAGGACTTCGTCGCCCACCTTCATCTCACGCATATTGTTGCGCGCCTTGTAGTTCCTTACCCCCTCCCAACACGTTGAGCCGTCCCGTTCGAGGTCTTCGATCGAATAGACGTAGGGCTCGGATTTCATCAGCCAGTATTGCTTTGCCATCTATGCACTCAGCGTCCCGTTCTTGGTGACTGGAAACGGTGATAATGGGGGCCAAACGGTGCCGCCGCGAGGTGCGCGCAGAGGTTGCGTTAGGCCGATCCCGCACCTCCAATATCTACCTGGATCTCACGCCAGTGTCCTCGCCTGAACGCAATCATACTGAGTAACATCCGTGCAAAGTGCCCCAGCACTATTGCCAACCAGATCTCATGTGGATCGAGAGTAGAGAATGTTTGGATGGTCCAGCACATCCCCAGTGGGATGATCATCTGAGAGACGATCGAGATGTACATCGGGCTTTTGGTATCCCCGGTGCCCTGTAAGCCTCCTGTATACGCAAGCGCGACAGTGATAAAGAGACCGGATACAGCGAGGTATCTTAGGAGCTCCACAGCGAGTCCCTGCACCACCGGATCGTTCATCCCGAAAATTCCAAGAAGATGGTCGGGGATAAGGAGGAAATTGAGACCAATAACCGCCGCTAGGGATAGGCCGAAACCCGCGGCAACGTTAACCGATTTCGCAGTCCGATCGGGCTTTCCCGCACCGAGATTCTGACCTGCAACCGCAGCGGTCGCCCCCATGATGCCCACAGACGTCCATGTGATAAACGAGAACAGTTGCGTGTAACTCACAACATATGCAGCCTGAGCTTGAGCACTGGCAGCTAGTGACCCAATAAACGCTAGGAGCAGCACGCCACCAACGTTCATCGCTACACCTTGAATCCCAGTCGGGAGACCAAACCGGAACAATTCTCGAATAATATTCCAGTCCGGTTTCCACTCCATGTTTCCGTGGAACGCTACGACCCAACGACCACCAAACAGGTTCACGAGGGCGTAAACAGACACAACAGCACCTGCAATCACAGTCCCCATCGCAGCACCCAGGGTGCCAAACGCAGGAATCGGACCGAGCCCTCGAATCAGAATGACATTGAGCCCGATGTTCAGTAGTGTCATCGCAATCCCGAGTCGCATCGGTGTCTGAGCGTCTCCGGCCGAGCGTAAAGCCCCTGAGAACATGAAGAAGAGAAGCATCCCGAAAGAAAAAACGAACATCGTTCGGAGGTATGGAAGAGCTTCGGCCTGGACCTCAGCGGTTGCGTTTACCAGTTCAAGAAGTACCGGAGAAAAAACCCAACCGATTGGAGCCAAAACAAAGGCGACGAGCATCACTGCCGTCAGAAAAGCTTGGTATACCGTGCGATTAACCTTGTCAGGCTCGTTGGCCCCAGTAAAGCGAGCGACCAACACGCCCATGCCCGTAAACAAAGATGAGATGAACACAATGACTACGAGAAAGATCTGCCAAGACACACCGATAGCCGCATTCCCCACGTAGCCGACATAGTTGCCTACCATAGCATGGTCCACTATGCCCTGAAGCCCTCCTATGATGTTCTGAAGCATCGTAGGCCACGCGAGCTTCCACACCGCCCCTCGTATAGGGCCCTCGACTATAGATCGATCAAAAGGTTTCCCCGTGCTACCCACCCCACCCTCCTCGTCTGCGTCAAGAGTTGGCTAGTCGATACCCTGCTACCAGACCAGATGGAATCGGCTCTGACGTCGGTAGACCCAGTGGCGACTTCCATCCTCGGCGAGATATGCTTCCTCCTCTTGTCGGCACGAAGCAGGCTTTCCGTCCCATTCTGGGATCGGCGTCGTGGTCTGCAACTCTATCGAATGCCAGACATTTGGAAGCATGACCGCGTCGCCGCGGACTGGAACACCCTCCTGCGCATCCCACCGTCCGATAAGAGGCCCCGCCCCATGTCCATGATCTCCAATCGGGTGTGTGTAGACTGTTCCATCAATCCCCTCGCTGCGCATTTGAGCAAGTGTATTGGCTAACACCTCGTTGCCCGTGAGACCGGGTTCCATGTGTGATAGCAGTATGTCCTGCAGCCGGTTCGAATTCGACAAACACTGCTTGAGGCCATTAGGAGCATCAGTCTCGCCCTCTCTCAGAACGTATCCAAGGTGCTGCGTATCTGTGTGCAGGTTCATAGCAACCAACCCGAAATCAGTCCAAAGAAGGTCACCCGGCTCGATCACGGTTGACCCACCCACACCTGGCGCTGCTGGTAGGCTCCCCGCTCGCTGGACATTAACGGACGTCTGAAACCAAGTGGTGTAACCGAGATCTCTCAGTTTTTGGCGCATCCACCAAACGACGTCATCCGTCGTTGTGACGCCGGGGGTTATGACAGAATTGGAAAAAGCCTCAGAAATCAGAGCATGCACACTTTCCCCTATCTTTCGATAACGCGGCATCATCTCAGGCAAACGAAGAGAAATGTAGTTCATCGCAAGTCGCGGCTCACGCTTCACTCTAGCTGAGTACTCGTTACCGAGAGCCTCTAAAAGTGCCTCGGCCTCACCCGCACCCAGGCCGTCTGAAAAAGCCCACACGGGATCAATGTTCAGGACGATATTTTCAGGGTCACGATCCTCGACTACCTCCCTTAGAAGATTCCACTGCTCGTTACCCACTAGTTCTGCCGTGGGCTGGGTCGGGGCCGGTCGCGTCGATCGAAAGGCTTTGAACATACCCCCTTGACTCGTGCCACCGAGCGCTAGGCGCTCTAAGGTGCCGTCATCTTGACGCGTGAAGACATAAATCGAACGACGCCGTGCTGCGAAGGTCGTCGGTGATGCGATAGCCCGAAAGACGGGATCCTCACCATACTCGCGCATCGAAAGAATCCACATATCTACATCGTACTCGGCCATAAGCGCCGGCAACACGCGCGTCAATCGCAGTTGCAACCACTCCTGTTGCTCAGCAGCCTGCTTGCGCAGGGATGGAAGTGGATGGTAACGCGCTGCAGCATCCTCCGGTACATAGGCCGGCGCCTGAGAAGCTACTGGAGCTGCAATCAATAGAGTCGAGAACGTAAGTACTGAAATGGCGTGCTGAAATGAAATTCTCATGTCGAGTCGCATCGTGAGGACGGGCCACTTGGGATTACGCATCCGAACCTAATCCCTATGCGGGTGAAGCGCTCCCTAAACCGCACCACCAACAAACTGATTCCGCAGAAATCGGAGAAACGCACAGGGTGACTCGGAAACACTCCGAGATCAGTTACTGTTCGAGCGTTACGAACAACCTAGAGAGGTTTTCCCTCACTTAGGTCCGGCTTTCCTCACTTCATCGGACACCCGATCCGCAAACTGCTCGAAGTTTTTCCTAAACATTTCTGCAAGCTTGCTCGCAGAAACATCGTACGCTGCCCCGTCAGACCAAGTGCCCCGCGGCTGCAGAACCTCTTCGGGTACCCCCGGGACTGTGGCAGGGATTGCTAGGCCAAAAACGGGATCCGAAAGATACTCCACATCGTCAAGCCGTCCTCCTAAGGCAGCATTCACCATAGATCTTGTGTGAGCGAGCTTCATTCGCCTTCCGACCCCGTAACCACCACCGCTCCATCCGGTATTCACAAGCCATACCGTAGCCCCATGCTCGCTAAGCTTATCTCCAAGCATTTCAGCATACACTCCTGGATGCCGAGGTAGAAATGGGGCGCCAAAACAAGCGCTAAATGTTGCTATAGGCTCGGTCACACCCCGCTCCGTGCCCGCTACCTTGGCTGTGTATCCAGAAAGGAAGTGGTACATCGCTTGTTGAGACGTAAGTCTTGAGATCGGCGGCAGCACACCAAATGCGTCCGCCGTTAGAAAGACAACGTTCTCAGGATGGTCTCCACGGCTGGGCAGCACAGCATTGGGGATGTAATGGATAGGGTACGAAGCACGGGTATTTTCAGTGATTGAGCCGTCCGCATAGTCGACGGTCCGAGTTTTCTGGTCTAGAACTACATTCTCCAGAATCGTCCCGAACATCTGAGTAGCCTGGTAGATCTCCGGCTCACCGTCTCGAGACAAGCGGATCGTCTTCGCATAACATCCGCCCTCAAAATTGAAAATGCCTGATCTGCTCCACCCATGCTCATCATCACCTATAAGGCCTCTAGATTCATCAGCTGAGAGGGTAGTCTTTCCCGTGCCAGATAATCCAAAGAAAAGGGCAACGTCTCCATTTTCGCCCACATTAGCCGAACAATGCATTGGGAGCACACCCGAATCGGGTAACATGTGGTTCAGCACAGAGAAAATCGATTTCTTGATCTCCCCCGCGTACCGAGTTCCCGTCACGAGAACTTCTCGAGTCGTGAAGTTCACCATTACAGCGGTTTCAGATCGGCAACCATGGCGTGCTGGATCAGCCTTGAGATGCGGAGCGTGAAGCACTGTGAAATCTGGTTCGAAGGTTTCACGCGCTTGTTCGTCGATCCGAAGGAACATGTTGTAAGCGAACAATGAATGCCACGCACTCTCACTGACGACCCGGACATCTATTCCATGTGTTGGATCTTCACCCGCTCGAGCGTCTTGAACGAAAAGGTCTCTCTCGTTCAGGAACTCGATGACATCCGAACGCAGAGCAGAGAAGTGAGCAGAGCTTACCGGAACATTTACGCTGCCCCAGTCCACTACTTCTTCGGATTGCTCGTCTCGTACTACGAACCGGTCGTTTGGAGACCGGCCCGTGTGCGGTGCAGTGACCGTTGCGATTGCGCCCATGTGAACGAGCTCGCCATCGCGGCGCCTCAACGACTCCTCATAAAGCTCTGCAGGGGAAAGATTCCAGGACACCTGGCCCGATGGCTTAAGGCCGTGAACAGAAAGGTCTCTGTTACTTCGGCCAGTCACCGGCGCACTGGTCTCGGTCATGTCGGTAGTCATGCTTGCCAGTCTACTTTCTCTTCTGATAGTTGAGCACTCCGGCTGCACCGGCATTGAACCATAGCCGCCTCAGTCCCGGAATCGCCTTCGTCTAGATAACAAGAAAGAGGCCCTACCGCCTAAGCGAGCAGGGCACCCTCTAAATTTGTCGGTTTCGAGCCTGCCAGTCCACAGATGCGACTGTCGCAAGATCAAGAACATTCGTTAGCGAAGAACCTCGCTGTAGAACGTGAACTGGCTTAGCCATTCCGAGGAGAACTGGACCGATCACATCCGCGCCACCGAACTCTTCCAGTAGCTTGTACGCAGAGTTCGCAGCCGACAGCCGGGAGAAGACAAGTATGTTCGCCGGCCCCGTGAGTCGAGAAAACGGATACGTTCTCTTGAGCTTAGTGAAATCTACTGCGGTATCCGCCTGCATCTCTCCATCGATCTCTAGATCCGGATCTATTTCGCGGACTCGGTTGACCGCTTCGGCAGCTGTCGAGGATTCATGATGAGAGACCGATCCAAAGTTTGAGAACGTGACCATCGCGACTCTTGGTTCTATGCCTAGATCTCGAACAAACGCAGCCGTCTGTATAGAAATCTCAGCAAGGCTCCTCGCATCAGGTTCGATATTTACGGTCGTGTCCGCCAAAAAGAGAAGCTCTCGGTTCGGGAAAGCCAGCATGTAAAGGCCCGCCAATCGTCCCGCGTCACCCGAACCATCGAGCTTCCTACCAACGACATGAAGGCACGGACGCAGGGCCTCAGCGTAGTTGGCTTCGATTCCATGAACGAGTGCGTCCACCTCTCCATTTTCTAGCATACTCGCTGCAAAATATACCGGCTTAAACAGGTTCCATTCAGCTTCGGAAAGTGTCAGCCCTTTTCGGGCCCGCTTCTCGAAGAGCTGCTCAGCGTAACGGCTTCGCTCCTCTTCTAAATCTGCTGCATAGACAACCTCGACACCTCTGATATCGACCCCGAGGAGGTCCGCCTTTTCTTGGATGCGGGGGAGACGGCCCAGAAGCACTGGATCGCAAATCCCATCTTCTACCAGCTGGCTTGCCGCTCGGATGATCGTATCGTTGTGCCCTTCCGGGAATATGACCCGTGCCCTTCTTGTTCGGGCTCTATCTCGCATGTCGCGCATGAGCTCGTACCCCGGTCCAAGCTTGGCTCGGAGCCGATCACGATACTCGCCTAACTCAACATCCATTCGAGCAACCCCGGAGTCCATCGCTGCCTGAGCCACCGCTGGAGCCACGTGATAGAGTACCCTGCGATCGAAAGGCTTTGGGATAAGGTAATCTCGACCGTAAGCGATCTCACTTCCCTCGTATGCTCCCTTAACCGCATCGGGCACCTGCTCACGAGCGAGGTCGGCTAGGGCGTTGGTGGCGGCCAACATCATTTCCGGGTTGATGGCCTTAGCTCTCACATCAAGGGCACCCCGAAATATGAATGGGAATCCCAGCACGTTATTTACCTGATTCGGATAATCCGATCTCCCGGTCGCCATAATTGCATCCTGACGCACCGCTGCTACCTCTTCGGGAAGGATTTCTGGATCCGGGTTTGCGAGCGCAAAGATGATGGGATCGGCCGCCATCCCTCTGACCATGTCCTTGGTAACGACTCCCTTAACCGAGAGACCGATAAAGACGTCTGCGTCCTTCATCGCCTCTCCGAGCGTGCGTGTATCTGTTTTAACCGCGAAGGGGGACTTGTATTCGTTCATCCCTTCTTTTCGTCCCTCATAAATCACCCCCGAAGAGTCTACTATGAGGATGTTTTCTTTCCTCACTCCCAGACGCTGAAAATGCTCGGCGGTGGAGAGTGCTGAAGCGCCCGCCCCACTAAAGACGACTCGCGTATCCTGAATCGACCGGTCCGTGATCTCTAATGCGTTAATCAGAGCGGCCCCCGCGATTATGGCTGTGCCGTGTTGATCATCATGGAATACGGGGATGTCTAGGCGCTCATTTAGAGCCCGCTCAATGACAAAACAGTCCGGGGCCGAAATGTCTTCGAGATTGATCCCCCCAACCGTCGGTTCAAGAAGCTCGCAAAACCTTATGACATCCTCTGCCTTTTCTGACCCTACCTCGAGGTCAAAGACATCAATGTCGGCAAAGGCCTTGAAGAGCACCCCTTTACCTTCCATTACAGGCTTGGAAGCTAGAGGGCCTATGTTACCCAGACCAAGCACCGCAGTCCCATTGGAGACCACCGCCACCAGGTTACCGCGAGCGGTATATCTGAAAACGTCATCGGGTGTTTCGGCTATCTGCAGACAAGGCTCGGCAACGCCTGGTGAGTATGCGAGCGACAAATCTTGCGCCGTAACCACAGACTTGGTCGGGATGACGGCGATCTTGCCTGGACGTCCTTTCTCATGGTACTCGAGTGCGTCTTGGGAACGATAAACGGCCATATTTCCTAGTCTCTAGTTGTAACTGATGTCTGACTTGGAGACCCAGCTTTCCAAGCTTCGGAATTCCATCATAGGCACCCTGATCCTGACGAAGTCACACGGCAGTGTCAAAAAGATTGACGCACTGTCCTTGTTGTCCTCGCTCCAATCCAGAGACTCGTGTCTCCCAACGGCACCTTGACCGTGCACGGAGCGCCGTATCACCTAAAAACCAAATCCCGTATCGAGATGTATTCAAGCCCTAAAAAAAATCCTTGACCCCGGAAACACACATTTACACATTCGTTTCCACCTTAATTTTCCGTGCAACGACTTAGAATGACCCCGTGGGCAAGCTTTTCTGAAATAAGAATGGCGCCGGGGTCCTGAACGGGTCACGCGGATTTAACCTGCAGATAATGAGGAACGACCGTACCGAATGTTTTCTTCCTCTCGTGGCTTAGATTCTTTCGATCAGTATCTGCAAGACGTTGAGAAGTACCCTCTGATACAGGACCCTAGGGAAGAGCGGGAGCTCGCTCGCCGTGCCCGAGAAGGTGATAAGGAAGCTGCAGAACGTCTGGTAACGGCCAACCTCCGATTCGTCATCTCATATGTTAAAAAGTACCAAGGGCGCGGCTTGGGACTAGCCGAACTTGTGTGTATCGGTAATGAGGGCCTGCTCAAGGCAGTAAAGAAGTTCGACCCTGACAAGGGCGTGAAATTCATCTCATATGCGGTCTGGTGGATTAGGCAGACAGTGCTACAAGCACTGGCTGAGCAAACACGCTCCGTACGAATTCCGCTCAACCAAAATTCCAATCTGGCCAAGCTCGCCAGAACGAATACTGCTTTGACGCAGATGCTAGGACGTGCGCCGACAGATCTTGAAATTGCAAGAGAGATGGATGAACCCGTTGATACGATCCGAGCTCTGCGGCGTGTCGCTGCCTCAGAACTAAGCCTCGATGCACCGATCGACCGGGGGGACCGTGATAGTTCCAGCTTTGGTGAACGCTTTGCAGGAACGGCGGCAGCTGACATCGAAGAAGATGTGGAATCGTTAGCGCGAAGGGAGTTCCTCGAAACCATGTTCGACAGCTACTTGACCGAGCGCGAACGGAAGATCCTGTACCTCTATTACGGATTGGACGACGGCGAAGAACGGACTCTTGAGGAAATCGGGTCGCTGCTGGGGGTCACGCGGGAGCGTATCCGTCAAATCCGCAACCGCGCGTTTGAAAAGCTAAAAGAGAGCCCACACGGGGAATCACTCTCTGGGTTCTGGACTACGAACTAAGTGCCTCATCCGGAGGAGATAGGGCTCCACAGAAAAAACGACTGAACAGCCTAAGGTTCAGCCCTCGCTAGCTTTTGCAGTCGTACCAACTCTGTCCGACACCCCATTCTGCGACGATCGGGACACGGAGTTCTACCGCGCTCTCCATTCGATCTACAACAAGGGTGCGTACGTCGTCCACCTCGTGCTCCGGAACCTCGAGTAGTAACTCATCGTGGACCTGAAGCAAAATCTTCGCATTCGCATCCGTAGCGTCGAGTGCGGCCTGAACTTCGATCATCGCTTTCTTCATCATGTCGGCGGCAGAACCCTGAATCGGCGTATTCTGTGCGACACGCTCGCCAAACTGTCGGACATTCCAGTTCCCAGCTCTGAGTTCTGGCACATAGCGACGACGTCCCATGAGGGTCTCCACATATCCAACACTCTTAGCCATCTCAACCTGCTTGTCTAAAAAACCCCGCACGCCGGAAAACCGTTCGAAGTAGGTCCCTATGAACTGCTTTGCTTCTTCGCGAGATATGCCGAGTTGCTGCGCCAGTGAAAATGGGCCCTGACCGTATAGCGTTGCGAAGTTTACGGTCTTGGCCTGATTCCGCATCCCTCCGCTTACTTCGTCTACAGGGACATCGAAGATTACAGAAGCCGTTTGCCGATGAACATCAATGCCCTGCCGGAATGCCGTCACAAAAGCGCTATCCTCGGAGAAGTGCGCCATCACGCGAAGTTCGATCTGAGAATAGTCCACGGCGAGAAAAACGTTGCCCGACGAAGCAACAAAGCCTTTGCGAATCTCTCGGCCCAGGTCAGTCCTAATAGGGATGTTCTGCAGGTTCGGGGCGCTGGAAGAAAGCCTTCCCGTCGCGGCAACCGTCTGATTGAAGCACGTATGGATCCGTCCAGAACTAGGATTCACAAGCTGTGGCAGAGCTTCAACATAGGTAGAACGGAGCTTTTCAAGTTCTCTATACTCCATCATCAAACGAGGAATATCGTGCCCCATGGAAGCAAGTTCCTCCAGAACCGAGGCGTCTGTGGATGGCCCCGTTTTGGTCTTCTTTAGTACCGGCATTTCCAGCTTATCGAAAAGGACCTGACGGAGTTGGGGTGTAGAGTTCAGGTTGAATTCACCACCCGCGAGTTTAAAAATATCTGACTCGATCAGGTCCAGTTCGCGCTTGAGCCTCCCGCGCATCGACTGAAAAAAATCATCGTCAATCGTGATCCCGGAGAATTCCATCCGGCTGAGCATTGGGACCAGTCGCATCTCAAGATCGGCTAGCAGTTTCGTTAAGCCTGCTTCCTCCACCTTCTCCGCAAGATGATTCGCGAGCCGCCCAGCTAGGTCGACTGCAGAGCACAGGTACTCGCTGGCTCTTTGTAGCGGCACTTCAGCAAACAGAACTTTGCTTCGGCCTGATCCTGTCACATCTGAACGATCCAATGGCTTGTTATAGAAGGCTTCCATGCTGAGAGCCTTTAGATCATGCCCTCGCTTCCCTGGATCCAGAACGTAACTGGCTATCATTGCATCGACCTCGAACCCTGCTAGGGCTACCCCAGCAGTGGCTAGAACTAGGGCCGCCTGTTTCAAGTCATGTCCGGACTTGCCAACCGATGGATCCTCCAAAAGATCTCTTAGGACCTCAAGCTCCGGATCTCCTAGCCCCGGAAGGGTTCGAATTTCATTCGAGCCCTCTCCTTCGAAAGTCAACGCGAACGGCTGCGTATGTGCAAACGGCAAGTACCTCGCCATTCCACTCTCTAGAGAAAAAGCCAGACCTACCAACTCGCCTCGAAGGGGATCTTCGTGAGAGGATTCTGCCGCAATTGAAAAACTCCCAGCCGCTCGAAGATCCTCCACCAACAGCTCCACATCGGCAACTATATCGATGATGGCGTAATCAGTTGGCCGCTCTTCAACCTCACCTGACGCCTGCCCCTGCGTTCCATCTCCCGGAGACTGAGCGGCCAACGCAAACTGATCGGACAGTCGACGGAATTCTAGTTCGACGAACAAGTCGCGGAGTGCCGCGTTGTTGGGTTCTTGCACCCTTAGAACGTCGAGATCTAACTCGATTTCAAGGTCAGTCATAATGGTCACCAGCCGCTTCGAGAGGCGGACCATATCAGCATTCTCCGACAGTGACTTGGAGGCACGAGGTGGCTTTAACGAATCGGCGTTTTCGATAAGCTGCTCAATGTCAGGATACTGTCCTAGCAGCTGTACCGCAGTCTTTGGACCAACGCCACGCGCTCCCGGCACATTATCCGAGGAATCACCAACTAACGCGAGATAATCCGCTACCTGAGACGGTGGTATGCCGAACTTTACGTCAGCGTTCTCTTCGGTCACCCAGTCCGCGGCAACCCCTGACGATCCACCTCGTCCAGGGTTCATAAGGTGGATGTGTGGCTGGACAAGCTGGTAGAAATCTTTATCACCGGAAACGATCACCGCCTCCAGACCCTGTTCGGCCGCCTGTCGAGCGAGCGTTCCAATTACATCATCGGCCTCGTATCCGTCCAACTCCACAACGGGATCATTGAAAGCCTCCACAATCTGGCGGATGCGACCAAGACTATCCCTCAGATCGTCTGGCATCTTCTCACGAGTGGCCTTGTATTCCGGATACTCC
Source organism: Gemmatimonadales bacterium UBA2975 (assembly GCA_002348265.1). GTDB lineage: Bacteria > Gemmatimonadota > Gemmatimonadetes > Longimicrobiales > Gaopeijiaceae > UBA2589. The sequence goes on along the minus strand of DEAT01000022.1, from coordinate 112,795 downwards.
TGATCGCGGAACGAATCACCCGCGTCGAAAACAACGGCAAGGTAGTCCGGCTCAAACTGCTCCCGTATGTCGAGAAGGAAGCGGGTAAAACCGAACGGCGCTGATGTATTCTCACCAGCTGCGTTCATAAGAGGACGTTTGATGAACGCAAAGTATGAGCGATAGATCAGCGCATAAGCGTCAACAAGAAATAGGCGAGGACGAGTCTTCGGAGGGATCTGCACGAGGGGCGATCAGGGTCAGAGCTTACGAGGGCAACCTCGCAATCTACTGGCCTAGCTCCCAGCCGGCGACGCGAGGCTGCGGATCCGGGTTCATCTTGCCCCAGGCCGCGCTCAAAGGCGATACAGTGAGTTCCCTCTCATTACTCCAACTCTAGAACCCTTATTGCTTTCGGCGTGCACTTAACCGAATCCCTACATATGGACTATTCTGGGTCAGTCCTGTCCGTAAAGAGCCCGGTAGATGGCCAGATTGCGTCTTACGTTCTTCACGTACCCGCGAGTCTCTGAGAATGGGATCCGTTCCGTAAACCGAACCAGATCAGAAGCCTCAGGATAACGCCGCCAACGCGTGGCTCGCGTGGGACCGGCATTGTAGGCCGAGAGAACGAAAGGAAGCTCATTGTCATAACGCCGACTCATCGCGACAAAAAATGCCGACCCGAGGTGGAGGTTTACCTCCGGTCGCGTAAGCGACTCTGGGGTAAACCCTTCAGGCCCATGGGTGCGGGCCAGCTCTGCCCCAGTTGGAGGCATCACTTGCATCAATCCGATGGCACCCGCATGGCTTACGATATCGGCCTTGAATGCCGACTCCTGCCTGATAATCGCCGCCATCATGAAAGGACTTATCCCCCAATCCTCGGCCGCTCTAGTAATCAGCTCCCGGTAAGGAAACGGATACGTGACACGAAGAATCTCTTGGTCCCAGGCTCCTTCGTCCCGAAAAAGCGCCCAGCCGAGATTGATCCCGTCTATCGTATAGCCGCGCTCGATCAAAGCCTCCGCCAAACCCAACCTCGGCCCTCTCTCACTGGCCGCTTGATCCCGAAGACGTATAATCTCGGAATTAGCGCCTTTCTCCAACCCGGTCGCCGAGAGAAGATCAAGCCGCTCCAGGCCTTCCTCTAACCATCTTGGCTTAGTCGAGGCAGGGCCGCCTGGGACATTCAATATGAAAGGGATATCCAGTAGGTCAGATGCCATAGCGGCATAATAATCGACCGGCTGAGTAAGGACGTGATTTAGTTGGTTCTCAGCGATGGTCGTATCCCCGATTTGCAAGCGGGTGCTACCGGCCCAGTATGCCGCCTCCTGCCAACGACGTCCGTCAGGGAAATCACGCAAATATGCCTCGAAGACATCAGCGGCAGATTCGAGGTCGGACTCACGCAAATAGATCTGTCCAGAGCGCATGCGAGCCTGCCCCGCGCGTGAGTGTGTGCGAACGTTCTCAGCCAAGAACGCATATCGGTCTAGTGCGAGTGTTAGGTCGCCGCGCGCTTCCGCGTTGCTGCCTTCACTCCATGCGACTTCTGCGGCCTCGCTACTTGAAGGATACTCCTCAAGGAGCCATCTCCGGAGCGTGCTGACTTGGGGGGACATCCCCTGCCGCCGTCTCATCTGAGCCCAAACCTCCAGGTTCCGCGCTCCGATCCGAGCGTCATTGGTCGTCTCGCGTATTGCACGGAACTCAGCAAGCGCCTCTTCCTGACGACTTTGCACAGTAGACATGAGCCGGGCACGCTCAACTCGGCTCGACTCAGGAAAAACGAGGAGTTCGACTGCCGCCAGTGACGACGCCCGATCATATCCCGTTAGGGCTCGACTTCCATCGCCTGCCCTGTCGAGAATCCTTGCCATCTCGAGAGTTTTCTGGAATCCATGCCCTCCTAGGTCCATCAGACTCTTGGCAGCGCGCGTCCTGACGGAAGTATCCCCTTTATCGAAACCCTCCATAAGTAGAGCACGGCCAGCCGCCGTATCCCCCGACCTGATCTTCAATCTAGCTAGCTCAACCAAAGAGTTCGCATGCCGATCGTGTTCGTATCTTTCCACCAGAGAGGCAAAGACTCGCTCAGCAGCCGCATAATCTCTACGCTCTAAAAGTGCATCCGCCTCAACCCGCCATACGTCAGCTACTGCCTCTGGCTCAACTATATGCCTCACGAGGAGCCGTACTCCGTCCACATCACCATCTTCGGCAGCTATGTGGGCGAGTTCCGTCGCAAGCCAACTACTCGCATGCGGGACACTTCTTAGCTCCCGAAGCGTCGCCAAAGAACCTCGATGGTCGCCCGCGAGCCACATGCTTCGAGCTAAACGCACACGCACTGCAGTTGCAGTCGTATCGTCAGTGCCCGGCAATCTGAGGAACGCCTGATACGAGGATGCCGCAGACGCCCAGTCCTCATCATGCTCATGGGCCCGGCCGAGCAAGACTAAGCCCTCGCCTCCGCTCTTTTTCCCCAACCAACTCACACCGCTCAGAACTTCTACCACGGCAGTCCAGTTTCCCCAGCCGGCCTCGGCCTTGGCAAGGATTAGTATGTCATCTGGAGAACCGTTTTCAGCGCCTTCCGCTCGGAGCAGCCGCGCAGCATGCCAAAAACGACCTGCGGCTAACTCGGCTTGCGCCGAGTCGGAAACCGTTAACTCTCCTGTCCGAGCCACGTAGTCAGTTTGAAACGTGGTCCCGGCTAGAAGAAGAACGCACAGAAAAACACTTGAGACGCGAAGACCCATCGAACTCGAACTCGTCACTGGTTAGGAAAAGTACATGAGATGGTGACTCTACTATACACTCGCCTCTTACCGTTCTTATAAAAAAAGAGGCCGTCCCTAAGGGGACGGCCTCCGACACAACTCTGTCCTTAGCCGAGGGTTAACCAGCCCTACCCGCTTCCATAGCATGCAGTGTGTCAACCATCTTCTGCGCCGACTCCTCCATATCAATGACGAGGCCGTCGATCTTCGCCACGAAGTAGTTGTGGCCCACCGAGACAGGGATCGCAATTGCTAAGCCCGCCGCGGTCGTCAACAGTGCCACTTTAATACCACCTGCAACCAGTGTCGCTTCAACCTCGCCAGCCGCTTCAATCGACTGGAAGGCGATGATCATCCCGATCACAGTACCTAAGAAACCGAGGAGCGGAGCAATGTTGGTTAGGGTAGCGAGAACAACCAAGCCTTTCTCGAGCTTGCTCATCTCAATCAGGCCCTGGTTCTCAATCGCCTTCATCACCCGTTCCGTACCTTCTTCGTGACGCTCAAGGCCAGCTTGGAGGATATTAGCGGCAGGAGAATCAGTCTCGCTCGTGAGCGCGATAGCCTCGCTGATACGCTGCTGCACTAGCAGCTCATCCACATCGGCTAAAATCCGCTTCGTCTTGGCGGCCTTGCCCGTTAGCGATATGAACTTGATGATGATCATGATGATCCCCAAAAAGAAACAGAAGGCAAGGGGGTACCGCATGAAGCCCATGCCTTCCCAGTTGACCGCTACCTGGTCTTGCCACGTGAGCGTCGGGGTATCCATGCCCGGAATCTGCAATAGGGCTGCGTACAGTTGGACCAACGAAACCTCCAGCCGATGTTCGTAGTTGCTAATCGTTAGACAGCCCTTCCACACCAGACAGTATGGAAGGGCAGGTTCAAGAGGCTCGCAACATGGCAGGGGGCTAAAAAGGTGTCAAGCCCATTGGTGGCTGAGTTTTTTCTTATTGCTTCATGACGAAACAACAGCCTTCGCGCGGTGGGCAATGTAATGCCGCATCCATTACACAACTCAGCACTCCAGCTCTCTACGAAGAGGGTATCCGCGGGGCTCGTAACGTCTGCCTCTTTTCACCGTCTCCACGTCCACTGGTCGGTCGAATACTGACATTCGACTAGCTCTATTAACATTCGCTTCTCGTCCGCTGAGTACTCGCCCTCAAGCCAACTTCCCCCAAAGAATCGTTTCATCGAACTGATCACTGCATTCGCGACTCGTTCGACATCAACCGCACCTATCTGTTCGGATAGGGTGGCCGGCTGGTGGTGATTCGTGGATAGGCCAATTGTCGACAGCAGAGTTTGGTCGCCAGAGATCATAATGGAACCATGCTGAAGGAGAGCCCCGCCTATCCTAGCCTGAGCGCTACCAATGAGCTTACGGCCATTAGCGGTGACTTCCCCTTCAGCTGGACTCTGAAAGCACGGTCCGGCGCTCAAGGGGAGTGCGCTCTCATTCGGATCTCCATGAATGTCCGCCATGGTCCCCAGGGACCGGACCGCATTTAGTAGTGCGTGATTCAGAACACGATATGTCTCGCGCGCGCCACCAAGTGCACGGGACGGGACAGCGACGGCATAGGTGAGCTCCGCATCGTGGAGGACAGCCCTGCCTCCCGTCGGTCGACGCACTAGGTCGATATTCCTTAGGTGTTCACTGTCTGGACTGTAAACCCCTACCACTGGCTCATTCCTACCAAACGATATCGTAGGACGTTTCCAAGTGTAGAGGCGAAGCACCGCCGGCGGCGCTTCAGGACCTTTTCCAGAACTTGACCCTGCCTGTGCAACGCTGTGTGCTAGGGTGTGGTCCGCAGCCATGTTCTCCGCGCCCGCTCGAGCGGGATCGCGGAAGACGCGCCACGAGAGATCAAAAGTCCCAGAAGCGTCGTTCAGAAGTCTAAAATGTCCCCCGGCGCCATAACCTGCACCTTAGCGCGACCACCCACCTTCGTCGCAAAGGCATCCGCGTCCTGCTCAATCGGAGGCCAAGTATCATAGTGACACGGAATCACCACCTTGGGTTCGATGAACTCAACAGCTGTTACGGCATCATCTGGCCCCATCGTGAACCGATCACCTATCGGGAGAACTGCAACATCGACTTTGCCTTTGAGTAATTGCATGTCCGTTAAGAGAGCGGTGTCACCGGCGTGATAAAATCGTTCGCCAGAATTGAAGTTGATCAAGATCCCGGCGGGAAGCGTCGTGAACGCCTCGGCACCCGGCAAATTCACCATGCCCCCGTGCAGCGCGGCGGTCAGCTTCACATAACCAAACGGATAATGAACCCCACCACCAATATGCTGCGGGCTAGCATTCAACCCCTGACTTTCCAAGAAGGATGCGATCTCAAACGTCGCGATGCACGTAGCACCCGTGCGCTCTGCCAATCCAATCAGGTCCGCCACGTGATCGTAATGCCCATGTGTGACTAGGATATAGTCGGCTTCAATGTCGTCTATCGAACCCACAAAATGAGGGTTGTCACTAAAGAAAGGATCGATCACAAGCTTACTGTCTGCAGTTTGGATCGACACGGTGGCATGGCCGTGGAAAGTGAGCTTTGGCATATAAATGAGTGTTTTAGAGCTAACCCTTGTGGCAAAACTCAGTGACGCCCCTCGTCGGGAGCCGCGAAGCTAGGACCGTGTGATGGCAAAGAAGCTGATTTGACTGTGAAATGACGAACCGAGTGGAGGCCCGGTGACTTCACCACCCATGGCTCAGCCCCTCAACCGACCTCAGCATACATTTCAATTGGCGGACAGGCGCAGACAAGATTCCTGTCTCCGTACGCGTTGTCCACTCGACGCACCGTAGGCCAAAACTTGGTTTCACGCGTCCACGGAGCTGGATACGCAGCCTGTTCTCGGGTGTATTCGTGAGACCACTCATTCGCAGTCACCATATTAGCGGTATGCGGGGCATTTTTGAGTGCGTTGTCCTCGCGATCAGCGATCCCCAGTTCCACTTGCTCAATCTCTGCTCTAATTGATATCAAGGCGTCACACAGACGATCAAGCTCCGCTTTCGACTCTGACTCAGTCGGCTCGATCATAAGTGTACCTGCAACCGGGAACGATACGGTAGGAGCGTGGAATCCGTAGTCGATCAGGCGCTTCGCTACATCTTCTTCGGTAATACCCGTCGCCTTCTTCATAGGCCTCACATCGATAATGAACTCATGCGCCACTAGGCCACGGTTACCCCGGTACAGCACATCGTAATGCTGCTCAAGACGCCTAGCCATGTAATTGGCGTTGAGGATCGCTATTTCGGACGCACGGCGGACCCCAGCTCGGCCAAGCATGGCTATGTAAGCCCAGGAAATAATCAGTATGCTCGCACTACCCCATGGCGCCGCTGACACTGCCGTGATCGGCTTGTCGCCACCGGTATTATGCACTACGTGCCCGGGAAGAAAGGATGCAAGCTTGTCCGTCACGCAGATAGGGCCCATCCCCGGCCCACCGCCGCCATGCGGTATGGCGAACGTCTTGTGAAGGTTGATGTGGCACACATCGGCGCCATAGTCACCGGGACGTGCCAGCCCGACCTGAGCATTCAGGTTGGCCCCGTCTAAATAGACTAGGCCACCATGTTCATGGATGATCGAGCAAGCCTCTACGATCCCCTCCTCGAAAACACCGTGCGTCGATGGATATGTGACCATGAATGCGGCGAGGTTCTCCGAATGATCGCCGGCCTTCTTGCTCAAATCTTCAAGATCTATTTGGCCATCGTCGGTACTTTTAACTACAACAACTTTCATTCCGGCCATCACTGCACTCGCCGGATTAGTACCGTGCGCTGAAGCTGGAATCAGGCACACATTTCGGTGGTGATCCTGACGATCCTCGTGGTAGGCCCGAATGACCAGAAGGCCCGCGTATTCACCCTGAGCACCGGAGTTCGGCTGAAGTGACGTGGCCGAAAAACCGGTGATCTCTGCCAGCCACTGCTCAAGCTCGCTGAAAATGATTTTGTATCCTTCTACCTGATCCTCAGGAGCAAACGGATGAAGCTTACCTGCTTCAGGAGACGTTACCCCGGCCATCTGCGAGGTCGCATTTAGTTTCATCGTGCATGACCCGAGCGGTATCATGCTCGTATTCAGCGAGAGGTCCTTGGACTCGAGTTTATGCAGATACCGAAGCATCTCGGTTTCGGAATGATATTTGTTGAAGACCTCATGCTCTAGATATGGTGATTCCCGGTCGGCCCAAGCGGGAAGCATCGGCGAACTCTCCTGCTCCGCTAAGGAGCGTGCATTGAAATCTGGCTCGCCACCCTTGTTGAAAATCGAAAACAGGTCGTCTAGATCGTCCGGCCGTGTGACTTCGTCCAGTGCGATACCAACCGTACCGTCACTGAAACTCCGAAGGTTGATCCCGTTTCCTAGCGCCAAGCCGAGAACCTCGCTCACGTCCCCTGATGGTCGAACCCGAATCGTGTCGAAAAAGTCACTCGTGAGAACCTCATGCCCGAGCGTCCTGAGCCCGGTAGCGAGCACACACGCCTGATTGCGAATCCGCTCTGCGATACGCTTCAGGCCATCGGGCCCGTGATAGACCGCGTACGCTCCTGCCATGATTGCCAGAAGCACCTGAGCGGTGCAGATGTTTGACGTGGCCTTGTCCCGGCGTATGTGCTGCTCTCTGGTCTGCAAAGCCATCCTCAAAGCCGGGTTGCCATCCGCATCTACGGAAACACCGATAATGCGCCCCGGAAGCTTACGCTTAAATGCATCTTGTGCAGACATGAAAGCGGCATGCGGGCCCCCAAAACCCATTGGAACCCCGAAGCGCTGTGAGTTACCGACCACGATGTCCGCACCCCATTCACCAGGTGGAGTGAGCAGTGTCAGCGCCATCAGATCAGAAGCAACCACAACGGTGGAGCCGATCTCGTGAGCCGTGGCCGCAAAGTCCCGATAATCAAGAATGCTACCGTCTGTGGCCGGATACTGGAGAAGCACGCCAAACACGTCTTCAGTCAGCTCGAACGACGAGTGGTCACCAACCTCCACGTCGATACCTAGCGGCCAAGCTCGTGTTCTAATCACATCAATCGTCTGGGGATGACAAAGCTCAGAGACGAAGAACTTGTTCGCACTCCCTTTTGAGGCGCCCTGGGCAAGATGCATAGCTTCCGCCGCAGCCGTGCCTTCATCGAGAAGTGATGCGTTAGCGATCGGAAGACCAGTGAGATCAATCACCATGGTCTGGAAGTTCAGGAGCGCCTGCAGTCGCCCTTGGGCAATTTCTGCTTGATACGGAGTGTACTGGGTGTACCAACCTGGATTCTCCATAATGTTTCGAAGAATCACACCCGGCGTATGTGTATCTGAATAGCCCATTCCTATAAACGATCTGTGCACTTGGTTTTTCGAGAGAGTGCTTCTTAGCCTCTCAAGAAAATCCGCTTCAGAGAGCGGAGCAGGCAAAGCCAGAGCATCGCGGAAATAGATAGACTCTGGGACAACGTCTTCCACCAGAGCTTCGACAGACTTGTACTCAAGCACTTGAAGCATGGCCTCTACGCTTCGCGAACTAGGACCTAGGTGTCGAGACTCGAAATCTGGAGTGGGATCTATACGGGTCATTGTCTCTTATCACGTCAGAGGGCCGCGATTGCCATAAGCAAATCGCGGCCCAGACTGGAAGTTTTGGAGCACGGCCTTGGGCTAGCCGATGTGCTCCTCATAGCCATCGGCACTAAGGAGTGAGGATACCTCACTGGGGTCAGCAAGTTTCAACTTGATCATCCATCCCGCGCCATAGGGATCCGAGTTCACGATCGACGGGTCATCATCAAGTTCGTCATTGACCGCAACTATTTCGCCTTCGAGGGGGCAATACAGATCTGACACGGCCTTAACTGCCTCGATCGTACCGAATACATCCATCTGCCCAAAATGGGTTCCACCGTCGGGGAGCTCAACAAAGACAACGTCCCCTAACTCACCCTGGGCATAATCGGTAATTCCCACGGCATAAACACCATCCTCGTCCGTCGCCTTGAGGTACTCGTGCTCTTCAGTGTAATAGAGGTCTACTGGGATGTCGGACATCATTGTCTCCGCAGGGTTTTCAGGCCTTCGGACCTCAGGATACGGAGTTTTGTCATCAGGTCAAGATCCTTCGTTTGAACCAGCCGAGATCACACACTAAACCTGTCGCCCCGACTCTTGAAAGTAAAAACCAAGCACTCTGGGGATGAGATGGTCGTTCCGGTATAGCACTATTGGGATTTTCAAAGAGGAACTAAGTGACATCCGCTTCTCTAAGCTGCGATCGCTTGGCTCCGTCTGCCTCGAACAAAGCTAAGCTGGACCACTCCACTCTCTCACCTTGGTCTAGTAGATTTTCGGCCCTGCAGTTGCCGAGCGAACTACCTACGTTGGACACGAACAATGAGAACGCTGCCGACCGACACACGGCCCTCACTTTCAAGCCTGACCGAACAAGAGCGAATGTTCCAAGAAGCTGTTCAAGACTTCGCCAACGCTGAGATCGCACCAAGAGTTATGCAGATGGACGAGGCCGCGCAGATAGACACCTCGCTCCTTCCCCAGCTCTTCGATATGGGTATCATGGGCATTGAGATACCGGAAGAGTTTGGTGGAACGGGTGCAGACTTCTTTACGTCGGTCTTGATTGTCGAGGCGCTTTCACGTGTCGACCCATCGGTAGCCACATTAGTCGACGTTCAGAACACTCTCGTCATCAATGCTTTGCTCCGCTGGGGGAGTGATGAGCTCAAGGCTTACTATCTCCCCCAGTTGGCCTCTGATAAAATAGGCGCTTACGCTCTTTCCGAGGCTGGTAGCGGGTCAGACGCTTTCGCCCTCTCGTGTAGGGCTACTGAAGACGGAGACGGCTGGGTGATCGAAGGGCATAAGCTCTGGATCACAAACGGTAGCGAGGCCGAGCTCTTCATAGTGTTCGCCACGGTCGACCCGAGTGCCGGCTACAAAGGGATCACAGCCTTTGTAGTCGAAAAAGATTCTGATGGTTTCTCTATAGGGAAAAAAGAAGACAAGCTGGGGATACGAGCATCATCGACGACGGAACTGATCTTTAACAAGGTCCGCGTTCCAGCCCGGAACGTGCTCGGTGAAGTGGGGAAAGGCTACAGGACCGCTATAGAGACCTTGAACGAAGGCCGGATCGGTATTGGGGCGCAAATGCTGGGGCTAGCTCAAGGGGCGCTGGACCATACTTTGCGCTACACGCAAGAGCGTGAACAGTTTGGACAATCAATAAGCTCGTTTCAGGGGGTGCAGTTTCAACTCGCCGAAATGGCTACGGAAATCGAAGCCGCCCGCCTCATGGTGTACAATGCAGCGCGCCTAAAGGACGCAGGACAGCCGTTCCTGACAGAAGCTGCGATGGCTAAACTCTACGCTTCGGAGATGGCGCAGAGGGTGGCGTCAATGTGCGTGGACCTTCATGGTGGGTATGGCTTCACTAAAGAATATCCCGTAGAAAAGCTCTACAGAGACGCAAAAATCGGGACCATCTATGAGGGCACATCGAACATGCAGAAACAAACTATCGCTAAGGCACTGATGAGATGAACAGCATCATAGTCGGGTTAGGGCTCATCACATTCGGCGTGTGGGAAGCGGTTCTAGTATTTGGCATTCTGATGCTTCTCTTCGGAGCAAAGAAACTACCGAATCTCGCACGCGGCCTAGGGAGTGGGATAAGGAACTTTAAGGGTGAACTTCAGGCACCTTCCGAAGATCCAGACGACGAGCCACACGACGCCTGATACAATGACGGGACGGATGTCTAGGATTTCAATCGTCCTTGATCACCCTAAAGATGTCGTCAACGTAGCTGGCGTCATTCGAGTGATGAAAAACTTTGGGCTCTCTGATCTCCGTCTCGTCAATCCAGACGAGTTCGACCCGTACCGCCTAGAAGGAATCGCCCATCGCTCTCGGGACTTGATCGACTCTGCAAGCAACTTCAGTTCACTAGTCGATGCAGTGGCTGATGCCACTTACGTAGTAGGGACCACAGCGCGTGCCCGAACGGAAGGTAGAAGCTACACAACAGCTAGTGCCGTTGCCCCGGTTATTGCAGAGCGTTCAGTGGAGGGTAAGGTCGCGATTTTATTCGGTCGCGAAGACCGCGGACTTACCAATGAAGACCTTGATCGATGCCATGCCGTATCGATTATACCCACTGACCCAGAGTACTCGAGTCTCAATCTAGCTCAAGCGGCCCTGGTCTTGGCGTACGAAGTTTTTCTCGCTATCGACGGGGGTGACATGGAGATGCCGAAAGGGCGGAGAGCAACCAGGCCACCCACTTCCCAGGAGTTGGAAGAGACCTTCAGCGCCATCGAAGATGGTCTGTTTGCCATTGACTTCTATAAAGCGCGGAAGCCTGAAGCGGTCATGCGCACGTTTCGAACTGTCATTTCTCGCGCAGAGCCAGACCTGAGAGAAGCCAGACTCCTCGCTGCGCTGGGTTATGAAATCAAGAACTATATGGACAGACACGGTTTCTCTAGCTCAGAAACGTCAGACTAGAGTCGGTACCAGAACAGCCAACTCTCCGCTTTGATGTGGCTTAGTCATGATACCGATTGGCTCCAACAGAGAATGTTAGGCCTAGCTAAAACCAACCTCTGTCACCTGGTACAGATAGAGCTTGAAGATCACAATCGATCCAGCCGGAACTATGACATTCCCCTGTGGATCGAGGTGAGGAAGGCTACCGTACGCGCGATGAGGGGGGATAACAGCAAGCCGCTCCTCGCCGGGTAACATCCCTAGTAAGGCATCCTCAAGGCCACGGATCGTCGATGTGGCTCCCAGAAACAGAGTCTCCTCAGCGCTCATCCACTGCGTTCCGTCCGCAAGCCAGGCTTCGATCCCGAAGACCAGCACTCTTCCGATAGCGGCTTCTAGCGCGTATGGGTCGCCCTCTGAGAGCGTCTGGATGTATACGCCGCTCTGCAACTTAATCATCGCAGTCAGGTCAATGCGTAGGGTTGAGGCGAACTGCGTCTCTTCAATCACCTGCATTACGACTTCGACTTCGTCGGACTCGGTAATGCTTTCGCTGCAGCCAAAAAGGGCAGCACCGAGCGAAAGCACGGTGGCCGCAAGTCTCATTTAGTTCCCGCAATCCGGGTTCGGCCCAATCTGATCTAGCCTGCAAAGCTCGACATTGAATACCAGGACAGATCCAGCTGGGATGTTGGGTTGGTCTGCGTCCCCATAACCTAGCCCTGGGGGGATGATTATCCATCTCTCGCCACCAGCACGCATGCCAAACACACCTATCATGAATCCAGCGATAGTACCCCCGCTACCTACGACGAAGGGGAAGGTCCCACTCCCGAACGACGAGCCATCCGCAAGATAGCCCTTGTACTCTACCACGGCAGTCTGACCATCCGCCGTGAGATCCCCTGATCCTATTACATCGTCTTTCACGTAGACCCCACTGCCGAGCCGTGTGAAATCCGAGAGCACTATGCCCAAGCTCGAGTCGAACGTCAGCTCCTCAATAACCTGGAAAGGGTCATCACAGGCTGACATTGCGAGTGCCGACAGCGCTACGAAAGTAATGCAAATCAGGCGATTCTTATTCATATACAGGTGGGGAGCGTGGATCAGATATCGCACAGAAAATCAGAACTCTTCCAAGTAGAATTCGACGAAGCCCTGTGTTCATATAGTAAAACGAACATGACTGTTCATGTAGCGACACCTCTGCACAGTTCTCCAGGATGTCGTGTCGCCCCTCAACCCCCCACCACACCAGCGGAGTCCTGCATATCCAGCGGAAGCTCCGCCTCCAGGGACTCGGGGTCCTGCATTGGCTGCCAAACCTGAATGACAGGAAAAGTAGACAGAAACCAGCGGACAGAACCCAGATACAAACCGAGAAACATCAAGCCTACAAGGGGCTGCCATAAGGTAATAATTGGATCGCCTGCATGGTGTAGTGAAGGTGCGACCATCCCGTAGCGTTCGAGCCATAATCCCAGCATGATGATCGAGGCAAAGAAGCCGTAGATTCGCGGGACCATCTTCGGCTTACGCCCAATCAGACCGACGAACGGAATGAGGAAGCACAAGCACACAACCAATGTCGAATACCCACCCCAGACCTCTCCCGATCTCCGCACGATCCACGCCTGCTCCCACGGAAGCTTGCCGTACCAGATCACGATATACTGAGAAAAGAACAGGTAGCCCCAGAACACAGTGAAGGCGAACGTCAGTTTGCCGAGATCGTGACGCTGCTGTAAGCCGATGTGGTTCGCGATATCCTTGTGCTTTCCTCGCAAGTACATACTCCAGAGACCGGTCACGGCGACACCACCCCAGAAGGCGCCCATGAAATACCACGGTCCAAACATCGTGCTGAACCAGTGTGGTTCGAGCGACATGGCCCAATCGTAAGAGAAGATCGTCATCACGAAGGCATAGAGCAGGACGATCGCTGGACCCAGCGTAGTCATTCTTTGGTAGCTTGATAACTCTTCCTGCTCCTGCCCCATCCAACCCTGCGTTAGCCTACCTCTCCACACCGATCGATTCTCGTCGTCATCCTCCGCACCCTCCGTGAAACCCATGTCAGGCCGCAGCGCGAGATAGACGAAGTATGTGCCCATGCCGAAAAGCAACAACGCTCCCACGACATTTCTAGTTATAAGAAATGGCATGTTCAGATAGGCTTGCTTCTTCTGGACGATGTAGTCCGTCGCCATCATATCAATCCACGGGAAATAATCCGCCCCTAGAGTGAGCATTGGCAAAAGCATTACAAATGCGATCGGCAGAAACGCCGCTCCGGACTGACTAACACGTCGTAATGACCAATTCCACTTCGCTTTTACTATCCAGGTGGCAATGGCAAACATCACCGAACCCATGGCGATGCTGGAGAAGAACATCCAATTGGTGACGTAGCTTATCCAAGCTGAGTGTGCGTCCTGATTAAGCCCCATCAGGAAGGCAAGAAGGCCTACGACGACCATTATCCCAACCACCACGGTCATTGTCTTGTCTCGCGGCAAATAACGGACGGGCACATCGGAGGGAAGGTGGTGATGCATTATTCAGGCCCTCCATCCGTATCCTCTGGAGCAGGAGATTCGGCCTCCGTGATTCGTGTTCCGGCCTGAACCTGAAGCTGACGTACGTAATTCACGATATGCCAGCGATCGAAATGGGTAATGCGACCTCCGTACTCGGGCATTAGCCCTCGGCCGACCCGGATCATCGCATATATATATTGGTCAGAATAGGAAGACACCTGTTCGCCAGAAAGATTGTAAGCAGGCAATAACGGGTGCTTATCGGCAATGTAAGCATTGGCACCGACTCCGTCTGGCCCGTGACAAACGACGCAGAACCTTAGGTAAAGCTCCTCGCCTCTTTCCAACGAACTTTCACTGCTTGGGTCCGTGGGATTCACAAGACCTTGGATCGCAGGTCCACCCACGCCCGGAATGCCAAGATCGAATTGTGTGAAGTATGGGATCGCCACACCCTCGGGTTGACCAAGATTCACTACGCCATCCGCGGCTGGAAAGTTGCCTGCTGCGAACGCCACTGAGCCTTCTGCTGGCGGCATAGGATGCTCGTAAGGATCAAACGAACGGGAATCGCGCATTGAGCGGCCAAAAATCGCTGCCATGCCATCGTCTAGTGGCTTGCAGCCAACGAGTGTGACCAACGCTAGAACAGAAACCAACGGCCTAGTGAAATGCCGAAAGCCACTCTGCCGCTTCTTCCTATTGAGCTTTGAGCGCTCAAGCATCAGCCGAACCCTCCCTGAGCTCTATAGGCTCCTCTGCATTCATGATCCTTCTCGCCTCCTCAAGGCGGCTCCCGTCTGCTTCTACGTATACACCGTATCGACCGGCGGTGAACTCAGGGTCGTATACTACTGCCGGTTTGATGTTGGGTAGCTTACTGAGAACAAAGAGACCTATCACAGTTGAAAGCGCACCAAACAGGACGGACATCTCAAATACGATCGGAATGAAAGCCGGGATTGAGATGATCGGCTTTCCTCCGACCACGAGAGGCCATTCAACAGACGTCCAGCTAGTGAAAGCAAACGCAGTGGATGTGCCTGTCAGAGCCCCAACGAGCGTCCACACACGAACCGGACTCTGTCCATAGCCAAGGGCGTGTTCGATGTGATGCTCAGGATATGGAGCATACGCCTTAATGTCATCGAACCCGGCCTTCCTGAGGTTCTCAATCGCGTCCACGGTTGAGTCGAGGTACTCGTATGATGCAAGAATCCCCTGAGCACTCATTGATGGGCCTCGGCGACTTCAGATGATTTCTTTTTGCGCATCGGCGGAGGTAGTACCTCCTTGAGTTCCTGAATGGCGATCGGAGGCAAAAGCCGAGTGAAGAGCAAGAACCAGAAACCGAACCAGAAGAATGAACCGACCATGATCGACATCTCTATGACCGACGGTCTGTAAATCCCCCACGCAAAAGGCTCGTACTCATTATGCAAGGAGGTCACTACGATCACATAGCGCTCGAACCACATACCAATGTTGATGAAGATCGAAATCACAAAGAGCGCCGGGATCGAATGCCGGACCCTCTTAAACCACAGCATCACCGGAACGAAACCGTTGCAAACCAACATCGTCCATGTTGCCCACCAGTAGGTGCCGAAAAGTCGATTCCAGAACGCGTGCCGTTCTGGATCCTCGCCCGAGTACCACGCCAAGAAGAACTCGGACAGGTAGGCATAGAGGACGACAAGTGACGTGAAGAGACAAAGTTTAGCCATTGCGTCGAAATGCTTTACCGTGAGGTAAGCTTCTAGACCGAAGATCTTCCGCAGCGGCGCCAATAGCGTTATCACCATCGCAACGCCCGAGAAAACCGCCCCTGCAACGAAGTAGGGTGCGAAAATCGTGGCATGCCACCCGGGCACAATTGACATTGCAAAGTCCCACGAAACAACGGAGTGTACCGATAGGACTAACGGAGTGGCTAACGCAGCCAGGAAAATGTAGGCCTTCCCGAAGTGGTGCCACTGCTTGTCTGTTCCCTGCCAACCCAATGAAATCGCGCCGTAAAGCTTGCGGCGCAGGCCCGTCGCCCGATCACGCGCGGCTGCAACGTCGGGTATGGTCCCGAGATAAAAGAAGACCGCTGAAACTGTGAAGTAGGTCGTTACCGCAAAAACATCCCATACCAACGGCGACTTAAAGTTCGGCCAGAGAAAACGAGAGTTCGGGTACGGAATCAGCCAGTACGCGTGCCAAACACGCCCCACGTGAATCAGCGGAAAAAGGCCCGCCGTCATGACGGCGAAAACCGTCATGCCCTCCGCAGCTCGGTATATCGACTGCCGCCACGGTGCTCGGAAGAGAAAAAGAATCGCCGAAATCAACGTTCCAGCGTGTCCGATACCTACCCAAAAAACAAAGGTAGTGATGTAGACTCCCCAGCCCACAGGGGACATCAGGCCACTCACCCCAATCCCTTTATAGATCTGCCAGAACCAAGCGCTCAAAAACAGGCCGACACCGGCCACACACATCGCGAAAAGTGCCCACCACCCCTTTCCTGGGACACTGAGCATTTTGAGCACATCCCGATTAACATCGTCAAGTCGCTCAATATCGGGATGAGTTAGCGCCCCCCGCTCAGTCGTGCCAACCGCCATGGTCAGTGCCCCTCCGAAACGTCGTGGTGGGTGACCTTCTTCAAATAATTCACGCCGGGCTGTGTGTTTAACAAGTCATCCAGCACTCTGTACGTTCTTTCGCTATTAATAATCTGGGAAACCCGGCTCTCTGGATCTCTCAGATCACCGAATACAATCGCCTCTGCCGAGCAACTCGACTCACAAGCACACCTGACTTCACCGTCGCGCACCTCTCGACCACCCTCAAGTGCTGCACGATTCTCCGCGTCTCGGATATTGTGCATGCAGAGCGAACACTTCTCCATGATTCCGTTAGTCCTAACAGTGACGTCAGGGTTCCACTGCCAGTTCATCGGTTCAGGTACATTCTCGTCGGTATAGCGGTACCAGTTGTATACCCGGACCTTGTATGGGCAGTTGTTCGCACAATAACGAGTTCCAACACAGCGATTATATATCTGGGCGTTTATTCCTTCTGGTGTGTGATACGTCGCATAAACAGGGCAAACCGGTTCGCAAGGCGCATTTCCGCAATGCTGGCACATCATTGGCAGAAAACGCACATCTAAATGGCTCGCGTGCGAAGCGTCGACATGCTCGTAATAGCGTTCAATACGCAACCAGGTCATATCACGACCCATTACAACCTGGTCCTCCCCAACCCATGGCACGTTATTCTCCGCGTGACATGCCACTATGCAAGCGCTACAACCGGTGCACTTGTCTAGATCAATTGCAAGACCCCAACGCGGTCCTTCGTGTGCATCGGCGTACAGGCCATGGTCCGCTCCAGGGAGCGGATATGCGGTGGGATCCCCATCGTGCGCATCTACAGGCTGAACGCCTCCGAAGCCCTGTAGTTCCATGAGTTCGTCGTGGTGACCAACGCCGTCCGAGTGCTGCTCCTCCGAATGCCCAAGATCGGTGAATGCGACTGCGGCGGCGATCCCACGATCTCTCTGATTATTCGAGCCTTCAATCGTCGCTATGCGCCTGCGCTCTCCGGTTGGCGTAACTGTCACGGTCGTCACGAGCGTCGCTAAAGCTCCTGATGGCTGCTCCACATGCACAGGTAAGAGGTCCATGGCGTTAACCCCCTGACCTGTGGCCCACCGACCCATATCGGTATGTCCCCCACCCATTGCGAGAGCCACTGCATCTTCACGGATACCGGGGTACAACCACAGCGGCACGTCGACAGAACCATATTCGGAGGCCACCGTAACTATGTCGCCCTCACGCAAACCGCGTCCCTCGGCCGTCACCGGATTCATCTCAAGCCAGGAATGCCACGTGATCTTAGAAACCGGATCAGGCAGTTCTAGCATCCATGGCGAGTTAGAAAACTCACCACCTTTGAATCTCGGTGATGGATGGACGATCAATGTTAGATCACCAACTCCATCGAACGAGGGGTTATCAAACGTCAACGGCCGGTCCGGCATTCGAAGCTCTACAGGTTGGCTGTCAACACCCCTGCCTCCTCCCATCATACCCATGCCAAACATCCCCGTGCGAAGATGTTCGCGCCACATTTGCTCAAAACCCTCCGGATCATCTGCGTGCATCGTCTGATGCGGAGCCCGCAAGTATTCGTAAAACGTCGAAGCTCCAAGGTCAGCACCGAGATGAGAGGCAACTGCTAGCAGCACGTCTCCCGCCTGTTTTGAGTCGAAATGCGGAACTGGCTGCATCACGGGCTGCTGCACGGTGTGTACACCCTCACGAGGCTTGGAATCACCCCACGATTCAAGGAAGTGCCGGTCCGGCATAATCAAGTCAGCCATGGCTGCCGTCTCATCCATAGCCGACGCAAACGAGACCTTGAAGGATGTCTCACCGAACGCCTCCCTAAAACCCGAACCCTCGGGTAGTGAGTACGCCGGATTAGCTCCATGCACCAGGACGACACCGACATCGCCACGCGCCATTCTTTCGATCGCCTCCGCTATGTCGGAGAATGGCGCTGAAGCTGCGGTAGCTCCGCCTCCAACATGCACCGTCACACCCTTTGCACCTGCCACGTCATTCAGAATCAGAGTCGCAAGATTCGCTGCAGTTGCATTTTTATGATGGCCGCCAACACCTGGTCCTATTGCAAGTGGACGCTCAGCAGCGCTGAACCGATCAGCTAGGCCGCGAAGCGCGTCTTCATCTATGCCCGACGCGACAGCCGCATCCGCTATACCGTATGTCTCCAACAGGCTCGCGTAGGGGCCGGCGGTATCACCATCTGCGATGTGTGCGGCCAGCGCCAACGCAATTACAGCCTCAGACCCAGGGTTAATCGGTAGCCACTCATCTGCGTTGAGGCCAGTCGTGGAGAGCCGAGGCCCTAAGTAAACAAATGTGCCCTTGGTGTGACCACTGTCATCTACCGAATGCATCCTCGAGAGGCCCCGGTCGTCTTCAACGGATCCCTCGTCTATGAAATCATTGCTAAACGAAAGCAGAAGGTCAGATGACTCAATGTCATAACGAGGCAACTCGTCTATACCGTAAGCCAGTCTAGTCGCCTCACGAAGTGGTGCACTCGAAACAGCATGGTACTCAACCCGTGACCCGTTCACTTCTCCCAAGAACTCATCTACAAGACGACCCATGGTCGGACCCATATGTCCTCCAATGAACATCACATCGCGACCAGCAGCCGTATTTTGACCAATCTTGGCGGAAAGAAGGCGTTCAGCCTCATCCCACGAACCCTGTCGGAGCCGGTCGCCTTCGCGGATCATTGGACCTGCAAACCGGTCGGGATTGTATAGATGCTGAAGAGAAGCATACCCTTGCAGGCATACGGCCCCCTGAGAAATCGGGTGCTCGGGGTTGCCTTCGACCTTGACGGCGCGTCCTTCTCTTGTCCTTACCCACATGCCACAGCCATCTGGACAGTCGCATGTCGTCGCGTACCAAGTCGCTACGCCAGGTGTGATCTCCTCAGGCTGAACCACATACGGAAGAAGCTTTTCCACCTCGCTCGGTCCGCACCCAGTCATGGTGGCACCGGCACTAGACGCGCCTAGGACCTTAAGGAAATCGCGACGCTTGATACCATCAGTCATTAATGCACGCCTCTCCTTAATAGTGACAGACCGAGCAGTCTACCGAGGCCTGCTCGATAGGACTCCCGTCAGTGGCGGTCAGGCCTTCCGGCGGATTACGGTGACAGTCAATACACCAACCCATATTGTCACCACCCCAGGCCGGGTCACGCTCGCTCAGAACTCCGTATGTCTGAACATCCCCATGACAGGTCTGACACTCCAAGCCTACAGTCACATGACGCATGTGTGGGAAATGTGCGTGATCCGAGATTTTGTAGATCCGATTCCAAGGAATCGGTTCTCCGTGATCTACGTACTCTTGAATCTTAGCGATCTCCTGCTGCTGCTCGGGCGTCGAGCCCTGCACCACTTGATGGCATCCCCAGCACATTGAGACTGGGGGAATTCCCGCATCTACTGAACGCTCCGCTGAGAAGTGGCAAAACTGGCAATCCATCTGGTTTTGCCCGGCCTCACTCCCCGCGTGCTGATTATGCGGGAATGCGATCGGTTGACCCGAGGCGGAAGCAGCAGCATCACTCTCGGCGCCACCACCTTGGACAAACGCCACGCCCGCCAGCATTAGGACGCCGGCGAGCCCACCGATCAACCAGTTAGTTTTCATGTCGGAAGCGCCGCTCCTGCGTGCATCAAGACGCCTTTCGAAATTAGGCGCATGGTAGGGTTTCACCCCGTCACACAAGGCTTGTGACGAACAGAACGAGCCCCTACAAACGGCCTGAAGCTACCGGAAATCGCGGCCACTGGTCAAGACAGAACCCGCTTGATTACCGAACGGTTCGAAGTGCTTGCGTGTTATGACGTCTCGGCTTCGCCCCATGTATGTTTCGTCAAACGTAACTGCGGCGACACCCCCTCAAGAATCCTCACCCCTATCGTCTACTCCTCAATCACCTTCGTTATCGACACTAGGAGATATACGGTTCATAGACGGTTTGCTTATAGGTAATATTACCCTGCCCGATTTACTAACTGAGACAACATATCTCGGATTTGGTAAGACATCTGTCAGTTCGGATCCAACCTCAGCGTCTCCAGCGTTGCGATCCGCGTCGCCGGAGACGGTCCCTACCGGGCAAGTTTATCGGATTCGTTCTCAAGTCTATTAGCGCGAAACCACTGGCGATGTGACTCACCCTACACGCCTGGACTATAAGCGCCGGAAGTACACCATCGCTGTACTAAGACCCTTGATGTGCATAAAGTGAGTGCATGACCCCTTCAAATCCTCGTCACGGCGTGCACATCGCGACAATAGCCCATCAAGCCTCCATATGGGACGTTTACCTCGACATTGATGGACATGTGCACCCGGCAAAAACATATCGAGCCAGTCTCCGATTTGAGCCACCTACCGGATCCGAGGGGGAATCTTCGGTCTCTACCACGGTGCTCATCATCGAGGACAGTTACGAAGAAGCTATCGCGAAGGCTCGAAGCTTCGACGACCGGCAACTGCAAGGACTGCTGCGATCAGCACTGCCGGACACCGATTAAGAGCGCTAAGCCTCTTTAACCCATCTCCAAAGTTCCGGAAGGGTCGGTCTCTTGCCCGACATCAGAATCCCAACTTTGTAGATCCGACCAGCGATCCAAGCGATGACCCAAACCATAAGAGCCATCAAGATGAAGGAGAGTAGTACCTGCCAACCGGGAACTCCTCCACCGGCGACTCGCGCCCACATTAAAATCGGTGAAAAAAGCGGGAACAACGAGAGCCATACCGCCATGGGCGTGTTCGGCTCTTGAATCACCGGCATAACCATTAATATGGGCACTATTAACAGCATTATCATCGGGAACTGCGCCTGCTGGGCTTCCTCATCCGTGTTGCACATGGCTCCTACGGCTGCGTAGAGCCCTGAGTACATCAGGAAACCGAACACAAAGAAACCCAGAAAAAGAATCACCAGACTGATTCCGGGCACTATCTCATTGATGCTACTCAGGTTCGTTAATTCTGGGCGGGCCACAATGATCATAGGTATTCCACCGGCAACAAGCGCGGCGGTGGCACTAATCCATATTGCCATCTGGGTTAAACTGACCGCACAGACACCCACGATCTTCCCGAGCATCAACTCCCACGGCCTCATCGCTGATATAATCACTTCGACGATACGGCTGGTCTTCTCCTCCAGGGTTGCCCGCATAACCGCTACAGCGTAAAGCAGGATAGTCATGTAAAGGAAGAAAGAGCCGACATACGCCAGGCCAAATCCTACCTCGGTGATGTCTGATCCTGCCTCCGAGATAACCTCTATCTCCAGTGCACCCCCACCCATCAGCCCTCCGGCGTCCACCCCTCGCTGCTCGAGCTGATACTCAAGAGCTGTCCTAGCGATGGACGTTTGGACGGTCACCCTACGCAACCCACTCGGCACATCCATGGAATAATAGATCGCCTCACCGGTCTCGAGCGTGAGCTCGTCGACCATAATGAAGCCGCCGAGGTCACCCCCATTAGCTCGCTCCCGCAACTCTGTCACAACGTCAGCATGCCAGCGAACCTCTTCGACCTCGAAACCCCCATTTTCTAGACGTGGCACCAGGCGCTCTGAGAGCACCCCCGTCCCGTCGACAATTGCCAGCTTGAACTCATCCCGTTCACCCTGGATTGCCAGCCAAGCCGGAAGAACAGTGACCGCTGCCATGAGGAGCGGGCCAGCCACTGTGGCCGCTATGAACCATTTCGACCGAACCCGCTGGAGGTATTCCCGCCGAATGACGGCAAGCACGTTATGCCACATCTACACTGTCCCGAAGTGTCTAATCCCGTTAGAAGAAGCTGATCGTGGACGGTCAGCCATTCCGATATCGCCAGCCAAGCCCTCACCGGCGTGGCGTACAAAAATTTCATGTAGGCGAGGCTCAATGAGTTCGAAACGCACCACCCTAGCCCCAGAAGCAACCGCTCGATTCAAAATCTGCTGATGATCCTGCCCATCCTTCAGAATGAGACGCAGGCTGCCCTCTTTCCTCTCAACCCGGTCTATTTCTGGGCCCTGAATCCAGGTATCCGGACCCTCAAACTCAACGGCTACGACACCTTGCCTTTCCGCCGCCTTAATCTCTTTTAAATCGCCATCGAGCACTTTTTTTGATTTAGAGATAAGGCACACCCGCTCACACAGACGCTCTGCTTGGTCCATAAGGTGCGTCGAAAAAACGATCGTCGTCCCTTGCTCGTGATACTCCCGAACGATCTCCTCAAGCACGTCCTGATTGATCGGATCCAGACCCGAAAATGGCTCGTCAAGAATTAGCAGCTCTGGCTCATGGATTACCGTCCCAATGAACTGAATCTTCTGCTGCATACCCTTAGATAGATCCTCAACTTTCTTCTCAACCCATTCGGTCAAGCCCATTCGGTCAAGCCAGTCGCCACCCCGGCGCCGGGCTTCGCCCCGCCTCAGTCCTCTGATCTCTCCAAGGAAGGTGATCAGCTCAAGGCACTTCATCTTCTTATATACACCGCGCTCCTCGGGTAGGTATCCCACCTTCGTCCGCCTAACGACATCAGGATCTTCTCCGAAGAGAGAGACTGAGCCCTCGTCCGGTCCGAGGATGCCCATGATCATTCTAATGCTCGTCGTCTTCCCCGAGCCATTCGGCCCTAACAAGCCACAGATCACACCGCGCGGGACTTCGAAGTCGAAGGAGTCCACTGCCGTGTTTTCACCAAACCTTTTAGTGACACCATCCAAACGCAGGGCAAGGCTGTCTTTGCTCATGTTCCTCGTTACTTGGGGGCTTTAGCGCAGCTAGTGTAAACGAAGTTGATTAAGGGGTTTATGTACAGGTGCAAGAAATATGTTCTCCGCGCCGTACAAAATCCTTGATAATTCACTTAGATTGACGGCCTCCAAGATTGAGATCACAGGAGTTTCGATGGCCATTTACCGAACGCTTTATTACACGGACGTCAGTGTAGGTGTCGGTGGGCGTGTGACAATCCCGCAGGATATGCGGGAAGATCTGGGAATTGATGAAGGTGATGAGTTAACCGTCCGAGTCGAGGAGAACCCTCGAGGTGGACGCCAGATGGTCATATGGCGCACCGAGCAACAGCCGGGAGACGAAGACTGAGTTAGGCCGGCTCATTGGACTTCGACCCATCCAATCAGAGCTCTCAAAGGTCCTTGTCCGTCATGAAGCCACCACGCTGGTGGAAAACTCATAGCATCAAAGGGAACAACCCGTGATGCTCCGGCGCGACCAAACAAAACGGCGATGTCATCAACGCGATCTTCCGCCACCGCATACCCAACACTTTGAATGTGACGACAGGACTCGCCTAGAAGGGACGGCACATCCTCGAGGTTTTGCACGGGCCGAATCCTCAAAGATCGTCCCGGCAGAAAGGGTAACTGGAGTAAATCCAACTCGGAAACAACGGTCCAATTCTCTATACCTCCGTGTAGCATCCTCACAGAGCCAGCAGCCTGGTGAATCTCAATCGTATCTCGGACCTGACGAAGAAGGGCACTCTCTCGATCAGCGAACACCGGCTCTACGTGTGACGGCCACTCGCAAGCGAGCCTTTCGAAAGACTCGGCAATAAGGTGTGCGAACGCTTCGACCTCCACGTCCTCACCCCGTTCCACGAAGAGCACTTGGGGACAGACGCAGCCACGATTTTCGAACATGGCAACCGCTCGGGCGACTTCACTGGCTAGATCCTCCATGCTGTCTCTTAGCTTCTCTCTGCCAACGATGCCGATTCCAAAGCGGTGATGGTACGCGATGAATCGACATGACACGGGAAGCATGCCTTGGACTGACAAAACCGACTCATCTGATCCGTAGACAACGACGGCATCTGCACCTGCGACCGCTTGTTTCGTTAGCTCGTGATCCTTTCCGCCCGACCAGTAACGCACCGCAACCGCGGACCCAAGCTCGGCATCTGCGTCACGGAGCGCCTCGGCAAAGAGTTGGGTTAAAACCACGTCTCCAGCTCCAGGTTTTATAAGGGTTGGGGCCTTAACTAGCAGACTCCGAATAAGTGCATTCACTCCCACACCAGGAACGCTCCCGGACGAAACCTGAACGCATAGCGTTGGACCTACCGCCATAAGACTAGGAACTGACAAAGACTTTTCATGACCTTTCTGCTGGACCCTGACTAGACCATCCAGCAAGGCTGGGTCAGAAAACTCGCTCTTGAGCAGGATAGACAGAGCTTCCCGCGTCCATCCTGCAGCCATTCCATCAAGAACGACCTCGGCAAGCTCACGAGATAGCTTGGCCTCAGAGGGCAGCTTGTCCAAGGCCATCCTCCTAAGCTGATCATCCGGATTAGAAAAACGTTCACCCACTCGGCCCAGCACATCCGCGATTTCAGCAACTGGCCTAGACAGAATCGCCGGCCTTGCTTGTTGCAGAGCCACCTTCGCTTCATTGATTTGCGCTAGCTCCGCATCACGATTCACGCTCACAAGCGACCGCCACCAGACATCAAGTCATCCATCGCACGAGAACACCCCCGCGGCTCTGAACCGGGTACTCGCCCCGACACTGCCAGCCGACCCTCCTCTAAGACGCCTAGATCCTCGGTGAGAACGTGACTCACTGAGCCTAGATTGGCTAAATCAAAGAAAGAGATAATTCCTTGCTCACCTTCCGGTTGATCCTCGAGTGTGGTCGGATCAAGAACGCGAACACCAAGCCACGGCGGCGCTTCCAATCTTCCCGCTGCCCTTGTTCCTTCTGTTAATACAGGCTCATACATCTGTGACAGAAGTTCGGTCATACCGTACTCATTCACTATCCTGTCTCTAGCAATTCCGGTGTAATCGGTGATTGTCGAGTATAGCTCAGAACGTCCGATAGCCCGACTAACGCCTTTGAATCCTCCAGTCACCATAGCCCGGGAACCCGTCGGGAGAGAAACACTCGGCTCATCAGCTGCCTCTTTGAGATGTAAGAAAGCGAGAGCCGTGCCAAGGACGAGAACTGGCTCCTCTTCTTCACTAGCGGCACGCAACACATCGAATGGGCCTCTAGTCCATTCTCCATTCGGCTGGACTAGCCAATCTACTTCGTACGCAAAAGCGTCTGCAGCCATACCAACCATCCACGACAGGGAGGAGTGCGGGGCTGAGATCGGTGAAGGGATCAGCGAGATGATCCTGATTTCCTCGACGTCGGGCAAGAGAGCCCGCCGGAACGGCTGATGAAACGCCGCCCGATATAGACTTACACGCGGCACGAAATGGCACCCTCTGTGCTCTGAACCAAGCGTAGTTCCACTCGTGTAAAATGCTGCGTCTGGCTTTCGAGAAATACTGGTGTAGGGGGTCGATACTAGATTGACGTATTTGAATGCCGTGGTTGGAACCGCAGGAATCTCGCGCCAATCAGACACCGACGAGGGCGTAACTCCGCGTTGCTTGCAAAAAGAACGGTAGGGGGCACATAGTTCGAACTGCCAACCGAAGACCTCTTGGGCAAGCCCCTGAAAAGCTTTTTCTTTCCAGGGTTCCAGCCCATCGACACCCCCTGACACACCCATTAAGCAATCCTCTAGGCGCCCTGCGAGTAACTCCCATTCGTTCGACATACCAGAAAGCTAGACTTGAGAGACAACATCGACGACCTCAAAGGTGTCATCGTTTTGTTACACAACTACCTTACAAAGTTGCTCAAAAACCGGAGTCCCGCATGACGCGGCCTGTCGGTCATACAGGTTTTCTAACACTGCTAATGGTTGGACTCTCTCTTCCAGCCACAATTGAGGCGCAAGAGGAATCAAGCGCTTCTGCAAGAACAAGTGATGAAGGTGCTCCACTGCGGGCGTTCGAATTATCTGGAAACCTCGAAATCACTCTCGACGGACGGATCGACGAAGCCGCGTGGCAGCGTGCTAAGCCAATCAGTGACTTTACGCAGCAGGAACCAGTTCAAGGCAACGAACCGTCGGAGGCAACTGAAATCCGTGTCGTATTCGACGAAGACCACCTGTACATAGGGGCAATAGTCTACGACGACCCGGAACAGATCCTAGCATTCCAGCGTGAACGTGACGCATCGCTGGGAACCGATGACCGTTTCATGTGGATCCTGGACACATTTCTGGATGGACGTACTGGCTACTTCTTCGAAATCAACGCGGCCGGCCTGATGGGTGATGGGGTCATCACCGGAGGTGGCGGACGTGGTGGAGCCGGTCGCGGCGGAGGCATCAACAAAGCATGGGACGGTATCTGGGAAGCAAGGACCGCCACCCGCCCAGATGGTTGGTCTGCAGAAATCCAGATCCCATTCCGGACACTCAACTTTGACCCGGACGAATCGGAGTGGGGCATCAATTTCCAACGAACGATCCGACGAAAGAACGAGGAGGTTCTATGGAGAGGGTGGCGAAGAAACGAAGGGCTATTCAAGCCAGTCTTCGCCGGCCGTATGCAGGGCCTGCGCAGTATGTCACAAGGGCTCGGGCTCGAGGCGGTCCCATCGGCGATCGGAAACTATCGCTACGTAACTCCCGCAGATCCTCTCGATCCTACTGCGCCCAATGCTACTACATACCCTAGTGACATCTCGTTGGATGTCAATTACAGCCTCACCTCAAGCCTCCGCGCCTCAGTAAGCGTCAACACAGACTTCGCAGAAGTAGAAAGTGACCAGAGGCGTGTAAACCTGACACGATTTCCCATTCGACTACCCGAGCGGCGCGATTTCTTCCTCGAGGGCTCAGGCGTCTTCAGCTTCGCCCCCAGAAGCGGACCCTCCCCGTTCTTCTCTCGACGTATAGGGCTAACTCAAGGTCAACAGATCCCAATCAATTATGGAACCCGCCTCACAGGGCAGGCGGGCGCGTTCGAAGTTGGGTTTTATCAAATCGGCACAGCAAAGCAGGATTACTACAACACGTTTATCGAACAGGATGTCACCGTTCCCAGTGAAGCCTTCACTGTCGCCCGGATTAGGAGAAAGCTGTGGGAACAGTCAGCTATCGGGGCTATCTACACTCTCCGGAGGACCACTCAAGACCCGGGAAACCTAGAGGGGGTCGACCAGCATACCGCAGGTATCGACCTCGATTTTAAAACCCGAAACTTTCTCAGCAACAAAAATCTCGAACTTGAAGCGTTCTTCGTTTGGAATTCCAACCCACGCGGTCTGGCTGACCCTCAGCGCATCGATCTCGGCGTTGACGACCTCAGTGCCCACGGAGCGCGACTTAACTATCCCAATGACATCTGGACCGCACACGTTTCATATCGTCAATTCGGAGACTGGTACAGCCCCGCCGTCGGCTTCGTCACACGTAACAATTTTCGGCGCATCGAGCCACGGTTCGGATGGGCACCTCGGACACCGTCAATCTCATGGCTGCGCCGGCTGGATTTTTCGGTGCAATTCCGTGAACTGGTTAGCCTAAGCTCAGCCTTTCCAGGTGCGGATCCGTACCTCCTGAGAGGACGAGGAGGCACAGCTGAGCGGCAATGGCAATTCAACCTTTTAGGAGTAGACCTCGAAAGCGGCGACGGTTTCGACGTTACCGCAACACAGACATACGAGTACCTAGACAGAGAGTTCTCCCCAAGCGGAGAACTAACAATCATACCAGGCGACTATACGATCTGGGAGTACCGGGTTTTCGGTCGAACTGCTGGGCGCCGACGGGTCTCGCTGTTCGGAGGTGCAACCATAGGTGGCTTCTGGAATGGAAACCGCCAGCAATACGGCGGCCGCCTAAGCTTTCGTCCAAATCCTGGTATAAGCCTCTCGACCAACATTCAGTACAACGACGTTCAACTTCCCGGTGGTGAATTCACGGCGTCACTGTACGAAATATCTACCGACTGGAACCCCTCACCATGGGTCGCAATCACAGGACAACTGCAGTACGATGATCAGTCCAATATCGTGGGCCTCTTCTCCCGCCTCCGCTGGATCGTTAAACCAGGCAACGACATCTACTTCGTGTTCACACAAAACTGGCGCAGGGAGTTACTCGACCTACTCGATCCCAATACCCTCGGTTACAACACGTTGTCGCGAGGGGTATCAATTAAACTCAACTACACCTATCGCTTTTAGGGCTCACTGTACCCTCTGAGCCTGCGTCACTTTCAAGGAACCGAGCCCTTTAGAAGGCACCTGTAGCGCCTCTCGATCAACCTCTCCGTACCCTTCCTGCTTCAAGTCCTCCCAAGTGCAAAATCTTTTCCTGAAGCCGTGTCGCTTCGTCGTCAGTAAAATCAAGTAATTGTCGGATGGATAGATTCATGCCTTCGTAAAGATCAGACGGGAAATCGGTCCCCTCGGCGTGCGTGAGTGCACCTTCGAGTTCAACCATCTCTCGTTGGGCTTTCTCAAGCGCACGACGCAGTCGATTTAGGGCCTTTCGGGCTTCGGACTCGGCTGTTGTCATGACGAATTCTGCTAATTATTGACAAGCTGGAACAGATGTTGGAGAAAGGGTAACGTGATGCAATGAATGACAGATATGACTTGATTGTAGTAGGCGCCGGGCCATGCGGGATCGCCGTCGGGGCCGCCGCCGCAAATGCCGGACTTGGGTGTGCCCTTTTCGAGCGCGGAGCAATTACGAACTCACTTCTGAGCTATCCGCACTACATGACTTTCTTCAGCACGGCTACGAAGCTGGAGGTAGGGGATGTTCCGTTCACAATTCCAGATGCAAAGCCCACCCGTCGTGAGGCCCTGGCGTACTACCGAAAGGTCGTTCAACACTGGAACCTGGACGTTCACCAATACGAAGAGGTGACCTCGATTTCTGGCGAGCAAGGCAATTTCTTGGTCCAGACTAGTAAGAACGATGGATCGGTGTATGATCATAAAAGCGCTGCCGTTGTGGTCGCGACCGGTGGTTTCCAGACCCCGAACTATCTAAATGTCCCCGGGGAAGAACTGGAAAAAGTCAAACACTACTATCACGAGCCCTATCCCTACTACGAGCAGGAGGTTCTTGTCGTCGGTGCCGGAAACTCTGCAGTAGAGGCAGCTCTAGAAATGTATCGGAACGGTGTACGCGTCAGTCTCGTCCACTTCGGGGACACTATAGATCGGGGCGTAAAGCCATGGGTCGTGCCAGACATCAACAATCGTCTGGAACTCGGTGAAATCCCAGTGTACTGGAAACACAGAGTGGCTGAAGTCAAACCGTCGACTGTTATTTTACGGTCCGAAGAAAATGGTGCTGAAACGGAAATCCAAAACGACTTTGTTGTCGCAATGACAGGCTGGCAATCGGACCAAAAGCAACTCGCCATGCTTGGCGTATCAATCGACAAAGAGACGGGCATTCCCAGTCACAACAAGAACAACATGATGACTGATGTCCCCGGACTGTACATCGCTGGAGTCATCGCTGCAGGCCATAACGCAAACAAAATCTTCATTGAAAACGGTCGGGAACACGGACATTTAATCGTCTCGGACCGTCTCGCTCAATCTGTCTAAGTGAAGATTGGGGTCACTATCGCGACTCGAAACAGAGTAGCCGAAGATTTGATTTCAGTCTTCGGTCTCATCAACCACAACTGAGCGATCGCCCAAGAAAACGGTGCTGACTCCTCTCCTCACGTACCCCAGTGCAACTACACCTTGGGCCCGAGGAGATTGAACCACCGAAGTGAGGTTTCCCACAACCTTGCCAGACCCATCAGACGCAATGAGCTCCGAGCCACAGCGGGGCGCGGGCATGTCACCTAAGTCCAGCAGGCGAAGATGTTTGTTCACGTGACCCCGGTCTCGGATACGCACTATGACTTCTTGACCCGTATAGCACCCCTTCGTGTGGTCGATAGCCCTCGCAACATGGCCGACTTCGGGTGGTAACGTGTTTTCATCCATATCAGTGCCAAAGGCTGGTCTTCCTGCCTCAACACGCAGGGTGGTCCAAACACCGAGGCCAGAAGGCTTCGCTCCCTCCGCCGCTAGCTCGAGCCAAAGCGCGCGTAGCGCATCTGCGGGACCGAACACAGTCCAAGCATTGGGCCAGACCTCCTCTGTCCGGACTACCATTGTTCCATCTGATGGAAAATCTGAGCTTGATTCTGGAGCGCCGGAACAGAACCACGCACCTTCACCCGCCGTATCTAGAGAGGCTTGCTCGACACTGCGGCCAAGAGCCAGCCTTGCAAGCATCAGAATCGAGTCCGGCCCGACTACTGAGATCGCAGCGGTCTCAGCCGAAACGTCATTGACTGTGGCCAACCGCGGTGGCAGAAATCTCTGTAAATGTTCTCGTAACCCGGACAGGCCAGCAACTGGCACATCCAGCAGATACACCTCCCTCTCCTCATTCCCCAACCGGTAAGCCCAGAGGTCAGAAATCATCTTTCCCTTAGCGGTGAGAACGGCATGATACGTTCCAGTACCATTCGTAACGGAGTTGTCACTCGATGGCGCCTCAGGTATTCGACCGGTCAGCAGACCACTGAGCATCTGGCCTGGGGATCTTCCAGATACTGTCAATCGAGCCCTGTGACTCCGATCGAAAACAGCCGCCGCCTCTGTCGCAGCAACATATTCGCCGGAAGGATCTCCAAAGTGACGGATAAGAGTTCTGCCATGGTACTCTGTCACCACGCCGCCCAACTCTAAAAGATCAGCCAAGAGAGCACTCTTCATCTTTGCAGGCTTGGTCATCTTAAACCCTCTCCCCCTCCTCATATCGGCCTTTTCGAAGCTCTCTCACAAGCTCCCGTACGTGTGTCCAATCATTAGCAGATGGGGAGATCCGAAGATAGGCTTCAAGTTGATTCGCAGCGTCAGTGTGTCTGCCCAGCCGAGCGAGCAATATGCCCCTTGAGCGACTCTCTAGTGGAGAAGTTGGAGAAATCATCATCAGGCGCTCGACAACTCCTAGAGCGCGGCGATCGTCACCGATGTTACTGTAAATCCCTTTTAAGTTCGTAAGGAGTCTTGCTAGCATGTCTTTCTTCGACGCTGGCCGCAGGAATTTTTCTCGCATCGCGACGGCCCCACCATAGCCCTGGTCGATGAGTTCTTGCGCCTCATCCTCAAAGCTGATCCTTCCTCCATCAAATGGGTCGATTAACAACCTCACCTCAGTGCCCACATATCGTACAAGGAAGTGTCCTGGGAAATTTACGCCCTCGAGGGCTAGGTCGAGACGCCATCCGATTTCCAATAGCACGATCCCTAGCGTGAGTGGGATTCCCATGCCGCGATCTAGTACATCATTGAGAAAGGAGTTCCTCGGGTCGTAGTAGGCCGTCCGGTTGCCCCTATACTGCCTTCGCTCGTAAAGGGTCTTCAAGAGATCATTGAGAATCACGAGCGGAGCGGTCTCGTTAGCAAGTCGGTCTTTCACCTCTTCCGCTATTTGGTCAAGGCGCGCCAGGTAAAGAGCTACCGAAAGTTGTGAGTACTCCTCCGCAGCGACCAGAAGACACGCCCTCCCAAGATTGAGCTCCGCCTCAGAGCGAGATAGCTCTTCTGCTAATGAATTTCGTGACCGGTGTTTTCGTGTGCTCACGTGATTCGCTTTCTTCTATACCAAGCTGTCTAATTTATTGTTGGAGCCTTGGGCGCATTACTTACCCGTGGACGCCATCGTGTTTCCAAGAGACTTTATGCTTCGGAAGCG
Source organism: Gemmatimonadales bacterium UBA2975 (assembly GCA_002348265.1). GTDB lineage: Bacteria > Gemmatimonadota > Gemmatimonadetes > Longimicrobiales > Gaopeijiaceae > UBA2589. The sequence continues at coordinate 80,691 of DEAT01000022.1, read as the reverse complement.
ACACTTAAGCCAACCAAGGAGATCGCATGACCAGTCAGCCTCGGGATAAAAGACCGGAGATCCGGCTGTCCCAGCTCAGTCATGGAGCCGGTTGAGCGTGTAAACTCGGTATGTCCGAGTTGGCGCAAGTTCTGCGTCACGTGCTTCCAGTCGACGACCCAAACGTTCTTGTCGGGCACACCTCAGGGGACGACGCTGCCGTTTACCGTCTCACCGATGATCGTGCACTGGTGGTAACCGCCGACTTCTTTACGCCCATAGTTGACGATCCATACGACTTCGGACGCATAGCGGCCACAAACGCACTCTCGGACATATACGCAATGGGCGCGAAACCACTTTTTGTCCTAAATCTTGTAGGATTTCCGCGACATCTGCTGACCGAGGGAATCCTGGACGAAATAATTCGAGGGGCGTCGGCCGTGACATCGTCGGTAGGGGTGCCAACTCTTGGTGGACACAGTATTGACGACAACGAGCCAAAATACGGACTTGTCGCAATCGGTGAAGTTGATCCTACCCAAATGGTGACTAACGCCTCGGCTAGGGCGGGAGATACGCTGTTACTGACCAAGCCGATCGGTTCTGGTGTAATCGCGACAGCAATAAAGAGCGGTGAGGCCCCTGAAAGTGTCATCAAAAGTGCCGTCGACTTCATGACTCAACTGAACGCCGATGCCGCTAGTATCATGGTCTCTAACGGGGTCACGGCAGCGACGGACGTAACAGGGTTCGGGCTCTTAGGGCACCTTCGAGGCCTTATGCGCGCCTCAAAAACATCTGCGAAACTGAACGCCGATGCGGTACCGGTGTTACCAGGAGCAAAGATGCTTGCAGAAGCTGGTCATATACCCGGTGGATCGAAGCGTAACCTCGCAGACCTAGCATCTGACGTGCATTTCTCGCCCTCGATAGACGAAGTGACGAAGATCCTCTTGGCTGATGCTCAGACGTCGGGTGGTCTTTTGATGTCAGTTCCCGAAGAGAGACTCAAGGACGTTGGGGACGGCCTAGCAAAAACATCATGCACGGCTGCGGTTATTGGTCGTGTGGTCCGAGGTCAAGCCGGCGCGATCGAAGTGATCTAGGTCGGAGAACGCAGGTTCCACTGCGGCGCTTCCCAACAACTCGCCGAAGCCTCTCCCGCGCACGGTCATGATCACCTGCTTTAAAACACAGCGGCCCGCTATCTGGCGTGACTCTCAGCAACAGCGGGCTTTCTAGCGACCTTTCTTTTCTTGGCTGTCTTTTTTCCTGCACTCGCCTTTTTCTTCGCGGGCTTCCGGGCTCCGGATGACGTTCTACTAGTCCGCCGGCTTTGCCCGTCCGACAGAGCAATTGCGATCACGTCGTCTAGCGTCTCAGCCAGATGGAACGTCACAACCTCGCGCACATCAGGAGGTATATCATCGAGATCGGCCTCATTATCGATCGGAACAATGATCTCGCTAATCCCAGCCCGGACCGCGCCGAGTACCTTTTCCTTCACACCACCGATCGGAAGTACACGGCCTGTCAGAGTTAACTCACCCGTCATCGCTACATCTCGACGCACCTTACGTCCTGAGACGGCTGAGACGAGTGCAGTCGCCATCGTGATGCCAGCCGACGGTCCGTCTTTCGGGATAGCCCCCGCAGGAACGTGGATATGGACCTCATGACCATTCAGGCTGTCCTCAGGAATCCCCAAATGTTTTGCGTTTGCCTTGGAGAACGAAAGTGCTGCTCGGCCAGACTCCTTCATCACGTCACCAAGTTGGCCCGTTAGCACAAAACCCCCTTCGCCGGGCATCACGCTGGCCTCCACGAACATGATATCACCGCCCATAGGTGTGTAAAACATCCCCGTTGCGACCCCGAGCGTGTCGTGCTCTGCCATCCGTTCGGGATGGACCCGTGGACGACCCAAGATCTCGGGAACGTCAGCCGATGAAGCGTCAATCCTTTTGAGTTTACCCCCAGCAATCCGTCTAGCGACCTTACGCGCGAATTTCCCAACCTCACGCTCAAGCTGCCGAACCCCAGCTTCACGCGTGTAATTCTGCACTATCGTCAGAATAGCCTCGTCTCGCATGTGAAGTTCGTCTTCTGTAAGACTATTCTCCTCCCGCTGTCGGCGAAGCAGGTAACGTTTCACGATTTCGAGCTTCTCTGCTTCTGTATATCCAGAAAAATCTACTCGCTCCATTCGATCCAGTAACGGACCAGGGATGCGGTCCCGGTAATTTGCGGTCGCAACAAACAGCACCTCTGAAAGGTCGAACGGGATTCCTAAGTAATTATCGACGAAAGTCGAGTTTTGAGCCGGGTCGAGAACTTCGAGTAGCGCCGAGCTAGGGTCTCCCTGAAAAGAAACACCAAGCTTGTCGACCTCATCCAACAGGAAAACTGGGTTCTTAGACTTCGCTTGACGCATCCCCTGGATGATGCGACCTGGCATGGCCCCCACATAAGTGCGCCTATGGCCCCGTATATCTGCCTCATCCCGCGCTCCACCAAGTGAGATTCGGACATACTCCCTGCCGAGTGATCTAGCTATAGACTGCGCAATCGACGTCTTTCCCACGCCCGGGGGGCCCACGAACAGCAAGATCGGTCCACGCCCAGCTGAGACTGCGCCGACCTCTGCCACATCATCTTCCGCTTCCTTGCCTTTCGCAGCAGCACGATCCAGCGCCAGCTTCCGCACCGCAAGGAACTCGAGTACGCGATCCTTTACATCTTCGAGGCCGTAGTGATCATCATTTAAGATCTGCTCGGCCGTCTCTAGGTCGATCTCCTCCTCAGACCTCTCGTTCCATGGAAGTTCTGTGATCCACTCAAGGAAAGTTCGGATCACTTGGTATTCGGCGGACTGAGGGCTCGTACGCTCAAGTCGGCGCAACTCCCGATCTACCTCACTTCGCTGCTCCTCAGAAAGCTCGAGTTCCGAGATGCGATTTCTCATCTCCTCTACGTCGTCCCGTTCTTCCTCTTCTCCGAGTTCCTTTTGAATGGCCTTAAGTTGTTCACGAAGCAACATCTCTCTTTGGCGCTCTCCAAGCTCGGATTGCACCTTCGCTTGGATGTCCTCTTGAGCATCAAGCCGAGCAAGCTCCCGCTCAACTGCGAGCAGGCAGGCTCGCATCCTCTCTTCGTCGTCCAGCAACTCCAGAAGTTCCTGTTTGTCGGCCGTTTCGAGTTCGAGATAAAACGCAACGAGGTCGGCAAATGGACCCGACTCGTCCACTCCTTGGATCAGTTGGTTCAGCGCCTCCGCCGGCACCCCTCTCCTAGTGCCTAATTCCGCCGCCCGGTCACGCAACTCCTGATCTAATGCTTGGAAGCCAGGATCCTGACTGTCTCTTGGCTCCATTGTATCCATTTCGAGGAGGACGGCTTGAAGCATCGCCTCTCCTTCCTGATGATATGATATCGCTTGGGCTCGGCCCTCCCCCTGAACGAGGAGCTGAACGCCACCCCGGACCCGGTGTGTCTGGATGATTCGGACCACAGTCCCAATCGTGTAAAGGTACTCCGGAGTCGGATCGTCAATATTTTCTGTTTGCGCAACCGCAAAAAGTCTGCGATCTCCATCCAAGGCCTCTTGAACGGCTTCTACCGTTCCGGGTCGACCGGCAGAAATTGGGACTGCGACCCCTGGATAGACGACAGTGTCGCGAAGGGGCAAAACCGGAAGCGTAAAACGCTCAGACATCAGTACTTCTTTCTCCAGTATCTCGGAGCCGTTGGTTCTGGGCGAAGGCTCGTGGTCAAGGCAGGGGCAGAGCTTAGTTTGGGAGTGGAACTCTGTTGCGAGATGCGTGCCACATTTTAGAGGGAATTTTATGCCGTAAGTGCAGACCTAGGTGCCATTTTGGCGCACAAGAAACCTCAGTGCCCGCCACTTTTTCGCCTACACAGTGGTAGTTAGGTTGGCAGCTTCCAACTCCTCGCGCCAGCGGTATTGTTTTCTTCGATGAGCAACGCACTCGTCCGAATTACACGGTTTCAGGGTTCACCTGCGAATACCGGACGAACATGTGACGAAATACAAACTCTGAACCTTTATAGTAACGTAACGTGTGCAGGCAATCAGACCCCAGAACCGTCCCAGTCCGCGCACTTTTTTAGGCCATACCTCAATGGTCAACTCAACACTAGGCTCATCCATGTTACGCTCGATCCTACTCTCGGCCCTGTTCGCGGCCACCACGCTCACTCCCTTTAGCATTGAAGCTCAAGCGACCTCTCGGATGACGGGCCCTGTGCACAGCCCGGCCACCTACTCAGGCAGGTCAACGGTCTACGCACCCAATGACGCGGTAGCTACCAGCCAGCCCCTTGCCACCACAACCGCTCTCGAAATTCTCGCAGCAGGTGGTAACGCTATAGATGCCGCGGTAGCGGCGGCTGCCGTTCTCAACGTGACAGAGCCACACATGACCGGAATAGGCGGCGACATGTTTGCGATACTCTGGGACGCAAACTCTGGGCGACTTGTGGGTCTCGATGCAAGCGGGAAATCCGGATCTAACGTTGATGTCGAAGCCCTTCTCGCCGAAGAAGAGCCAAGCGTACCTGGATCCGGGCCACGCTCGGTCACCGTGCCCGGCGCCTTGTCCGGTTGGAATGCGCTGATTGAGAAGTATGGCACCATGACACTTGCCGAGGTGCTAGCACCCGCGATTCGTATCGCAAACGAAGGTTTCCCGGTCACGCCAATCATCGCTCAGGACTGGGCTGGCACAGTAAGCGGCCTACGTCGTGACATGGGCGCAGCAGCGACATTTTTGATTGATGACGAAGCTCCGGCAGCTGGAGACTGGTTTCGGAACCCTGACCTCGCCAAGTCATTCCAGCGGATCTCAGAGGATGGCGTACAGGCTTTCTACGGGGGAGACCTAGGCCGTGAAGTTGTTGAAGGGCTCGGCACACTCGGTGGCTACCTAACCCTGGAGGACCTGCAAAGCCACGAACCGAAATGGGTCGAGCCCCTATCGGTTGACTATAAGGGCTACCGGCTTTGGGAGCTGCCTCCGGCGGGTCAAGGTATAGCGGCCCTCCAGATGCTCAAGATGCTCGAAGGCTATGATTTTTCCACCATGGAGCACAACTCCGCCGAATACCTGCACACACTTATTGAAGCCAAAAAGCTCGCCCATGCAGATCTGAGCCGTTATATCGCAGACCCCGCTCATATGGACGTGAGACCAGCGGCACTACTCGACGCTAACTATCTCGCCGACCGAGCTACTCTGATCGATCCCTTCACGGCAGCGGATCGCCCTGATCCGGGTCAGCTCGCCACTGACTCAGAAACTATCTACCTGACAGTGGCCGACCGGCACGGAAACATGATCTCCTTTATCAATTCTATATTCGGGTACTTCGGATCGCGCGTTGTAGTGCCGGGAACAGGGATAGTCCTGCAAAATCGAGGTGCTGGCTTCACGCTTGAGGAGGGGCACCCAAACCAGATCGCCCCTAATAAGAGTCCACTGCACACGATCATCCCTGCATTCGTCACTAAAGATGGTGATCCGTGGCTCTCTTACGGTGTGATGGGCGGATCAATGCAACCGCAGGGGCACGTGCAGGTCCTACTCAACATGGTCGAATTTGGAATGGATCCCCAAGAGGCCATCGATGCGGCCCGATTCCGTCACTTCTCGGGAACACGTGTAGCAATTGAGAACTTGGATCCTGAGGTGGGCTCGGCCCTCGAAGCCCTGGGACACCAGCTTCGTGATCCCCAAGGCGTGGCCTTCGGGGGAGGACAGGCGATTTTGCGACTTAGTAGAGGCTGGGCGGCCGCTTCAGACCCAAGGAAAGACGGGATGGCGGCGGGCCGTTGAGCGGGTCCGGAGAATTCGTCATTCCATTTAAAAACCTGCCGGCTGGGTTTGCTGAAACGATCGCCGACCCCCCTACCGTGCCCGTTACCCCAGTGCCTGCAGCGACGATTGTTCTTCTGCGTGACGAAGAAGCTGGACTAGAGTTGCTCCTGATGCGCCGTAGTCCTAGGTCAGGCTTTGTACCAGGAGCTTACGTCTTCCCAGGAGGACGAGTAGATAAACCTGATTCGCTTCCTGAGCTGGTATCACTGCTAGACAACCTAGACCGAGATTCGGCGAAAAAACGGCTCGGGAAAAGCGAGGAACCGCCAGCCATCGCGTACTACTTTGCTGCACTTCGCGAAGCATTCGAGGAAACCGGGATCCTTATCGGCGTGCAAAAAGATGGTTCAGCTCCGGCCACCGCTGCTGAAGATTCCAGCGTGGACGAAATCCGCGATGCGCTAATGAGTGACCGGATCAATTTCCATGAAGCCCTGCAACAACTGGGATGCCGAATCACGGGCGACAAGGTCGAGTACATCGCCCACTGGATTACCCCCGAGCCGGAGCCACGACGTTACGACACGCGATTTTTTGCAGCCAAAGTTCATTCTGGGGCAACACCGATCGTAGATCGCCGCGAGATGACTGAGGCACTTTGGATCTCTCCGCAAGCCGCACTGACCCGCCTAGATCAGGGCGATCTACCGATGGTCTTCCCGACTATCAAAACGATTGAGTCTCTGTCTCTTTACGAGTCGGCCGACTCTGCATTAGAAGGATTCGGATCGCAACTAGTGCGCTCCATCATGCCAACGCTCGTGGTTACACCTACCGGGATCGGGCTCGAAATCAATGAGGATGATTAGGGCACCTTTGTTTTTGGCTCTCCCGGATCCCTGCCCGCCTGGGATCGTAACCTTCTAGGCAGGTCGTCGACCTGCTCCTTCTCCTCTTGCCGGGCAGTGTTGCCCCGCCAAGCCTCCACAATTGCGCCCATCGCGGCCTGCACAGATTCCTGACACGTCTCGAAGGTACTGAGCCTTTCTCCGGTCGCTTCGTCCATGTAGAGCCAACGTCCCAACTCAATCATGATTGAGTTGGGCGTCTTGCATGGGATCAGAC
>DEAT01000022.1:26642-73431 GCA_002348265.1 Gemmatimonadales bacterium UBA2975 | reverse complement strand
AGCGCGGGGGGACGATCGTACCTTCGTATGGTCGGTTGACCTCTACCGTGTAGCCGCGCGCCTCAAAGGCCGAGCGGGAAGCACGGTCCACGGTATCGGTTGTATGCAACGAACTTGTTCCGATACAGATGTCTGGGCGGCTGGCTGTCTGGTCCAAGTCACATGGCAGCGGTCTGCGGGGAAAGCTGTGACAGTCGATAATCAGGCAGCGACCGTGCCTCCGAAGCCGATCAGAGNNGCCCACTCCCTCTCCCTCTTCAAGGCAGCTCCACGTCCGAAAGATTCAACCGTTTGCTAATCATATGCCGTCGCTCATCCTGAAACCTAATTAGGTGGGACTCGGCGAACTCAAGGTACTCGTCGCTCCTTTACCGACCTAGGTTGAGCCACAAGCCGCAAAGCAATTGACTTTTGCTTCCCCTACATCTGCCGATACGACGGTCCACTACCACCTTCGCGTGGCGTCCAACGGGGGCCGAGCACGTCTGTAGCCTTGCAATCAATGCAGTTAGGCGCATTTACAGCCAGGCTCTCACCATCCCATTCATACACGCCGGCTGGACAAAGATGCACGTACATCTCCGCCTCCTCGGGACTTACGCTGTCTGCGACAATCAAGTGCGACGGGATATCATCTCGCGTCTGATTACCGGATTTGTAGACGGCGTCGACCTTAGAGAACGTCAGCTTGCCATCTGGAACAAGTGGCTCCCTTTCCGGGCCTAGGTGCTTTGGGGCCGCTGCATCTTCTGAGATCGAAATCTTACGACCGGGGAACGCCCCTCTTGTCAGTGTCATGAGGCCCGCCTTAATCACACCGCTGACAAAGCCACCCTTGAACGCTAACCGCATGTTCCGGCGTTCTTTGAGATCTTTCATGATCACGCTGTCATCTACGGATGACGTATAACCAGCTAGGTGGTCAGCAGATGTACCTCCTTTCTTGAGGCCCTCGAAAATCGCCCGGGCAGCCATGATCCCGGAGTGCATTGCATAGTGTATCCCCTTAAGGGAGGAGACCTCTACATATCCCGCGGAATCCCCAATCACTAGCAGACCGTCCCCATGCCGACGTTCCGGTACAGAATAAAAGCCCCCCTCCGGAATCGTCTTTGCACCCCATTCGATCATCTCGCCACCTTCAAGAAGGTCGCGAAACAGTTGGTGCAACTTCATACGTTGGAGCAGTTCATGGACGTCGAGGCGCGCGTCTCCATAGTCTAGTCCGACCACTAGACCAAGTGCTACGGTGTTATCGGAGAGCGGGTACGCAAAGCTTCCGCCAAACGCATCACTTGGAAGAGGCCAACCCATAGTGTGGATAATCCGATCAAGTGGCTTCTTAACCTCCCAGACCTCCTTCACCCCTAGCGCGTAGATCTGAGGATTCTCAGCAATCACACCTTGCCAGTCGAACCACGCTTGGGATAATAAGCCACGGGAGCCCTCAGAGAGCACCGTGACCTGGGCTGAAAGGTCAACTGATGGCATATGATCCCCTCCGCCCGCAGGTTCGCCATCGCGGCCCAACCCTGACGGCGTAGTTCTCACCCCGATGACCCTCTTTTGTTCTACCAGCAATGAGTCAACCGGAAACCCTGGGAAAACATTCACACCAAGCCCCTCGGCCTTCTCCCCCAGCCAACGAACAACCTCCGAGATAGAGGCAATCCAATTACCGTGGTTCTTCATCGTAGGAGGGGTCGGAATCCGGTATGAATCCGATTCCGTCATGACGTATACTGCTTCTTTTTCTACTGGGCGTCGAAGAGGAAAATCTTCCATCCCCAGATCAGGAAAGAGCTCCCTGAAGGCACTGGGGTTCACCACCGCCCCCGAGAGGTTGTGCTCACCCAGTTGCCCAGCCTTTTCAAGTACCGCTATCTCTATCTCTCCGATCCCACCGCCGTTTTCATTGTCTTCCCTCACGAGTTGCGCGAGTTCAATCGCTCCAGCCAGCCCTCCGGGACCGGCGCCGACGAAGACGACGTCCATAGGAATCGCTTCGTCGTCGGGCTGATCGGCAACAATGAAGCGGTCCCTTATGAGGGGAGGCTGCGCCTCAAAAGGGCTCACGGTGCTACTGAGGAGGGGCTTGCCCTCTGACATGACTGCTCCAAAGCTTTTGTTACAGAGTGGGACCTGCACCGGTCGACACGTGTACCGTTTTGCCGTCAAATAGTGCCGCATCCTCAACACGCGACGACTGTCGAATCGGACCAAACCCATGAGCAAGTCTCTTCCCAACACACTCGGAGCACTTAAGGAAAGCGGCTACAAACAACGTTCCGTCAAGGAAGAGCTTCGCGACAATGTGATCCACAAGCTGAGGTCTGGAAAGGCTCTCTTTCCAAGCGTGCATGGATACGCTGACTCCGTTATTCCTCAGATCGTCAACGCGATCCTAGCCCGACACGACTTCATCTTGCTAGGGCTAAGAGGTCAAGCCAAGAGCCGGATACTCCGTGATCTAAGCCTGCTACTAGATGAGAAGATTCCAATCATCGGCGGGAGCGAAGTGAATGACGATCCTCTTAATGCGCTCTCGAAGTTCGGTCGAATGAAGATTCAAGAGCACGGGAATGACACTCCAATCGATTGGATCGCAAGAGATTCTCGTTATGTCGAAAAGCTCGCGACGCCAGATGTGACCATCGCCGACATGATCGGCGATGTGGATCCGATCAAGGCCGCACGAGGCGGTCACGCTCTAGGGGACGAACTTACCATTCACTTCGGTCTCCTCCCGAGAGCCAACCGCGGTATCCTGGCAATAAACGAGCTTCCTGATCTCGCTGGAAAGATCCAGGTAGGGCTATTCAACATCCTCCAGGAAGGTGATGTACAGGTAAAGGGGTACCCAATCCGCCTCTCGCTCGACGTGCTCATGGTCTTCACAGCAAATCCAGAGGACTACACTGCACGGGGGAAGATCATCACACCGCTCAAAGACCGAATAGGAGCAGAAATTCGCACTCACTATCCTCAGGACCTCGACATTGGAATACAGATCACACGCCAAGAAGCGTGGATTGGTCGCAACGATCTACCTATCGAAGTCCCTGATTTTCTCCAGGAGGTTGTTGAGCGAATAGCCTTTCTGGGGCGGCATGATAAACGGATTGATCAACGGTCAGGCGTGAGCCAACGAATGCCCATTACTGTGATCGAGACAGTCGTTTCGAACGCAGAGAGGCGTGCCCTGGAAGACGGCGAAGCTGTAGCCGTGCCGAGAGTCTCAGATCTCTACGCCGCACTGCCCGCAATTACTGGGAAGATGGAACTGGAGTATGAAGGTGAACTTCATGGTGCAGACAGGATCGCGCGCGAGCTGATTCAGCAAGCATCCTCTGAAGCCTTTGACGTCCGTGCCGCTGGCGCCGACGTAGACGGTATTGTTGAGTATTTCGAGACCGGAGGTGTACTGCAAGTAGGGGCGGATTCGTCTGGGAACGCCTGCGTTATGGGCTTCTCGACCGTACCGGGCCTGCTTCAGCTAGTGATTGATGTCGGCCTAGCTTCTGAAGCTGCCAATGACGGACACCGGGCAGCAGCCTGTGAACTAGTGCTTGAGGCTCTAGTGGCTCAGCGTAGGATCAATCGCACAACTGCTGGCTATACTCGTGCTCCGCACGAAGGGCCCATGGGCGGAGATGGATACCAAGGGTTTGACACACTATCCTGACCTTTCTCTCCACCCCAAGCCTTGTCCGGCTAGCCGCAACGTCTACTTACTTGCCTCCGTCCACTGGCAATACAATCCCCGAGATCCAACTGGCTTGCTCGGAGGCTAAAAAAAGCACTGTGTAAGCTATGTCGGAGGGGTTCCCAAGGTGCTTCAAAGCAATCTCGTCAAGCAACTTTTGCTGTCCGTCTGAGCCAAGAGCCTCCCACTGGCGTTCAGTCGCCGAATTCGAAAGCACAAAGCCCGGCGCCACGCTGTTGACCGTAATTCCCCACGGCCCGAGCTCATGCGCTAACTGGCGAGTGAGTCCAATCTGCCCGGCCTTTGCAGATGCATAAGCCTGAATCCCAGTCTTGCTAATCCCCAGACCCGCTCCACTGGAGATGTTGATAATTCTTCCACTCCGGGCCTCTTTCATCGCAGGAGCAACTGCCTGAGATGTCCAAAATACCGCGTTCTGATTAACTGCTACAATCGCTTCCCATTCCGAAACTGAAACCACTTCGACTGGCTTTCCTACCTGTCCCAGCACGCCACCGGCATTGTTCACAACCACATCGATGCGCCCAGTATCTGACCACGCTTCTTGAACCCATTTCTCTACTTCATCGCGACTGGTTACGTCGACAACCGAAGACTTACCAGATCCGCCTATTTGTTTTTGCGTTTCTTCGAGCGTTTCCTCTGCGAGATCGCACGCGTACACCGTCGCACCCCTCTCAGAGAACGCAGCAGCAATCTCCAACCCGAACCCACTCGCGGCCCCGGTTACCAGAACCGTCTGACCACTGAACTCAATCTTCATAAACGGAGCACCTTGGAGAAGTTTATGAGGCCCATCCCGATTCGAGCTTCGTCCTTGACTCATCTACCGCTATCGACCAGATAGTCTTCATCTCTTCGTCCGAACGCTCGTACCAGCCGCCGAACGAGCCATCGCCGACAATCTCCCTGAAACGCTTATGTGTTATATCGTCTCGATTCGGTAACTCTACCGCCCCCTTATGCTCCTGTGGAACAGCCACGCCCTCCACGCGAGTCCACGGAAATGTCTCCATCCATGACGCGTGCGATGCGTGAGGGTCTATCATATCAATCGCCCCCCTCACCTCCGAAGACTTCCACCAGTTGTGCCATAGAATCTCCACTCCGCTGTGCCGAGAGGACCACTCCTGCACAGCTGGACAAGCAGGGCTGTTACCGCCGTGACCATTCAAGATAAAAATCCGGCGGAACCCATGTGTTCGAATGCTTTCTAGAATGTCCTTGAGAAGAGATTCATAGGTATCGGGTGAAACAGTGACTGTACCCGGATATCCCATGAAATACGGAGTCCTACCATACGCTAAAACTGGAAATACTGGAATTCCAAAGGGCTCCGCGGCTTCGAGCGCCAGACGCTCCGACAATATAGAGTCGGTGGCTAGGCTTATATATGCGTGCTGTTCAGTGCTTCCAAGAGGAAGTACGCATCGATCATCCGTCTTCAGGTACGCTTCGACCTGCATCCACGTCATCTCGGCAATATTCACTCTGCGCTCACTCCAGATGCTCTAGGCAAGATTCGAACACTTTTCGCTGTGCGACAGGCAACGCGAGGTCTTCTAAATCATCCAGCCCTACCCAACGACCTCGCTCACCATCACCCCCGACTTTTTCATCTCGGTCAACTTCCAGCATCGTCGGCTCGTAACGCACGTGCAGGTGCGTGAATCGATGCTCAACGGGAGGGAGCGCCGTGTGCTCGCCCATAGGTCTGAGTCCTAAGTGAACGGCATAGGCTGACGCAATCTCATGACCGGATTCAGGAAAAGCCCACAAGCCGGCTAGCAAACCTGAATCCGGACGTCTCTGCAGAAACACTTCGCCCTTGCAATGGAAAACGGCCAGCGTAACCACACTCTTCTTGACCTCACGTCGCTTCGGCGAAGCCGGTCGTTCATCTACGGTCCCCAATGCATAAGCGGCACACCAGCTAGAAACTGGGCAGCGATCACATCGAGGAGACCTCGGCTTACAAACGGTGGAACCAAGCTCCATAAGCGCTTGGTTCCAGTCACCCGGTCGATCTCTTGATAGTGTTTCTCGTGCGACTCCCCTCAACCAGGCTGGACCCGGCCTCTCTTCATCAAAGAAGCGAGCCAATACACGTCTCACATTGCCATCTACCGCAGGAGTTGGGATATCGAACGCTATACTGGCTACTGCCCCGGTCGTGTACTCACCGACTCCAGGAAGGGCGCGGAGTTCTTCCATATCCATAGGCACTGAGCCTGAGTGACTCTCAACTATAATACGCGCCGCCTGATGAAGGTTGCGTGCTCGTCGATAATAGCCTAGCCCCTCCCATGCCTTGAGTACTTCGTCCTCATTAGCTTCAGCGAGTGCCAATAGGGATGGGAACCGCTCAAGCCACGGCTCGTAATACCTAACTACGGTTTCGACCCTAGTCTGTTGCAGCATGAACTCTGACACGAGAATCCGGTACGGATCTTTGTCGCGCCTCCACGGGAGGTCGCGAGCAGCCTGATCGTAGTGAGCCAACAGAGCTCGGTGAAATCGCATTACAGTTGCAGGTGAAATAAAGTCGGGCTTCATAGCCGCAAGGTATGCAGACCCCTAGGATGGTGTCATGCGCTTCACAACCTATTCGAAATACAGGGGCAAGTGGTTAGACGCCCTAAACCTAGAGTCTCTGCTCGAACACCTGTCAGACTTTCTGATGGACGGAGGTTTCGCCGGAGGACCACACTATCACCCCTACTGGGGCTGGTCGGGCGAAGAAGACACTGACTCAACGGACTCCCTCAAAAACCACCTTCTTCGCGCGCTGATTGAAAGCGATCAACTCACACCCGAAATGCTTGAGGAACTGCGCGGAGAAGGTGAGAACGATGACACCGTGCGGCAGAAGATAGCGGAGCTTCTCGACGACCTAGTGCAGCGCATGACTGAAGAGGGATACATAAACCTCGAAAGCGGCCAAGCCCAGATGCCTGGGGCTACCTACGACGTAACAGGAGCAGGTGACATAGACGAGGCAAGGCAGGCCGCACAGCAAGTAAATTTCAACCTCACCCAAAAAGGGGTCGACTTCCTCGGCTACCGAGCCCTAAAAGGGCTTCTCGGTTCCCTCGGAAAATCAAACGCCGGCTCCCACGACACCCCTCACCTGGCAACGGGAATAGAGGCCGAAGCCGCTTCGCGCCCTTACGAATTTGGGGACACGATGAACCTAGACATCCCGGCTACGCTCAAGAACGCGATCGAGAGAGAAGGCCTGAAGGTCCCACTAGATTTAGACTATAGCGACCTGATGGTGCACCAGTCTGAGTTCCGCTCTTCGTGTGCCACCGTTCTTCTCCTCGACATAAGCCACTCGATGGTCCTTTATGGCGAGGATCGATTCGCGCCAGCTAAGAGAGTCGCGTTAGCAATGTCCCACATGATCCGGACTCAGTTCCCTGGGGACACGCTACGTGTCGTCACATTCGGAGATCGCGCTGAGGAAATCCCGCTCTCACAGTTGGCAAAAGCGCAGGTCGGTCCATTTCACACAAACACGGCTGAAGGACTCGAAATAGCACGCAGGATACTTAGCACGCAGAAGAAAGACATGAAGCAGATCATCATGATCACCGATGGAAAGCCTAGTGCTATGACGCTGCCTGACGGTCGTGTTTACGTGAACTCTGGAGGCCTCGACCCGATCATCCTAAAACGAACCTTCGACGAAGTAGCCGCATGCCGTAAGGGGGGTATCCCGATCAACACTTTCATGCTCGCTGAGGACCCCTACCTAGTGCAGTTCGTTCAGAAGGTTTCGGAAATCGCACGTGGCAAGGCTTACTTCACGAGCACAATGACACTCGGTCAGTACATCATGATGGACTTCATGAAGAGGAAACAGCAGAGGGCCGGCTGAATCGGCCGACCCTCCGCACAAACGTCTCTGTAACCCTGCCATCAGAGCCTTAGACGTCCGTCCTCGAAACTTCTAGCTACCGCCTCCCAACCCAACCTTCGCACCGAGGTATACCTGACGACCTGGCGCTGAGAACCCAGATACCTGTTCATATTCAGCATCGAGCAAGTTACTGGCTCGCAGGGTAAGAGAGAGGCGCGAGCGATTCCCTGTAGTCAGCAAAGGCATCTCCGCACTAGCATCAAGCAGTGTGTATGATTCTAGAATTACTGGTGCCGCTGGATATGAGCCAAAATCACGGTCCTCGCGTTCCCCAACTCTCCGGATCGATGAGTTCAATGTGGCCCCAGTGTTCCACCGGTAAGAGACTGAAGCCCCGACCACAGACTTAGGTCTTCGCAACAACGCCTCACCTTCGACAAAAGTGGCACCTTCTCCTGAATCGAAACCCGAGTCGATCACCTCGGTAGCAAGCCAGGTAAAATCACCGCCTGCCGTCAGGGCACCACTCGATATACTCATGCCAGCCTCAAGCCCTCGCGCACTCGCTTCCGCAACGTTGAAATAGTTGGGGTCTCCCGCATTCGGCGGGGAGAATGTGTACTGAATCAGGTCCTGGAAATCCTGATCAAACCACACCCCAGAAAACTGCACAGTTTCGTTTAATAAGCCCTGCTCCCAGCCGACCTCCCACGAAGACGAACGCTCCGGTGCTAAGTCGGGGTTTCCGATTGTGAAGCCAGTCGCGTAGTTCTCGAAAAAGGTGGGCTCCTTGATACCGGTACCCGCCGAGGCACGGAAGCGGCCACCTTCAGCATACCCCCATGAAGCTCCAACTTGCCAGGTGGAGGTGCTTCCGAACAACTCGTTATCTTCGATCCGAGCGCCCGCATTGAGATCCACTGCCTCAAAACCTGACGCAACGTGAAGAAACGCTGCTCTGTTAGTACGAGTGTTTTGGCTCTCACCACTCGAAGGCCCGTACTGACTCAGGGATTCGCTGAAGGATCGCTGCTTCTGATCAGACAACTCAGCGCCAAGTGTGCCTGAGGTCGAGCTAGAAAAAAGTACATGGGACTGGACGCGCACTCGTGTCCGCTCAAGAGAGTTAAGGCTCGTGTAGCCATAGAAACCCAGCGTGTCGGCTCCGCTGTCGATCGCATCGTCTGTGCCACCGTCTGACGCGAAGGATGAAAGCGAAAGGTCAACGCGGACTCTCTCCGAAACCTGTCGTTCGGCGTCGAGACCTAGTGTGATTTCGTCGGCAAAAGTGAACGCGTTTTGGTCCACTACATTCCCTGATCCATCGGTGGGATAATGGAACTCACGTCCCCCAAGTCGCGTCGCCAACTCAATCCGTGAACGCGTATCCGGTAAGAATCGAACGACACCGCTTAACTCTCGGTTCTGAAATCCATTGTTGAAAGCTAGGATGCCATCTGTCTCGCTATCTGAAAGGCCAAACCCGTACGACACACTCTCTGTCCCTCCCCGCAGATCAAGCGACCACAACCGACCCCCATAGCTCCCTCCCGTTATGGAGGCAGTCGAAGTCGGGGAGCCCGAGCCACTCCGGGTAATGATATGGACCACGCCACCAACCGCATCTGAGCCGTAGAGGGCACTCGCTGGCCCACGCAGCACCTCGATGCGCTCCACGTTATGTGTGGTCAATCCGGAGAAATCAAAAGCACCCCCTGGCTGGTTCACTTGAACACCATCAATCAGGACCTGGACGTAATCGCTCTCCGCTCCTCTGAGGAAGAGTGAAGCCACACCGCCGAAGGATCCGCTTTCTACGACGGCGACACCAGGCACTGTTCGCAGGGCATCGACCACTCGAGTTATACCACGCTCGCTGAGTTCTCGTCCTTCGAGGACAGTCACGGTCCCACCTATGGACGATTCGGACCGAGGTTCTGGTACCCCAGTGACAATCAGCCCGTCAAGATCGTAAATCGGGGCCGTCTGTTGCGATGCGGCCGGCGCAACTAATACCAAAAGAGCCAAGAAGCATCCGCAGTATCTCATATCATCTCCCTTTTTCCCGCCCTGGCGGGTTTGACGAGAGGAAGACGAGGCACGTGGTGAACCGAACTGTCGAAAGCTCGACACAAACCGCAACCCTCAGCCTCCCCCTCGGGAATCTGGTTATGGTATGCCGGTGGGTCAGGTCTCCTGGCTCGAGGCCGTCCGCACTCGCCTTCCCAGGGACCATTCCCCAGTGGCATTCAGAGCCGACGTTCCGTGTTACCGGACCTCTCACAGTGGCGGGGCCGCGCCGGACTTACACCGGCTTCCGTTTGACCCACCCGCTTTAAATTGTGCCCAGATTTTGTCAACGAACACCTGGCTCGTCAACTGCCCTTATGATCAGTGCCGGGTGAAAGCGGTGTCACCTGCGGAGCCCCTTTTCTCGGACCCAAATCAGCTGGCGACGTGACGACCACCGGCCATCGGTAAACCCGCTGAACATTCTCAGCCGTAATTACTTCACTGGGTAGGCCAGACGCCTCAATACGGCCACTGCAGAGAAGGATAAGTTGCGTGGCATAGCGAGCCGCCAGATTTAGGTTGTGCGTTGCGACAACAACCGTAAATGAGCCCTCCTCGGTGAGCTCGCTCATCAATTCAAACGTCTCCATTGCGAAGTGGAGGTCGAGTGCCGCGGTGGGCTCATCTAGCACGAGAATCTTTGGCTGCTGGGCGAGCGCGCGAGCTATTATGACCCGCTGACGCTCGCCTCCTGAGAGGTTCCCCATACTCCTTCCGCCGAGGTCAGCCACACCCGCTCTCTCCATAGCTAGATCTACAGCCTCTCGATCAGCCGACCCCATGCGACCAAGAATGCCCGTATGTGGATATCGACCCATCTCGACGAGTTTGCGAACCGTCATTGGAAACGCCATAGACTCTGCCTGCGGCACAAATGCGATCTCACTCGCAACTTCACGCCGACTCCGCTCGTTACTTGGCCGACCGGCATACATCACAGACCCGCTTGATGCTTCCAATTCCCCGAGCATCACTCTAAGCAATGTAGATTTTCCAGACCCATTCGGCCCCAGAAGCGCCAGGAGCGAACCCCTCTCGACGTCGAGCGTCACACCGGCCAGCGCTGCCTGGGTTACCCCTCGGTAGAAGTGCGAAACATCTCGCAACTCGAAGAGACTCACAAAGACTCCTCCGAGCGGACTAAAAGCCACAGGAATACCGGAACACCGAGCAACGCAGTAACAACCCCTACCGGAAGTTCAGCGGGAGTTAGCACAGTCCGAGCGACCGTATCCGCAAAGACAAGAAATCCACCTCCAGTCATCGCGCATGCTGGAAGGAGCCACCGATGGTCACTTCCTCCAACCAAGCGGAGCGCGTGCGGCACTACGAGCCCAACAAAGCCAATGGCCCCAGACCCTGCGACACACACACCTACCAAAAAAGAAGTGCCGACATACAGGACAATCTTCAGCTGACGAACGTCAACACCGAGGTGGAAAGCGCTCTGCTCTCCGACTGACAGCAGGTTCAGAGGACGAGCAAATCCAGTCAGAACCGCGAGCGCCGGGAGGACCCAGACCGCTACCATTGTTACACTCGCCCATGTTGCTCCACTAAAAGATCCCATGATCCAGAGCATAGCGGCCCGAAACGTCTCAAGATCCGCGAAGGTCACGAGGAGAAGCACCACCGCATTAAAGAATGCTCCGATCACAACGCCTGCTAAGAGCAGCACGTGCGTATCGAGTCCCCTGCCTGCGGCACGAGCCATCGCAAGCACTAAGACGATCGCCAACACCGCACCCAAGAACGCCGCGACAGGAAGGGCAAACATGGAGTTGACCGTCATGCCAAGGATGATCGCCATGACCGCACCAACAGCCGCTCCACTCGAGACACCTAAGATATAGGGCTCGGCTAATGGGTTCCGCAGTAGCGCCTGGAAGACAGCACCTGCAACCGCTAGCCCTGCTCCAACCTCAGCTGCGAGCAGTACCCTAGGAAGCCTGAGACCTAACACGATGGTCTCAACCTGAGGATCTGATGATCCAGTAAGAGCAGAGAGGACTTCCCATACTGGAATGGGGACAGCGCCCAGAGCGAGGCCTAGAGTCAGTACTCCCAAAAACAAAAGAAGTAGGCCTAGAAGAAGAATCGCTTGACGACTCATAGACCAGTTTTCCTGAACGCAGCCGGATGCAATGCACGTGCGAGCTCCAGCGCGACATTCGGCAGCTCAGGACCCGGACGATTGAACCGATCAGCGTCTACGAAAATGATGCGACCGTTTCGCACAGCATCTAGGTCACGCCATCCGGGCAACCCCTGTATATCGTTTATGGTCAGTTTGGACCCCTCGCTCCTAGGCCACACTAGTATCGAGGGATTCCTTTCCACTATCGATTCGTATCCCACACTCGGCCACTTGACCGGAGCATCTGAAAAGACGTTCTGGCCACCAGCGATTGAGATCACTTCGTCTATGTAAGAACCTGACGAAGTCGTCATTGGGGGATCCGTCCAGATGACATACATGGTGCGCACCCGGGCTTCTCCTGCGACTCTCATAGAGACTTGGTCCAGTCCTGAGGAAATCTCGGTCGCAAGCTCGTCCGCGGCATCCTTTTGTCCCAAAAGGTCACCAAGTTTCTCTATTGAATAGTAGAGATCTGCTACCGTCTCTATTGGGAATCTTACGGTCAAGATCCCAAGATCATTCAAGCGTGCCGCTAGAGCAGGCATATCCCTGCTTTCGGGCATTAGTACCATGTCGATGTTCAGCTCGATCAGGTCCTCAAGACTCGGGTCGAGCCCGCCACCGACGGAGGGGAGATCGACTACTCTCGGGTGCGTATCATAATCCGTTCTTGCCACGAGCAGTTGATCCATCCCAATCGCTATCACCAACTCAGTGAGGGATGGTACGAGGCTCACGATACGCGTTGGGGTACGCCCGACGGCCGACGAAGACTCCGAGGATGAACGCACATCCGGTGTATCTGCACATGCGCTTAAAGAAACCGTCAGGCCTAAAAATACAGCTTGGGTCAGACCAACCAGCCCTGAGCAGCGGCGTTGAGATAGTATAGGAGCGGCTCGCTTCCGGATCTGAATTTTCATCTGGCTCCGTCGACCAATAAAGGACAGCATCATCCCGCGACACAGGTCTCCTGGCTTAGGGCCGGAGCGCTCACCTTCCCGGGCCTGAGCCCAGTGGCGCATCGAGCGTCCGTTTCGGGTGAGAAGAAGCTGACTCCCTCTCACCTCGAACCCAACACAGTGGCGGGACCGCGCCGGAATCTCACCGGCTTCCGATATGTGCCGCTCGTGACGTTAGACCCAGCCTCAGTCCGGGACAACCCGCTCGGCGCCAGTTCTTAGCTTTGCTATTTGGTGTTCCCTGGATTCTTCCGAGAGCGACGTACGCGCTTCCGAATGTATATCCCGGCCCCTGCAACCATTCCGAGAGGTAAGATGCTAAGAAAAATGGTAGTTGCTAGGAACGCTTGTCGGTTCTCGTCGCTTGAATCAAAACAAACAGGACACGCCCAAAGAGCTTCAGGTAACGCTGACAAGGCCAAGAACGCAAAGAAAGTCGACATCGCAACGCGCATCATAGGTAAACCTGCCAGTATAGAACCGGCCACACGAGCACCACGAAATACCAAAAGGCTGAGACGGTGCCGAGTTGCGTTGACGTAAGCCGGCCCTTCGACGAGCGATCGTATGCCCATATGAGCGCGATCAACGCGCCCACCGCATGAATAGCATGCGAACCAACAATGAGATAAAAGAACCCTCCATAGGCGCTCGACTGCATCGTCAGGCCTTCCGAAAGGAGCGCCACCCATTCAACCCCCTGAAACCCGACAAAAACCAAACCAAGAGCGATCGAGATAAGAAGAGGTATGCGGGCCCGTTCGGGGTCACGTTTGAAGGCGAACCAAGTGAAGACCAGAACTACGCCACTGACTAGCAAGGCTAGGGAGTTTAGCGCCGTCTCCCCAACAGGAAGCCGGGGTTGACCGTAAGGCGGCCACATCTGTCCGGCTGCTTGGGACTTCACAATCGTGTGCGCGGAAATCAAACCCGAGAAGAACATGATCTCGGTGAAAATGAAGATCAGCACGCCAAGCACACCGCTCGGGATAGCTGGCTTGAGCTTAGATGGCCGAGGGGCCGTTAACTGTGTAGCGGGTTTTGCGCTCATCTTGGCTTCGCCTTAAGGCAATCTGAGTGCATGTACACTTGGGGGCGCCACCTGTTCTCTTTTTCGGCTAATTATTGGTTGGGGCGAAATGACATGACGTAATCCGCCATCTGCTCCAGCTGATCATCGGTATAGAGGGCTCCCCAAGGAGCCATTAGTGCTGAGCCACCAACGGCCGCTGCACCATCGCGAATCACAGTGATAATCCGGTCACGATCGCGGCCCTGCCAGAAAACAGGATCGATAAAGCTCGCGGGGGCGGGGTCTAGGGCTGCACCCGCAGCACCGTCGCCTTCGCCACCGACACCGTGGCACGTAGCGCAAATCTGACCAAAAGAGTTCTGAGCACTGAATCCGGATGCGATCACTCCCTCCAGCGGCCCTTCTGACTCGGCTTCCTCCTCAGAGTACCCTGAGGCCGCTGCCAAGCCACGTTCTACAGCCTGCTTAGCGGCAACATTCTCCCAGTTGTTTCCTTCGTGATTCATCACGTCTGGTGCGACACCAGCCACAAAGAGAAGCAGCAGGATCAGAGACGATGCCAGCAACCACTTCGCGATCCTCTGCTCCCAGGCCAGATGCATGAAGTTGTTCACCACAAGACGTGCCTTAACAAAGGCTATCCCAAAGGCCGTAATCAGAGTGATCCAACGGAGCCCCGTCACTGCGCCGACCTCTGGACCTATCACCGAGATCCCAAAGAGGACCAGAAGGATTAGATAGATCTTAAAGTAGTTGACGTGGTGGCCATCATCGTGACCATGCTCATCACGTTGCTCGTTGTTCTCAGACATTTCGCCTACTTCGCTATGTAGAGAAGCGGGAACAGGAAAATCCAAACCACATCCACGAAGTGCCAATAGATCCCAATGATCTCAACGCGGTGCAATTCACGGCCCCGGTAGGCATCGACCGCAATGAATCCCATAATGATGGCACCCGCGATCACATGGAGCGCATGCAATCCTGCTGCAGTGTAATAAAAGGACCAGAAGGTATTCGCAGTGATCGTGTACCCAGCCATGATCTCGATCGTCCATTCATACGACTTGATCATGAGAAACGTTAGAGCGCCCAGAATCGTAAAAGCGAGGAGCTTGGCCGCCTCCTTTCCTTTACCCTTTTCTGCCGCTTGGTGCGCAAGTACTGCCGTAAAGCTCGAGGTGAGCAGTACAAAAGTGTTTACCGCGCCAATCCATGTCTGAGTGTGTGACGCCGCTTCAGCCCATTCAGGATGGCCAATACGATGCATCAAATATGCGCCCAACAGTCCGCCAAAAATAACCACCTCGGACGCGAGGATCCACCATATAGCAAGGCGAGGCGTTGGAATCCCTGTAGCGCTCCGGGTCGTTGCGATCGGTCTTGCGTGAGCCATCAGCCTGGTAGGTTTTGGGGCCAATAATCTTCTTCACGATCCGGATGACCGTATTCATAAGGTCCTCGATACACGGTAGGAAGGTCTTCCACCGGCCAGTTTCCGTGCGGTGCCGGGGAATCTGTTGTCCACTCTAGCGTGTTCGCCTTCCATGGATTCTTTCCAGCATCCTCCCCTTTCCACCAACTCATAACGACATTGAAAAAGAAGACCGCCTGGAAGGCCAGCATGATCAGGAGCGCAATGGTAGCTATCTCTCTCAGCTGGAAGTACTCAGGACCCGCAATCTCTGGGAAGTGCTCGAAGTTATAGATCCTACGGTGCTGACCACCCATACCCAGCACAAACAGCGGGATAAAGATGAAGTTGAACGGGATGATGGTTCCCCAGAAATGAATCTTTCCTAGAGTTTCGTTCATCATCTTCCCGAACATCTTCGGAAACCAATACGTAAAGGCACAGAACGTCCCTATAATCGCAATTGGGAAGAACGTGTAGTGGAAGTGCGCGAGGACAAAGTACGTATCGTGGAAATAGATGTCCGCTCCGCTCGCTCCAAGAAAGATTCCAGTCACGCCCCCAATCAAGAACTCAGCCAAGAACGACAAAGCCCATAGCATTGGCGTAGTGAGTGTTATTGATCCTCCATAAAGCGTCGCGATCATCACGAATAGCATTTCTGCAATAGGGACAGAGATCAGCAGCGTGGTGACGGTAAACACGTTGGCCATCCGTGGATCGATACCCGCTATGAACTGGTGGTGCGCCCACACGAAAAAGCTCAGCACGCCCGTCGCTACTGCCGTGTACAAGACCAGCTTGTACCCAAAAAGCTTCTTCCGCGAGAAAGTGGCCATGACCTCTACAGTGATCCCGATCGCTGGCAAAAGCACTACGTAAACCTCTGGGTGACCAAAGAACCAGAAGAGATGCTGCCACAGGATCGGGTCACCACCACGAGCTGGATCATAAAACCCCGTATTCAAGGTCTGATCAAACAACAGCATCACCGCACCAGCTAGAAGGGGGCCGACAGAAAGCATGAAGAGGATGCTCGCAATCACAATCATCCAGCACACCATCGGGATATCGTACGCTTTCATGCCCGGCGCTCTAGAATTCATCAACGTAGTGATGAAGTTGATACCGCCTAACAGGAAAGCCACGAACTCTAGCGCGACGGCTATAAGCCAGAGAGACGCTCCTAGCTGGGTCTGGTTGTAATCCGCATTCGCAGACAACGGAGGATACGACGTCCAGGCACCGCCAAAGCCACCGCCCTCGACAAACAGTGATATCAGCAGGACCACTGAACTGATAAAAAACACCTGGAACGAAAGACGATTGATACGGGGAAACACCATGTCATCCGCACCGATCATAAGCGGAATGAGGAAGTTCCCAAAAGCGGCGATCAACACTGGCATCGCCACCCAAAAGATCATGATTGAGCCGTGGTTCGTAATCAGCGAGTTGTATTCACCCGGAGATACCTGCCCGAAACCAGGAACTGAAATACCCGGAAATGCCAGTTGCATTCGAAACACATAAGCCATGTAACCACCGATCACGGCCATCAACATGCCCGTGAACATGTACTGCATACCGATGATCTTGTGGTCAGTCGAGAAGATGTACTTCGAGACGAACCCCTGATCGTGGTGTTCGTGGTCCTGCCCGTGGATTTCTTGCTTCTGGACTTCGACTAGGGTATCGGCCATCTGTCTTCGCCCTCTACGGCGTGGTCGCAGCTGTGGACCGGGTGATCCACGCCGCATGAGTATTCGCGTCTTCGATGTGAATCCTGGCAGCCATTACACCGTGACCAATCCCGCATATCTCCGAGCACTGAACATCGTGCTCGCCCGTTCTGGTCGGCGTAAACCACCCTGTAATTGATCGTCCAGGTATAGCGTCTTGCTTGAGTCGGAACACTGGTACAGAGAACGAATGGAGCACGTCCCTCGATTGCAGTTGGAAGTGGTAGGTCTTTTCCACCTCTACATGCAAGTCACCCACCGTAAAAATGTCGTCGCCTGTATCAAGCTCATTGTCGGCCCCAGGATGTTGGAATGTCCAAGCCCACTGCTGTCCGATCACGCGAATAGTTGAGTCAGCGTCCGGAAGCTGCTGTTTAACATCGTACCAGACACTCACAGCGCCGACCAAGATGAACACATCACAAACGAGGACTAACGCATGCGGAATCGTTATCCACTTCTTTATGTGCTTCTCCGTTCCGTCCAGATACTGAGTCTTCTCACCTGGCTTTGCTCTGAACTTCCAGATTAACCAAAAGAAGATCCCCTCCGCCAACAGGAACCAGACGCCAACGATCACCCCAATCAAAAGGATCAATCGATCGATGTCGGCGGCGTAGGTCGAAGCCTGTACGAGTTCGAGCATTAAGCTACCCCATCCTCGTGCGCACGATAATGAAGAGTGCTGCAAGGCCGAAAAGAATCGCTCCGATCAAAGTCCACTTAAACGTCTTTTCGGCGTCGATGAGTGCCTCACTCTCAGGAACCTGGGACTTCATCTCCGTTAATGGATTTTCAGACATAAGTCTTCCGCCCTACCTAAGTGTCTGCACATAAGCAATCACGTCCTGCATACCTTCGTCAGTCAGGGCGAGTGAATTAACCCGCATCGTCTGGCCCCAAACGTCGTCTGTGCGCGCACCGCGGGCACCACTCTTGAAGTTTCGGAGCTGGGTGAGGAGATACCAGTCGTCTAATTGGACTATGGGGGGAGCATGTAGATCCTTGTTCCCGAGTCCGTCTTCTCCGTGGCAAGCCACGCAGACCACATAAGAGGAGGCTCCCGCACCCGCATTCCCATACAGAGTGCTTTGCGGGTAGACCGGTTCGAGCGACGCCACATACTGCGCGACTGACTCAACATCACCTTCGCGATTAAGCGAAACAGCCATTGGCCTCATACGCAGACCCGGAAGGTCATCTGCATGGTCACCACGGTACTCGTTTTGAAAGCCACGGAGCTGGTCTTCCACATACCACTGGGGCAGTCCCGCAATCGCTGGGGCCGCAATATCCACCTTGCCCACACCCGCATCTCCGTGACAGGGGGCACACGTCTCAAAGAGTTCCGCGCCGCGCTCCATACCTACCGGAGGAGGTGTAGCGTCACATGCAACAGTCGCCACCATAAGAAGCGGTAGTAGCGCTTTCCCAAAAATCGGAAGTCGTACCATCATGCCTGGGTGGGTAGTGAAATCGACTCGTCTATTAACATGATCGGGATGTCGTCCCTTACCGGATAAAGAACTTCACCATCTGCCCTAATGAGCGCTTCACTGACTGCTCCCGTGACAGCTTCGCCACCCCTATTCCTGACCGAACCCGAAGCGATCGACGCATTTAACGCTTCCAACACCGTCGATTCCACGACGCGAAGCCCTTGCTTCGTTTCTGGACAAACAAGGATTTCGAGGAGGCTAGGATCAATCACGATTTTCGCTCTGTTACTACCGGACCAACTCACCGGCAGCGACTCTACTAGTGTTCTCAAGCTCCAGAAGAGCTAGACTCACTTATCCGGAACCTTACCCACTAAGGGCGCGGTAAGTTACACCCGTTTTGAACTGAAAGGGAGCCTTGATATGGCACTTCGTGAACTTTTTCACAAAGGCAAGGGAGCCAAGTGGAGCGCCGTTTTAAGGCTAGTGGCCTTCTCGGCATGGGTCTCTGCTTGCACTGACGCCGATGCACTTCCCGCCAGCAATCCTTCCGAACTGGCGCCAAACACCTCCGTTCTCGCTGTGAACAGCGAAACCCCGGACCGAAGCCCACTCCCGCCCGCCGGGTACGCGTGGGTTATTTTCGGAGCCGACACCGTGGTAGCCGAGGTCGCTGCAACACCAGAAGAGAGAGCTCAAGGTCTCATGTATCGGGACAATGTCCCTGACGGGACCGGAATGCTGTTCGTGTTTCAGGACAGCCAGCCGCGCTCCTTTTGGATGGCTAATACATACGTCCCGTTGGACATAGCATACATGAACCCTTCGTATCGGATCGTGGACATTATCGCCATGGAGCCGCTCGTGACCGACTCTTATCCAAGTGATGCCCCTGCCATGTTTGCCCTCGAAGTCCGACAAAATTGGTTTGCCGAACAAGACATCACAGTGGGTTCACAGGCCAGCATCGTTTTCGGAGTCCAGAGACGCTAGGCGGAGGCGTGGCTACCACCTGTGACTCACCGAGCGTTTTTTAAGACCTCCAAAAGAACGTTGATGTCAACCTCATCGTTGTAGACATTCGGAGAAAGTCGAAGCGCACTTCCTCGGAGAGAGGCCGAGACGTTTCGCTCTGCCAAGGCCGTCTTAAGCTGGACAAGGTCAACACCCTCCGGCATACGCAATCCGAATAGGTGGCTTGCGCGCCAGGCTTCTTCTTCGACTGAGTACCCTAGTTCGGCAGCGTCTTTCAGGAAGCCCAACGTCAGATCACGACAGTAATTCTGTATACGGTCCGGCGACCATTGGAGAATGAGTTCCAAGCTTGCTCTCGCTATAGGCGCGAGAAAGAAATTCGAGCGCTCTGCCATATCAAACCGCACAGCTCCTGGAGCATATTCGTCCTCATAGTCCACCAGCTGCTGAAATTCCCGGCTGTTCCTTCGAGCTATCCACGTTTCCTCAATTGGGACGCCGTCATCGAAGCGTTCCGAAAACCATGTCAGGGCTAAACTGTACGGGCCTAGCAACCACTTGTACGTCGCGCTAACCACCAAATCCGGTTTATAAAGGCTCAGGTCAAAGGGCAGAGCACCAGCTGATTGCGTAGCATCAACTACGAATGCCGCGCCCACATCCCGACAGCGGATTCCAATCTCAGCGAGATCAAAAAGTGTTCCGTCTGTCCAGTGGACGTTCGGTACTGACACAACCGCTGTCTTGGCATCGATCGCCTCGAGCAGTCGCTCGTTCCACCTTTGGCCACGGCGTGGACCGTCACCGGGATCAACAGATCGAAGCTCAGCCCCCCGCTCCGAAGATAGCCTCCGCCATGAATACACATTGCCAGGGAACTGTTCATGTGTGAGCACGATGTTCTGCCCTCGAGACACCGAAAGGTTTTTAGCCGCCGTAGCCACTGCATAAGAGACGCCGGGCTGAATAGCCACCCTGTTGGACCGGTCGGCTCCAATCAAGCGAGCGTAAAGCGCACGAAGCTGGTCGGTTTCCCAGAAGGAATCGGGAGGAACGATCCGTGTGGGCACAGCCTTGCGCCTGATAGCCCCAAACCCCGCCTCTTCCGCCTGTCGCGGCAGAGGACTCATATATGCACAATTGAGATAGTGGTCTTCACGAGAGAGCTGGAACGCCTCCCTCTGACAGGCGAGAGCTTCGCTCATTCTGCTTCCTTTTTTTCGAAAGAGGGGCGAGAGAGAAGCCTCGCTCCCCTCTCGCCCCCCTGCACGTCTATCGAGTCCGATTACGTCCGGCGCAGTCCACTAGAGAATAACAATGACCTATGCCGAAGGGATCAGCTAAGCTCCGCTGACCCTTGCTCAGACAGCATACCGTATACCTTCCCGACCGCAAACCATCCCACGAAAATCAGCACGGCGCTTATAACCGCGGCGTCTAATCGCCGCGTTCCGTTCAGGACGTAGTTCACGTCTACTAGGAGGATTTGAGGGATCGCCACTGCCATTGCAGCCTTCATAGGGTCTCCAATCTGCTGAGTCACCCAATCGTAGAACCATATCTGGAGGGCAAAGCCGACCAAGAGAGCACCCGGATTAGGCACCATTGGGCCTTCCGGAAGATCCCCAGCCATAGCAGGCTCAAAAAAGTAGGTAACGCCAACGTAGAAGATCCCAACCCCAACGGCATACGCGCCCAAAAGCTTTTTCATGTGGTCTACTCCCATTCATAGGGTGAGTGCAAATCCAACGATGCTCTGAATGAATTACCAGCATGCGCAGCGAACACGCAACCGTTCGTTCAGGCAAACAAATCAATGGCTGGGGTCTAGGTGTACCATGATAGCACCCCTAGGATCTGCTCGTGTCAGGACCAAAAGGTGCATTTCACCCGCATCAAGAGCTTCTCTGTGTCTTGAGGTCATGCTCACTACATGGCGCGCTGAGGCCTGACCCGCTCTCATAACCAAGTCAGCCACCTGCCATCCACCATCCTCATGAGGAACGCGCAACACTACTCCCAGAACCTCAGCTTCCTCAACGCCACGCAGCCGGATGTCTAACAGCAGCTTGTTGCTGACCGGGTTCAACGAAGTATTACCGCTGAGGGACAGGCCAGAGGCATTTTCTGTTTGTCCGGGCCTCAACGCCACAACCACCGCAGAAGGTGCGGCCCCAGCGCTCAGGGCAGGCGTGTTCGGAGGGATCCTCCGGTGATCTGTCGCCTGCTCAAAAGCATAAGCCATGGCAACGAGGTCGGCGTCCTCGAGGGTCCTCGCCATCAACTCCATTCCTATGGGAACACCCGAAACAAAACCAACGGGCACGCTTATGGAGGGCAGCCCGGTATTCGCACCTAGGCTGCAGCTCGACCCACGTTGGGGGTCACCAATAACCGATGGAATAGTGCGGACAGTCGGAAAGACAATCGCATCTAGTGAATTCCTATTAAGAGTTGCCTCTACGGCCTCTCTCAAGGGTTCGCGCTTGGCAAGCGCAGCTAAATATTCCTCCGAATTTCGTTCCTCAGGCTGGTTCCGAGCTCGCATTCTCGGCGTTAGCGCTTCGTGAACCAAGCCCGTTTCTAAGATTTCACCTAACGAACTCACAGGCGCGCCCGGAGTGTTCGAAAAATAGTCGAGCAGGTCCCACTTGGTCTCAAATCCGATAACTCCCGAGCCCGTTATTAACTCCTCTAAGTCCGGGACATCTATGGTGATCGTGTCAGCGCCCAGCTCAACCATGCGATCTATCGCCCTCCGCACCAATTGGCCCGCAGCGGCTTCCTCCGGCGCGGTTCCGAAATAAGCCTCCAGTATTCCTATGCGCGCACCGCGGAGCGCTTCCTCATCAAGTGAGGCCACAAAACGAGGGAGGGGTCGGCCTGCTAGAATGTCAGTCGCGGGATCATTGCTATCATGACCAACAGTAACATCTAGTGCTATTGCCAGATCTCGAACATTGCGGGCTAGAGGACCACCGACATCCTGCGTAGCAGCTAGCGGGATGATTCCATCAATACTCGATAATCCCTTGGTCGGCCTTAGCCCAACCAAATCATTCTGTGCGGCCGGAATGCGTATCGAGCCACACGTGTCACTGCCCCACCCAACAGCTGCGAAGCTAGCAGCAATTGCTGCTCCCGTACCCCCACTGGAGCCGCCAGGATTACGAGTCAGATCATACGGATTCCGAGTCTGGCCACCCATTGAGGAGATCGTTGTAATACCTGAGGCCAACTCATGCATATTGGCCTTTCCAAGGATCACAGCCCCTGCTTCCCTTAATCTGGCCACCTGAAAAGCGTCATCGGGCGCGTAGTTTGAAGCGAGCGCGAGCGTACCTGCTGTGGTCGGCATCTCCGGTGTATCGTAGTTGTCCTTTAGGATGATCGGAATTCCGTGCATTGGACCCCTAGGGCCGCTCTCTGCCCTCTCTTGATCGAGTGCTGCAGCCTGTGACAAAGCTATGGGGCTTAACCAAACCATCGAGTTGATAACCGGCCCTCTTTGGTCGTAAGCCTCGATCCGATCCAAGTAAGCCTGCGTAATCTCGACCGACGTCGCTCGGCCGGATTCCATAAGATCCTGTAGTTCGGTGATCGACAGCTCGACTACCGCTACCTGGGACGCAGCCCGGGGAGGGGTCGCAATGGTCACCAGCACGAGCACAAGAAAAAAGTAGGTCTTACTTCTCACCATAAGTCCGGCCTCGTTTCATGATTCCGTGGAATGGGACGTCGGAGTGAGCTCATGCCCCACACCTCCCGTGTGTGGAGGGCGAACACCGTAACGACGGTACGTCGGTGACGGATCGTGTGACACCCGAAACACACGCAGGCACGCCTGCATCGTCGGACCCATCAGAAGTGCAAAAATGAGTGTGCCCCACCCGATGGAGCCACCCAGAATGGCAGCCAGGACAAGCACCGTCACCTCGACTCCGATACGAGAGGCCCGGAGGCTTCTTCCGATCGTACGTGACAGACCCATGGCGAGGCCGTCCCGAGGGCCAGCCCCGAGAGACGCCCCGATATAGACTGCAGTGCCTACTCCGAGCATCGGGATCGCGACCAGAAACTGGACAACGCCCGGGCCAAAGCCATCGGCGAAGTCGACGTACGGACGAATGAGGTCCACCCACGGCCCAATCAGCAGCATGTTGAGCACCGTAGCGATGCCCGGTCTCACCGAAAGCGCCACACGACTGAAGACGATCAGCACGAGGCCCGTCACTTGAGCGATGCGGCCAAAGCTCAATCCCGATCGTTCGCTGACCACTTCGTGGAATGCCGACCATGGATCGAGGCCGATACGCGCTTCGAGCATGAGTGAGATCGCAAGCCCGAACAGAAAGAGGCCGACCTGGAGGCGCGCGATATCGAGCCAGAAGGGGCGAGAACGAAGAAGTGGAGTTTCGTAAAACACCGTTGAAATCCGACTATAACCCGAGCCAGTAGTTCACCTTCACGATGAATCGATCCTCGGAGGGTGCACGCCAAAGATCCTGAAAATCCCGGTTGAAATCAAAGTCGCCTCGTTGAGCGCTACCAAAGTGCTTGCGCTGCCAAACAACGAAGACTGTCGACCCAGGACGATACTCCCAGCGAAGCACTGAGTTGCCGACCAAAGAGCGCACGTTGAAGTCTCGATCCCGAAAAGAGTAATCGGCGCGCCCATCGCCGTTGAAGTCGAGATTTTGGTATATCGTCCCACCCTCTCTCACAGTCTCACAGCTTGAACTGCTGCAAGAAACACCCGATTGGTGCTCTTCTGTCAGTCCGGATGTGAACATCGTGAAACTATAGCTCTGGGACTCAGCGAGCTGCTTGTATGCCACATAGTCTCCTGAAGAGAGCAAGGGCTGCATGAAAAGCTCTAGTGTCAGGGTTGGACTGAAAGTCCAGTTGAGCCGCGTCTCCATAGAGACAGTGGTGCGATCTAGGTCCGAAAAGATGTATCTCGAACCAAACGTGGGTTCATATGCAAGAGCACTCGTTGCCGCTACGTATTGGTTACCGGACTTCGAAACCTCGTGACTAGGGTTAAACGAGATCGAGAAGTTGTCTGACGGACGTATGTTCACGTTTGCCCGAATCTGGCGGCGACCACCCCTGCCAATCCTTTCATCCGCATGATCGAAGTCAAAACCAAAGCTGACTCTTTTTCTCCAGTCAGTGTTCAAGTGGGCATTCCAAGAGAGTTTCGCAGGCCCAACCATCATGGGACCGCCGCGCGTCTGTCTTCGGCTCATTTTCTGAGGCTCGTACCGGACGCTCCCTCTTAAATCCCACCAGTTCTGCAGCTTGCCGTTTAGACGCAGAGAATAATTCCCATTAGTGCGCGCGTTATGCCACGATTCAACGGACCAAACTTGGTCAAGCGCCTCATGGCTCCAGTTGTGGAAACTAGAAAGGGTGAAGTCGTAGTCCTGAAAGTACTGACCAGGCTGAATCTCCTTGTAGGCGATCCGGAAGCCACCGTCGAGGCGCTCTGCGTTCGTAGAGAACCCGAGGTCGTTGACTTCAAATACGTCAGATACTTCAGCAGCCCATAGAGCTCCTGTCCAATGCTCACCATTTCGTCTTTCTAGCTGGACCCGCCAATCTCGCCCACTCAGTGACCTAGCATTTTCATCCACCGAAAAACGCGTTGCGTCGGGACGCTGGAGAAAATGTGTAGAAGAGCGCTGCACGCGGAGCATCGCTTGCTCAGAACCACGAACATGACTGCCCGCGAAAAACCCCCATAGGGCCCAGTCCCGATCACTCCATTGGTGCTCAAACCGGAAGCCGCCGTTCAGCGCACTAGACCCTAGCCAATCGAAAGACCTATCACTGGGAAGGTCACGACTCACGTACGACCCGAGGCCACGAATCTGGGTGGTTCCCTCGTTGAAATCCTGTCCCAGGCTGAACACACCAAAGTTTGTTCGCGGCTCAACAAGGAACTCATCCCGAACCCCAGACTCGTATATGCCCTTAGCAAACTCGCTCCCTGTAACAGCAGCCATAGCCCCTACGGATAGTCCTGAGGAGGTGCGCCCGGCCAGCTTTGCCGCACCAAGTATGGTCGCATTGTTTGGTGCTTCAGAAAACTCAACTTCCCCGGGACTTCGACCTTGGGGAGCGCGACCTATACGACGACTATAGAAAAGAGCATTGCTACGTCCTGACAACCCGAAGTCGAAGTTACGCGCATCCTCAACAAAAAATGGCCTCTGTTCGGGGAAAAACGTCTCGAATGCGGAGAGATTAATCACAGCCGGATCCGCTTCGACCTGCCCGAAATCAGGATTCACAGTGGCGTCTAGCGTAAACGCGGCCCCTAGGCCGTAGCTGATGTCGACACCCATACGACTAGCTATTGCAGAACCATCGAAGAATGGATTTCCTGGCTCAGCCTGACTGTTTTCTAGACTTGAAACAACGTATGGGATCACCTCCACACGACGCGTCGGCTTCGAAAGCCGCAAGTCATCGATTCTTGCCATCTGGCTCACGATTCCTCTGCGAGTTCTCGAGATCAAGGAGTAGTAACTCCGTTCTCGAGAAGCGATACGTAGCCTGTGGAAATTGATACCCCAAGCCTGCGGATTCTCAGACGCTTCGTAGCGAATCTGCGAGAGCGGGATACGCATCTCCGCCGTCCATCCCTCGTCGTCTACCTTCACTGCCGAGGACCAAATTGCATTCCACGCTTCGTCCATCTTGTCGTCTGCGTAGAAGTACATGTCGCCCTGAACACCAGCCGCGCTGACACGAAAGTTGTACCCGGTCAAGCCATCGAGATTCGGATCTAGGTGCACACTGAACTGATCATACATACCGCGCTGATCACGGCGAGTGAG
Source organism: Gemmatimonadales bacterium UBA2975 (assembly GCA_002348265.1). GTDB lineage: Bacteria > Gemmatimonadota > Gemmatimonadetes > Longimicrobiales > Gaopeijiaceae > UBA2589. The sequence continues at coordinate 47,213 of DEAT01000022.1, read as the reverse complement.
GCGTCGATCTATCAGCTCCGGCTCGGTGTCCCACATGCGAGCTGCGATCCATATCGCACCGTCTCCTAAGAGTACGCGAACCTGTGTGTCGTTCTCTGCCGGACCACCCTCTATCGGCTCGCGCTGGATAAACCCTTCAAAAACCCGAGCTGTCTCCCACTCTGGCTCGTCGATCCACCCATCAATATCGATGTCTATCGGCCTTCGGTCCGAGTCGAGAATCGTAGGAGAGACGGCAGACATGGACGACGCGGTCGCTGGTGATGAAGTCGTGCCTATGGTTGCTACCGTCCGATGTCCAACCTGAGCACAGACTGACCCAGGAATGAACACGAGCAGGGCCGTGAGAAGGACGGCCAGCCCTATAAATCTCGTCTGCTTGGAGAAAATATTGATCTCCTCTAAGATACGAGCTGAGATCACCTCAGCTCGATCCAGCGCTCAACAGCAGGGTGAAGGGGGATCGGTGCGCTAGACAGATTACCTAGGTCAATCTGCTTTGCCATGTCGTGCACCTGCTCAAGCGAGGTTCGGTCATTTTGGAAAATGTTGAGCAGCGTCGTGACGACGTCCTCGGACAAGCCCTCTAGGGCAAAAACCCAATTCATCACCGCCAAAGTTTTTACCGGCACTTCTACCCCACGGTAAGACCCTACTGGAATCAGGCCTTCCGAATAATACGGATGCTCCTCGTACATCTCACCCAACACCTCATCCGAAAAACCGATCAGACGCATGTCTGACGTTGTGGTGGCTTCAAGCACGGCAGCAGCAGGATATCCGACCGAGATAATCGCTGCGTCTATCGCACCATCGCGCAGAGCCGCCGACGATTCCGCGAATGAAAGATACTGAGGGTTCAGATCTTCATATGTGAGTCCGTGTGCTGCCAGCACGTGCCTAGCGAGCTGCTCCGTACCGCTTCCAGCTGCACCGACCGAAACGCGCATGCCCCGAAAATCCGAGACCGACTGAGCCCGTGATGACGCGGGGACGATGATATGCGTAACATTGGCATAAAGAGGTGCAATCGCCCGGAGTTCTGACAAAGCATTCGCGAAGTCACCCTCGCCTCTCTGCGCTTGGTACATAGTCGACGCAATTGCCATGGCGAGGTCCATCTGTCCGGATGCCACGCGATTGACGTTCTCTACTGAGCCTCCGCTGACCTCAGCGGTATACTGACGGGCTGCATCTGCGATCGAGAGCCTGCTCGCAATCGCTCCGCCCAATGGGTAGTAAATACCACCAGTGCCCGCGGTCCCGAGTGAAAGAAATTCCTGTGGGCCATCCTCTCCACGAGCGGGAGCGCCACCACCAGCCATTATACCATCCGGCTGCGGAACCACCGCATTAGCATTGCTGGAAGGCCCTGCTGCAGGAGTGAGCACGAAGAACCCCGCGATGACTCCTGCCACTAGTGCCGCACCCGCCCACTTTGTCCAATTAGCCACCGCATCGTCTTTCGAGCGAAAAAACACTAGCGCCACCCCGGCTAGGCCAGCGAGATCAGATGCCATCCCTGGGTACACCAGCAGTCCGGCAGAGAGCAGGGCAACTACGCGCTCCCATCCCTCAAGTCGAGCTCGAGCAAAACCCACTCCGCCCGCCGCGAGCGAGGTCACCCCAATCAACGCAGTGCTCGTCGCTAGCAAGATCGCGACCGGTGTACCATCCAGGAGAAGTTCCGGACCGTACACGAACATGAACGGGACCACAAAGCCAGCACCGGCAAGCATCGCCGCATAAAGCGCGGTGCGGATGGGGGGTGCTCCCGATATCCCCGCCGCAGCGAACGCCGCAAGCGACACTGGCGGCGTTACGTTCGAGATGCAACCGAAATAGAAGATGAATAGGTGAGCGGCGAGTAGATCGACTCCGAGTTGCACAAGCGCAGGCGCACCGAGTGCCGCAAGAACGACATACGCCGCAGTGGTTGGAAGGCCCATACCGAGAACGATCGAGCCAAGACCGGTGAGGATCAGGGCTCCAAAAAGGTTGCCGCCCGAAAGGGTAATAATCAGCTCCGACATCCTAAGGCCGATTCCGGTAAGCGACGCTACACCCACGACGATTCCGGCTGCAGCGCAAGCTGCCGCCACTTGAACAGCTCCGCGACCCGCCCTCTCCATGATGTCACGGAGTTGCTGGGGCGACGGTCGCGTTGCGGGTCTTACGAACGCCATCACTAGGGCCGCCGAAACCCCCCAGAACGCGGCTCGCATGGGAGACCGCCCCATCCCTAAAAGAACGACAATGATGGCAAGTGGAAGCAGGAGATGGAGACGATCGACAATAGGCTCCTTGTCCTGTTCTCCCGACGGTTCGATCCCCATACGAGCCGCCCTGAAGTGAATAGCGGCAAGCAGTGCGCTGTAGTAGAGGATCGAGGGGATAATAGCCGCTACAGCTACCTCCAAATACGGAATGTTTGTCCACGTGGCCAGAATGAATGCACCAGCTCCCATGACGGGTGGCATAAGCTGCCCGCCCGTGCTAGCCGCGGCCTCAATCGCACCAGCGAAAAACGGGCGAAAGCCCGCACGTTTCATCAACGGAATAGTGAACGTTCCCGTTGTAACGACGTTAGCGACCGCGCTACCGGAAAGTGAGCCCATGAAGGCACTGGCCACCGCCGCCGTCTTAGCTGGACCTCCACGTGTCCGACCAGCTATTCGGTTCGCCATAGCGATCAATAACGCACCGCCGCCCGCTGTGTCTAGAACGGCTCCGAATAGTACAAACAGATACACGAAATCGGCCGACACCCCGAGCGGAATACCCCACACGCCCTCGGTCGACAGGTACAAGTGTTCTATAAGCCTAGTGACACCATATCCGCGATGTGCCAAGAAGCCAGGCAGATACGGACCGGCAAAGGCATAAAGGAGCGCAAGCATACATACGGTGACTAGGCCCCACCCCGTAGCTCGACGTGCAAGCTCCATCACGAGGAGAACTGTGATCGCTCCCATGATCAAGTCCATCTGTGTGGGACTGCCCGAACGCGCTACAAGCTCTTGGTTCTCGAGAAAAATGTACGCACAGGCGATCACCGACATGACCGCGAAGAGCCACCCAGTTCCCTCGCTAATCCGCTCACCAAGAGTGGGGCCTTCGTCCTCTTCTCCCATTCGAATGCGCCGTTGCACGCCGACACCCAGGAAGCCTAGAACCGACATCAGCGCCAAGTGGACCGGACGCTGCTCTAACGCTGTGAACGGAGAGATACCCGCCGCGTACATGTGAAAGGCGGCCGCAGCAGAAGACACTACGGCAATCAAGACAGCCACAAGCCGACCTCTAGAGGAACTCAACTATCGCCTCCATCTCTACTCCGCGGACAAGAACAGAAAGCAGCACTCAGGCAACCGCGCGAGTCTGAAGGAACCCGATAGTAACTGCATACACAAAAAAGAGAGCTAGCATCATCGTGGCCGCACTCCCGAAGGAGCGTCGCCTGTCGATCGCATGAACACCCTGAGCAATAACGAGAATCGACCATATCACTGTTAGATCTAGGAGCTTGGCCACGTTCCGCACGAATCCACCCTCGATGAACCCCGCGATGAAGACATCTACCGACAGTCGCAGTTCAAGGTTTTGCGTCTGAATCATCAACGGAAACAGAAGAACGCCGACAAAGACGGGAATGAACCACCCGTGTGAAACAGCCGCAAGATACTGCGAAAAACTGCCGTCATCCCCTAAGATGAATATGAACAAGACTGAGTAGATTGCCGCGATTCCGAATTGCAGCACAAGTGAGAAGATCACTGCCCCAGGAATCCGACCATATCTCAGGGCGGTCATCATCTCTTGGCTTTCGCTTAAGCTCTCAAAGGACGTGCCCTGAGCGATCATCTGCTGCCTAATAGTCTCGAAGATGAGTTCCGGAGGAACCATCGCTGCAGTAACACCCGAAATCAGTGTAGTTAGCAGAAGGGCCCCCACCCACTTAGGCTCTTTGGCTACTTGATTCATCAGTCGTTCAGGGCTGACGAAAGCATTGAAGAGGCGCCTCGGCAGACTGTCCATCTTGGGCTCGATCCAGCGCTCATCGCTGTCTTTGGAAGCGCCCGAACCTATCTGCCCATCCTCATTTCCAAAGGGTGTCCATTTGTCCATAGTGGCCTACTTGCCCTGCAGTGTTTGTGTCCGATGTGATAGGCCGCAGCGTAAGAGGCCCCACGACAGACAAGTTGCGTCAAGCTTTTTTGTCCCCACAGGCAACACAACGCCCTTGGCGGGTTCACCGCCGACTTGTATTCTGTTTCTTCCTAATTCTGCGCCTGTGCCTAGGTGCGGAATGAGCACAAGTACTGCCTCGAAGGTCTTCATGAGTTATCGCACCAATCCCGACAGGATTCTAGACAACATCGACCGTGCCCGAAACCGGGCTGCGGAGGCCGCAGGGCTGTATGTGGAGCGACAGGCAGTAGGGCGAGAACTAAACACCGAAATGCCCGACCTCGACGCTACCACCACGGAAAGGATGAAGAGGATCTTCGGAATCCTCGAGCGCGCTTATATGAAATGTGCTCAACGCGCTGAACTCGGCCGTCTCGCATCCCGTTTCCAAGCAGTGGGCGACATCCATCATCATCATGCGCGTGGGGACGTTAGTATCTCTATCCAGTACATGGACCACGAACGGTACGATGATGTCGGTGTCTCGCCATTCGAGATCCGATCGCACCAGGTAGCTGACGCCAAAAGGGAGACCAAAACTAGCCGAGCTGACGTCAACGCACTCAAAATCCTTCGGGATGAACTACGCAGCGGAATCCGCGCGACCTACCAGAAGCTCGAACCGAGGGTCAAAGACGCCCTTCGGGACCGAGCGGATATGGGCCACGTGCAAGTTCAGGTCACTGTCGACCTTCGTCCCGCAGAGTAAAGAGTCAGACGCCGAATGTCGCAACACGTGTAGAAATCGACTCTATAAAATCAGTGTCGATCTCTACACCAATCCCGGGACCGGTTGGAACAGCCATGTGCCCGTCCGCGACGGTAAACTCCGGAGAAACAATGTCTCTGTCCCAGTAGCGGCGACTCGCCGATATGTCACCGGGGAGCGTAAAGTTAGGCAGCGATGCAAGCGCTACGTTATGGGCCCTTCCCACTCCCGACTCAAGCATCCCTCCGCACCATACGGCTAGCCCCGCGTCCGCCATCATATCATGAATGCGGCAGCTAGTACTCAGGCCACCCACCCGACCTGGCTTAATATTGATGACCTGGCAACTCTTGAGCTTAAGAGCCAGTTCCGTGTCCCACTCCGTCTTAATCGATTCATCTAAGCATACTGGAGTTTCGATCTGTTCTTGCAGACGGGCATGGTGAAGAAAGTCATCATATCGGAGCGGCTGCTCGATCATCAGAAGGTCAAGCGGGTCTAGTGCCTTAAGTATATCGACGTCCTCCAGAGTGTAAGCCGAGTTGGCGTCCGCCATAAAGACCGTGTCGGGGAAGCGCTCGCAAAGCCCCGAAAGCATGTCTATGTCACGACCGGGTTTGACCTTGATCTTTACACGGGCATATCCGTCTTCGATAAAACCTTGCACCTGATCATGAAGCTCTTCGTCCGTATCCTTAATTCCAACGCTGACCCCTACCGGCACACGGTCACGAACCCCGCCTATCTTCTGGGACAAAGAAACACCATCCGCCCGAGCTGCCATATCCCAGCTGGCCATTTCAACGGCAGCTTTTGCCATCCCATGGCCGCGAATCCACCACACTGGATCTAGCACAGCCTCGGGGGAATGCAGTTCTGTCCCAACCACGCTGGGGAGAATAAAGTCCGTCAGAATGTGCCACGACGTATCAGTGGTCTCATATGCGTAGGAAGGATCGGCTGACGCGACACACTCACCCCAGCCCTGAAGCCCGTCACCCTCCAAGGTCAACAGCAAAATCCGACGGTCCTGAGAGCCACCGCTGGAGATCTGGAAAAACTCCTTCAGGCGCAGAGGAATCTCGCGGAGTGTAGCGCGTTCGATTTTCATGGGTGGCTGATCAATTTTGTGAGTTTCAAGAATTTCAGAACTGTCTCTTGTATAGCAGGGCAATCGTTCTCTTCATCAGAAACGAGCCCCAGAACTGCGGGCCAGAAGATAGCCTGACGAATGCAATCCTCGAATGAATTCATGGACCTCGTAACCTAAACCCATGTAATGGGTCAGAGCCTCTCTCGTCGCAGCTCGCCAAGCCTGAGCCAGTTGCAGGTCGCCCTCCATGAGAGCATCAACGTCAGACGGGATTTCGATTCGGATCCAGTCGCTCTCGAGTGTCGCGTCCACTTGGCCCGGTCGAGGGTAGGGTTTACCAGGCGCAAAGATGGCCTCGAGCGCAATCTTTGTCGCCTCACCTTGGACAGTTGCGGGGTCAAACGCGAACGAAGGGTCATCTTTCAGGCGGCCCGAAACCCGCTCGGTAGATAATTCCCACACAGGAACGAATCTATCCGTTCCAATGCCCCTGTGGAGCGGAGAATCCGTCTGACCGTACATGTCGACTCTGTACTCTCGAATCACCGCACCAAGGCGAGTGATATTAAGGTGCGCGTTACGGCTCTGAAGTGGGTCAAAGGTCCAGTACATCTTTTCGATTCCTAGTGCCATCACCTCATCGCGCTGATAGGACTTTAGCCGTCGACCTAGACCTGAATCACGAACCTCCGGCCGGACTGCAAGCATGTCCGACCAGTGCACAACCTCACCATCGCGAACTCCAGTCAGACCAAAGACGAAGCCGACAAGCCTGTCACTGGCATCATACGCACCCGCAGAAACACCCCCGAGAATGCTTCCAACCTTAAGGATCGCCGGCGCTACGCGCTCCGAGAAACCACTGCCCCACGTCTCTTCTTGGAGCGCCACACACTCTTGGTAATGATCCACAGTTTCGAAGGGGCGAATAACGTAATTACTCATTCCCGCCATCTCTCTCGCACTAGGTAGTGGACAGAGCAGGGGCCATCAGGAGCCGAGCGAGTAGCGCACATCGATCCAGTGTGGGCGCCAACTCAATATGCTCATGATCAGCATGAGCTCCATCCCCAACACACCCAAGACCGTCAAGAGTAGCCGTGTAGAGGCTAGTCGTGTTTCCATCGGACCCACCCCCGGCTAACCCTTGATCCAAGGCGAGACCCAACTCACCCCCTCTCTGCCGTGCTTCTTCCCACAAGGTCACGTTTCTCGGAGTGCGCTCAAGTGGCGGCACTCGTATTGCACCGCTCACCTCAATCGCAACATCCTGATTCACTGTCTCAATCGCACTCATCCGTTCCTCGATCCGCCGGCCATGGTCTCTGGATGTAACGCGAACATCAACCGACGCGGTCGCCTCTGCCGCGACCACGTTGGGTCGCGTGCCACCCTTCACAATCCCGACATTGAGAGTCGTTCCCTTGTTCGGTTCGTTGAGCAAGTCAACCTGCTGAATGACGTGAGAAAGTTCGAGTATTGCGCTGGCACCAGCCTCGGGGTCTAGCCCTGCGTGCGATGCCTTTCCGCGCAAGTAGACCTCGAAGTTCCCGATTCCTTTCCGCGCTGTCTTGATGAGCCCTGAAGGTCCCAGAGCAGGCTCGAGAACTAGGGCGCGACTCGCCGCCTTCGCGAGCCGAACCACATGCCTCTTCGAATCCAGACTCCCCATCTCCTCATCGGCATTCACAAAGACAACTGGGTCCACGGTCGGCACCATATCCATGTCTCGCAGAGCTCGAAGCGCAAAAATGATCATCGCGAGTCCGCCTTTCATATCTAGCGTTCCTGGCCCGCAAAGTCGGCCCTCTTCTATGAGCACTGGCATACGATCCAACGTACCTATCGGCCAGACCGTGTCACTGTGTCCCATCAACAACTGAAAGGGCCTTCTCCTAGAGCGGGCCCGCGGAACGGCGAGAAGGTGGTTCCCGCTCTTCTTCCCTCTGACGATACGCACATCGTAATTCAGATCCCTGAAAGCAGGCTCAAGAATAGCGTGTACATGTGACTGAGTAACCGGATGGTCGGTGGGCGATTCCGCCCGACAGAGCCTGGAAACAAAATCAACGAACGCAGCCTGCATGCCATGAACGCAGTCAAGTGTCCGTTCACCAACCTTCGTCGCTCCTGTCGCCTGGTGGGGCATCAGCACCCACCTCTTGCGCCGGAGAAGGCGCGGGCCAACGCGCCCTTTGGTTGCTCACGAAGACCCCAGCCCAGCCGAACAGCCTCTCTGTAACCCCTTTGGTTCACCTGTAATACCCTGCCCGCTGATAGCTCTCGTCTAGGACCTCGACCGGATGAACAACCTCCTGAACGTCACCCTCCAGACAGAAACCGGCACCAATCTGCATCATACATCCGGGATTCGGTGTGCAAACGAGGTCAGCTCCTACATCCCGCACAGCCGCTATCTTGTCCCCCCCAATACGTGACCCTAGGTCAGGATGGGTCATTCCATATATACCAGCGCCACCACAGCACTCATCCGCCTTCGCGATAACACGCACCTCCACCCCCGGCACTGCCTCGAGGACCTTCAGCGGCTCAGAGGTGATACCCTGAGCATGCATCAGGTGGCACGGGTGATCGTAAGCTAGGGCGCAGTCGACAGAAGCGCCTGAGCGCGGGCCAGTCTCGGCCAGCAGCTCTGATACATCGCGCACCTTTGCCGAGAAAGCCCTAGCCCTCTCTTCCATCGGATCACCTTCAAACAACACGCCGTATTCTTTCATTGTCGCACCACAGCCTGCCGCACTTACCACCACCCAGTCGACTCCCGCGCGTTCGAAAGCTTTGATGTTCCTTGTCGCTAAATTCCGCGCTGCCGTCAGCGCACCACCATGAGCGTGCAGCGCACCACAACAGTCCTGTCGAGTAACCGCACGAACGTCGTAGCCGTTGACATCAAGCGTTCTGGCAGTGGCGTCGTTAACCCGCCTATAAAGGCCGTCTTGAACGCAACCGCGAAGGATGCCCACGCTTCCAACTCCTACTCGAGGCGCATGGGTAATCTTTGTCTCTGTATCTTGGGGTTCCATCCCAGCAGCCATGATCCCCTGCCCGAGCCGGACCGAGCGCCGTGTTGCGGAGAGCATGGCTAAAGCAAAGCGGAGCTTCCCCGCAAATCTGATTCTCCCGAGCACACTCACCATCGCAGAAGCAAGTCCCATAACCCGAAGTGCCCGGCCTCCCAGAAATAGAATTTCACGAAGCATGCGAGAGGCCATAACCCTCAACAACCCTCGGGTTAGTGGGTCTGGAGGCCGTGCATTAGACGAAGTTTCCCGAGCCAGCTCCAGCAGGGTTCCGTATTCAACACCGGACGGACACACTGGCTCACAAGCTCGACAACCGAGGCATCGATCAATATGGACTTGGAAAGCGTCCGATTCCGGATCAAGACGCCCTTCAACTACCGCCTGCATTAGATGCAGCCGTCCTCTCGGGGAATCGTTCTCGTCTCCTAGGCGGTTATACGTTGGGCAGGCTGGGAGACAAAAACCGCAATGCACGCATGGAAGCAACCTTTCTCTTTGGGCTTCCATCGCCCCAGCCAGCTTCACGGTAGTCATTAGCGGGCGGGCCACAATACTCCAGACGGGTCAAAGATCGATTCAAGACGCCGGGAAAGCTGGAGCTCGGCATCTCGGCACGAAGTGTCTTGAGGCCTAGTTACGCAATCCCAGCGTGCGACTCGCAGTGCTCCACCCAAACTCTCTACTACTCCCCTGAGGGCAGAAACCGCATCGGCAGACATATCAGCCGATCCCATGCGAAGCCTCCCGGCATATGAATCAATTACTGCCTTAGCCACACCAACCTCATCCGCAGCAGCCACTACTTCCGAGAGGCGTGACGGTAAGACAGAAACCTCTACACAACGCGGCTCCAGCCCACCCCTGTCTCGAACCTCAGTTAGGCACCCGTCAGCCTCCTCCCCGGCTAAACGATCGAGAGATATCCCAAGATGTTTTTCAATCGCTGACTGGTCCGCATTCACCGTGGACTCAGCCCCATGTAAACGCAAGATAAGCGCTGAATTCCCACCAAGAGCAGACAACTGTCCAACCACCACTATAGAGACTGGGAGTACTGGCGCCGTTCCTGCTAGGAGTGCGGGTTCAATCAAGCTCTTCAGCTTCGCTCCCTTGAGAACCAGAACCCGCTCGTGCGCCGGCAAGGGAAAGGCGCGCAAGCACACGGAGGTAAGGATACCGAGACGGCCTCGACCGCCGACGACCGGACGGAGAAGGTCATAGCCTGCAACATTTTTGACCACTTTACCACCAAGCCGAAGAACTCTCCCATCACCAGTGACTAGGGTGGCCCCAAGGACATGGTTTCTTAGGGATCCGTATCCCGCCCACAAAGGACCGTGGGAAGCCTCAGAGACCAAGCCTCCTATCGAACGCTCATTCACACCCGGAGAGTCAAAGGGGGCCCACTGACCATTTTCTCGCAACGTACTGTCTACAGTACTAAAGGTCGTACCTGTCCCCGAAGTGATCGTGAGATCGGCGGGTTCATATTCATCAACACCAGCAAGCAATGACGTTTCCAGCGCTACGAACCTACCTCCACCTATCGGACCCAAGTGGCGCCCACTCCCTAGAGGTAAGACACCCACCCCTTCCTTCCCTGCCCAAGTGAGGATTTGTGAGACCTCCTCAGTTGAGACCGGACGAATCAGAACTTCTGGAGTGCCTCCTGGCCAGAGCACGTCATTATTTGATTGGTCCCACTCACGAGCCGAAACATCAGGCAGAGCCGACCGCAAACTCCTAGCGAGAGTCATTGAACAACCTTGCCCGGATTGAGGCGCCCATCGGGGTCGAAAACCCTCCTCACGCTTCTGAGCATATCCATTTCAACGTCATTGTATACCAAGGGCATATAAGCCCTCTTATCTACGCCAACCCCATGCTCGCCAGTGATTGTTCCACCAACCGATACGCAAAGCGTCATTATCTCACGGGATGCCTTTTCGACTCTCTCTAACTCCTCTTGGTTCTGCCTGTCGAACAGGATATTAGGGTGCAGATTCCCATCCCCAGCATGGAATACATTGGCGATCTTAAGATCATATTCGCGACCAATTTCGGTGATGCGGGCCAGTACCTCTGGGAGCCGGGTCCGCGGCACCGTCGCATCTTGAACTAAGAGGTCCGGGGCGATGCGCCCCATGGCTCCGAACGCTTTCTTCCGACCCTTCCACAGAGCGATGCGCTCTTCGTCCGATGTCGCCCTGATCACTTTCGTCGCACCCGCTGATAAGCAACACTGCTCGGCCCGATCCGCATCATCATCAAGACCAGCCTCCGTGCCGTCGAACTCGACCACCAAAGCTGCACCCGCATCCACCGGGTAGCCCGCAGAAAACACGCTGGCCTCAACTGCCACAATCGTCGCGTTATCAACAATCTCTACCGCGGCAGGCATTAATCCCGACCCAATAATGTCCGTGACAGCGTGTCCGGCGGCTTCCATCGTATCAAAAATGCCAAGCAGCGTTCGAATGCTCTCCACCTTAGGGAGCAAGCGCACCTCGATTTCAGTCGCTATGCCAAAGCACCCCTCGGACCCAACAAACAGACCAACCAGATCAAGGCCATGGACTGCTTCCAGGCCTGCACCCCCAAGCCGCACCACCTCCCCGTCTGCCATAACTACAGTTAGCCCCGTAACGTACCTCGACGTCACTCCGTACTTAAGGCAGTGAGGTCCTCCTGAATTTTCCGCTACGTTGCCGCCCAGTGTGCATGTGGATTGCGATGCTGGATCAGGAGCATAGTATAGCCCATAGGGTGCCGTCGCTTCTGTCAACCGAGCATTAACCACACCCGTCTGTACTCTCGCTAGCCTGTTCTGCTCGTTGATCGACAGTATCCGATTCATCCGGGCGGTGCCGACAATCACGCCATCCGGAGTGGGCAGGGCGCCCCCTGAAAGACCCGTACCAGCACCACGTGGAACTACGTCTATGCCCTCGTCATGCATGACCCTTAGGACTTCTGAAACTTGATCCGTCGTTTCAGGAAGCACGACTGCGCGAGGGACTACCCGGTACGCCGTGAGCCCATCCGACTCGTAAGCCACCAGCCGGTCTGGATGGGTGATTACCTGATCATCTCCTACGATGGCGCGAAGCCGGTCCGCAACCCTTGAGGTCAGTGTCTGAGTCATAATGCAGGATACAACCTAATTATGGGTTGTGGCTATCACGCACATAATCTGCGAGAGCGCTCAACGATCGGTATGCCGCACCCCGAAGCGTGTCTGGCAATTGAGCACCATATACTAGATCTACCCAACCTTCTATGTCGGATTCTGGATGGTCAGACATCGCACGACGGACCTGCTCAATTCGCCCTCTGCGGTGCTCGGCAAACCTGTCTATCGCCTCTGTAGGGTTTTCAAGAGCTGCGCCGTGGGCCGGATAAAGCACCTCTGGACGAAGAGCCCGAACCAGATCGAGGCTCAGCAGGTAGTCTGCTACACACCCGGGATACTCTCCTACCCAGGTGGTATCACCAGCACCTAGGAGTAGGTCACCTACAAAAACCGCTTTTCTGTCGGGCCATACATACGATAGGTGCTCTGGAGTGTGGCCGGGTGTATGAAGAGCCACCAACTCGCCCTGATCCGTAGTCACTGAGTCGCCTGTCTCTATGGTCGTATCGACACTCTGTACGCCGTTCGGACCAACAATTTGTGCACCAGTCCTTTCCGCCAAGTCAAATGCAGCACCTGTGTGATCTTCATGTCCATGGGTTAGCAGTATCACGACAGAATCGGCATCCTGCACAGCGCACTCGACGGCTCCGACGTGAGCCTCCAAGGCCGGGCCGGGGTCGATTACAGCAATCTCGCTACGCCCAACCAAGAAAGTCCGGGTTCCGTCAAGCGTGAATGGCCCCGCGTTGCCAGCGTTCAGAAACCGAGGCGTCAGGCGTCCTCCCGACGCTCAGCGGCCAACTGCTCAGCCAGCTTATCGGCGATCGCAATCAGTGTGATCTCGTCTTCCTCTGTAAACGCAGCCTTTTCCTCCGAATCGATGTCAATCTGACCGTATATCTCGTCACCAGCTCGGATCAGAATGACCAACTCAGACTGAACATCTGGAGAACACGCAAGATAATCCTCCTCGGCAGCGACGTCTGGAATGTTCAGGTTCGTCCGCTCCTGCACGGCACGGCCACAGATCCCAGTACCAACTGGGATCCTGGCATGCTCCGTCGGCTCACCCATGTAGTTGTGTAACCAGAGTCCCTCCTCATTCAGCAGGTAGACACCGACCCAGTCGAAGCGGTCGTCTCCCTTCTCAATAGAACGGACGGCGGCGCGAAGAAGCGCATCCGAGAGATGGCCCTCGTCACGCATAGTCTGCAGGTCATTAACGGTCTCAGCAGCATCAAGCATCAAGTGATGTCCAATCGAAGTGTCCGACTCGCTTCAGCGCGGTCCCGAACGAGCCCTTCGGCGCCCACAGTCTAGTGGTGCACCTCCCGCCGGTCGACGGCCCTCCGTGCGAGGGATACCCGCGGTCTCGACCGGCGCGGGCACAAAGGGTAGAAGTACTACTGGGGAGCGTCAACGTTTCGGGCCTGACAGAAATAGAAGGCTATCCTGCGCAGTCATCTACCGCGGAGTAAAGTCGACCTCAGGATTGAGCCTGCGAATGAAGGCAGCAATCAGTTGCGCCGTGTGAAAGAGGTCATCCAAGTTCACAACCTCGTTGGGCGAGTGCATATATCGGTTCGGAACTGAAATCAGCCCAGTTGGGACTCCGGAGCGAGTGAGGTGGATCCCGTCTGCATCGGTTCTAGTCGCCCTTGGTGACGCCTGAATCGTATGCGGAATCCCCTCGAGGTCGGCCACTTCTGCTAGCATTTCAAAAACATTGTTGTGTGCCGCCGATCCTCGACTCAAAACCGGGCCGCCCCCAAGGGAGTGTTCACCCACCTCTTTCTTGTCTATGTCGGGCACATCTGTACTGAAGGTCACGTCAACCACAAGAGCTATGTCGGGCTTAAGCGCATAGGCGCTCGGGCGGGCGCCTCCACCTTGGTACCCGATCTCTTCCTGGACTGTGGCTACCGCTGTAGCACTTGCTAGTAGCTCGCTAGATTCTCGTTCTAAGATTCGGATAGCTTCCAGTACAACGAACGCCCCGATCCGGTCGTCTATCGCCCGACTTGCTATCAGCTCACCCGCCAGGCGCACCATCCCCTGAGAAATCACCATCGGGTCTCCTACCCGGACACCAAGAGCCACGACAGCATCTCTGTCCTCCGCGCCAACGTCGACCCAGAGTTGGTTAACCCTAGAGGATTTCCTCCGCTCCTCGGCCTGCATCAAATGAATGGCTTTCTTTCCTATCACTCCGGGAACGTCCCCATCACGGCCCAGAACCAAAACCCGCTGGCCGACCAGCACCTGAGGGTCCCAGCCACCGATCTGATCCACATAGAGAAACCCGTCTTCATCGACATGTGTCACCTGAAGTCCGATCTCGTCGATGTGACCTGCCAACATGACTCGAGGGTGGCCTCCTGGGTTCACAGTCGCGAAAGAGTTGCCACTAACATCGACTCGCACTTCAGATGCGAACGTTTCGGCCTCCTCACGCCACACCCGGGCAGCCCGGACTTCGAATCCGGACGGCCCAGGGGCATCGAGAAGGCGTTCTAGAAAAGAGATGTCTCGGTTCATGTAAGTAACCTAGCGAATGAACACAATCCAGCGGAGACAACTTCCCCCTTCGAAAACAGTTCTATCCTTCAGGCTCTATAACAATCCCTTTCGAAGCATCCATCTTCGCTTCTCGTGTCTGGATATCTTGCTCCAGCCCACTTCCCCCGTCCGTCCCTCTTGTCCCGAAACCCACGCCATAGCTTGAGACCACATGGACCCGGCCCTCTGCGACCTGTCGCTCTAGGCTGCCTCGCATCCATGACTGGATCCAGCGCCGTGTGAAAGGCAACATGAGTGAGAAGCCGAGCAGGTCGGTAATTACACCTGGGGTAAGCAAAAAAGCACCACCTACCAGAACACAAATACCATCAAGCATCGCTTGACCAGGCAAACGACCTGAAACCAGCTCCTCTTGGAAACTGAAGATGACTCGCAATCCCTCCGTCCTAGCGAGCCAGGCACCAGTAACGCCCGTGAGAACCACAATGCCAAGAGTGCGCAGAGAGCCTATGTAACGTCCTATCTCAATTAGGAGAATTAGCTCCAAGATTGGAAGAACAACAAACAAAAGTGCGAGGCGACCTAAGATCTTCATGATTCTACCTACCCCAGATGGGCCTTTATAGATTCCAGGGTATCCTTGCGCCGGTTTGTGTAACTCCCCCGTCGCAAACAGTTCTAATTTCACCGTCTAAAACCCCAACGCCTCTCTACCCCCCAATGGAGCAGACCTACTTCCGCAAAGGCTTCGGACTCAAGAAAGAGCTCAGGCCTCTGATCGACTCCGATTACCAATCGGCCTTGGTAGAGCGGATTCGCTCACGCGGGTATACCGATCAATTCGGTGATATCACTGTGCACTTAGCAAAAGAGTTCGGGTTCTGTTACGGCGTAGACCGTGCCATTGACTACGCATACGAGACGGTCCATCACTTCCCTGAACGACGGATTCACCTCTTAGGGGAACTCATTCACAATCCGCACGTGAACAAGCGGATGACAGACATGGGCATCGCTTTCCTCTACCCAGACCCGGATGGAAACTTCGACTTCTCGCATCTTACCCCTGAAGATGTCGTTATCCTGCCAGCTTTTGGCCTAACGCTCCAAGACTTCGAAAATCTCAAGAAGATTGGATGCATTCTCGTCGATACAACGTGTGGATCTGTCTTGGTGGTATGGAAACGCGTAGAGAAATACGCCAAGGACGGCTTCACCGCCGTAATCCATGGCAAGTACACTCACGAAGAATCCAGAGCGACCGCATCACAAGTAGAAAAACATGAAGGCGGGAAATACATCATTGTTCGAGATATGGAGGAGGGAGGGCTTCTTTTCGACTATATCGCAAAACGGCCAGGACACCTCAGTCGAGAAGCTTTCATGGAGCACTTTGCGAGCAAGGCATCTGAAGGCTTCGATCCAGACACCGATCTTGAGTACATCGGCGTCGCTAACCAAACAACCATGCTTGCTAAAGAGTCCCTAGCAATCGGGTGGAAAGTGCACGAAGCGTTCGTAGAGCGCTTCGGGGAAGAATACGCATCCACACACTTCCGCTCTTTCGGTACTATTTGTTCGGCGACACAGGAACGCCAAGACGCAGTGGCCGATATGATGGAGGATTCCCCTGACGTCATGCTCGTCATCGGCGGCTATAACTCCTCCAACACCAACCACCTCGCTCACCTCTGCCGGCAACACACGGCGACCTTCCACGTAGAGGATGCAACCTGCATCAACATCGACACGGGCTCAGTCTTGCACAAACCTGAACTGGACCCTGCCACTCCCGAGGTCGAAGATTACGACTGGCTTCCCAGGGGGCCCTTCTCGCTTGGGATCACGGCAGGAGCGTCGACACCGAACAACAAGATCGGCGAGGCCCTGATCAGAATCCTACAGGTCCGCGATATCGACATTGATTTGAAAATGCCTGAGACGGCGGAATGACCCTGGAGCTCTGATCAACGTCGATGATAGACCGGCGACCCTAACAGTTTCTCACCGGTAGCAGGACCAATAGACCAAGACTGACTCTGAGGGTCGGCTCTTTAGTTTCCGGTAACCAGTGCCTTCCTAGAGCTACAAATCGTGCTCTGAGATCCCTGTGCCCAACTTCTTTAGCAGAGCCGATAGCTGTATCTGCTCTTGATCTGTCAAATGACGTGACAGATGCTCCATTTCTCCCACATGGTCTGGAAACACCTTGCTAACCAGATCTCTACCTTCGGCCGTCATCCGCGCGACCACTACTCTTCGGTCGGCAGTGCTCCGATCTCGAGTGACTAGACCCCTACTCTCAAGCCTGTCCATAACGTACGTCACATTTCCCCCTGTCACGAGCAGCTTCTCAGCCAACTCACCTAAGGGCAGTGGCCCGAGATGATGCAGTGCTTCAAGCACGACAAACTGCGGAGTCGTCAGATCGTACTCCTGAACCTGAGCTGCCATAGCTCTGGAACAAGTGGCATAACAACGTGACAACGTGGCCCAGAGCCGCAGAGCTATGTCCTGCTTCTCAGACCACGGGCGAGCCGCTGGTCCGCCTGAGCCAGCCTCTATCAATTCGGCTTTACCCATCCCGAACTTGTTCTCCGTGAATATCAGATGTGGATAGCTCGACCTAGGGCCGCTAGTGCACCCTCTGATACACCCTCAGAGAGGGTCGGATGAGGGTGCATGGCCTTTTCCATCTCCTCTACAGTAGCCTCGAGGTGGCGACCGACTACAAATTCAGCTATTAGCTCGGTCGCATGCGGGCCCACTATGTGCGCACCGAGAATCTCCGAGTACTGCTTGTCGCGGATGATTTTCACAAACCCTTCCGAATGCCCAGAAGCGACCGCACGACCAATGCCAACCCAAGGAAACTTTCCGACTTCTATGTCGTGACCTGCCGCCTTGGCCTGCTCCTCCGTCAACCCCACCGACGCCACCTCGGGGTGGCAGTACGTGCAGTTCGGCACATTCTCGTAGTCTACCGTGCCATGGCCCTGGCCCGCGATATACTCCACGCACACGATACCCTCATGCGAAGCCTTGTGCGCAAGGAGCTGATGGCCTGCTACGTCCCCGATCGCATATACGCCAGGGACATTGGTCCTTAGTTGATCGTCGACAACAATAAATCCGCGCTCGTCGACCTTCACACCAACATGTTCGAGGCCGAGGTCCTCCGAATTGGGCACTCGACCAACTGCTGAAAGAACGTAAGAGACGTCCACCGTCTGAAGCTCTCCCTTCTTGTCTTTGAACGTCACAGTAACGCCATCTTTCTGGACGTCGGCGCTCTGAAAGAAGGCTCCGGTGTGGATATCCATGCCGCGCTTCTTGTAGGTCCGCTGCATAAACTTCGAGACCTCGGCGTCCTCGAGCGGAAGAATCGTATCCATGCCCTCAACAATGGTGACCTTTGTGCCGAATGACTCGTAAACATCGGCAAACTCCATCCCGATCGCCCCCGCGCCCACTATAAAGAGGGAATCGGGCGCCTTGGTCTGCATTAGCGCACCGGTGGAGGACCATATGCGGTCTTCATCGATCTTAAGTACCGGAAGATCGCGAGGACGAGAGCCGGTGGCGAGAACCACATGCGCTGCTGAATACGTCTCCTTGTTTCCGTTCTTCTCAACTTCGACTTTACCGGCACCAGCCAGTCGGCCATAACCATCGATGTGTGCAATCTTGTTTTTCTTGAACAGATGTCCGATCCCGCTAGTCATCTGTTGCACGACACGGCGACTCCGCTCTTGGGCCGGCGCTAGGTCAAAGGTTACGTCCTTCGCAACTATTCCATGCTGCTCGCCATTCTTCATCTCGTTGGCGAGTAACGCACTCGTGAGCATCGCTTTCGTCGGTATACATCCGATGTTCAAGCAAACTCCACCGAGATCCTGATCTTCGATGCAAGCTACATTCATGCCGAGTTGCGATGCGCGGATCGCAGCGACATAGCCACCGGGGCCACTTCCGACGACTATTAAATCAAAGGAGTTGGTGTCCGCCACGCAGGCTCTCCATTACAGTCAGAATCCTCTGGGATTCATGGTGTTCCAGAAACTTTCTAGTCCACGAAGTTAGACGAGCTCTCCTAGGGGGTAAAGGCGGGACAGCAGACGTTAGATATAAGCGTCGGGTATCGCTTGGCCGACCTTCGTGAGACTTTGGTGATATGCGTGCATTGAACGTAGCATTCGTGGTCCAAGGAGAGGGCCGAGGGCACATGACACAGGCTATAGCCCTTGCGGCAATGTTGAGGGACGCCGGCCATATAGTCACAAAGGCTATGATCGGTAACAGTGTCCATCGGCACACCCCGGCTTACTTCGCTGAGAGCATCGGCGCCCCTGTGATCGAATTCGAGGCACCCGTTCAGGTGCCCGACAGAAACCGTCAAGGCATCTCGAACACTCGAACTCTCCTTGACGCAGTTAGGAGAAGTCCTCGCTTCTTAAAGTCCATGGCTACCATCTCGAAGCAGACAGAATCCGTCGATATAGTCGTAACTTTTTTGGACTTGATGGCTGGTTTGTCCCGAGTCTTGTTCCCCTCGAAGACCCCGGCACTCGCAGTGGCGCACAACTACCTCTTCCTGCATCCAAATTTGAGAGGCGCCCCCGGGCCCCGACAACGCCGATCACTTGTTCTAGCGTATGCTAAGGCCACAACTACAAGGGTAGACCAAAAAATCGCCTTATCGTTTGCTCCACTCGAATCGATACCGGAACGAGAGATGGTGGTGGCACCGCCGCTTCTCCGTCCGGGCCTCGAGCGCCTCGAAACTCACAATTCTGGATACCTCCTCGCGTACACTCTGAACCCCGGTAACAGCAAGACCTTACTCGATTGGCAACGTCGGTCTGGAGCCGAAGTACACTGCTTTTTGGAGGGTGGCTCCTCCGCGCTACCGGGAGCTGCTCGTGGCTTTTACGCTCACGAACTCGACGATGCAGCGTTCCTCAAGCACCTAGCTGGATGCAGGGCATACGTCGGTTCTGCGGGCTTCGAGGGTCTATGTGAAGCTCACTACCTTGGAAAAGCAGCACTCGCAGTACCGACCAAAGGTCATTTCGAACAAACCCTGAACGCATGGGATGCGGAGCGATGTGGTACTGCAAAGGCAGGGTCTTACGAAGACCTAGATGAATTCTGGGCTGATCCGCCACACCCTAACTCGGAACAAGTTCTTTCCTTTAAGAGGTGGGTGGCACGAGCGCCAGAAATTCTAGTGGAGGAAGTCGAACGCGCTGCAACTAAACACGGATCCAGCCTGTGCCGTTGAGGGTTAACCAAGTAGAGGGCAGGCGAGGCATCGCCCGGTTCGTAAACGCGCTATGGCAGGTGCGAGAGTTGAACGCTGGTGCGATAGAAGAAAAATCGTGGGTGCCTCCACTCCGTGTCACTGTTACCGATATCTTGAGCCAGAAGAATCCGTTTTACCAACATGCGAACCGCGCGCTATTCGTTGCAGAGCGCGGAGGCCTGACCGTAGGTCGAATTGCTGCGATCGAAAACGCAGCACATAACCGCTATCATCGGGATCGTGTCGGTTTTTTTGGTTTTCTTGAGACAGTGAACGACCCTGAGGTTGCGCATTCTTTACTGGACACAGCTGAAGGATGGCTGCGCAGCCGGTCCCTCAACCGCTCGCGAGGGCCTATCAGCCCCTCCATGAACCACGAGTGTGGACTTCTCATAGAAGGATCTGAAACACCTCCGGCGATCATGACACCTTGGAATCCCATTTACTATAAAAAACTTGTCGAGTCGTCCGGGTACAAGGGCATTCAAGACCTGCTAGGTTACGACATTACATCAGGCGCCAACCTCGCGGTTCCTCACCGGATTCAGCGTCTCGCGGAACGCACCGCGCGCA
>DEAT01000022.1:11365-26258 GCA_002348265.1 Gemmatimonadales bacterium UBA2975 | reverse complement strand
TCCTCGACCTATACTGCCAAGCCTGGTCAGGAAACTGGGGGTTTACTCCACCTAGCTGGAATGAGTTTTGGCACATCGCTAAGGACCTTAAATCGGTCCTTCTTCGAGACTTCTCGTTCGTTGCCGAAGTACGTGACGAGGTTGTCGGTTTTATGATGGTCGTTAGAGACATTAACCGCATCCTCACACATGTACCTTCCGGCCGACTCTGGCCTACAACATTATTCCGTTTGACCCGTGACCTCCCGAAGGTGCAGCGAGGCAGAATAGTCCTTATGGGGCTGAGTTCGGAATACCGTCACAAGGGTCTTTTTCCCCTATTCGCATACGAGTCCGCTCGAAGGGCGAAAGACATTGGTTTCGAGGGGGCAGAGGCATCGTGGGTCCTCAACGACAACATAGCTCTTACCAAGCCAATGGCGGCGATGGGGATGAATCCTTACAAGCGTTGGCGACTCTACGAGAAGGCAATCTGATTTAGCTCGAACGAGCCAAGGACCCAAAAGTCCTCAGTAGCCGCTCGACAGGGAGAGGGGCCGGGTGATGACGTCGCCCGACCCCTCTCTTCTGCATGTGCTATCGCACCCGCCTGAAAGTATCAGTCCTGCGTTACGGGCATACCTCGTGAGTGCATCCGGAACCATTCCCTTAAGAAAAGCTGGGTTCTGAGGAAGTTTGACGGGGTACTCGATGTCCCGTGCCACTCGTTATTAAACCGGATCATAGCGGTTTCAACCCCTAAAACCTTCAGGGCCGCGTAATACTCTTCGGTCTGCGGCATCGGTGTACGCAGATCGTTCACACCAGTCATGAGCATGGTTGGCGTAGTGACGTTTCCAACATACATCAAAGGAGATCGACGCAGGTGTTCGCTCGGGTCATCCCACGGGAAATTATCGAAATTGCGGTACCAGCCGATCCCGTCCGTCGTACCGACAAACGAAAGCCAGTTTGTCACGGGACAGTTCGCCGAAGCCGCCGCGAAACGATCCGTGTGGCCCACGACCCAAGAGGTGAGAACCCCACCCCCTGAGCATCCATACACAAACATGTTTTCTTCGTCGATGTATCCACGATCCACCACTAAGTCGACACCTGCCATCAGGTCATCGAAATCCTTGCCAGGGTATGCACGCTTAATCGAATTACCAAAAGCGCTCCCGTAGCCAGAACTCCCTCGTGGGTTCGTGTACAATACCACGTAACCATTCGCCGCGTGTTCCTGCCATCCAAAGTTGAAGCCCACGTTGTACATGCCGTGCGGACCGCCGTGGATCGCCAGCATGAGCGGGTATTTCTTATTCGGATCGAAGTCCGGAGGGTGGATAATCCAACCCTGAATGTCGAAGTCTTCGACAGACTCGTACCAGACCTCTTCAACTTCGCCAAACGTTACCCCACCGAGCACGTCGTCATTTACACGCGTGAGCTGTTCGCGACGGTTCGCATCATCTAGGTCAAATCCTACAATGTCGGAGGGCACAGACGGGCTCGTAAACGTCCCTACCGCCTGGCCGTCGGCAGTAAACGAACTCAAAGCGAACATGTGCTCGCCTTCGGAAATTGCTTCCACTCCGCCACTCACTGAGGCGAAATGCAGATTTCGGGTTCCTTCCGAGCTTACAGTCAAGTACAGCCCGCTTCCGTCTGCTGCCCACTGCATTCCGTTAATTGATCGATCAAAGTCGCCTGAAATGAGGCGAGGGCTGTCCCCATCACGCTCCATCACATAGATGCCCGCGTTCCGGTATGTGTCATCATGCCAGTCGCTGCCTCTATACGCTATCAAGTCCCCACGAGGCGAAGGCAGAGGGGAAAAATCTTGACCGTTGCGACGAGTCAGTTGACGGATCCCCCCCGATGCTACGTCTACGGCGTAGACCTCGGACTGGCGCCAAGCGAGTTCCGAATCCTCAGTTCGAAGCGAGGAGAAGACTAGCTCCGCACCATCTGGCGTCCACTCCCCCGTAGAGTGGTTCCAGTCCCCATCCGTTAACTGTCGTGCCGTGCCTCCCTCGGCAGGCACAACGAACAGGTGCCTCCAGGCCCCGTCCACAAACCCAACCCGGTCTTGTCTATAGTCAGCTCGTGTCACCACCCGAGGAGATTCTACCCACGTGGCTCCATCGGGACGCCCTGGAGGGGTCACCATAAACGCTGGCTCTGCGTCGACGTTCATTGAAAACGATAGGTGCTCCCCATTGGGCGACCAGCGAATCCCCCCGGGGCTGGACTCAAGCCGTGTGACCTGACTCGTGGCACCCTCGTCATCCATCCATCTGACAAAAATCTGTGTGCCCTCAGGATCGCCAGCCGCGGTGTATGCGATTCTCGTGCCATCCGGAGACCAGATTGGCCCTGAACCATCCACCAGGAATCGGTTCTTGGATCCATCAGCATTCATGATCCAAATCGACGATTCCCGCCGATCATTCATCTTATCGACCCAACCCCGGGTATACACAATCTCTGATCCATCGGGAGCAATCTGCGGACCTGAGACACTTTCTAGATCTAGATACATCTCTAGGTCGACTGTGCGCACAGGCTCGTCTTGAGCCATACCAGTAGACGGGGATCCTACAAGCGCAAAGACTGTGATGACGGTTGCCCATGACGTTCGTGAGAACAGCTTGGCTCCGGACATGATGACACCTCTTGCTGCGGTTGAATGACGCTTAAGGTCGCGGGGCGATAAACGTACGAAGACGCTCCTTACGCGCCAGCCAGGTCGGTCGTGAACCCCGAAACACACTTCATCGCTCCCATACAACGCGACCTTCCAGTAGAGTCAGGTCCACTTCCATCGACTCTAAACAAGGGTCCTCGCACCGAAGATAATCCTCCTGCGTTACAACCAGGTCGGCGAATTTGCCAACGTCTAGGGTTCCCCTGTCGGCTTCACTAAAGGTGAGCCAAGCGTATTCCAGCGTCATAGCTTCTAGGGCCTCTAGACGGGAAACAACCTGATCCTCACCAAACACTCCTGCGCTGATCGTGCTCCGGGTCGTGAAGTGATGCAGCACCCACCATGGGTCATACGGGACCACCGGGGCATCCGTGCCCAAGGACACAGGAACACCAGCATCAATGTATTCGCGGAGCGGGGTCGTCCACGCGGCGCGTTCGGCACCCCAATACTTGGCGAGGCTAGGAGCAGCCAGGTATAGATGATTCTGCGCGGAAACGGCGAGGCCCATGTCAAGCATGCGATCAAACTGATCCGGTCGAGGAATAAAACCATGCTCGATTACCCAACGTTTTGCCGCTATGGGTTCCTTCGCATCTGTCTCGGCATAGGCATCAAGTACTAGGTCGATTGCAGCATCTCCCACCGCATGTGTAGCTATGCGCCATCCTGCATCAGCAAGCATCGACACTGATTGATAAAACTCCTCCGTCGGAACAGTCTGCAGCCCATAGAAACGTCCACCATCACCCCAAAGTCCCTCGTACGCATCTCGCATCAAGCCGCCCTCGAACCCACCATCTACTCCGAGCTTCACTCCGCCTATCTGTACCAATCTTGATTTGCGCTGGGCCTTAGCCCACGAGTCAATGGCCTCCTCAACAGCCTCCGGGCTCGCTGACCTAGGGGCTCTAAAGAGGAACTCGACTCGCATTGATAGACGCCCCGCTTCCTCTAATTCACGGATCTGTGCTAGCTGTTCGAGGCTACCCCCAGGATGTCTCACACTTGTGAGACCTCGCTGGTTAAGCAGCCCGTACTGAGCCTGGAGCGCATCCAACGCCTCGGCCTCCGCGGCCCGCGTCCGGGGAGGAGGGAGCGATATCAGATCTTTCGCTCGATCAACCAGTTCCCCATTGAGTCGACCATCTGCATATCGTCCAATACGGCCGCCCGGTACTTCCTCCGCGGCCTCGTCTACTCCCCAGTATTCCAAAGCCAGAGAGTTCAGTATGTATTCATGACCACCCCGAACCACGACCACGGGGTGTAGCGGAGCCATACGATCAAGGTCGTCTCGATATGGGAGGCGTTGCTCAAGAAGCTGACCTTCATGCCAGTCACTGTTGGACACGATTATGGACCCCGGGGGCAACTCACCAGCCCTTGCAGCTATAGCTCCACTTATGTCCTCGAGTGAGCGGGCGGATGACAGGTCGACACCCGAGCCCCCACCAATCGAATGGAGGTGATTGTCCGCTAGCCCTGGCAGCACACTCCTTCCACCCAACTCAATCACCAGTGTCTCCGGACCGCTACGTGCCCGGACCTTTTCGCTCGGTCCCACCATCATGACACGTCCATTGGAGAGAGCTATGCCCGTGGGAAGTTCCTCAGATCCTGATGGATCAGGCATCCATTCGGCACCCGGTGAAATGATTCGTCCTCCTACGAGGATCATGTCGGGGACGTCATTCTCAGCAGCAACACACGAAAGGGTTGCAACTATGGCAACGCAAAAAGTGCAACGCGTGAGAATCGTCATCACAGCCTCCTCTGGCTCAGTCTCCGCCTAGACATCCTCGCTCACGACGATGACCTATAGGAGAATCGCCGTCGGCTCCTCTAGCATGCCCTTGAGGGTCTGAAGGAATCGCGAACCCTGGGCCCCATCGATCACCCGATGGTCACAGCTCATGGTGATGCGCATGCGTGGTCGAACTAGAACCTCGCCATCGACCGCTACAGGGGTCTCCTCAATACCACCGACCGCGAGAATGCCGGCCTCGGGGGGGTTGATGATTGCAGTGAACTCATGGATTCCGAACATCCCAAGATTTGACACCGAAAAGGTTGCACCCGTGTACTCTTCGGGCTTGAGCTTCTTTTCCCTGGCCCGTCCGGCAAGCTCTTTCACCTCAGCCCCTATCTGACTTATCCCCTTGAGGTGCGCATGCCTCACAACTGGGGTAATTAGGCCATCCTCCACCGCTACAGCGACACCAATGTGGACCGCCTTAAAGCGCCGAATAAAGCCATCATGCCACTGCGCGTTGCAGTTCGGGTGCTGGCGAAGAGCGCCAGCAACTGCCTTAAGAACGATATCGTTGACGGATACCTTGGCTCCTTCGGCTTTGAGCATCGAGTTCATACTCTTCCTCGCCTCCATGGCCCGCGTCATGTCGACATCAACCGTAAGGTAGAAGGTAGGAACTGGGCCAATTGACGTTATGAGTCGCTTAGCGATGGTCTTCCTCATCTGCGACGTCTGAACGTCCTCGTACTCGGCTTCATCCGGGGTCCACGAAGGAGCAACAGGCGGAGCGGGACTTGCGTCTCCCGAAGCTTTTGCCGCCTCGATATCCCTTTTCACCACTCGGCCACCCGGTCCAGACCCGGGGACCTGAGAAATGTCCACTCCTGCCTGCTCTGCCAGGCGCCGTGCTAGCGGGGACGCCTTAACTCGACCTCCTTTTGAGACCGGGGAAGCTAATTCGTTATTGCCCGAAGTCGGCTCCTCAACGACCGGGTCGGGGTCAGGGGTCGAGACAGCCTCCTCCTCGACAATCGCAGCCGCAGGGGCTCCGCCACCTGAAACACCGGAGATCTCCGATATGTCCTCGTCCTCTGCGGCAATCACCCCGATCACCGCACCAACCTCTGCGGTTCCACCGGCGCCGAGGAATATCTTTCGGAGAATTCCCTCTCCACGCGCAACCAACTCCATTGTCGCCTTGTCTGTCTCGACTTCGGCCAATACGTCACCGGTGGCAACCGTGTCTCCTTCGTTCTTGAGCCACTGAACGAGCTGCCCCTCCTCCATTGTAGGAGAGAGCGCTTCCATATGGACTTTAGTAGCCATGGTTATCGGTACAGAACTTTATTGACAGCCTTGACCACGTGATCGGCCGAAGGCTTAGCTAGGATCTCGAGGTTCTTCGCATAAGGCATAGGGATATCCGCCTGGGTGACCCTGATAATCGGTGCGTCAAGATGGTCGAATGCCTCTTCCTGGATCATCGTAACAATCTGTGCACCAGTACCGGCATAGGGCCAACCCTCTTCAAGATAAACTATACGGTTTGTCTTTCTTACCGTCTCTAGGATCGCGCTCATGTCAAGCGGGCGGATGGTCCGGAGGTCCAGCACGTCGGCCTGAATTCCATCCTTGTCGAGTTTCTGGGCAGCCTGAAGGGCTACGTGAATCATCTTTCCGTGAGTGATGATTGAGACGTCCTCCCCTTCATGCTTGAGATCAGCTACCCCCAGGGGGATTACGAAGTCGTCATCGTCCGGGACCTCCCCCTTAAAGTTGTATAGGAGTTCACCCTCCATAAAAGCTACAGGATCGTTGTCCCTAATTGCCGCCTTCAGAAGGCCCTTGGCATCTGCGGGCGTTCCCGGGGTCACCACCTTACACCCAGGGGCGTGTGAGTAATATGTCTCGCACGCCTGAGAATGCTGGGCGGAAAGCTGAAGCGCTGCTCCCGTCGGGCCTCGGAAAACAATCGGCATCGGGAACTGCCCTTCAGACATGTAGTGCATCTTAGCCGCCGAATTGATCACCTGATCGATCGCTAGGAACGCGAAGTTGAAGGTCATGAATTCGATAACCGGGCGCAGGCCCGCCATGGCGGCTCCTACGCCTAACCCAGTAAACCCTAGCTCGGAAATCGGCGAGTCCACAACGCGCTGACTCCCGAATATATCGAGCAAGCCCTTGGAGACTTTATAGGCACCGTCATACTCCGCGACCTCTTCACCCATAAGAAAAACATCAGGGTCGCGCTCCATTTCTTCAGAAAGAGCAGCGTTTAGCGCCTCCCGATAAGTCATAACAGCCATCAGCTAGCCCCCCCTTGCTCCTGACGTCCGTCAAAGAAAAGCCTGCCATTCGGGTTGATCTCGGCCCAGACGTTCTTGTAGAGCGCGTCCGCATCAGGAAGGGGTGAGGCATCCGCAAAGTCAGCAGCGTCTGATGCAATCTGTCGGGCCTCCGCATCCATCTGCTCAAATTCTTCCTGACTCAGCACGCCGGCCCCCTTAAGCGTATCTCCCAGAATTGCGATCGGATCACGCTCATCTTTGGCTTGCTCTACCTCCTCCACGGAGCGATACGTCCCGGAAACCGGATCCGACATCGAGTGCCCGTGGAAACGATACGTCTGCAGGTCCACATACTGCGGCCCGGCACCTTCCCGAACTTGAGCAGTTAGCTCGCGGAAAAAAGCGTAAGTAGCGAGTACATCCTGGCCATCTACCACATGAGCCGGAACGCCATGCGGAGAAGACTTAGTGGACATTTCAGTTTTGGACACTCGGTCGAAGGCGGTCCCCATGCCGTACTCGTTGTTCTCCACTACATAGATGCAAGGAAGCTGCCAGACCGCCGCCATATTCAGACCTTCGTGGAAGCCGCCTTGGTTAACAGCTGCGTCACCCATGAAGACCAGAGAGATCGCATCTTCACCCCTGTACTTGATTTTCCAGGCGATGCCGGTGGCCAAGGGGACTTGTCCGCCAACAATACCGTGGCCTCCCATGAAACGACATTCGGCGTCAAAGATGTGCATCGAGCCACCTTTTCCACCGGAAGAACCATCCCTGCGGCCGTAGAGTTCTGCCATGACAGCATTCGGGTCGACTCCCTTGGCAATCGCCTGCGTATGCTCGCGATAGGCACTTGTGACATAGTCCTCTCTTCCCAGAGGTTTAATGCTGCCTGCTGCTGCCGCCTCTTGGCCAATGTGAAGGTGACAGAAGCCCCCGATTTTACCTATCGCGTAGGCTTCTCCAGCCTTCTCTTCGAACCGGCGATATAGCAGCATTTCGCGCATCAGATTCAGAGCGAGCTCTTCACTGATGTCATGTTCGATGAGAGCGTTCTTTTTCTTTTTCTTCTCAGCCATCTCAGCCTCCACTCATCGTTCGGCTCGGTCTGCCGAGCTCGAGCTGAACGAGATCCAAAATGACTTCCGCGGGGGCAGGCAGATCGACCTCCATAACATTCTGTATAGCTCCCGGTCCGCCCGCTTCGACTTCGCGGGCCTGCTCCTTGGCGTGATAACTAGACCTAACAAGAGGCCCTGACTCGACATGTCTAAATCCGTACTCCTGTTCCCCCACCTTTTTCCACATCGCAAACTCATCCGGTGTTACCCAACGGGCGACCGGGATGTGCATAGCGGAGGGTCTCAGATACTGACCCAGCGTGAGTATGTCCACCGCAGCCTCACGAAGATCGCCCATCGCCTTGCGAATCTCGTGCTCCTCTTCTCCCATACCCAGAATGATCCCAGTCTTTGTCAGCATTGTGGCGTCGAGTCGCTTCACCGCACCAAGGAAGGAAATCGATCGCCAGTAGCGCCCTCCTGGCCTGACGTCGGGATGAAGGCGGTCCACCGTCTCAAGGTTGTGCCCGAGGATCGACGGGCTTGCTCTAACGACAGTCTCTAGGGCACCCTCGTCACCTTTAAAGTCGGGGATGAGGACCTCGACGGAGCAGCCCGGCACTTCCCGGTGGATCTGCCGGATTGTTTCCGCATAAATGCCCGCCCCTCCATCCGGAAGTTCATCTCGGTTCACACTCGTTATAACCACGTGCTCAAGCGCCATTTCTTGCACGGTCTGTGCAACACGCCGAGGTTCGTCCTCGTCTAGCTCGGTCGGGAGTCCGTGAGCTACGCCGCAATACTTGCAAGCACGCGTGCACACGTCACCAAGAATCATAAAGGTGGCAGTTCCCGCCTCCCAACACTCCCCAATATTTGGACAACCAGCCTCTTCACATACGGTGTGGAGGCCCTCTGCCCTCATTTTCTTCTTCAGACTCAGATAATTCGGGCCTCCGGGCGAGCGCACCTTAAGCCACGGAGGCTTGCGAGACCGGATCTCCACAGTCTCCAAGCCTTCGTGAGCGCGAATTCTAGAGGTGCCCTTAGGCTTTACGACTCCGGTGTTTTTGCCGGTTGGCGCGTATCCTTTGGGCGCTTCGGTATTTGTTGTCACGTGCTTCTCTGCTCGCGGAACGTCCGTTTACAGCCTAGTCATGAAAAAAAGCAACTGTAGGCGCCCCCAACAAGGTCGAGCCATTACTTTCTCAAGCATCGTCGCTACTAAGGCCTCTCCCTGTCAGCCCCGTTTTACCACACCAGAAGAGGGCGCACGGTCCGACAAGAGCGCCTGTTGGCGATCAACTATATGCGTCGTCGCCTCCGCAGGGTCGTCCGTAACCAGCAACAAGTCCATGTCTTCAGCGGATATCTTCCCGCCACCGAGCATCGTCTCGTGAACCCAATCGAGAAGGCCAGCCCAATAGCTCGAGCCGAACAAAACGATCGGGAAATCCTTCACTTTACGGGTCTGAATTAAGGTGAGCGACTCGAAAAGCTCATCCATAGTGCCGAACCCACCGGGAAAGATCACAAACGCGCATGCATACTTCATGAACATGGTCTTTCGTACAAAAAAATACCGAAAGTCCACACTTACATCGAGAAATCCGTTGCTAGCCTGCTCAAAAGGCAACTCGATGTTACAGCCCACAGATGGTGCCTTAGCCAGCCGAGCCCCTTTGTTCGCGGCCTCCATGATCCCAGGGCCTCCTCCAGTAATTATAGAAAACCCCGCATTACCAAGCTGTCTAGAAGTTTCTACGCAAGCTTCATACATGGGATCATCTTCTTTCGTGCGCGCGGACCCAAAAACTGAAATGGCCGTTCCAATTTGTGCCATTTCTTCAAAGCCCTCAACAAATTCTCCCATGATTCGAAAGACTCGCCATGAATCTAGCGTCCCCTTTTCGAGACCTGCGAAGCCTTGAAGAAGACGCTCATCCTCGGTGGAAGGCCCATAGGGCAGGGAGGCTGCCCAACCCTTGGCGATGCCACCATCTGATTCGTCCATTGTGTGCCTCCTTTTTTGGTTAACGGCTAGCTAGCCACCGGCCCGTGCGCCTAAGGGCTTCGTCGTGCTTGTGCGGAGGGTCCCAGCCCAGATCACGATGGGCCCGCCGGGAAAGATAGGGATTCTCCTCTAGCGCAAGCCGGGCTAGTCGCTCGAGAGAAAGGTGCTTAGTTCCCGGAGGAGCAACCCCCATGCGTGAGAGAAAACGAGCGGCCGTGTGGACCAAGAAGGCTGGCAGGCGCACAAATCGAGGGGCTCGTCCCATGCCCAACCCCTGCTTGTAGAAAAAGTCTTTCTGCCTAAGGGGGTGATCCATGCCTAGATCATAGCTATCGCCTCCTCCTGGTGAGTCTAAGACAACCCCAATAGCAACCGCGACATTTCCCGCGTAGACCACCGGAAGCGTGTTCTCACCCGGACCAAAGAGCGGGACAACAGGACTATTCAAAAGCCGCTCAATCGCTGGGCCTAGCAACCGGTCTCGCTCACCATAAACCGCAGAGGGTCGCAACGTCGTAACAGGAAGGCCAGTGTCTCTTTCCACCTGCCTCGCTATCACTTCAGCCTCCCTCTTCGAGCGCGCATAGTGATTGCTAAGCCCTACTCCCGCACTCGGCGTGTCGTCTTGGTCGTACTCGAACGCAGAACCGCTATAGACCGCCACCGAAGATATGTTTACGGCCTTCTGAACCCCGCTCGTGGCCGCCGCCATGAGGACCCGGCGAGTACCTTCCACGTTTACAGCCGCAACTGCATCCCACCCGCGTCCTGAATACACCAATGCTGCTGCGTGCACCACGTGGGAACACCCATCCATGAAGGAGCACAAAATATCGACGCTATCGCTCACATCTCCCTGGACCAAATCAACCTCAAGGCTGTCGAGGAAACCGGTATCCGACGTTGGGCGAACTAGCGCCACAACGTCATCACCGCGCTCGACGAGATGCTTTGCCAAGTGAGAGCCGATCAACCCTGTCGCGCCCGTCAGAAAGACCCTCATCGACTAGTGTCGGAAATCAAGAAATCGCCGCTCAAGCCGAGTTCGAGTGATTGCCGACTGCACTCGTTTCCAGGAGGGTCACCGACCAGCCAAGAATCGCTCAGCATCCTGCTTTAATACGTCCACAATCAGCGAGTGCTGATCATACTCCGGGAGCTGCTCTTGCCGCTCCCCTTCGTAAACATCGGCCAAATGACGGTAATGCAACTCCGCCTCGTCGAGTTCCCCTAACTCAATGGCTGCCTCGGCCGCCGCAGCCAGACCAAGAAGGTGGTCCGGGTCCCTTTCCAGGATCTCGAGCGCATTGTCTAGCGCAGCCTCGAGATTCATCGCCGTCCTGTTCAGCATCGAGAGGTGAAACAAGCCGTCCAAGGTCAGCGGTCGCGCTCTCTGATAAGCCGCGATGGCCATCGGAAGAAACGCTCGGGCCTGGGCGCTGTCACCCGAATTTGTCGCTTGCATAACCCGATTGAACAGCCGGTCAGCAGCCTCAATAGGGGACATGTTCGAAATGTCAGGAGCGGCCCCTCCGGTGGCTAGGCCTGCAGCAGGGAGCCCTTGCTGAATCGGGCCACTTGTCGACGGAACCGGGCCTGGTCCTGGTCGAACCATCGACAAGCCCACATAAAGGATTAAAGCAAACATCGTCACACCAGCAATCCACCATGGCAGCGTTTGGCCGCCTATGACAACCTCACGCGCAGCCTCACGGCGAGGGGAGCGCCCTGGCCCCGCGTTCTCCTTCTCTCCCCGTGACCGTTGAGCTCCGCACTGCCCACAGAAGTTCGAGTCTAGAGAAATCTGTGCTCCGCACTGACTGCAGAACCGCCCTCCTAGATCAGCTCCGCAGTCTTGGCAGAAGTTACCGGTAGCCGGCCGGCCGCATTCAGAGCATGCTGGATTTCGAGTAGACAATGACGTCACCGAATTGCGTTAAAGAGTAGGGGCCAGGTGGCCATGGTCTGCGCTCGATAATTGGGCTGAAAGCCGAAGAGAATGACCGAGCCCTCCCCCAACGAAGCCTCGAGAATTGCCGGCTGTCCAGCCACGTGCTCCCCGCCTAGAACCCATCCCGAGAGCAGGGGGTCGCCCGAGCCATAGCGAGCCAGCACGCGGACCCGCGGATCGTCCACCGCATAGGCCATGCTCGAGCGCCAATACCAAGCTGGAACCTCCGTATTCATCCCCTCTGCGACCTCCGAATCTGGGTCGAGTTCGAGACGAAGGATCGACCCTGGAATGTAGAAATCAGTGCTTCGCAAACGATCTGTGAGGTCCGAGATTCTCAGGTTAAATAAATCGCGCAGATAATCGGTCGCTGCCTCAACACCTATGGCGCGCCCGCCTCCCTCCACAAATGCCTTTATTTCGGAAGCCCCTGCCTCCCCAAGTCCCCCGGCGTACTGCGGCGGCACGGTGCCTGCGCCATGACCCTGAGCGATCGAGCGAGCACCCTGCGCCTGAAACAAAAGAACATCGTAATCTGACAGTGCCCCTCCCTGAATGTCTGCATCATGCAGTGTATCGTAGGGCATATCGTGTTGATCAAAGACCCAGCGTTGCCACCCTTCAGGCATGGGCTCTTGCCACGACTTATACATAGCCACCCGCGGCCCATCAGCTGCCGATAATCGCTCTGGCAAGCGGAAGTCAAACTCCGGGATACCAAGGGGCTCGCTCAGTGGCACTTCCAAACGACCGTCGACAGCAACGGCTTCGAAATCGAGCAGGTAGCCGAGCGTATGTGCAGTCACATCATACGGCCTTTGTGGGGGGCCACCCGGATACTCGCGCAGATCAGGATATTCCTGGATCTCAAGCATCGTGTTCGCGAAGCTCGCATAAGGCTGATTCATCGGGATCACCAAGCTCCCAGCCGGAAAGTCGACTCCGTCCGCCGTGAATGCGGCCTCAGCGGTATAAACCTCCACGTCTCCCATCGTCAACGTTCTCAGAGCATACGTCACTCCGGGATCGTTACCCTGACCACTAGGAATGATCCATGCGGTTGGCCAGGTGTCCCACTTCTGGACGGCCCGCTGGTTCACACCATAGAAATTCTCCAGCCAATAGCGGCGATTGCGAGCAGCATTTGTGAGTAGGGCCATGGCTCCTGCTTTCTGGTACTCAACGATGTCAGGCAATCCCCATGCCCCTCCCCTCCAAGGGCTCGGGAAGTTCCACGATCGCCTTGACGCGTTGAAGTTGCGACCTGGACCTAGAACCTCAGGCGGAACAGTTACTGGCGTGGCCATCCGCGCCGAAGCGGTTTCCGATAAAATTCGTGCAGCGCCGTGATAGTGCATATAGGCCCGCGCGGGTGTGTACGCATCGTACTGCGCATTTACGACCACTCCCTTTTTTCCCTGAGCAGTCAACTCAGCCGCCATATATGTACCCAGTTGCGATACCGCTGCGGTCAGCGCGGGATCAATGTTCGGCTCCCAGGGCTCGATGTAAGGTGGGAAAAAGATGCGGGCCCCGCTCCCACCCATCTGGTGCACATCATGCACTATCTGTGGATGCCAAGCGTTGTGGGCTTTCTCCACTGTCAGGATCGTTTCCTGTTGGGTGAAAGCATACCAGTCTCGGTTGTTATCATGGCCCACGTAATAATGATAGAGCCATGGCAACGGAGCAGCTTCATACCGTGTCCCCACAAGTTCCATATACCAATCCGTGACCCACTGAAGGCCGTCGGGGTTCAGCGAGGGCACCTGCAAGAGAATCACATTGTCGAGAATCTCTCGGACTTTCTCCGAGTCGGAACTAGCGAGTTCATGCGCCAGGGTCGCCGACATCTGGCTTGCACCCACTTCCGTCGGGTGAATCCCTTGCGTGATCAGGACAACGGTTTTCCCCTCGTCCAAAAGCCACTCAAGCTCTCCCTCTCCGGATACCATCCGTGGATCAGCTAGCTTCATTTGAATCTCGTGAAGCTCTTCGAGTCGGGCGTGATTCTCTGGGCTAGTGATGGTGAGCATCACAAAGGGGCGCCCTGCCGTTGTAGCGCCAAGTGTGTCTAACTCCACTCGACCGCTAGCCTCCGCAAGCGCCTCGAAATAAGACGTCAGCGCCCCCCAATCAGCAAGCTTCCGATGCTCCCCTATCTCGTGCCCAAAGTGCTCGAGAGGGGTCGGCACCATTTGCCCGTCTGCGGGCGCCATCAAAAGCAGCGCGGCTGAAGCCGCTAACACGAACTGCCGGTCCACGAGAGTCTCCCTAGCCGCACCCCCTCAAGGGTCCGGCAGCAGAGTATTACTAATTGCCACCCAAATGGTACCAATCTCCGATGTGGGCTGCAACGGACAAGGCCCGGGCGCGACCCCTAAAGGCCGGTAGGTTGATCGATAAAGTGGGCCTGCAGCCCGAACCGGTCCGCTAAATGCCGCCCAACCGCCTTTACGCCAAACGTCTCGGTAGCATAATGACCCGCTAATAGAACCGTTGTTCTAAATTCGGCGGCGTCGAAATATGCGTGATGGGAGGCCTCTCCGGTCACGTACGCGTCTAGGCCTGCCTGAGCAGCCTCCCTGACAAAGGACCCGCCGCCGCCTGTCAGCACCCCAACAGACCTCACCGATTCGGGCCCGCCCGGCAGCACCTGCACGACCCCGCCCCCCACGGCCCCCTCGACTCGAGCAACGAGCTCCTCCAACGCTACGGCCTCCGGAAAGCTACCCGAGACACCGATATCCCAGCCAGCATACGCTCCTAGGCGGCCCTGAACCTCTAGCCCCAACGCGGCAGCCAGCAGAGCACTGTTCCCAACCTCCAAATGAGAATCCAGGGGGAGATGGACACTATAAAGCCCAAGCCCGGCGTCAAGAAGGAGGCGGAGCCGGCGTTCGTGTCTTCCCACAACTGGCTCCAGCCCTGACCAGAACAGCCCATGGTGGACGACCATCAAGTCCGCCCCTATCTCCACCGCCGCCCGGATCGAGGACTCGGAGGCGTCCACCGCGGTTGCGACTGTAGTAACCTCGCTCGCCCCCCCTACCTGGAGCCCATTTAGGGCGTTCGGATAATCCGGATGCTCCTCAACCCTGAGCCAGCCGTCTAAATATTGGAGCAGC
>DEAT01000022.1:0-10986 GCA_002348265.1 Gemmatimonadales bacterium UBA2975 | reverse complement strand
CGGGATGGCTTCGCTGATGGGGACTGCGAGCCCAGAGTGCTAGGATCCATCTTTGGCTGGGTGGCCTTGGTGGCCTCCGCGCCCATCTCAACCGTCCCGTTAAGCACGGCCCCCTCTTCTAGCTGCATACGGCGCGTCTTGACTTCGCCTTCTATGCGGGCTGTGCTTTTGAGTTCTAGCCTAGACGCAGCAACCAGAGACCCTTCAACACGACCTGAAATTACCGCGTCCTGCGTGAAGACTTCGCCGGAGACAAGGCCCTTCTTGCCGACGACCACGGCCTTTCCTGCCTTTATTGAACCACTGACGCTCCCCTCCACTCGGATTGTGCCGTCACTTTCGCAATTTCCGACCACCGTCATCCCTGGCGCTATGATGGAAATCACAGCATCCCCAGCTCCTTGATCGTTCTGGCGCTCGCGTACCATTCGGTCTATCGCCTCATTTAATGATTCGTGTGGTTCAATCTACCCCCACAAAGGGCGTTAGCACCACAGGGGCGAACAACACTGGCAGGCACCCAGAACAAGAAGGGGAAAGGCGATCCTCTGGCCTAGCCGGGCCGCTCAATGAACCCAAGGGGGTCCACCGGCTTCCCTTCCACAATCACCTCAAAATGCAGGTGGGGGGCGCTAGAACGACCAGTAGAGCCGCTGAGCGCAACAACTTGGCGGGCGTGCACCTCCTCCCCGCGCTCCACGAAGGTCTCGGACGTATGCCCATAGAGAGTCCTGACTCCGGAGTCATGGTCTATGACAACGAATCGGCCGTAAACGGCATCCTCTCCGACCTCAGCTACAACTCCGTCCCCTGCTGACCATATGTAGGAGCCTGATGGGACGGCAATGTCCAGGCCGGAATGGCCCTCGCCTGCATCAGAGTGAAAGCCCTGAGTCACGAAACCGCGCTCCGAAAGAGGCCAGAAAGAAGGTAGAGAGCCAAGGGCGCCCCCCCCAGACCGGTCGTCCGACCTAGGTTCCGCTACAGGAGGAAATAACCCCCGGGGCCCCAGGGCGCCCCCGCCATCTGACCCGAACATATTCCGAAGCTGAAGATACTGCGCCTCCATCTGCCCAAGTTGCTGAACAAGACCCTCGACTCTCTCAAGATCCCTGCTCATGCGAACTAGCTCTTGCTCGAGCTCAGAAGCTCGGGCTGAGCGAACGGCAAGCGGCCACCAACTGACTATTATCAGCGACACACCGATCGCCACCAAAACGACCACTGTTCCAAATGCCCGCAGAGCTTGATAAGAGGCGCTGAAGCTACGCGTCTCTCGATCACCCGACGGGATGAGGACGATGTTTAGTCGTCCCTCGTCTTTCCCAGACATCACTCGATGACGTCGCCTACGCTTAGGCCAGTCATCTGCTCAAAAAGGCGCTCGAAGTCTTTGGGGCCATGGTATTGAATTTCAATCGAGCCCTTCCCTGAGCGCGCGGGCTTCACTTCAACGCGAGTGCCGAGGTAGCCTCGGAGCGCATCCTCTAAGGCCCTAATGACCGCATCTTTCTCCCGCGGCTTGCGTTTGCGCCTCGCCCGGGACGCGCCTGCGACACGGCGCTCCATCTCCCTAACGGACCACCCCTCCTTCGCGGCCTCACGAGCCATCGTTCCAGCAATTACAGGGTCATCGACTGAGAGCAAAGCCCTAGCATGCCCCTGGGTGAGTGCCCCGGATTCCACAAGCTTCCGAACAGAGATGGGGAGCCTCAGAAGCCGAACCAAGTTGGCAACCGTCGATCGATCCTTACCCACCGCCTTGGCAATCTCTGCGTGCTTCATATCAAAGCGCTGAGCCAGAGACTCGTAACCCTCCGCCTCCTCCAAGGGGTTTAGGGCCTCCCGCTGCAGGTTCTCTACAAGAGCGAGCACAAGAAGTGTCTCGTCATCGGCTTCGCGCACAATAGCCGGGACCTCCGTCCAGGAGAGGCGCCTCAGGGCACGAAACCGGCGCTCACCCGCAACAATCTCAAAACGCCCTTCAATCCCCGGCGCAGGCCTAACTACTAGCGGTTGGAGCAGGCCGTTTTCCCGGATGGACGACGTTAGGCCACCGAGCTCGGCGTCCGTGAAAACCCTTCGAGGCTGGACCGGGTTCGGCACAATCGACTCCATAGAAAGCTTTCGCACATCACTTTCCGTTGCTTCGGGCTCCAAATATTCCCCCAAGAGAGCCCCGAGTCCTTTTCCAAGCCGGTCACGACCCATATTTGACACCTCTGTCATTCTGTCACCTCTGACTTCATCCGGCGATCAATCACCTCACTCGCCAGCGCTAGGTATGCCTGGGCCCCCCGAGAAAGGACGTCATATTGCACTATTGGCTGACCGAAGCTCGGGGCCTCCGCTAACCTGACGTTTCTTGGGATTGTAACCCGGTACACCTTTGGGCCGAAATATTCCCGTGCCTCCGCGCTAACCTGGCGTGACAGATTTAACCTTTTGTCATACATCGTTAGAAGAACTCCCTCCACATCAAGCTCCGGGTTAAGCCCTCTTTGGACCAGCCGAATCGTGCTAAGGAGCTGGCTCAAGCCCTCAAGTGCAAAGAACTCGCACTGAATAGGGATGAGAACAGAATCCGACGCTGTAAGGGTATTCAGCGTCAGAAGCCCCAATGAAGGCGGACAGTCGACTAGTATGAAGTCATAGCTATCCTTTACTGTCTCAACCGCTCGCCGCAGAATCGTCTCCCGGCTAGCCGCCGACACCAGCTCAATCTCAGCCCCTACTAAATCACGAGTCGACGCAGCCACGTCCAAGTGCTCTAGGTGAACCCCCTGATGAATCGCGTCGCCTAAATGTGCCTGCCCTATCAAAACGTCGTAAACACTAGGGTGATCCTGCCCCTGCTGAATACCCAACCCGCTTGTCGCATTACCCTGAGGGTCAATATCGAGGATCAACGTCCTCTTTTCGGCTACAGCAAGCGACGCTCCGAGATTGATAGCCGTGGTCGTCTTGCCAACTCCGCCCTTCTGGTTCGCTATCGCGATGACGTATGTCATTAAGTCCACATTGAGGGTTATCGAGGGGGCGCAATATAAGGGACAGACAGGGGAGCACGAAACCTGCTTAAGAGAGCTTGTTAAGGACGGCGGCTGCGCGCCTGAGCCGGAAAACGGCTAGCAGGAAGGACAACGGCCTCCAAAAACAAGAGGTCAGCCCTGTTAAGCCGTCCCGAGACACCTTGTTTCACGTGAAACCATAACCCCGACTGCAATCGGCCAAAGTGGGCGCGGAAGCCTGTTTCACGTGAAACAGGCAGGCTACCGCCCTAAGCCCTCGTCCTTAACGGCCAGACTGAAGTCTTCTCACCTCGAGCACGAGATTCTGAAGGTCGGCGGGAGAGACGCCCGGAATCCGGCCGGCTTGTGCCAACGAACTAGGCTTGGTCTCGCTAAGCTTCTCTCTCGCTTCCCACGAGACTGTAACGAAATCCATGTACGGGAGGTCCTTGCTTAACAGGAAACCAGCCTGATCTCGTAATCGCTTCGCTCTTTCGCGCTCTCTTTTTACATAGCCGGCGTATTTTAGCTCTACCTCAACGGCGGCTAAAACTTCATCTGCAAGATCGCCCTTGGGGGGCTCCTCAGCCAAAGACACCAGAGAACGCGCACTCACTCCTGGCCTCTTCAACAACTCTAGCGCGCGAACCTTCTGCTGGATCGGGCTCGACCCGGCTTCATCCAGAATCCCTGATGCTTCTTCTGGGGTAACCGACGTTGCCCCGAACCAGGCCATAACTCGATCTTCTTCTTTAAGCCGCGAGCCCAGCGCGTCAGCCTGATCGCTTGTGAGCAGACCTCTGTCCCGAGCCAGCATACCGATGCGGCGCGCTGCATTGTCCTGCCGGAGCAGGAGCCTAAACTCAGCGCGAGAAGTGAATAGCCTGTAGGGCTCATCGACTCCCCGGGTTACGAGATCATCAACCAATACCCCGATGTAAGCCTCGTCTCGCTCTAGCACAAAAGGCTTCTCCCCCCTCACGCACAGCGCGGCATTGATCCCGGCAATAACGCCCTGTCCTGCTGCCTCTTCATAACCTGTTGTGCCGTTTATCTGACCGGCCAGAAACAGCCCCGGGTGAGTCTTCAACTCTAGCGTGTGGCTCAGCTGGTGGGGAGGAAAGTAATCGTACTCGATCGCGTATCCCACCTTGGTCATGTTCGCATCTTCAAGGCCAGGAATGGTGCGCAAGAATTCAAGCTGAACCTCAGCCGGGAGAGAGGTAGAGAGGCCGTTTACATATAGCTCCGTCGTATTCAGCCCCTCCGGCTCCAGAAACACTTGGTGCCTCGGGGCCTCCGGAAAGCGAACCACCTTATCCTCTATTGAGGGGCAGTAACGCGGGCCACGGCCTGCTATCTCTCCGCCGTAAAGCGCGCTTCTCTCAAGGTTTCGGAGAACAACATCTTTCAAGCCGTTTCCGGAATACGTGATCCAACACGGAACCTGAGCAGGCACCACTTCTTGCGCATAAGCTGCGAAACGGTACGGTATCTCATCTCCGTCTTGCCGCTCGGTCTTCGTAAAGTCAACGGACCGCCCGTCGACACGCGGTGGCGTGCCCGTCTTGAAGCGCCTGACCTCAAGCCCGAGGCCCTCTAGCCCCTTCGCCAGCTCGACCGAGGGGGCCTCACCCGCTCTTCCGGCCTCGACGCCAGCCGCCCCCCCCACATGGATACGCCCTCGCAAGAAGGTCCCTGTAGTAATAACAAGGCAGGAGCCCGTGAACTCCAAGCCTCCCTTGGTCCGAACTCCAACAACACGTCCCGAGTCAACCAGCAAATCTGCGACCATGTCCTGGAAGAGCTCTAGCATTGGCAGCCCATCAAGCACCCTACGCACGGCCACTGGATACATTGACCGATCACACTGGGCTCGAGGGCCCCAGACAGCTGGGCCCTTAGAGCGATTCAGCATGCGAAACTGAATGCGCGAGGCGTCAGTCGCCTGACCCATGACCCCTCCAAGGGCATCGACCTCGCGCGCAACGACCCCTTTCGCGACCCCGCCAATCGCAGGGTTACAACTCATCTGCCCAACCCTGGACAGATCAGGAGACACCAGAAGTGTCCGGGCACCAGCTCTAGCTGACGCCGCGGCGGCTTCTACACCGGCGTGCCCTCCCCCTACGACAATGACTTCATAGGAATTGCGCATGCACGGAAAAAAGGTCGGGGGAAACTGACATTGCTACCGGTAGATCGAATGAACGCGAAATCTCGGCAAAGTAGCTTGAGATGGCGACCCGCAAGCCTCCTTCAGTCGCCTTTGCTAACCGTTGCATCACTTCCCGATGCAGAACTCCCGGAACACTACGTCGAGCACATCATCTGCTGACACCGCGCCTAACAACTCTTCTAACGCAGTCTCTGCAGCCCGCAGGTGCGTAGAGGCCACTTCTGCCGGCAGCCCTTGGCCAAGAGCCTCGCTGAACGCTTCAACCTCACCCTTCGCAGCCTTTAGCCCTCGTACTTGTCGACCGCGCGTGAGCACAGGCACACCTTGCTCGGCCGCTACAATGCTTGAATAAACAAGCTCCGTCAGCACCTGACGGATCTCCTTGAGGCCGGCTCCGCTCTCCACAGATACCTGGACTCGCGCAGCTGTCCCCTCTGGATCCCAATCTTTCTGGGTTTTTGCAATGTCGGCCTTGGTATTCACCAGCACGACTGGCGCCCCATCATGCGCCTCGAGGAACGCTCGGTCTTCGTCCGTCGGGCCTTCATCCGCTGAGACACAGTAGAGGACTGCATCTGCTCGACCCAGATAGCCTCGAGCGATTTCGATACCCTTCTGCTCTATATTTCCCGCTGGCTCCCGTAGCCCCGCCGTATCAACAAGCCGAAACGGAAACCCTCCAATCTGAACCACGGCCTCAATGGCATCCCGGGTTGTACCGGGCTCTTCGCTGACGATCGCTCTCTCTTCTCCCAACAATGCGTTGTATAGAGACGATTTACCCGCGTTAGGGCGCCCTGCAAAAACCGTGAGTGCTCCCTCCCTAAGCAGCTCGCCCTCCGGAGCAGTTGCCAACATGAGCTCGAGGTCGGCAACCATCCGAGCCGCTTGATCTGCGACAGCTGTGATCGGAACGGGGGGCTCGTCCTCCTCCGGGAAATCAACATGATGAGCCAACAACCCCTCGAGTCGAAGCAGCCGCTCACGCAGATCGGACACCCTCCTCGAAAGGCCACGCTCCATCTGGACCAACGCAGCTCGGTGGAAAGCCCTGCTTCTCGCGTTTATTACATCTGCCACAGCCTCTGCTTGTATCAAATCCAGCTTCCCGTGCAAGTAGGCTCTTCGGGTAAACTCACCCCGATCGGCTATCCTGGCCCCGCTCCGTTGACATGCCTCTACAACAAGCTCTGGGACCAACCATCCCCCGTGGCACGAGAGCTCCACCATATCCTCTCCAGTGTAACTCGCTGGAGCCTGAAAGTGGGTAACGACAACCTCATCTATAACTTCGCCCGTGTCAGGATCAGTTAGGCGCCGCAACGAAGGCTCTCGAACACCAGGTATGGTGGCCTCTTTCACCAAGAGAGCTTTAAGCACATCCACTGCACCCGGGCCGCTTAGCCTGACTACCGCTAAAGCCCCCACCCCGGGTGGTGTCGACAGCGACACTATCGTGTCGACGTCCATGGTCAACTCAGCACAAAGCCCAGGCGCGCAGCTTAGTCGCCATCGCTTAGCGTAAGCGCTGGCCCTTGGCGCATCCGTTTACGTTCGCGAGCAATCCAAATTTGCTGCGGCAGAGTCGCGATGTTTGCTGTGGCGTAGTAAAGGTTCAACCCGCTTGCCAAATTCATGAAAATGAAAAGCATCATTGGCGGCATGATGTACATCATCATTTTCATCTGCGGGTTGTCGGTATCAAGTGACCGAAGACTAATCCACTGCATCAGAAACATTGAGACCGCAAGCAAGACGGGAAGGACATAGAACGGATCCTTCGCCGAAAGATCTGGGAGCCATAGAAACGGGACCCCGCGTAATTCGATTGTGTTTTGAAAGACGAAGAATAGAGCGATCAGCACAGGCCAAGGCAGCAACATTGGGAGGCAGCCGGCCAGTGGGTTGAATCCGTGCTCCTTGTACAGCTTCATCATTTCTTTCTGAAGCTTCTCCGGATTTTCCTTGTGTTTGTCCTGGATCTGCTTCACCAAAGGCTGGA
This sequence comes from Gemmatimonadales bacterium UBA2975, assembly GCA_002348265.1. Classification (GTDB taxonomy): domain Bacteria; phylum Gemmatimonadota; class Gemmatimonadetes; order Longimicrobiales; family Gaopeijiaceae; genus UBA2589. The sequence continues at coordinate 3,794 of DEAT01000022.1, read as the reverse complement.
CCGCCATGTTCCGCAGCTGCGCCTTCATTGCTTTATGGTTAAGCGGGAATAGCACTACTCGCATCATCACACCGAAGACAATCAAGACCCAGCCGTATCCCATGCTAAACTGGGTGTGCAAATAGGTCAGAACTGTCATGATAATGGACACGAACGGCCGTATTATTGGCCTAAAAAAGCGCCACCCGTATGGGTTAACCTCTTCCATTCCGTCACCAAGCGACGACAGCAGAGCATACTGCTGCGGTCCGATGAACAAGCGGTAAGCATGCTCCTCGCCACCTGACACCGTTCGAGCGACCCCAACACGGACCCTCTCGGGCAGCTCTGCCGGGCGCACCAGCAAGCCTCCCAGGTATCCGGTGTCCTCAACCAAATCGTCCCTCGCACCCGACAGAATTGCCGTAACAAAAAACTTGCTCCGAAAGGCAGCCCAGACGAGCGGCCCTTCTATGATCTCGGGATCGGCCTTGTCTAGCATGGTAGACCGAATGCCATCCTGGAGGTGGTTGTATACGTAGGCCATCGATCGCTTCTCAAGCGCCGAGTCAGCTTCGGCATATGCCAAGCCCTCGCCAAGGTCCGTGACCAGAAGCGCCCGAGTCACTCCATCCATAGAACCACTAATACCGATGGTGTAATCGTCGGGATCGAATGTGTAGCTGACTCGGTATGTGAAGTTTCCGCTCGGGTGATCGTAGACAAAAGCCAGCGGCTTCGGCCCACCCTCCGCAGCCAAATTAAGACCGCCGGCAGGCTCTACACGGAACACTGCATCGGTCAGATCAAGCGTGTCCTGCTCCACAACCACCTTGCTACCCAAGTAGCCAGACGCTCCATCCGGGACTACCTGAACCGGCCCTCCTCTGTTAATGGCCTGGAACCCCAACAGCTCCGCTGACACCAGCTGAGCACCGCGACTACTGAAGATGTAGCGGTATAACGGCCCCTCTACGACAACATTCTGGACCGGCAAGCTTGCGTCTTCTGCCGCTTGGTCACCGCCCCGGACCTCTGAAGGCTGGCTATCACTCGCTTGTGACGAGGATGGCAGCCCTCCCGACTCGGGGCCCCTGAGGGGCTCACTGGTCTCTACCGGATCCGTAACCACCACATCCTCCATGGGCGGCGGCGGGAAAAGCCGGTTCGTGCCAATCAACACAGCCAACATCAGGGCTACCGCTAGAACAAAACGCATCTCTGTCTTCATGGAAGCATCGCTCGTTTAGCTCGTGGCTCTAACACTTGCGTTCTGTCTTTTGTCTCTGGGCGTTGAGCTATGCGGAGCGGGTCACTCGCCCTGATCCTGGCCGGCGGCACCGGGTCGGCTCCGTGGCCACCCCAAGGGTGACAACGCATAACCCGCAAAAGAGCAAGCCAGCCCCCCCGCAACGAACCATGCTCAACTAAGGCCTCTATCGCGTAGCTAGAACAACTGGGGGAGAAGCGGCATGCTGCAGGCGTCCAAGGCGAAATTGCCAACCGATAGAGACGAACCATCGCTATCAAACCCTGTCTGAGCACCATGCCTCCACCGCTGTCCTGATCTCCGATTCAAGAACCGCATACTCCGCACCATACGCTGATCGCTTCGCACGCACGAGCAAATCCGCCGGGACGCCTCGCTCGCCAAGTACCGGCAGTGCTAGGCGGCGCCCTATTTCTCGTAGCCGTCGCTTAACGAGGTTGCGCTCCACTACGCTGTGGCCGTACTTGGGAACAATGAGCCCCAGCCGTGAGTGTAAACCAGGAGAAGGGCCGAAGAAAATCTCCACGTGTGGCTTCTTCTCTCTTTGCCCCTGCTTAAGCAACTCACGAATTTCAGACCCTCTGTGGATCCGCGCTCCTCGCGGCAACTTCTCGGCCGTACCCGGGAGCGCTTTCGTAGAGCCTACTTGCCGCCAATCTTGACGACCAACTGGGTACGCCCACGCTTCCGGCGCCGATTTAAAGCCTTCCGGCCCCCGGCGGTCTTCATGCGGGCGCGAAACCCGTGCTTGTTCACCCGCTTTCGGTTGCGCGGTTTGTATGTCGGCTTCATTCCTTCCGGCCCGATTCTTGGTTGCACTGCGGTTATAGACGAGCTTATCAAGATAGTCGGGGCGCCCTAAAACGGTCAACGCCGAATGCCTCGTAAATAGCTCTAACCCCTTTGATTCGGGGCCTTTTCGGGCATTTTGACATTTACGGGAAGGCTCGGTAGGTTCGACCCCCCTCGCTATTGAGCAGTCTGTATGGCGGCCCCTCTTAAGACCCGACAAACAGCCCGACATGCCCTTCAGCCGACCCCGCTTAGAAACCGCCCGCCTCACGAGCGGCAGGGATGAGATCGGCGCAAGGAAGGCCTCATGGAGCTGACTACGAAAGACGCTTGGGCGGCAATTCTTGAAGAAGTCCGCTCACTCGTCCCGGAACACGCCTTCCAAACCTGGATCGCTGGAGCTAGGTGCGTCGCTGTTTCAGCAGACGCGCTTGTGATCGAGACGCAAAGCCCCTTCCATGCGGAGTGGCTGGAAGACAAGTACGGAGACCTGATCACGGAAGCGGGAGCAAGCGTCCTAGGCTATAAAGTCCGCCTGTCAGTTAGTAGCGCTACCTCCGAAGAAGAGGGCGCCCTGCCTGCGGTCCTTCTTGAGCCATCTACAGACATCTTCGCTGGACCAGAAGCGGGGACGACCAGGCTAAGCAGCTCAGTTAGCAGGGGCACGGCACCAAGCCCGGCAAATCCGCAATCTTCACTAACCGCTGACCCCGGCCTATTTAGTCGATATACCTTCGACCGGTTCGTAGTGGGTGGCAACAATCAGCTGGCGGACGCTGCCGGGCGCGCCGTTGCGGACAACCCGGGCCAGCTCTATAACCCACTATTCCTCTACGGTGGGGTAGGGCTTGGCAAGACACACCTCATGCACGCCGTCGGACATGCATCGCTAAGGATCGACCCAAGCCGGCGCGTTGCCTATGTGTCGTCCGAGCAGTTCACCAACGAACTGATCCAGGCTATACGCAAGGGCGCCACAGATCGTTTTCGCGCGCGGTATAGGCAAATCGACTTACTGCTCGTCGACGACATCCATTTCCTTAGGGGAAAGGAGAGCACTCAAGAAGAGTTCTTCCATACCTTCAACGCGCTGTACGACGCCCAGGGCCAGATAGTGGTTACAAGCGACAGGCCTCCGCGTGAGATGGAAGGGTTGGAGCAACGCCTGGTCTCACGGTTTGAGTGGGGTCTCGTGGTGGACCTACGCCCGCCTGATTACGAGACTAGGATGGCGATCCTGCGCACCAAAGCGGAGGACGAAGGGTTAGATCTCGCCGGAGACGTCATCGACTACATTGCCCACGCCTGTTCCTCTTCGGTTAGAGAGCTAGAGGGAGCTGTCCTTAAGCTTCTCGCTGTTTCCTCAGTATGGAACGAAGAGATAACCCTTTCTTTTGCTAAGCGCGTTCTGGCGCTCAGAAGGCTGGAGAAGCGACAAAGAGGGCCGGTTGCTTCTCCAGGCCGAATTACCCAGCTAGTTGCCAGTCAGTGGCGCGTGCGCCCCGAAGCCCTGTCTTCGAAGTCACGGTCTAAAAACATAGCCGAGGCTCGTCACGTAGCGATGTACGTGGTACGCGAGCTACTCGGGACCCCGCTTCAGAGTATTGGGCAGCTCTATGGAGGAAGAGACCACTCCACTGTTTTGTATTCGATTCGAAAGGTGGCATCTAGGATGGATGATGACGAAGCCTTCCGGGACCGGGTCGAAGAGGTAATTGAGGAACTAAAAAGAGACCACGATCGAGTTTTCCAC
>DEAT01000044.1:10820-15752 GCA_002348265.1 Gemmatimonadales bacterium UBA2975 | reverse complement strand
GAATGACTCCACGATTGGTCGCCAGCGACTCCGATCCAGATCGCCGTGTTGCAATCCGGCGAGTCGCTTCACCCTGGCTACCCGCTCTTTCACTGCCAAAGGTGCGTGGCCCCGGCTGAACCGGAGCTCTTCGGCTCGCCTGAGGAGAGACTTCGCCACTCGTGCGCCCCCTTGGCTTTGCCCTCCTAGTCGTTCCACCGCTTCCACCATCAGAAGATGCTCGACCAGGATCGGTAACTTCCGGGCCATAGCCCCGTCGCCGGACACCTTCACCTGCACCATTTGATCCGCGGCGATACCCATCACGGTACACGGCTCCACCCGCGTTGCGTCTTGGTATCACAGTGACATACCCAGGTCTCGCACCCCAGTATCCGTAGCGGTAAAAACCGTCGTAATAACCGTAGCCACCATAATAAGGTGAATACCCGTAATAGCGGCCAGCTCCCCATGCTGGCCCCCAGTAATGCGCTGCCGACATATAACCACGGTAGTGCACCGGATAAGGATCTATCTCATAACGATCCACATCGTACCCGACTTCAACCATGAACTCCTGCGGATTAGACACCACTACCACAGCGTCTATGAGATCTTCCGACACGCCCGCGTCTGCGAGCGCCATCAGATCCTGGGCGTCGACCCGTAAATCATCGCCCTGCAGGACGACCCATGTTTCAACAGCCTTATCATCCATTACAGCCGACGCCTCAAGCACATCTTCTATCGTGATCAACGCGGAAGCCGCCATGCGAGCTGAGCGTACCATGAAGCCGCGCCCTGCGACTGGATCCTCAATCTCGTACTCGCGGAGCGTACTGGGGCTAGCCAATTGATATTCCTGAACCCAAGCAACCGACTCACCCTCGACGTTGAGTGCTCGAATATCCGCCCAACTGGTTGCTGACAGGAATGTCATCAGACCCGTGCCGGCACGAACCTCAGAATCTCCACAAAAGAAGTCCGTGACCGTGAACGCTCGACGGCCATCCTCAGAAAAAACAAGGCTCTCCCACCCCTCACACTCTTCGGCACTTACTTCACGGGGCTCACCATCTGCTGCGAGAATTTCCACCGACATTATCTCGCCACCAACGTAGTTAGTTACCTCGACGTTTTCAGCGATAGACTTAAAGCAGAGAAGCCCTATTTCCTCCTCTGCTCCTACCGCTTCCCAACAGCCAATAAAAGGTAACCATCTGGCGTCCATTCCATTCTCATTCAACTGAGCAGTTATAGGGGTGGCATGGGCTACCAGAAGCAGTCCGCCAGCCCACAGCGAAAGTCCAAGAAATCGATTCACTATTCTCATGTCACTCTCCCTAGAAGCGCACAGCGAGTCCGCCGATCAGCTGAAATCCGTCAAGATCAATCCGTCCGAAATCGTAGTAATCACCATCCATTTTCGCCCGCGCCCAGCTGTAACGACCCTCTAATGAAAACAGGAAGCGTGGGCCTACGGAAACGTTCAGTCCAGCCGATGCTCGGGTAAGCCATCCTGCATTTTCACTTAGAAAATCACCGTAGAAAATGTCGAACGTGTCCTGATCTACAAAATCTCCGAACTGTTCAAACGTGTAGGAGACCAATCCCGTCGATAACCCGATGAATGGGGCCACCGTCCTTGGTACCCACGCAAAGCTCCCTATCGAACGGCCCCGGGAAAACGGGTAAATCTTCGTCCCTACGGTAAAGGGAATCTGCGAAAGCCCCGTAACTTGTGTGATCGGCAGATCATCCTCATCTACCCAATCCCTGAATTCAGATTGTTTAGAGGTTTCCTGAAAACCGAATGTGAGCGTTAGATCGACCTTCTCGGTTGCCCTAAAACCCAACTCCGCTCCAAAGTAAGGAGCCTGAAAATCTTGAGGGCCAAGAGTATGCTGTTCGACCACAAAGTCGAAGATGTCACTATTCGTGCCCTGGAATACGTAACCGGACTCGAACTTCAACGTCATACGCGGACGCTTTAGCAGATATCCATCGCCACTCTGGGCATCTACGTGTGCGGGAGTGGTACCGAAAGTCAGAACGGCCAATCCGAGCACTAACGCCTTAGTAGATCCAGGGATCTTAAACAAGAGTCGCGTTTGTGGCATTTTCCCGAACCTATTCCGTGGTCAACCGGTCTCGCCCCATTAAATGGCAAGGGTCATGCCATAACATTAACCCAAAGTTTTCCTTGAATTCAGGAGGGTTCAACTACGTACCCCAGCGCAAAAATCCTTTACGGAGGACGGACACGTCTCATGGAGGTGACACCCAAGGTGCTAGTGGCACTCAGAGGTGTCAGGCCTTCCCGTATGTCCGGACGACATAATCGTTAAGGATTTCTTTGAAATCCTCCACCAAACCCTCGCCCTTCAATGTGAGTTGGTGTTCTCCATCGATGTAGACCGGAGCCTTGGGTTCTTCAAATGTGCCCGGCAGAGAGATCCCGATGTTGGCGTGCTTAGACTCTCCTGGTCCGTTCACTACACAACCCATGACAGCAACATCCATCTGTTCGACACCGGGGAAGGATTTCTTCCAGCTAGGCATCATTTCACGAATATATGACGTGATGTCTTCGGCCATCTCTTGAAAAAATGTACTAGTCGTTCGGCCACAACCAGGACAAGAGGTCACCTGTGGCTCAAAGTGTCGAATACCTAATGATTGCAGAACCTGCTGAGCGACCCTGACCTCTTCCGCACGGTCACCTCCGGGGGTCGGCGTTAGCGAAACGCGAATTGTATCGCCGATGCCTTCCATTAGCAGCGGTGCAAGCCCTGCCGTAGTAGCAACAATGCCCTTCGCACCTAGCCCTGCCTCAGTCAGTCCCAAGTGCAAAGGGTAGTCGGACCTGATCGAAAGCTTCCTATACACCTGATGGAGCTCGGGCACCGAAGAAACCTTGGTTGATAAGACAATGCGGTCGTGAGCCAATCCAACATCTTCTGCAAGCGCGGCAGAGCGAAGCGCGCTCTCCACCAATGCTTCAAGCATGACATCTGCTGCGTCAGCCGGCTCATCACGATGAGCATTCTCATCCATCAGTTCGGTCAAAAGCCGCTGATCGAGTGATCCCCAATTGACACCTATGCGCACAGGCTTGTCGTATTCTATCGCCACCTCAACGATTTGCGTGAAATTAGCGTCCCGGTGTTTTGTTCCTACGTTTCCAGGGTTGATGCGCAACTTGGAGAGCGACCGGGCACATTCGGGATACTGGGTCAGCAGAAGATGACCGTTATAATGGAAGTCTCCCACGATCGGTGTTTCGTTACCTGCCGCGCGAAGCCGCGATACGATCTCTGGGACGGCTTGTGCCGCCTCGTGATTGTTGACGGTTATCCGGACTAACTGACTACCTGCTTCGGCTAGAAGTGAAATCTGATCGCACGTCGACTGCACGTCTGCAGTGTCTGTGTTAGTCATGGACTGGACTATCACCGGAGCATCACCGCCTATGCGGACACCTCCAACATCGACAGCCACGGTCTTCCTGCGTTCAGGAATCATCGCCCGCCTTGTAATACGCCTTGGGGAAGCCTGCCAACAACAACTAAGCGGAATCTACCGGGGCGCGTGCAGACCACCAAGCCGGAACTGGTAACCCAATAAGGGGTCTTGATGGCCACTATCCACTCGAATCACCAGCCCTAATGTCTGAACCGAAATTACAAATTACTGTCTCAGAAACCGGATCGTACAAGGTCGAAGGTCCAATTACCTTGATCGATCATGAGGGTGAAAAGATCGAAACGCGTGAAGGAAAGCCTTTCTTCCTATGCCGTTGTGGACTTTCTGCAAACAAGCCCTTCTGCGACGGGGCACACAATCGTCACCCCTGGGAGCATGAACTCGCAAACCACTGACGGCGGTTGGTCAGCTCACTGGTCGGCTCAACCTATCCAAGGCTGCTCCCAGTAGATCCCGATGGTAGGTCCGGAAATTTTCCCGAGTCAGGGGTACGTACACCTCTGGCTGCACGGCATTTCCTTCGAGGATTTCTCCATTCGGCCGCAGGGTGTGTCCAACATTCCACATGAACTGGACAACGGGTTGAGTTGTACCAGGAAAATAGAGTGTCTCCTCTGCCTCCCACGTATTGCTATACCCGCCAGTGGGCATTCCAATCGTGAATGCGAGGCCGTTATCGGCAAACATCGAGACAAATTGATCAAGATGTGAACCACCGTTTGGTCCGCCGATGATAGCTACAGGACCAGTGTAATGAACCGGCGCCGGCGTGAGGATTCCATCCTCTGAGGTGTGTGGAAGGTGCGCGAGCTTAAACGGTGTTGCACGAGTGTAGGCCAGCCCGGCCTCGACGTCCTGCTTGGCGCTCGTTTGAGCCCAGGCATGAAGCCATGAACGGCTTTCGTTGAGGCCGAAAATCTCCGGAACATCGCGGTCGGGCTCTACCGCCCATTCTTCGATCATTTCAATAGCGGCGTCACTAATGCGAAGGTTGCCAAAGGTCGTCCGGAACGGCCTATCGACAAGACGTTGAATAGCATACGCACCCCTCGAACCACCACTCGAGGCTGTCACATCAATCACTAATGTGTGGTCCAGCAGATCTTGAGCCTCGCTGTATGCGATCAGGTCCATAACGTCCTGAATCAGCTCATACTCAAAATCAAGCCATTGAAGCAGGACGACCCGTCGTCCGTCATCCGGGCGCAGGACATTAAAGTTGAAGCGCTCCATAACAACAGAAAATCCAGGGTAAAGCTCCTCTTCACCAAGCTCAATGGACACCGTGTTAGGCTCCAGATACGGGAGCGTGGCGCTGTAGCGCTGTCCTTGCGCGTCCTCCAGTTCCAGATCTAGCGCCTCTCTATACATCCATGGAGCGGTGGCAGGAGCTCTTATTGGTATATCTCGGGCGAGTCTCCAGTAGAGGCCCTGAGGAGCACTGTGCCGAGTCCAAGCACGAAAGGT
>DEAT01000044.1:6946-10431 GCA_002348265.1 Gemmatimonadales bacterium UBA2975 | reverse complement strand
CCCCTGGCAACTCAGAAGCATCTAGATGCTTCTGATCTAAGCCCGACACAAAGAAACTTGGGGCATGCATGTCACTGTAATCAGGAAGAACCTGAATCGGAGCATGAACCTCAGGAAGGGATGGTCCTTTCAGCCCATCGGGAACCGGGGTCAGGTAGAGATGTGAGTCTCTCCTGGCATTACTTAGAAGGGTAAGTCCGTAGTAGAGATCTTCTTCTGTGGTCGCGTTAACGATTTTGCTTCGCAAAGCCTCCATCTCGGTCAGTGGATCGTAGCCCATATGTTCCTCCTTGAACGGAGACCACGCCTCTCGCCGTCGGGTCATCTCAATGATTGAATCGAAAAGCTCTTCTCGAAGCTCCGGGGTCCCGACTGGGGTCAATTCAATCACCTGACCAGGCTTCTGGGCCTCAACCTCTCCACCCGCTAAGACCGCTAAGCAAGCTATTACTAGGCCGCCAGCCGACCGCATCCTTCTTCCATACACTAGACAGTCGGACGGTAACTCTGACCCCTGTGAATCAACCATTAGGGTTTCCTGTGCCTACCGCTCTCCAACCCTGATCTGCTGGCTCATCAGGATCAGACTTGAGAAACTCAATCAAGTCTGGATGAAATTCCTCCGGATTATCAAGATGAGGCGAGTGTCCTACTTCGGGATAAATAATCAACTGCGCATTCTGAAGCTGGGACGCTACGTTTCGAGCTAAACGTGGATAATCGGACACTAGCCGATCATCTGCTCCACCAATCACCAGGGCTTTCGTGGCAATATGCTGCCACTCATAGACCACTGGATCTTCGAATAGGATCATCCTCTGTCCTGCGCGGACTTTTGCCATCCGGGGCCAATCGCCGCTCAACGTCAGTCCGTATTGGACCTTTACCCACTGCAGATATTCTGGCTTCCATCCACGCGGATAATAACGAACGTGTCCTCTAAGCACCGACTGATAAGTAGTGCTCAAGGCACTCCGGTAAGCGTCATACGGATCGATCCAAGCACGACCAGGTCGGGAGTCCGTCAAACCAATCTGATTAACCATAACGACATGCGTGGTCGTTGCCGGATATGTCGATGCAAAACGAGTTGCGACCATTCCACCCATGGAATGCCCCACTACAGCGGCGCGCTCAATTCCAAGATGGTCTAGAAGCGCCTTGGTATTACGAGCGGGGATGTGAAGGTTGTAATGAATGTCTGGCTTTGAAGACCTGCCGTAGCCCAGCCGATCAATCGCTATGGTTCTGAACCCTGCCTCAGTCAGGGCACGGATCATCGGTTCATATGGAGCAGCGAAGAAGTTCATTCCGTGAAAAACAATCACGGTCCGACCATTCGGCAAACCGGTAGGCTCAACATCCATATATGCCATCCTCAAGTCGAGGCCAAAAAGCTCCACATCGAAGTATTCGACCGGCCATGGATAATGAACGTTGGAGTAGTCAATTGCCGTTGCGGTCCATTCCACAGGAGGCTCCGACGGAGGTTCCGTCTGTGCCCTCGAATTACTCGGAAGCACCAATGAGCCCATCACCGGCGTGATCGCAAGCGTCCTTTTCAGTGTAGAGACAAGCTGCATTTAGTCGATTTCTCCAATTTTTTCGGAATCACAAAAGATCATTACTGCGAGTGATTAAGCACCTGGACGAGCCGCGTGAAACAGGTTCATGCCCTGAACCGATGGGAAAGGCGAGGTGCTGTCAAACAAGCACACATTGATGCAGTCAACACCCACCCATATTGACCGACCGTGGCTGTGGCAGTTATGAACAGGTGTGAGATGGATGCAGCCCATAGATATAGGATACCCCATCAATGATTACCCGGCGTGACTGGCTTCGAATCAGCACCTCAGCGAGTGCAGCACTTGCAATGAAACCTGGGCTGCTCGCAGCACTTCAGGACGGAGCAATCTCCACCAAGGCCATACCATCGTCCGGAGAGGAAATCCCAGTAATCGGACTTGGCGGCCGCTGGATCTCAAATAGGTCGACACCAGACGAACTAGCCGAACACAGAGCTGTTTTGCACGAGCTAGCCCGGGGTGGCATGGGTAACGCTAAGTGCTGTTTCGACAGTGCCGCTGGTTACGGCGGAGGCGGATCCGAATCATACGCGGGCCAGTGGGCTAGCGAGGATGGATTCGGAGATGACGTGTTTTGGGCAACGAAGGTCAACGTCGCCGGTCGAGGAGGAGGGACAGTAGATCGCGCCGATGTGAGAGAGCAGATTGAGCGCTCCTTCGATCGCATGAAGCGTGACGTCATCGACCTAGATCAGGTTCATAACATGGGTGATCCCCCGACTCAACTCGGAGTTGCTCAGGAGTACAAGGACGAGGGTCGGATCCGCTACATAGGAATCACGACCACAAGCAAGCGTCAATACGATCACCTAGAAGAGGTAATGCGCGACGATCGATATTCCCTCGACTTCATCGGGATCGACTACGCAATCGACAACCGCTCCGCAGAAGATAGAATTCTTCCTCTAGCTCAGGATCGCGGCATAGCGGTCATGGTTTATCTCCCCTTCGGTCGGAGCCGGATGTGGCAACGAATCGGTGATCGCGAATTACCCCAATGGGCTTCGGAATTCGATGCCCATACATGGGCTCAGTTCATGCTCAAGTTCACTGTCGCGCATCCAGCGGTAACGCTAGCTGCTCCAGGAACAGGGGACCCGGAACACATGATTGACAACCTAGGTGGCGGAAAGGGTCGCATGCCGACCGAAGACCACTTAAGCCGCATGGTCGAGTTAGTGCAGGGTCTTCCAGCTTCGAGCTAGAGAGAAGCGTACAGAGAGCAAACCCCTATAGTCTTTCTCACAACAAGCAGTCGACCCCATCTAGAATCATGTGCACAACCAGTCCGAGTCCCAGAAGAAAAACGACTCGTCTCTGGGAATCCTCTTTTATCACCCCCGCTCGCCCCATGACAAATGGAAAGGTCATCATGAGTGTGTAGACTCCGACCATCGGAACCGTATGTAGAGGGTGGAACCCAATAGAACATCGGGATGGGTCGTAGATTGGATCGGCTAGGAGGTGATCAAGATCGACAGCCATCGTTCCTACCAAGATGAGCCAGGTCTGGAGCCGACGGTCCTTGTCGATCACCACAGCGAGAAGCCACGGAACCGCAAAATGAAGAGCGATATGCGCCATTCCTAGAACTTAGCCTACAAGTCCAGCTAATGCTGGCCGGTTAGTGCGAGCCGCCTCATATTCGACTCATGAACGTCTCCAGCACCGCACTAGCTACAGTTGGGCTCATACTGCTCAGTCTGTCAGGGAACAGTCCCCTGAAATCAATCACAGAGTATGAACGTCTCGGCCACAACGAGGCTAACAATGCTCTATATGAATCGGCCAAGACCAGGAACAGTGACAATTCCTCAGAACTTAACGAACTGGTGGAGGAATATTGTGTGCGCTGCCACAACGAGCGGCGCCTGCGTGGAGACCTTTCGCTAGAAA
>DEAT01000044.1:0-6555 GCA_002348265.1 Gemmatimonadales bacterium UBA2975 | reverse complement strand
GGAATGATGCCTCCAGCGGGCGTGCGCCGTCCTCCGGAAGACTCGCTCGCATTGTTAGCCGCAACCTTGGAAGAGCGACTAGACGAGGTGGCGCGCACTAACCCGAATCCCGGTCGAAGAACATTCCAGCGCCTTAATCGAACCGAATATGAAGCCTCGGTTTTTGACCTCTTTAAAATCCACATTGATGCCTCGGCCTTCCTTCCCACCGAGACGATCAGCGACAACTTCGACAATATAGCTGACACGCAGATCCTATCGGCGACATTACTCGAGAGTTATATGCGAGCCGCAGCTCAAGTCAGCCGAGACGCAGTGGGCGATGTGAATGCCGCTCCATCGACCACCGTCTACAAAGTACCGAAGACCACTTCGCAGGTGGGGCATGTCGCAGGCACTCCGCTAGGGACAAGGGGTGGTATATCCATAACCCACAATTTCCCCGCCGACGGCGACTACGTATTCGAACTGGACCTTCACCCTAGTCCAGATGGACAACTCTTTGGCTTAACCTCTGGAACACATCGGATTGAGGTCGCAGTCAACGGAGCGCGCGTCGCTCTCCTAGAACTGGACCGATGGATGAGCGAAGGTGACCCATCAGGCCTGCGCGTAGAGACACCGGAAATCCACGTCCGTGCCGGACCACAGCATATCACTGCTGCGTTCATTCTAGAACGGGAAGGACCGATCACTGATCTAATCACTCCGATTGACTTTACGCTGGCCGACCCCAACATGGGAGTCGGTTATGGCGTCACAACCCTTCCTCATCTGCGTGACCTTTCAATAAGTGGGCCATTCGCGATCACAGGGGTCTCGGAAACACCTGCTCGTCAAAGGATTTTCACCTGTCGTCCGACCGCGCACGACGAGGAAAAGCCCTGCGCAAGGGAGATCGTCAGCAGCATCGCCTCACAAGCGTTTCGTCGGCCTATTGAAAGCAACGAAGTCGATGAACTGATGTTCTTCTTTGAAGAAGGTCGAGAGGAGGGCGGATTCGAGATAGGAATCCGAAACGCAATCTGGGCAATACTATCTAGTCCACGATTCATTTTCAGGCTTGAGCGAACGCCTGAGCAGGTAGAGCCGGGTGAGGTGTATGAGCTCGATGATCCCGACCTTGCATCGCGACTTGCCTTCTTTCTCTGGGCAGCCCCGCCGGACGAAGAACTCATCCAGCTCGCGGAAGCGGGAAAGCTATCGAATGATAGAGAGCTGGAACGTCAAGTCTATAGGATGCTGAAAGAGCCTCGAGCAGCATCGCTTGCAACCCGCTTCGCTTCACAATGGCTGCGACTCCAAGACTTAGAGAAGATTAATCCAGACGCGCAGCTATACCCATACTTCAATCAGCAATTGAAAGAGGCGATGGATCGTGAAACCGAGTTACTCTTCCACACCATCGTTCAAGAAGATCGAAGCATCCTAGAGCTTTTGACCGCTGACTGGACGTTCGTCGACGAACAACTCGCAGCGCACTATGGGCTCCAGGGAGTATCGGGTACAGAATTTGTAAGAGTTCAACTAGACGATGAAAATCGACGTGGCCTGCTCGGACACGGGAGTATCCTTATGCTAACGTCGGAGGGAGATCGAACTTCGCCGGTGCTTCGAGGCAAATGGGTGATGGAAGTTCTTCTAGGCAGCCCACCGCCTCCTCCTCCACCCGCAGTTCCAACGCTAGAAGAGACAGAGGAGTCTAATGGCTCCCGACAATTCACTACTCGAGAACGTCTAGAAATACACCGAGACAATCCGGCCTGCATGTCTTGTCATCGTGTTATCGATCCCATAGGACTCGCTCTTGATAATTTCGACGTAACGGGTGCGTGGCGAATAAGGGAGAACCTCAACCAAATTGACTCAAGTGGTGAGCTATACGACGGAAGTCCAATAAGCGGCCCAGCCGGTCTCCGCGAAGTGATCCTAAAGCGACCAACGGTCTTCCGGAGGACCCTCGCCAAGAACCTGATGGCCTACGCCTTGGGCCGTCGGATTGAGTACTATGACATGCCAACTATTCGTGAGATGGAGCACACAGCGGGTCAGTACGGAGATCGCATCTCACACTATATCTTAGGTATTGTGAAGAGCCCTGCGTTCCGGATGAGCCGGGGCGTAGCCGTGACCGACGCCACACCAGACAACTGAGGCTAACATGCACCTTACGCACAGGAGTCTCGAGCGACGCACCTTTCTCAAGGGCATGGGCGCCACCGTAGCCTTGCCTTTCCTGGACGCGATGGTTCCGGCCGGACGCATGTCAGCCGCGGCGAGAGAAACCGATGTTACACGTTTCGTTGCCATTGAGATGGTTCACGGAGCTGCAGGCTGCAACGAGTGGGGTGCAACTCAGCACCTATGGGCACCACAAGAAGAAGGGACTGACTTCGATTTAACTCCGAGTGCACTTTCGCACCTTGACCCGTGGAGGGAGTACTTGACGATAGTCAGCAACACGGACGTAGGTGGAGCGGAAGCTGAACTCCCTCGTGAAATCGGTGGAGACCATTTCCGCTCAAGTGCGGTATTCCTTACCCAATCTCATCCGAAGCAAACGGAAGGCTCTGACGTCTTCGTCGGAACATCGATGGATCAGCTCTACGCTCAACGTTTCGGGCAGGATACGCCAATTCCGTCGATGCAGCTCTGTATTGAAAATGTTGACCAGGCAGGCGGATGCGCATACGGCTACGCCTGCGTCTACACCGATACAGTCAGCTGGGCGAGTCCCACAGAGCCACTTCCTATGATCCGCGATCCTCGCGTCGCATTCGACCAGCTATTCGGAGCCGGGGGCACAGCCGCGGAACGCGCCCAACGAAGACGGACAGAGCGAAGTATTCTAGACTGGGTGCTTAGGGATCTCGACAGTTTGAACCGCCAATTAGGAGCCGATGACCAGCAGCGGATCGACCGATATGTCACCAACATCAGGGAAATCGAGCGTCGGATACAGCGCATCGAATCTCACAATCTGAGCGGAGAGCAGCGTGAGCTAGCCGAGGCACCGGCCGGGGTTCCAGATGATTATGGCGATCACGTCCGTCTGATGTTCGACTTACAGGCACTCGCATTCGCGTCTGACCTAACCCGTGTCATAACCTTCAAGACCAGTCGTGACGTATCCGGCAGGGTCTTCCCAGAGACCGGAGTGACCTCAGGTTTCCACGCTGCTTCGCATCACGGAGGCAATGAGGAGAGGGTTTTAGAGTTCAACAAGATCAATAAATACCACATGAGTCTAATCCCATACTTCTTTGAAAAACTGGCCGATACGATGGAGGGAGACACTCACCTACTCGACAAGACACTCATAGTCTGCGGGTCTCCCATGGGAGACCCGAACCTGCACAACCACAAGCGCTGTCCACTTTTCCTAGCAGGCGGAGCCAATGGACGACTACCAAAGGGTGGCCTTCACGTGAAAGCTCCGGACGGAACCCCGATGGCAAACGTTCTTCTAAGCTCCATGCACATGCTAGGAATGGATGACGTCGGATCCCTAGGCGACAGCACAGAAGCATTTCCCATAGGGGCAGGCCGATCTTCAGCAGTAACGGGCTCGACGGGATGATACGACTGTCGAGCGTACTTTTAGCTCTCCTTCTGTCCGGTCCCCAAAGTGAATCACCAGTCGCAGACGCTGCGCAACGTGGAGACCTCGGCACAGTCAGGGAGCTTCTTCGAAGTGGTGCCGACGTAAACGCTGCCCAGAACAGTGGTATGAGTGCCCTCCATTGGGCTGCACAGCAAAATGACGCCCCGGTGATTGAAATCTTGCTGTATGCAGGAGCAAACACCGAGGCAACAACCCGGCTTGGTGGCTACACCCCTCTGCACCTAGCCGGACGCGCAGGTCACGCTCCCGCACTCGACGCGCTTCTATCAGGGGGTGCTGAAGTTGACGTGTTCACAACAACTGGGGCCACAGCGCTCCACTTCGCGGCATCATCAGGGCGCGCCGCTGCAATCGAAACGCTGATACGACATGGCGCTAACATCAACGTCACGACTCAGAGTGATGCCCAGACTCCACTGATGTGGGCTACTGCATCAAACCGGCTTGATGCCATCCAAATCCTATTGGAGGCTGGGGCTGACCCATCACTAACGACTTCCGTCGTCGATTATGTGCAGATCGCGGCCAAGGATATGCCACAACGCCGACTCCGAGCCCAGCTAGCGTCTGTTCGGCGAAATGCGGAGAACGCTCCGGAAAGTCTTCCTTCGACAGGCCGTTCATCCGGTGGCCAGCTCCAGGCACCAGTGGAGGACGAAAGCGAGGAATCTCCAACTTCGAAGACTGAGGAGGCTTCAGCAGAGGCCGATGATGCTGCCAAGCCTGAAGAGCAAGAGGCGGAAACCAGCTCAGAGGAGGAGACCACAAACTCGCCCGAGGCAGAACGTCCGGAATCACCGTCAGAAGATGAGACTGAGCGCGCACTAGGCTATAACGACCTCATCGGGAAAGAGGGTGGCTTTACGGCTCTGCACTTCGCTGCGCGAGACGGCTTCATACATGCTGCCGAGCGTCTTTTGAAGTACGGCAGCGACCTGGATCAGCCAACGGCAGGCGACGGAACCACCCCAATGCTGTTGGCAACCATCAACGGTAATTTCGATCTAGCCCTACTCCTTCTGAACAAGGGAGCTGATCCGAACGCGACAGCGGAGGACGGTGCCCCAGCCTTGTTCACTGTGCTGAATCGTCGTTGGGGGCCCAAAGCGGCCTACCCCCAGCCGCAAGCGTTTCAGCAACAACAGGTCAACTATCTCGAATTCATGGAAGCACTGATGCAGGCTGGTGCTGATGTGAACTACAGAACCGGTCGGCACATCTGGTACACATCATTCAACTTCGACATGCTCGGAGTGAAGTTTGCCGGCGCCACCCCGTTCTGGCGCGCGGCGTACGCTACAGACCTCGACGCCATGCGTCTTCTTGTGGCTTGGGGGGCTGATCCAGCGATTGCGACAAGGAAGGTTCCGTCACGTCGTTTCGGGCGTCGTGGGAACGACGAGGACAAATCCGGCCTTCCGCCGGTGCCTACTGGCGGCCCAGGCGTACACCCCATTCATGCTGCGTCAGGGGTTGGATATGGAGAAGGATTCGCGGCCAACCAGCATTCTCACGCCCCGGACAGCTGGCTTGCCGCCGTCCGATACCTAGTGGAAGAGCATGGGGCCGATGTAAACGCGCGTGATCTCAACGGCTACTCCGCGGTACATCATGCGGCGAGCAGAGGTGACAACGAGCTAATCGAGTACCTGGTGCAGCACGGTGCAGACGTCAGTGTTGTCAGTCGGCGCGGTGAGACTACAGTCGACATGGCCAACGGCCCACGTCAACGTGTTCAGCCCTTTCCCGCCACGATTTCACTACTAGAAAGTCTGGGAGCTGTGAATAATCACAACTGCCAAAGCTGCGAATAGGATAGAATTATAGTGGTACTAAAGTCCACCAGCGGTGTAGCAGTCGGTGTCGGTAGCGATTGACGGTAAAAACTGGGACCCAAGTAAGCTATAGGTAGACTCAGATCTTCCGAGTATCTCATTCGCCGCGCAGACGCCCCTCCACACTGAGAGCAGATCGCTCAGACTGTCTTCCCAAGGGATAACCCAAACCAACAAGGTCAAACCAGCATGATAGTCCGAAACCGTATCCTGGCCGTAGTAGCCCTAGCTGCCGCATTCTGGCCAGGGAGCCTAACCGCTCAAGATCAATGGCTTAGCGAAACCAGCTGCTCGGATGCAGCCCATACCATAGTGAACGAAGGAATCACTGCGTGGGGCAACGTCGAGCATGGCCGGGCGAAAGGCATGTATCAGGCCGCGCTAGTCGTAGACCCTTCCTGTCTAGCCGCAAAGATCGCCCTTGCTGATATGGCAAATGGGGCGGAGTGGGGCACACGTTCATCGCAGATGGAAGCGCTCGCTGACGTCTCTGGCACAGCATCAGAAATGGCTTGGCTAGACATCATGCACTCATCGAACGGCCCCAATACTGCTTATGAAAAGGCTCAGGACCTACCAGATGATGCCCTATTTCATTACTGGGCATCATGGAGTGAACACTCTGAGCTAACGGTCGCAGAGGGACACATGGCCTTCGCCGAGCGCTTCCCCTCACTTGCGGCCGGATCGCTGAACACTCTGGCATACGCCTACGCTCAAGGTGATGGAGTAGACATCGATGAAGTTAAAGCTAGGGAATTCCTCCGTTCTTATCTGAGACTCTACAACGAAGCGAACGCGCACGACTCCTTTGCTGAAATCTCAGCAATATTCGGCGATTACGAGGGCGCTGTCCGCCATCAACAGCACGCCGTCGATCGCGGTGGTGCCACCGTTTACGGTGAGCGTGTGGCTATGTACTGGCGGCTCGCCAACAAGGAAGACTACCGGCAAGCAGTAGTGGACGCAGTCAATGTGCTCGCTAACCCCGACGCGCCAGAAGAAGAAACCGCTGCAGTCCTGTCTGATCAGTCGGTCATGTGTTTATCGAGCATGGTGCCCTGCTCCGTCATGACCGCCGCGGAATACATGGCG
>DEAT01000028.1:87886-183982 GCA_002348265.1 Gemmatimonadales bacterium UBA2975 | reverse complement strand
GTCTGTGTCGTCGAAGTCCGAAGTTTTTAGTTCACGTTGGGGCATGCTTCTCGCAATGCTCGGGATGGCAGTGGGAACCGGCAACATATGGCGTTTCCCGAGGATAGCTGCGAGTAATGGCGGTGGCTCGTTTTTAGTCGCGTGGGTGGTCTTTCTTCTCGCCTGGTCTGTCCCGCTGCTTATTCTCGAATTTGGAATGGGTAAGGCGACGCGAAGTGGTTCCATTGGATCATTTGTTAAGATTCTTGGGCCGGGTTTCGCTTGGATGGGAGCATGGATCGCATTCGTCGCTACGGCGATCATGTTCTATTACTCGGTCGTCATGGGTTGGACGATTCGCTTCTTTGTGGGGACTGTCACGGGAGATATTCCGACGCCGGGTGCGGCACCCGATGCATTCTGGGAGTCATTCCATTCGACACCGGGAGCAATCGTGACCCACGCTGTAGCTATGGGTTTGGCGCTCTTCGTGGTTTCAAAGGGTGTGAAAGGCATAGAAACCGCAGCCAAGGTTCTCATTCCAAGCCTGATTGTTCTAGTTCTTGTGCTCGCCATCCGTGCGTTGACGATGCCAGGTGCCTCTGAAGGCCTTGCGTTTCTTTTTACGCCCGAGCTCTCGGAGCTTACGAACTACAGTATCTGGATAGAGGCGCTCACACAGAACGCGTGGGATACAGGTGCGGGGTGGGGTCTGGTGCTCACCTATGCCATTTACATGCGGGCAAATGAAGACACCGCCCTGAATGCGTTTGTGATCGGATTTGGGAATAATTCGATGTCGCTTTTAGCCGGAATTATGGTTCTGTGCACGGTCTTCTCCGTTATGCCCGTGGCTGAGGCTGAAGCCATGCTGGCTACTTCTGGAAATGAAGGACTGACCTTTATCTGGGTTCCACAGCTCTTCCAACAGATCCCAGGTGGTCAGTTTTTCCAAGCGCTATTCTTTTTGGCGTTAGTGTTCGCGGCTTGGACAAGCTTAGTAGCCATGATCGAGATGGCGTCGCGCCTTCTCATGGATCTAGGATTCGAGCGAGGAAGGGCCATTGGAATCGTCGGCGTGGCTGGGCTATTACTCGGGATTCCGAGTGCGTTAAAGCTAGAGATCTTCCAGAATCAGGACTGGGTATGGGGGGTGGCACTCATGGTTTCTGGCTTCTTCTTTGCTTTTGCGGTCCTCAAGTATGGCGTGACTAAGTTCCGCGAGACGTTCATAAATCAATCAGGCTCTGATATCCAGATCGGTCCTTGGTGGGACTGGGCGATGCGGCTTGTCGCTTTTGAAGCCGTTTTCCTAGCGGCTTGGTTCTTGTGGAGCGCGCGAAGTGATGACTTCCGGGAGACGTGGACATTGTTCAGCCCATACAATGTCGGGTCCGTCGTGATTCAGTTCGTTATTGTCCTGATCATACTCCTGCTCCTGAATAAACGAATTGCGGGTGCGGTTCGAAGGGGCCAGGAGCAGCCCGCAGCGGAGTAGGTTAGGGATTCGAATGATCCTGCACCTAAAAGGTTTTACCGTTGTGCTCGTAGCAGATACAGTTGCGTTTGAGCGACCAGTGATGGTGGCGGGGTAGCGGATCTATGTCTCTACACGATGAGTATGCTCGGATTACTCCGTGGGAGCTTGCGTTTGTATCTGATAAACGTGCCAGAAAATTTGTGAGTTCGGTCCAAGAAGAGTCCGAGGGTCGTGGTGCTGACCCGCAGATGCTCGAGTCCTTTCTGACTATGGCTTCGGTCGATCAATTCATTTTCGGGTTGGAGGGTGCCGAAAGCGAGGAAGGGGCCTCCATGCGTTTCGGAGGGCTAGCGTATCACCTGTATCACTTTACTACTGAGAGTTGTCCTCTTTATCTGCTGACTGTCGAGGCTGCCCGACATCTGGTGGAAGAAAGACCACCGGGTTCTCCAGTACTACCTGGTGCTTCCGGATATATGCAGTTGCCGCAACACTTCTTTTGGACGGGCGTTGCGTCGTCTGGGGCTTCGCACGAATCAATCGACGGGATCTTTTGGACAGCGACGTCGGGCGGGTTGCTTCACACGCTCTTGGTCACGGGTATTAGACCGGATAGACCAGGACTCGGTGTTATCCCATTACCTCCTGCACCGCTGGATGATGCTCCTATATGGCTAGACCTTGAAGCTCGTGGGACTGAGGATGACTTCTCTGCTTCACTCCCGGGTGGGGAACTAGATGGCCTGTTCGGCGTGTCGACTGCCGGCGAGGTTTTTAAACTTTTGGCCCGAAGCTTTGCCTATATATCGAGTTTCCAGGGCAGGTTCGAGGCCGAAACGCCGAACAAAGGTGAGCAAAATCCGGAGCCGTCTTGTCTGCCTTATACCCGGATCGGACTGCGCGTCTGAGGGAAGTTCTGTTAGTAGAGTTCATGATTACTCCTAGTGAGTCTTCCTCGTTGTAGGTATGACCAGAACCTGCTGCGGTTTTCCATGCGGATTGCACGTTGACCCTCGTGCTACTTGGTACCAGCTTCGCGTACCACATCGTTCTTTCTAAATAGAGGATTCCATGCCGGATCGCAGCGACGCTGTTGCCCTTCTTGAGGAGTGGGTCGAGAACGATGGCCTTCGCAAGCACATGTACTCCGTGGAAGCTGCAGTCCGACACTACGCGCGAATGCGCGGTGAAGACCAAGAGCTATGGGGTTTGGCTGGCCTCCTTCATGATCTAGACTGGGAGAAGAGTCCTGAGAATCACCCACTGACCGCTGTTGACCATCTTCGGGAGCTTGGCTATCCCGAAGAGGTACTTCATGCAATCCTCGCTCACCGCTCCGACTTCACAGGTGTTGAGCCGACAAGTGAGCTGGACAAGGTTCTTATCGCTTGCGACGAGTTGTCTGGTTTGGTTTTCGCCACGTGCTTGGTTCGGCCTACTGGGATCGATGACCTGAAGCCAAAATCCGTTACCAAGAAGCTTAAGGACAAACAATTCGCAGCAGGTGTGAGCAGGGATGAGGTTCAGCGGGGGGTTGAGTTAATCGGTCTGGAGCGCTCGGAGCACATCCAGAATGTGATAGATGGGTTGCGATCCGTTGCAGATCAGCTGGGGCTAAGCGGGATGGATCGTTCAGATTGATTTTGTGGGCGATTGAACATGACAGTCGCTTTCTGACCTCTGTTAGCGTGCATGTCTTCCTGGTGTGCTTAACCCAGTGACGCATCATCCGTTCTGCAGAGCTGAGTAGTTCGTCGCTCGAAGAGAATAAGGCTCCGAACTAGCTTGCCCGCCCCCCCGGCTTGCGCCACCTTACGCCGGCCGTTTTTCATTCCATGAACTGGAGTGGCCGGCGGTCGCGGAATGCTCAAACAAACGATCAACCGGCCGCCGCCGGGCGAGAGGAACGCCTATGACGACCAGCACTTGGATCACGATGATCGTGGTCATGGCTTTCGTCTGGGGCGGTTTCGCCACCGTGCTGCTCACCGCTATACGAAAGGAGTCAGGCAAGAGCAGTGACGCTTAAGAT
Source organism: Gemmatimonadales bacterium UBA2975 (assembly GCA_002348265.1). Lineage (GTDB taxonomy): Bacteria > Gemmatimonadota > Gemmatimonadetes > Longimicrobiales > Gaopeijiaceae > UBA2589. The sequence continues at coordinate 180,491 of DEAT01000028.1, read as the reverse complement.
TCCTTCGCCAGCGCGGCCTCGGCTTCAAGGACGCTCGTGCCTAGACGCGACGACTTAGACACGATTCTCATCTTGGGTTCTGGACCGATTGTGATCGGCCAAGCCTGCGAGTTCGACTATTCCGGTACGCAGTCCGTGCGTGCTCTGAAAGAAGAGGGATACCGGGTCGTTTTGGTGAACTCGAATCCGGCCACGATCATGACTGATCCTGATATAGCGGATCAGACATACATCGAACCGATCACTGCAGAGTGGGTCGAGAAAGTCATTGAGAAAGAAAAGCCGGACGCTCTCTTGCCGACTATGGGTGGACAGACTGCGCTCAATGTGGCGATGGATCTGCATCGCGCAGGGGTTCTGGAGAAACATGGTGTTGAACTGATCGGTGCGAACGAGGCATCGATTGAGATGGCTGAGGACCGAGAGCAGTTCGCCGAGGCGATGGAGCGCATTGGCCTAAAAGTGCCGACTGGTGGTTTCGCGAAAACGCTGGAAGAAGCTCTTGAGATCGTGGAGAGTACAGAGTATCCCGCGATCGTTCGACCCTCGTACACTCTTGGTGGAACTGGCGGGGGAATCGCCTACAACAGAGAAGAGTTCGAAGTTCAAGTTCGAAAGGGACTCGATGCGTCTCCGATTACAGAGGTTCTGATTGATCGTTCGATTTTAGGGTGGAAGGAGTACGAACTTGAGGTAGTTCGTGACGGTGTTGATAACGTCATCATCATCTGCGCCATAGAAAATATTGACCCGATGGGAGTACACACAGGAGACTCAATAACGGTCGCGCCCGCGCAGACGTTGACGGATGTTGAGTACCAGGAGATGCGTGACGCATCGATTGCGATCATCCGGGAAATTGGTGTGGAAGCCGGTGGTTGTAACGTGCAGTTTGCAGTCAGTCCTGAGACTGGCGAGATGCTTGTCATCGAAATGAATCCGAGAGTCTCGCGCTCCTCCGCCTTGGCCTCGAAGGCGACCGGATTCCCGATAGCGCGAGTCGGCGCCAAGCTGGCAGTGGGATACCATCTCCACGAGCTACCGAACGATATCACGAAGACGACACCGGCATCGTTTGAACCAGTGCTTGATTATACCGTCGTCAAGATTCCCCGCTTCGCCTTTGAGAAGTTCTCCGAGGTTGACGATACTCTGGGTGTGCAGATGAAGTCGGTTGGGGAAGTGATGGCGATTGGGCGGACGTTTCGGAGTGCCTGGCAAAAAGGGTTTCGAGGTCTCGAAACCGACCGAACCGGCTGGGTTGTTGGATCGGAATTGAAGGACGACGGATTAGAAGCAGAGGACCGTAATGCGCTGCTTTCGGCACTGCGTCGACCAACCGCGCATCGGCCATTTCAGCTTAAGCGCGCGCTAAAGTCGGGCTTGACCGTGGACGAGATCTTCGAAGCTACCAAGATCGATCCGTGGTTTTTGGATCAGCTCCTTCAGATCATCGAATGGGAGCGGAGCTACGCTGAGGCGGAGGAGATTACCCCTGAAATCACTCATGCGATGAAGAGAGAGGGGTTCAGCGATATACAGCTGGCGGCCTTGCGGGGGGAGGACGAAGCCACAGTGCGCGAACGGAGATGGAGTTGGGACATCCATCCTACGTACAATGTGGTAGATACCTGTGCGGGTGAGTTCCCTGCTCAAACTCCTTATTTTTACTCGTCGTACGAGACCGAATCCGAATCAGAACCATCGGCTAGGGAGAAGGTCGTCATACTCGGAAGTGGCCCGAACCGAATCGGTCAAGGGATTGAGTTCGACTACTGCTGTGTGCAGGCCGTACTCGCGCTACGAGAGGCGGGCTTCGAGACGATCATGGTTAATTCCAACCCAGAGACGGTATCCACAGATTTTGATGTTAGTGACAAGCTATACTTCGAGCCGCTGACACTAGAGGATGTGCTGGAAATCCTCTATTTGGAGAAACCGAAGGGCGTGATCGTTCAGTTGGGTGGCCAGACGCCACTCAAGCTAGCGAAGGGCTTAGAGGAATTTGGAGCTCCAGTTTTAGGTACATCAGTTGATGCGATCGACCGGGCTGAGGATCGCGACCGTTTCGATGAGGTTTGCCGGATTGTCGGAGCTCGAACTCCGGATAACGGGATTGCGACGTCAGAAGACGAAGCCCTCAGAGTAGCCAAAAAGATCGGGTTTCCCGTGCTCGTGCGTCCGAGTTACGTCCTCGGAGGTCGGGCAATGAGGATCATCTATGACGAGCCATCACTGCAGCGGTATTTTGAGGAGGCAGTGAAGGCGTCGCCCGACCGTCCGGTTCTCATAGATTCGTTCCTGGAGGATGCGTTCGAAGCAGATGTTGACTGCCTGAGTGACGGTACAGACGTCGTTATAGGTGGGATTATGCAGCACATTGAGGACGCAGGTGTGCACTCTGGTGATTCCGCTTGCGTGCTACCCCCTTATTTGCTTTCTGGTGACGCACTGGAAGAAATCCGGAATATGACCCGGAAGTTTGCACTGGAGCTTGGGGTGGTAGGCCTGATGAACGTTCAGTATGCCATCCGAGACGGAATCGTTTACGTACTAGAGGTAAATCCTCGTGCTTCCAGGACGATCCCTTTTGTAAGTAAGGCTACCGGGGTTCCGCTGGCGCGTCTTGCTTCACGTATTATGGCGGGAGAGAGGATAGCCGAACTAAACGTTTCTGAGGAGCCGCCAGTTCCAGGAGTCGCCGTTAAGGAAGCTGCATTTCCATTCAATCGTTTCGATGTCGATGTACTGCTGGGACCTGAAATGAGGTCGACGGGTGAGGTGATGGGATTCGATGATTCGTTTGGTATGGCTTTTGCGAAAGCTCAGGTTTCAGCAGGCAACGTGCTCCCGGAGTCAGGGCGGATCATCGTCACGGTGAACGAGCGTGACCGCGAGACCGTGACGCCCATGCTGAGACGGCTAAGTGATTTAGGGTTCGAGCTTATGGCGACACGTGGGATGCATGGGTATCTGACTCGACTTGGTGTAACCGCTGAAATGGTTTATAAAGTAAACGAGGGCCGACCAAACATTGTCGACCACATTGTGACGGGCGACATCGCATTGCTTATAAACACGCCTCTAGGTAAACAGTCCCAGTACGATGACTATGCAATGCGCCGTGCAGCAATCACCTACGGTGTGCCTTATCTCACTACCATGTCTGCAACGTCAGCGGCGGTAGATGCGCTGATCGCTCTCCGCACTACACGGCGAGAGGTTCGATCATTGCAGGAACGAATCGAGTCGGCTCAGGTCGTCGAGAACAAGGACTGAGTTCGGAATCCTGGGTCATGGTGACAGAGGATTCATTAAACAGCCGGAGGTGATGAGCACATGGGTTCGATGACCGGCTTCTATCTCCATCCAGCGTCTTCGTTACATGACACTGGGTGGGGGCACCCTGAACACCAAGGTCGCTTGCGTGCGCTGGCTTCTACGGTGGGTAAGGATCTGGTGACTTTGTATGGGCACGTCGAGCAGATGAAATCAGGTGATGCATCTTTGGAGGATCTAGGTCTTGTGCATACCTTAGCTCACATTGATGCTGTGAGAGCGGTTTGTGATAGGGCTAAAGAGTCCGGGCGGATCGAGTCTGTCGCCGCGGATACAAATGTGTCGGCTTCATCATGGGAAGCGGCGCTGGGGAGTGTGGGCTCCGCAATCGAGGCGGCCAGAGCGGTTGCGGAAGGAGAGATCTCGAATGCGTTTGTAGCCGCCCGTCCTCCCGGTCACCATGCTACACCGGACGGTGCCATGGGCTTCTGTCTGTTTAACAACGTGGCAGTAGCAGCGCGATGGTTACAGGCTATGAATCTAGCTGAGCGCATATTGATCTTGGATTGGGATGTTCACCACGGAAACGGTACTCAGGACACGTTCTACGAGGACGACAGTGTTTACTTCGTTTCTTTACATCAGTCTCCACACTACCCCGGATCGGGTGCTGCGGATGAGGAGGGCGCTGGTCTGGGGCTTGGCCGAACATTGAATGTGCCACTTCCTGAGGGGACAAGTGCCCAAAAATACAAAGATGTTTTTGCAGAGACGTTGGTTTCTGTAGCAAATCGATTTGACCCCGATTTCGTTCTTGTATCGTCTGGGTTCGATTGTTTAGCAGGTGATCCACTGGGTGGCTTCTTGCTTGAGCCTGAAGACTTGCACTGGATGACTCGCCGGGTAGCAGACTACGCTTCTGCCTCGTGTAACGGTCGGATGGTAGCTGTTCTTGAGGGTGGGTATGATCCTAAGCGTCTGGGTGCGGGCACGTTGGCTGTTATCCGGGCCCTAGCGGATCTTGAGGTCCAGGGAGACTGAGGGACTCGTTGCCCAAGGCATCGTGGCCCGTACCTTTACGTCACCATGCGTTTGACCGATACAGGGGCGATCGCCCATGCGCTAAACATCCCGTCCATGATGGATGTGGTGAGACTCAGCCCGCGGAAGATTTTTCCGCCCGGCGGCGTTGAGCTTTATCGGCAGATAGCAGTTCTGACTGAGATGCGGTCGGGAACAGAAGTTCTAGATGTAGCGTCAGGAACGGGTGTTCCACTCCAGTATTTTGCAACTGAATTTGGCGTTAACGCTGCGGGGATCGACGTCGATCCGTCTATAACAGGAGAAGCTGATTCGGCGAGCCGTGAGACTGAGGCTGGGGATAGGTTGCAGTTCCAGTCAAATTCCTCTGATAGCTTGCCTTATAGAGATGATATCTTCGACGTCACGATCGGTGAGATTGGACTCGCGAACCACTGTGATCCGGAAGATGCCGTGAGTGAAATGGTCCGCGTGACGAAGCCGGATGGATTTGTGGTGCTCGTCCAGTTGGTTTGGAAGGCACCGTTAGAAGAGACCCGAAAAATGATTTTATCAGATCATCTCGGGGTAAGACCCATCATGCTTGCGGAGTGGAAGCGAATTTTCCGTGAGGCAGGAGTGGGGGGAGTGCGCGTTGAAGACTGGTCAGGTGAACGGGCAGTATTTCAGCCTCGTTCGGTAAAACCATTCGCTAATTTCTGGGCGACCTTCACGCTCGCGGAGAGATTAACCATTCTGAGGCGTGCTTGGGGACGGTGGGGGTTACGAGGCGTCTGGACGACTCTCTTGAGAGAGCGGGAAGCGCGTACGTTGTTGTCGAGAGAGGGTATCCTTGGACTCAATCTTATTTGTGGCAGGAAGGTAGGTGCTCAGCCGGTGCATTCGGACCGCACGTTCAAGGAAGTAGACGAAACTGTGCCATCGGAAGGTGCCAAGCTCGTACCAGAGTTACCACTCGATGGTCCTGAACCACTCGTTTCTGGGGTAGAGGTTCTAGACGAAAATGCAAGAATCAAGGCGGGAGATGTTGATTCCCGATCTTTGGATAGAGCCGAGGACCAAACTGAAACTTCAGGGCTCCCTCTCTTTGGAGAGAGAACGACCCGCGGGAAAGAGTGAATGACGTGAGCACACCATTTCTATGCACTAGGAACGGGATTGAACGAGTTCAGGTCACCCTTCGAGATCAGGGGCTCGATGGGTGGCTCCTTTATGAATTTCACCATAACAACCCGGTTTCCGTGACATTGCTGGGACTGGGAAAGACGTCCCGGCGTGCGTTTGTGCTAATTCCAGCGGAAGGGGAGCCGGTGGCGATGATCCATGCCATCGAGGCCTCATCTTGGAGGCATTGGCCATTTGAACGTGTTAGTTATTCGGGATGGAGGGATATGGAAGAGAAGCTCGGCGAACTAGTTCAAGGTCATGGCCGCCTCGCGATGGAAATCTCTCCGGGCGCGGCTGTGCCGACTCTTGATTACGTACCTGCCGGCATTGCTGGTCTAATACTTGAGCATGGAGTAGAGATCGCGTCCTCGGGCGATCTGGTGTCTGCATTCCACTCCGTGCTTTCTGAGGGGCAACTCAATGACCATAAGCGTGCCTCTGTGATTGTGAAGGATGTGGCGCTAACTGCTTTTGAGAGAGCGGCGGATGCTCTACGCTCGGGGAGCCCGACAACCGAGGGTGCTCTCTCGGATTGGATTGTCCAGGAACTCAAGTCGCATGGTTTGGTTGACCAGGTCTCTTGCATAGTGGCGATTGGACCTCGCGCATCGGACCCTCACTATGCCCCCATTGGAGATGGTGAGACGATCAAACTTGGCGATCTTCTACTTATAGACCTATGGGGTGCGTTCATGGGTTCCGTCGCAGCAGACCAGACATGGATGGGGGTCATGGCTTCGAAAGTCGATGCACGCACTCAGGAGATTTGGGAGGCGGTGCGCGACGCTCGAGATGATGCGATCGAATTCCTTAGGAGACGTGCTCTGGCTAAAAAGGAAGTCATGGGACTTGAGGTAGATGATGTCGCTCGGGGCGTGATCAACGATCGCGGATTCGGTGAGTTCTTTGTGCACCGGACGGGACACTCTATCGATATTGACCTGCATGGGAGTGGCCCTAACCTGGATAATCTCGAAAGTAGAGACGGACGGAAGCTAATTCCGGGCCTAGCCTTTTCAGTCGAACCCGGTATCTACATTGAAAATGAGATTGGTGTTCGGAGTGAGGTGAACGTGTACTGGGGCGAAGAAGGACCTGAGATCACGCCTGAGGGCTATCAGACCGAGATCTTCAAGCTGCTCGACGATTGATTGAGGGACGAACGCGTGTTGAAGTCGCGCTTCCGCTCCCCATTTACCGGACCTTTTCGTATGAGGTTCATGGCGAAGCTCCACTGCCAGGTACTCGCGTTCTCGTGCCCTTCAGAAGGCAAGAGCTTATTGGATGGATAACGGCGGATCGCCCTGACCCCGACGTTCAAAAGGTGAAAGCTGTTCTGGGCGTACTTGAGGACGTTCCTTCAGTAACGCCTGATCTGATGGAACTCTGTGGTTGGATGGCCGAGTACTACGTCGCCCCACTTGGCATAGCGATTAGGACTTCGATCCCAGCGGTCCTGTCAGATGTATCCCGAGACTACCTCTCGCTCACCGGATTTCAGGGGGGAGACCTGAGTAATCGTGAAAAGCGCCTTTTGGAGTGGCTGTCCGAGCGAAAAGGCCCACAGCGGGTCAAAACAACTCGTAACAACCTAGGTATTGGATCTATTTGGCCCGAGGTTCGCTCCTTGGTTGCGTCTGGGCATATCACTCACGAGACCGTCTCTCCACCAAGTCCTTCAGTTAAGACTCGGCGTGTCGTGCGCATAGTCCGTTCTCTTGAGAATCTCCTCGAGCGTGATCAGGCGTTTGGGAGAGGGGGGCGTCAGAGGGAGGCATTCGGGTTCATAGAAGCGGCGGGAAACTCCGTTGAGCTTGCACGTCTTACTAAAGAAGAGGGGTTTAGCCGTGGGGTTGTTACTGCGCTGACGAAAAAAGGGCTCGTTGAGGTAGTTGACGAAGAAGAGATCAGGGATCCCTTTGCGGGTGCCCCTCAAGGACAGTCTAGAAGACATACACCCACAGCCGCGCAGCAGACCGCACTTGATGCTCTCATCGAAGCATTGGACGAGAGAGACCCTAAGCCATTTCTTCTTCAGGGTGTTACGGGATCCGGAAAGACACTCGTATACATAGAACTTTTGCGGGAGGCCCTTAAGCGCGGCCAGACAGCGATCGTTCTGGTCCCAGAGATTGCGCTGACACCGCAGACTGTATCGCGGTTCCGGGCGCACTTTGGCGATGAGGTCGCTGTGCTTCATTCCGGACTCTCGTCTGGAGAGCGTTACGATGCTTGGCGAATGCTTCGTCGCGGGGAGCGCAGGATTGCGGTTGGCGCTAGGTCAGCTCTTTTTGCACCTATTGAGAACATTGGTGTGATTGTTGTCGACGAGGAGCACGACAGCAGCTATAAGCAATCGGAGGCCCCCAGATATCATGCCCGCGATTTGGCTGTTATGAGGGCCCGGGCCCACGGGGCCGTATGCGTTCTGGGAAGCGCAACCCCTTCGTTGGAGACTTGGCACAATTCTTCGGTCGGCAAGTTCAGTCGTATTGTACTTCCAGAGCGTGCGGGAGGAGGTCGTCTTCCCCTTGTTCAAGTCATAGACTTGCGGGCTGAGCGCAAGAAGGAAAAGTCGGAGTACGGAGCTAAGGTACGAAAGCTAGCTCGTGGCTCGGCCGTGTTGACGGAAGATCTCGTTGAAGCCATCGATCTTCGCATCGCTCGATCAGAACAGGTCATTCTCCTGCTTAATCGACGTGGGTATTCATCTTTTGTGCAGTGTCGAGAGTGCGGTGAGGTCGAGCAGTGTGAAAATTGCTCTGTGTCGTTGACTTATCATCGAGTGACACAGCGCATTGTCTGCCATCACTGCCGTTTCGAGGCAGTCGCGCCGTCGCGGTGCACCAGGTGTGGCTCGACGGATATTTCGTTTCGGGGATTAGGCACAGAGCAGGTCGAGCAGATTACGGCTGAGGCGTTCCCGGAAGCGCGTATAGCGCGGATGGATGTTGATACGACTTCGGGAAAGTGGGCACATCAGCGCATCCTAGAGAGAGTTGGCCGTGGTGAGATTGATATTCTTCTCGGCACTCAGATGATCGCGAAGGGATTAGATTTTCCACGTGTAACGCTGGTGGGTGTTGTAAATGCCGATACTGGGATGCATCTCCCGGACTTCAGAGCCAGCGAGCGCACCTTTCAATTGCTTAGTCAGGTGGCTGGACGGGCAGGACGGAGCGAGTTGGGAGGTGAGGTACTAATTCAAACCTCGCTACCAGAGCATTACGCGATCCGTGCGGCAGTGTCACACGATTTTGAATCATTCGCCGTGCATGAGCTGCGTGAGCGTAAGAGTCCCTTGTATCCGCCGCATCTGAGAATCATCAACGTGGTGTTTAGCAGTCCAGACCAGCGTCTAGCGTTGCAAGCGTCAGAAGAGGCCGCTAACTGGGTCTGTAAGGGATTGGAGAGAAGAGAACGAGCAGGTGCTACCGACCAATTAGAATTAGTGGGTCCGGCGCCAGCCCCAATCGAAAAGCTCCATGGTCGTTGGAGATGGCATTTCTTTCTTCGATCTGACTCTCCTCGGGTCTTGGGTACGGTGGCTCGGGCTTTAGTCGAGAGGCTACGCCTTCCAGCTGGTGACATCCGGCTGACACTAGATCGCGATCCGGTAGCCTTGCTTTAACTCTGATGCACAGTTTCAGAGCAGCGACCGATTTGATTGACTTTAGTGGCTTAGGCTCTAAAACGAGCAATCGGCATGTCCCAGTCGTGCTTACAGGGCTTGGAACTGCGCGTTGAGCTTTTTTGCTAGAGGAGCCTTCGTTTAGATTGACTCGGACTACAACCTCAACACGCCCGAAGGGTTCAGTGTCCTTGTAATGAGAGAAGCTTCATCAGAAGGTGAGCTGGTTCGGCTGGCGTTAAAAGGCGACGAACATGCCTTTGGAAATCTCGTCGAGCTATACCAGCGAGCGGCATACGCGGTCGCGTACTCCGTTACCGGACGGCATGAGGACGCTGAAGATGCAGCGCAGGAGTCGTTTCTGGTTGCACTAGAGCGACTAGAGGAGTGCAGAAACCCGGACCGCTTTGGGGGGTGGTTAATGACCATTGTTCGAAATCGATCCAAAAACCTGATTCGACGAGAGTCGCTTCGGGAGACAGATGAAATTCCTCTGGGGGCGACTTCGAGGATTCCTACGCCTGATAGGGTGGCGGAAAACAAACAAATCAGGGAGACACTCCAAGGAGCCTTGCGTAAGCTTCCTGAAGTACAAAGGCAGATTGTATTGCTGCATGATCTCGAGGGTTGGAAACACAGAGAAATTGCGGACAGACTGGGACTTCCGTCGGGCACTGTGAGGTCGCACCTACACTTTGCAAGAAAAGCCCTGCGTGTGGAGTTGGGATCATCCCCTTTAGGGGCCGAGATACAAAGGAAGGTGCAGTAATGGATTGGACCAAGGGCGGCGCGGGTCGAGAAGGTGACCTCGGTCGTGATATAGAATTAGCGCGACAGCTACGAGTGCTCGACCCGTCGCAGGATGATCCGGGCTACTGGTTTCGTTTTCGCGGTTGGATCATGAAAGAGGCTGCAGATGAGCTTGCGCGCCGCCGCCTGTCGGTGGACTTGACGGTAGCAGATTTATTGGAGTCTTGGTCTCGTACTGTCATCCCAGTTGCCATGGTAGCTGCGATAGCAGCAATCGTACTCATGCGAAGCTCACCCGATAACGATCCTAAGGTGTTTGTGGGGATTGGCGTAGAAGAGCTTCTTGTCAGGGAGATTCCAGCCCAAACTCAGCCAGTGCTATTGTCACCCAATGCGGCGGAGGGGATCGTCGCCTTCGCTTTGGATACGTACTAGTGGTTCAGGAATCTCGTACTAAGCTCACGACGGTGGTGCTTCTTCTAGTCGTATTCGGCACTGGGCTGTTGATTGGTTTTGCAGTAGGTAACGAGGGGATGAGAGAGCTAGAAGACGATGGGACCATGGTGGCAGCGGAGGTCGAAGTCGATGTCAACTCGAACGAAGTAGAATCACGCCGGCGTCGCATATACGACCAAGTCGAACCTAACGAAGAACAACTTCGTGTCATCGACTCTATCGTAACCGTGCATCGCGGAAGGACGAACGCGCTCGATGAAGAGATGCGGGCACAGCTAAACCGCGGTTTCAGGTTGATTCTTCTTGAGACCCGAGAGGCGATCAAAGATGTCCTCACATTGGAACAGGCTGCTGAATATCAGAGGCTTTTGGATGAGAACGATGCTCGCCGAGATGCTCGAGAGAATGAGGACGAGGAGAACTGAACTAATGCCACATAACTTACGGGCCTCCCCGGGGTCGATGGCCTGTATGGTGTTAGCTCTGACTTTCTCTGTTCCGACTATCGCATGGGCTCAGCAAACTATCTCGCTGGACGATGCGATTGAGAGGGCTGTCATCCGAAGTCCACAGATGGCATCTCAGCAGCAGCAAGTAGACAACGCCTATCTAACGCAGAAGACTAGCTGGGGGAGGTTCTTACCGACGCTAAGTGCGAGCGGTTCGGGTTCTCTGCGCAGTTCGTCAACATTCAACGATGTGACTGGCCTACTTGAGCCAGGTAGCTCTGATTCATATGGTGCCGGCCTCAGTGGTAGTTGGACGGTACTGGAGGGGACACGGCGTTTCCAGGAGTATGACGCAGCAAAGGCAGAAGTTCGTGCCGCGGAAGCGAGGTATATGGACTTTCGGTATCAGGTAGCCCTGCAGACGAAGACGGTCTTCTTCAATGCGCTTCGCCAGCAGGACCTGCTCGAAGTTTCTCGGCAGCGTATCATCCAGGCCCAGCAGAACATGGAGATTGTTCGGCGCCGAACATTGCTCGGTGAAGCGACCGTGTCTGATTCGTTGCGGGCTCGTCTTGATGTGGTCAATGCTGAACAGGCAGTGTTGCAAGGAGAAACGGCCCTTCGTGCTTCTCGCTTTGCCCTAGGTCGACAGGTAGGGATCGGCCAACCGGTAACCCCGGTTCGACCGGACAATCTGGACCCGACTATGCTCCCGTATACTGAGTCGGAGATCTTGGAGATTGCGGAGATGGTTTCTCCGGCCGTGATCGCAGCTAGTGAGAGCACCTTGTCGGCGGGCCTCGGCGTATCAGCGGCGCGCACTCAGTATATTCCTACTATGAGACTGTCCTCCGGCTACAACTGGCAGAACCAGACGATGTCGTTCGATGGTGGAAGTACGTCTTGGAATATGTCGCTGAGCATGAGTTACCCGATCTTCAATGGCTTTCAGCGTGAGGCGAGCATTGACCGGGCACAGTATGCACAAAGAGTCGCGCAACTCCAGGAGGACGATGTCAGACTCGGTGCTAGAGAGGAAGCGGACGCTGCTCTGCAGAATCTTTTGACTGCGGAGCAGGCTATCGTCATTGCCGAAGACGCGGCATTCGTAGCAGCAGAAGATCTTCGAGTCGTGCGAGCGAGGTACGAGGTAGGAGCCGCGACCATTTTAGACATCCTCGTCAGTCAGAATGCTGTTACGCAGGCAGATGCAGACGTGGTGACCACACGATATGACTACATTCTCGCTCGGGCTGGACTCGAGGCGATTCTGGGGAGAGAGATGTGAGCGATATCATCCGGACGGAAGGTCTAGAGAAGCATTACCACTTAGGTGCTGAGACCGTACGAGCATGTGATGGCGTCGATTTGCTGATTTCACAGGGTGAGTTCGTTGCAATCATGGGTCCGTCGGGGTCGGGAAAGTCGACTTTGATGAACATGATTGGATGCCTCGACACACCCACTGGGGGTCAGTATTGGCTAAATGGTACCCTGGTGAGCGAGTTTTCCGAAGATGAACTCGCACGGGTCCGCAATCGAGAGATCGGTTTCGTCTTTCAGACTTTCAATTTGCTCCCGAGAGCTACCGCACTGCACAACGTTGAACTCCCACTGATATACGCTGGTATATCTAGTAAAGAGAGGCGACGCAGGGCATCCGAGAAGCTGGAACTGGTTGGGCTTGGTGATCGAATGGGTCACAAGCCTCCTGAGATGTCGGGCGGGCAGCGTCAGCGAGTCGCTATCGCTCGTGCGCTGGTCAACGAACCCGCATTGCTTCTTGCTGACGAACCTACCGGAAACTTGGATTCAGTTACAAGCGAGGATGTTATGCGTCAGTTTGAAGAGCTTAACGAACAAGGCCAGACGATAGTTTTGGTAACTCACGAACACGACATTGCCGGTCATGCCCAACGACAGGTGCACCTCAAGGACGGATTGCTGGAAAAAGACTTCTTGAACCCGGTGGAACCCACAGGATGAAGAAATATCTTAACTTCGTTGCGCTTCTAACGTTGTTTGTGGGAGTTGCATGTGGTACCGATCAGGTAGCAGAAGAATTAGCACCAGAGTTGCTCACTGCCGAAGCAACAATCGGTGATTTGCTTATCCGAGCCGAGGCGACCGGAACGGTAGAGCCAGTCCGTGAGGTCGAAGTCAAATCAAAGGCTTCCGGTGAGATTCTTCAGCTACTAACCGATATCGGTGAGATCGTTAGGCGTGGAACACTTCTGGCCGAGATCGACCCGCGCGATGTCAGAAACAGATATAACCAGACGCAGGCTGATCTCGCAGTAGCTCAAGCACAACTGGACATAGCCCAAGCTCAATTGGACCGTCAGCAGGCCCTGTTGGAAGCCGACGTTATTACGCAATCGGAGTTCGAATCGGCTACGCTCTCGCACGCTAACGCTGAGGCAGCCCTGGTGAGGGCTCAGACGAATTTTGAACTCGCTGAGTTACAGTTAGCTGACGTCAGCATCCGCGCGCCTCTCGATGGGACGATTATCCAGAAGAATGTCGAAGAGGGAACAGTGATTCAGTCGGCGGCCTCAAATGTATCTGGGGGAACGGCTCTATTCGTCATGGCCAACCTAGACGATATGCAGGTTCGGACACTGGTTGATGAGACGGATATGGGAGATCTAGAACCAGGATTAATCGCGACCGTTAGAGTAGAGGCGTATCCAGATAGGACTTTTAGGGGCGTTGTTGATAAGATTGAACCGCAAGCGGTCGTCGAACAAAATGTGACGATGTTTCCGGTTATAGTTTCGATTGACAACCGTGCCGGCCTGCTCAAGCCGGGGATGAATGCGGAAGTGGAAGTCCAAATAGACGAGGCTAGAAGCGTGATTGTGGTACCGAACAATGCGATCGTGCAGCCCTCGGATATTGGACCAGCTTCGATGGCTTTGGGACTAGATATTGAAGAGATTGATCTGTCTCAATTTATGGCCCGAGGGAGAGGTAGCTTTGCAGGTGGAAGAGCGACCGGTGGCTCTGTAGAACCTTCGAATAATGAGACTTCCGAAAGAGAGAATGGCCGTAGCGGTAATCCTCGTGCGCAATTTGACCAGATGCGTGCCCAGGTAGAATCCGGGGAGATCACACAGGATTCTTTGCGTAAGGTGATTCAATCTATGCGAGCTCAGTCGGAAAGGGACCGGGGAAACTTCGGCCGATCAGGGGAATTGGCTGATGACGGTGCCCCCCCACGTGAGGCGCGTCCAGCTGTTGTATTCGTGCTTTCTGCCGACAGTATTCCGGAGCCTAGGCTTGTACAGATGGGATTGGGTGACTGGGATAACACAGAGATTGTGGGTGGTCTGGAAGAAGGAGAAACACTTGTAATTGTTGGGGCGGCGCAGCTTCAGGCCCAGCGAGATGCTTTCAGGCAGCAGATGAGAGGGCGGTCACCGTTCGGTAGTGGTCGGCCACTTAGCAGTTTCAGGTAGGAATAGTCTATGTTGTTTTTCGAGATCGTTATGGTCGCAATGGCGGCCGTAAGAGCGAACATGCTTAGGTCGGTTCTGACCACCCTCGGCATCGTAATTGGTATAGCGGCTGTGATAACGATGGTCGCATTGGGTGAAGGCGCTCAACAAAGGGTTGAAGAACAGATCAACCGGATGGGTACTTCAGTGCTGACGGTCAGGCCAGGACAGCAGATGTGGGGTGGAGTTTCTCGGGGCGACGCGGAGCTTTCTGTTGACGACGCTATCGCTCTGAGAGATGAGTCCGACGGATTGCTTCAGGTCTCACCTGAGCAGCAGTCGAGACTGCAAGTCGCGTACAAGCGTTGGAACTCGAACACGCAAATTATGGGGGTGTGGCCGGAGTACTTCGAGATTTACGACCACGGTTTACAGTACGGACGTTTTTTCAACCAAGGTGAGGTCCAAGGGAGACGCAGGGTAGCAGTTCTGGGCTTCAATATGGCTGAAACACTGGGAGAAACTCCGCCGGAACTTCTCGTCGGGGAAACGATCCAAATCCGCGGGATCATGTTCGAAGTCATCGGTATCATGGAAGAGAAAGGAGATGCAGCGTGGGTGCGTCCCGATGACCAGGTATTTATACCACAATCGACTGCACAGTATCGTGTCATGGGAGGTCGCGATCGTCTCAATTCGATTTATGCGGCTACAGATACGCCTGATCAGCTTGACGTTGCGTTCGCAGAGATCGACCGGATAATGCGTCGTGAGCACCGAATTAAGGTAGGAGAGGAAGTCGATTTTAACATCCGAAACTCAGCGGATCTTCTGGAAACTTTTAACGAAACGACTCAGACTTTTGCCTTTCTATTAGCTGGAATTGCTGCAATCTCGCTACTCGTTGGAGGTATCGGGATTATGAACATAATGCTCGTCTCAGTCACCGAGCGGACTCGTGAGATTGGAGTGCGGAAAGCGCTAGGTGCAACTAGGAAGGCGATTATGACGCAGTTTCTAGTAGAGGCTCTCTTCTTATGTTTGTTGGGTGGTATGATTGGGGTAGCGGCTGGTTATGGGGCTTCTGAGATGATGACTCGGGTGGCTGCTTGGGAGACACGGGTTGCTCCTGAAGCTGTGGTTGCTGCCATCGGCTTTTCAGCAGCGGTAGGGCTCTTCTTTGGTCTGTGGCCCGCTAGGCGGGCTGCCCTTCTAGACCCCATAGATGCTCTCCGTTACGAGTAAGATCTAAGAAGGGGATCCTAATTGTTCCGGTGAGGGAAGGTCACTCCATGCGGACCAGATGTATTGCCCATGTTCTCTCTCTTAAATCTTCCGATGATTTGTTTTGATCGCTCGACTGAGAAGCATGTTTCAGCGACGTCGGGAGGCGGACGGGTTCCAACGCCGGGCGTCTCAGCTTGGTTCATAGCACTTGTCGCTGTGACCTTCTTCTGGGGAGGAGCGGCACTCCAGGGTTTGTTCCGCGAGCCCGGTCTTCTAGCTGCTGAGTGGTTGCTTCTCTTCGTACCCACGGTTGCTTTCATTGTTGTAGGTAGGTTCGACCCCGTGCAGACTCTATCACTGCGTCGCCCCACGTTGCGACAGGCGGGAACATCGGTGGTGGTGATCTCCGGAGCCTTACCTCTCGTGTGGGGGATCGGATGGCTCCAGACTTTCATACTACCCGTTCCTTGGGAACTTCTGGAGAGTCTGGAGGATCTCGTCAGCGCGGATACCTGGTTACGTCTATTATGGCTCTTGATCCTACTGGCGTTTACTCCTGCTATCTGTGAAGAAATCTTATTCCGGGGAGTCTTGCTGAGTGGAACCCGCAACCTAGATCCATGGCGGATCATATTACTCAACGGATTCGTGTTCGGAGCGTTCCATCTCTCCGTCGATACTGTCATAAGATTTCTTCCAACAACGGTTCTGGGGATGTTGATCGCTTGGAGTGTTTGGCGTACCGGATCGATCTGGATAGGTGTGCTGATGCACTTTGTACACAATGGCTCAATCGTCTTACTCGCCTCGACGCCATCTTTTCGAGAGATTGTTCTCGATCCTAAGGCGCCGCCGCCCCTCTGGCTTGTTTTCATCAGTGTGATGATTTTCGCGGCCGGATTGATAATGCTAAAGAACATCACTGCTCAATCGGTCCTCGACATAGAGGCGTCAGGGCCGGAATCATTCTCTTCAGAGGAAAAATGACCGATCAGAATCACAAGAGAGGTGCAACCCACCTTGAATGCACGGCGACAGGAACGAAGGTCGAGAGCGAACAACTCATAGGGCTGTCTGAGGCAGGGAAGCCACTCTTCGCTCGCTATGATCTTCAAGTGATCCGAGACAGTTTCCAAATGTCCGACGTGGCTTCTCGACGAGCTGATCTTTGGCGTTATGCCGAAGTACTTCCAGTTCGTGATCCAGCGGCCCGTGTTGCACTCGGAGAGGGGTGGACACCGCTTCTGGAATCGACCCGTACAGCAGATCGCCTCGGTGTGAGGCGTGTGTGGGTGAAGGACGAGGGACAGAATCCGACGGGTAGTTTCAAGGCTCGTGGGCTTGGACTAGCGGTGTCACGCGCGCTAGAACTTGGCGCTGAGGCGTTAGCGCTACCATCGGCGGGTAACGCCGGAAGCGCAGCCGCAGCCTATGGCGCTGCTGCGGGGTTACCTGTGCACGTGGTTGTTCCTTTGGATACTCCGGCACCAATTCTGGAGGAGATGAGCGCTTTGGGAGCCAATGTCCAGCTTCTGGATGGCTTGATTAGTGATTGTGGAAAAGTGGTCAAGCGGGGGGTGGAAGAGCATGGTTGGTGGGACCTTTCGACACTGAAGGAGCCCTATCGAGTAGAAGGAAAAAAGACGATGGGATACGAGATCGTCGAACAGTTAGGCGGCCGTCTTCCGGATGCGATTATTTACCCAACGGGAGGTGGGACTGGTCTTATTGGTATGTGGAAGGCTTTTGATGAGATGGAGGAATTGGGCTGGATCGGTTCAGAACGTCCCAAGATGTTTACTGTGCAGGCGTCTGGCTGTGCTCCCATGGTCCGTGCGTGGGAGCAGGGTGAGGAGCATGCCGAGATCTGGGAGGGAGCGCAGACCTATGCCTCCGGGTTGCGGGTTCCAGGAGCGGTAGGAGATTTCCTGATTCTGAAGGCGCTTCGTGAGTCTGGTGGGGGAGCGGCGGCCGTCCCCGACCATATGATGGCTGAGTGGGTAGCCATACTTGGAGCGGATACCGGGATCTTTGCTGCTCCTGAGGGAGGTGCGACTGCCGCTGCAGTGCCAATTCTCATGGAACAGGGTTTGATCTCTCATGATGACGAGGTAGTTCTATTTAACACGGGAAGCGGACTCAAGTACGTCGGTATGAATCCAATTGACTGACTTAGTTACTAATGACGGTAGCACTCTCAATTGAGCCGTTCTGGGTGAGCTTAGGTGTCGGATTGGGAGTTATGGTGATCTCAGCCCGCGTCAGCCTTCGTTTGAGGCGATCTCGTAAGGTTGAGGAGAAGGCTCAGATACTCGACGACCAGGCCGTTGATCGGATTATTCGTCAGGGGAAGCTCAGTATCAATGAGGACGTACTTGATCTAGACGCGATAGACGACGAGGAAGAACGTTTCTGGTCGGAGACCTGGGACGAGCCCGAGGAAGCTTGGTGAGAAAATTGTTACCGCGAGAATCGATAATACAGCTCGGGGAGAGGGACAAGTCGCCCGTTCATAGGAAGATTGTCTCTCGGATTAGATCTCTTCAACCAGAGTCCGCGGTTCAGATTCAAAATCAAGCCAGTGGCATGACTGTTGGCGAGAGACCAGTCGAGTCCTATAGGAGCTCGCAGTACCAGGGCCATGCCGGTTCCTTCCTGGTGTGGGCCGAGAGGCGCAGCAGCCAACCACAAACCAACTCCAGCGACTGGCTTGACTTGAAAAGACCCAAAGTATTGCCTAGTGGTCACCGAGACGCTCAGATCATGGAACGACCGAGTACCGATGCTAAGATCGAGACTTCGATTGTCCCTGAAAAACTCGAGAGTCAGCGCGATGGTACTGATCCCACCAGTGGAGATCCCTATGCGCACTCCATCGTCAGCATGAGGTCCTTGCCCCGACAAAGGTGCCGAGAACGTGATGCAAATGATGGCTATGGCGATGGCGTTTCGGCTCACGGGCTAACCCTAGCTTGCTTGCTTGTATCAATTGGCGTTAAACGCACCAAGCGATATCCGGATAAGCGCAGGATTATAGAGCCGCGAGCTCTTTGGGTCCACGGAATTTGGCGGGCAGTCTTAGTCGCGGGAGCGCTTTCTTTTACAGCGTGTGCAGCACCAGACCGACCGAATAGGATCGCTAATACATTGCCAGATGCATTGCTTGAGTGGCTCGAACCCGATTCAGTCCGGGAAGTTGTGCTGCATCCTGGTGTCCTTTACGGATACTTATGGTCGCCTAAGGGGCCATGGGCGATACACATCGTTCGGGTCTCGACTGGTAATCGGTGTGACCTCGGCTTTAAGGTTCTGCAGGCTGAGCACGCCGAGGACGGAAGCGGCGGACGTAAGACCGTTTCTGCCATGGTAGCCGGGGCCGAGCACAATGTTCTTGCAGCAATAAATGCAGATTTTTTTACGCCGGCGGGTAATCCTCTGGGTGTCGAAGTTGTGGACGGAGAAATACGAGAGACGGCTACTAGGCCAACGTTTGCGTGGAAACCAGGGGTGGAACCGTGGATAGGTGTGTCTAAGGAAGATGAGGATGAGCTTCTACTTGGGTGGTCGGTTTCGCTGGGAGAGGGTGATGGCGAGACTCAGGCCTTAGGGGGTTTCCCGGTTTTGATTGACGGTGGCCAACGGGTTGGAGATCTCGAAGTGCAGGGGCGCCCCTCGTTTGCTGCAGCTCGGCATCCGAGGTCTGCGATCGGGTACAATACGAGAACTGGTCAGGTGTGGATTGTCCTTGTGGATGGACGCCAGGAACCCCACTCGGCTGGAATGACACTTCCTGAAATAGCCCGACTCTATGAGTCTGCTGGGATAGACCAAGCGCTCAATCTAGACGGAGGAGGATCGAGTGCTCTGGTCTTAGGTCATTCACATGTGAATCGACCATCAGACGCGACGGGCGAGCGCCCAGTGGTTAATGCGCTCGCTCTGATCACTGATTCGACTTGGTGTGAAGCTGATTGAGGAAGAGAATGGTGTGGGTCAGCGATTAGCCCAAGTAACTCCCATACCAAAACGAAAAGTTCGACTTGGTCCTGGCTCAAAGAAGCGCCGACCGAAGGCATTTGGAACGACAGACGCGTTGTATTCTTTGTTTCCGATATTTTGAATTGAGATAAATGGGGCCATCATGAAGTGCCCGGCATGGATTTGTTCGGACCCAAATCTGAGGTCGCCAACGAAATAAGCGGGAGATTCGGCAGTGTTCGCGTCGTTGACCGGCAGTGCGTCTTGCCAGAGTCCTCGCAGTTCTACGTATCCTCTAGTGTGCTCCCACATGAGGAGTCCGTCTAATCGGCGCGGGGCCAAGCCGGGGATCATATTTCCGGAGTGGTCGTTGTCGTCTGTTATGAAGACGTCGTATTCCGCACTTACATCAGTATAGGCTATCCGTGCACTGACGTTCTGGCTCAATCTGGCATCTGCGGAAATCTCAAAGCCTGAGTGGTGTGACTCTGCAGCGTTTCGGAAGTATGTGCGTCCAGGATCACTAGCGACCTCGAATGGCACTAAACCGTCCCTGATGTCCGTTTTAAAAACCGATAGCTCTAGGCCGAGTACATTACGTAGGGTTGTTCTCGCGCCGCCTTCTATAGTGGTTCCTAGTTGAGGGCTGAGGTTGGGGTTGAAGCCTCCCGCTCCCGTGGAGCGGTTAGCGAGTTCAGTAGTTGTAGGGGTCTCGAAGGAGCGACCGATTGAACCGAATAGCTCCGAATTGTCGGAGAGGCTCAGAACGGCACCAAGAGATGGACTGAAGGCACTCATCTCACGTTCGCCCGTATCGTCTGGATCACCTGCGACAAGAAAGTTGTCGGTCGCGCTGAAGTTGATGTTGTCGTAGCGAAGGCCAGCGAGAATTGAGAGCCGTTCGACTGTATCGAGACGACCTTGAATAAAGAGACCTCTAGCAGCGACATGCTCAAGCTGATCTAGGATCCGGTCTCCGGGCTCACCACCCTTGTTCTTGAAGTTGAGCCGGTCGTCACGCTGAAGCTCTATCTCGAAGCCGGCGCCCCAACCGAACGTAGTTCGTTCATCGAGAGGGGTCTGACCTTGGAAAAGAGAACGGACACCGCCTGCGTTCCGTGCCAGATCGATTACACGTCCTGGGATCGGATTAAATAGCTCTCTTCGTATTCCCCACAGAGCGAACTGACTATCCAATGACCCCAATAATCCCATCCACGAAGCTCCTATCTGGCCTTGGCGTACATCCTTGAACGCGCCACTGCGCACATTGAAACCCCATGCTGCTCTATTTCCCTCGTCCAGGACATCTTGTGGAAGCGAGCCTGGATTTTCAGCGTCGAGATCCATTCCGTTTCCAACGATTCGTAGCAAGCCCTCTCCTAAGGGGAGAGTGAGCGTACCGTTTACTACGGTTCTCTTCGCCGCTCCGTATGGTGTGCCGTCATTCGTTTCAGGGTTACGCCTATACCCATCAAAATCGGTTGTGTAGAAGCCGATCCGATATCCGGCACTGCCCGATCGGCCTGTGGCTACACCCTGAAGGGTCCACATAGAGTGTGAAACTCTGTTACCCTGCTCAGCTGCCATCGTGCTGCCTAGTGAGCCCCCAGTCCATCGCATAGATACCGTTGCTGGTTCTTGGGCTGGATCGGCCGTAAGGAAATGCAACACTCCTCCGGAGGCGTTCCCATATAGTGAGGAATTAGGTCCACGAAGAGCCTCTACTCGACCTAGGCCAGAGAGATCGAGATGGTCGAGTGTCGCCTGGCCGTCTGGAAGTGTCGCCGGTATCCCGTCAACAAGGACCCGTATTCCGCGGACTCCAAACTGGGAGCGGGGACCGAATCCACGCACTGCAATCCGTTCTCCAACTGCAAAGTTGAATCGGTTGTGGACCTGGATACCGGGCACGGCCCGAATGGCTTCCTCGATGAAGGTCGAGGCGGTCGCACGCGTTAGTTGTGAGCCTGTGAGTACTGAGATTGGGTAAGGAGCCTGCGTTCCTATGGTGCTAGGGAGCACCCGGACTAGGATTGGATCGATTACCACGACTGAATCAGGATCAGGATCCTGAGCAAGAGATGGGACGCTTAGAACGGCCGTGAGCGCTATGCTCGATACTGACCGATATATCCACTTCGAGGGTCTCACAGAAGCTCCAGAGCTGATTCGGTGCACGCCTGATTGATTTCAGGAATGTTAATAGATCAAGACAAGATAAACCGGTACCGCTAGGTTGCCGATATGTGCCTTATTACAACGATTACCACTCCCCTCGACGAACTTTACCGACGCCGGTCCTCGGTTTTGGAGAGCCTAGGAGATGGGGTCATGGTCTTGCCCTCTGCACCGATTCAGTATGCATCGCGCGACAATCAACGCTCGTATGTGTCCGATCGTGAGCTTTTCTATCTGACGGGCCTCGTGGAACCGGGTTGTGTTGCGGTACTGGTGGGGGGGGGAACCCCGAGGGTCGAAATCTTTACTCAATCGCGCGATGAAAAGGCAGAAATGTGGACGGGTCCGCGATTAGGCCCGGATGGGGCACAAGTTCTTTCCGGGGCTGATGAAGCCCATTGCATTGAAGAACTAAGAGCCAGGTTACCCGTATTGCTGGCGGGTGCTGACCGCATTTATGCCCGTTTGGGAGAGGGTGGATTAGTGTCCGACATAGTGCTTGCGGCGCTTATAGAGGCGAGAGCTAACGGTGCTCGCCATAGCTCAGGACCTCGGGGAGTCATGGATCCTGGGGAAATTCTTGATGACCTGAGATTGAAAAAGTCAGGGCACGAGCTAGGGATCATCAGAAAAGCATGTGAGATCACCGTGACGGGTCACAGAGCTGCTGCTAGCGCCATTGCAGATGCGGAGGGCGAGTGGACAATAGAGGCGGAGTTGGAAAGAGCTTTCCGCGCTTCTGGCGCGAGTGGCCCTGGCTTTGATTCGATAGTAGGTGGAGGTCAGAATGCGTGTGTACTCCATTATGTCGAGAACAACGCATCGCTCAGTGCCGGTGAATTGGTATTGGTCGACGCAGGAGCAGAGTATGGTTTGTACCACGGAGATGTGACTCGGACATATCCAGTGAACGGTAGATTTTCTGACGAGCAGAGGGCGGTGTACCAAATAGTGGAGGAGGCTCGACTTGAAGCAATCGCATTGATCAAACCAGGGGCGACCATAACGGATGTTCACGCCGCCGCTTCACGGGTCCTCGCTCAAGGCCTGCTTGATCTCGGGGTGCTAAATGGCGACAAAGACTCAGTCCTTGATGAGGGTAGTCATAGAGATTTTTTCCCCCATCAGACATCGCACTGGCTTGGACTGGACGTGCATGATCCAGGAGATTACATACGGGATGGCTCAGGGCGGGTCCTCGAGCCCGGTATGGTGTTTACCATCGAGCCTGGGCTCTACTTCCGCTCAGGTCACTGTGATAACAAAGCCGATAGGTGGTCTGGGATAGGCGTGCGTATCGAGGATGATGTCGTTGTCACTGACAAGGGTGTAGAGGTGCTAACTGGAGTTCTTCCGACCTCGGTAGACGAAGTCGAGGGGGCTGTGCGCAGATGAGCAAGTTGATGGACGCGCTCACTATACCAGGTCCGTTAGTTACGGTAGAACTCCGACCTCCACGTGTGGATCTGGATGGAGCAAGAACGGTTTCTGCCTGGATCGATCTGCATCATACGCTGTCTAGCCTTTCTCGCCAGAAGCTTTTCGTTTTCCTTACTGACAACGCCGTTGGTGCTGCAGAAGAAGAGAATCTGGCACATGTGGGCGGAAATGTTGCTGACTCGGTTGACCTTTCTAGGATTGTGCCGATTCTGACCTGTAAACACTCTCTCAAATACTGTGAAACCTTTGCCCTGCGTGCGGATTCGGATGGTTTTGAGTCCCTTACTGTCCTAGGTGGTGACATTTCGGTACCGCCGCCCCGGTGTTTGCCGCACGGAAGAGATCTACGCCAGCTTTTGACCGGGCGTGTACCGTCATTGGATCTAGGGGGGTGGGTGAATCCTCATCGTTCCGCAGTTGAGCAGGTCAATTTTTTGGAGGCCCCCGAAGCGCACGCGCAGTATGCTCTCAGCCAGATTGTATCGCACCATTCCATTCACAACGTAGAGAGCTTTCTCGAAGAAGCCGATAGGGTAGGGTCGACCAAGCCAGTGGTTTTTGGTGTCTTCTTCTACCGGTCGGCTAACCCAAGAACCCTCTCCACTCTCGGATCTTTCTTTCCTGTTCCGTCCTATGAGGTCATAGGTGAATTTGAGAATGGAAACACAGCCGAAGAGATTTGCGCGCGAAGTATCCGTGAGCTTCGGGCGGTGGGTGCGGAGAAAATTTACGTGAGCAACCTCGGTGAGCGAGCTGCCGGTCGCACGTTGAAAAAGATCTTAGATCTCGTATGAGTCATGTAAAAGGTCTAGGCCGTTGCTAAAATGCCGCTTTCCCTGAGCACCTTGAGTGCCACCTGAACTTTTCGGTTTGGTGCAGTCAGGTGGAATCCTTGGACGAAACCTTGGGTCGCGTTGATCATCTCAAGCGCGATTGCTATTCCCTCTTCTAGTGCAGCGTCCGCTCCAGAAAGTTGTGCTCTTTTCATCCGGTCCACCAATTCAGTGGGGACGTGAACACCTGGAACTTCGTTTGCCAAAAACTCCACATTGCGCAGAGTTGTAAGTGGCCATATTCCGGCAACGATTGGGATCTCTGGAGTCGTGGCATCGAGAAATTGCTCTAGGGCTTCAGGGCTAAACACCGGTTGAGTTATCGCAAAATTGGCGCCTGCCTCGATCTTGTATTTGAAGCGACTTCTCTCCCGTTCCTGGTCGACCGCTCCGTGATTTATCGCTACCCCTTGGACGAATTCTGTTGGTGCACCGATCGTGTTACCACCTGGGTCGATGCCTTGGTTGAGTCCTTGCACCACATTGGTCAGTCCGATCGAATCGATATCGAAGACCACAGTTGTGTCCGGATAGGGACCCATTACGGGAGGGTCACCGGAAACCACGAGGACATTTCGGATTCCCGCGGCTGCTGCACCTAGCAAATCTGAAATCATGCCGAGCATATTTTTATCTCGGCAGGTGTAGTGGACGATTGTCTCGATGCCGACCTCTCTCTCTACGATCAATGCTGCGGAAAGGGCTCCCATGCGGCTACGTGAACGGGGACTTTCAACGATACTAACTGCGTCGACACCCGAAACTTTAAGTTCACGTGCAGGTGATGTGACTGCGGATGCGTCCCAGCTGTGCGGTGGGATTATCTCTACGGAAGCTATCTGTTCACCACGGGCAAGCTTTCGACCCCACGCCGATCGCCCTTCGAGGGGGACTGAGTTTATGACAGAGTGAGAACTATTTGCTCTGTCTCTGATTGTTACTACCGGGTGTTTCGGCTGGAGTGCGGCCACCGAATCGCGCATCCGTCGCGTGTGGTCAGGTGTCGTGCCGCAGCACCCACCAACAAATCGAACCCCAACGTCGATCATACGGCGAGCGTACTGAGCCATATATTCCGGGCTAGCCAGATAGATTTTTCGATCCCGGACTTTCCGCGGAAGCCCTGCGTTAGGTTGTGCGCTAAGGGGGAGTTGCGTGACTTCGGCCATATCCTCTAGGGCGTCCAACATGACGGCTGGTCCAACGGAGCAATTTAGACCGATTACATCTGCACCGGAGTCCTCCATGGCTTGGGCCAAGTGAGCGGGCTCAGTTCCGAAAGATGTCTTGCCGTCCGGTCCAACTGTCATTTGCGCGATCACTGGTAGTTCACAGGCAAGTCGGATTGCCCGAAGTGCGCATTGCAGCTCCGATATATCTGAAAAGGTTTCTAAGACGAAGCCGTCTACACCGCCCTCGAGAAGGCCATCAACTTGGCGAGCGAAATACGCTTCTGCTTCATCTAAAGAGGTAGGGCCCCAGGGCTCGATTCGGATCCCGAGCGGACCTAGAGCGCCCGCTACTGCTACGGTGCCACCTGAGAAGTACTCAGGGACGTTTGCTTTAGTTAGTTCTGATACTTCAGCCTTTGAGGACGCTTCCACCGCGAGCCTAGCGGCCTGCTCATTGATCTCCTCAGTGCGATCTTCAAGACCAAACGAAGACAGCTTGACCGGATTCGCACCGAAGGTATTGGTTTCTAAAATCTCGGCTCCTGCATTGATGTATTCCTCGTGGATTCCTCTTACCAATTCAGGTCGACTTAAGTTGAGCTCGTCGTAACATACGTTTACGAAGACACCACGACTGTAGAGTAGGGTGCCCATAGCTCCGTCGAATACGTGAACCCGGTTGTCTTGCAAGAGTGATTTCATGTGCCGTCCGCGGGCGTGTAACCGAGGTTTGGGGCTAGCCATCTCTCAGCATCTCCCACGCTCCATCTTTTGCGGCGGGCATAGTCCTCAACCTGATCACGGCCGAGTCTCCCCACACCGAAGTATCGGGCTTCAGGGTGTGCGAAGTACCAGCCACTGACGGAGGCGCCTGGCGCCATCGCATAGGTCTCAGTCAGTGTGATTCCTATCGATTCTTCAGCTTTGAGAATGTCAAATAGAACACGCTTTTCCGAATGATCGGGGCAAGCTGGATATCCCGGAGCAGGTCGGATACCCCTGTATGCCTCCGCTATAAGTGCGTCGTTATCCAAAGTCTCGTCCGCTGCATATCCCCAAAGAATTTGGCGAACGTGTTCGTGTACGTACTCAGCAAGCGCCTCTGCGATACGGTCTGCGAGGGCCTTAGACATGATTGCATGGTAGTCGTCATGCTCTGCTTCGAAGCGAGCTGACAGCTGGTTGACAAGTCGGCCGGCAGTTACGGCGAAGCCACCTACCCAGTCTTGCTGACTTCCCTTCGGTGCTACGAAATCGGACAAGGCAAGATTGGCCCGTCCATCTTTCCTGAACTGTTGACGCAGTGTCCGAAGCACGGCGATTGGCCCAGACTGGTCTTCAGAGCCTCTGTCTCGACCTGTGGCTGCAGCGCTGGGTGAGAAGATATGGATGTCGTCACCTTCTGAGTGTGCCGGAAAGAGACCAACGACCGCACGGGGCTCAAGAACCCCGTCTTCATCCATCTGCGTTAGCAGCGTCATTGCTTCGTCGATAAGTGTTCTAGCCGTTTCTCCTACCAGTTCGTCTTCCATAATCTCAGGGTAAGCACCGTGTAACTCCCAAGTCTTGAAGAAGGGAGTCCAGTCTATATAAGGGCGCAGGTCGACGACGGAGATATCGTCGAGCAGGTGGATTCCAGGTGAGGCTGGAGTGGGCGGGGTGTAGTTGGGCCATCCGCCATCGAAACCCCTCGCGCGCGCCTCCTCGATGGTCAGAAGAGTCGTTTGTTGCACTCGTCCGGCGCGTCTGTCGCGTAATTCGGCGTACTCTCGTCGAGTCTCTTCCATGAACGCAGGTCTGCGTTCACTGTCGAGAAGGGTTGAGACTATGCCAACAGCTCTCGACGCATCTAGAACGTGCACGGTGGGACCTGAGTAGCACTCCTCGATTTTGACGGCCGTATGAGCCCGGGACGTAGTAGCACCTCCGATAAGTAGAGGTGTGGTGAAGCCGAGGCGTTCCATCTCAGTAGCTACGTTCACCATCTGGTTGAGCGAGGGAGTAATCAGCCCTGAAAGACCGACCATGTCGACTTCGTGATTACGAGCTGCCTCTAGTATCTTTTCGGTAGGGATCATTACGCCGAGATCAACGATCTCGTAGCCATTACACTGAAGCACTACTCCTACGATGTTTTTCCCTATGTCATGGACGTCACCCTTTACGGTGGCAAGTAGAATCTTCCCCTTACCCGAAAGGTCACCCTGCTCTGCGTCCAAGTAGGGTACTAACTGTGCTACCGACTTCTTCATAACTCGAGCGCTCTTAACAACTTGGGGCAGGAACATACGACCGGATCCAAACCGGTCTCCTACCACATTCATACCGTCCATCAATGGACCCTCGATTACTTCGAGAGCCCGTGACAACTCTAGGCGTGCTTCTTCGACGTCTTCTTCAATCCATGCGTCAATTCCGTTAACTAGGGCATGAACTAGGCGGTCTCGGACAGGCTCGTCACGCCACGATAGGTCTTCCTCCATTCGGAGCTGAGTGGTACCGGTTCGCTCGCTTGCGATGCGCGTCAGCGTCTCCGTAGCCTCTTCATCTCGGGCGAGAAGCACATCCTCTACCGGTATCAACAGTTCTTCGGGGATGTCGTCGTATACCGGAAGCGCTCCCGCGTTTACGATACCCATGTCCAGCCCGGCATCTATAGCGTGGTAGAGGAATGCAGCATGCATGGCCTCTCTCACTTCTGGACTGCCACGGAACGAGAAGGAAACGTTACTGATGCCTCCGCTAGTCAACGCATTCGGGCATAACGCCTTTATCCGTCGCACCGCTTCGATGAACAAGACCCCATAATCGTTATGCTCTTCGATGCCTGTCGCGACCGCAAAGACGTTTGGGTCAAAGATGATGTCCTCAGGTAGAAATCCTTCTTCTTCGACCAGGATCCGGTATGCGCGGGAGCAGATGTCGATCCGTCGACTGAGAGTGTCAGCTTGCCCCTGTTCGTCGAACGCCATTACAACTGCTGCTGCACCGAAGCGTCGCACCTCTCTAGCACGCTGCCGGAATGCGTCCTCCCCGTCTTTCATTGAGATTGAGTTTACCACGCCCTTGCCCTGAAGGGTCTTGAGTCCCGCCTCCACTACTGCCCAGTCTGATGAATCCACCATGACGGGAATCCTCGATATCTCAGGCTCTGACGCGAGGAGATTGAGATATCGAGTTATTGCCGTGACCGAGTCGAGAAGTCCCTCATCCATGTTTACATCGAGGATCTGTGCGCCTCCCTTGACTTGCTGAAGCGCGACATCCACAGCCGTCTCGTAGTCGTCATCTAGAATTAAGCGCGCAAAGCGTCGGGAGCCGGTGACGTTCGTGCGCTCGCCGACGTTAACGAACAGCGATTCGGGCCCTATATTCAGCGGCTCAAGGCCGGAGAGCCTAGTTCGGATCGGAACGTCCGGAAGACGCCGGGGTTCGACGTTCGCTACGCTCTCTGCAATCGCGTGGATATGTTCAGGGGTCGTTCCGCAGCACCCACCCACGATGTTGATGAATCCGCGTTCTGCGTACTCGCGGGTGACTGCGGCCATGTGCTTTGCGGTGTCGTCGTATTCCCCGAATTCATTCGGCAACCCCGCGTTCGGGTAGCAACTCACCGGAACGGCTGCCACTTCGGACAGCTCCTCAAGGAAGGGACGGAGTTGATCAATCCCCAGTGCACAGTTCAGCCCGACGGAGAGTAATCCGCGTCGCCGACCCGGCCCTGGCTGGGCACCGTGAGCGACGGAGTTATAAAACGCTTCAGGGGTCTGTCCGGAGAGGGTTCGACCGCTCTGATCTGTGATGGTACCGGAGACCATGACAGGCACGTCTTCAGCGATCTCCTCCAGAACCTTAGAGATCGCATAGAGGGCGGCTTTCGCATTGAGTGTATCGAACGCGGTCTCAACCAACAGAATGTCTACTCCACCATTTAGTAGGCCTTTGGTCTGCTCGGAATAGGCCCTGACGAGCTCGTCGAACGTCACATTTCGTGCGCCTGGATCACCCACATCAGGGGATAGAGATGCGGTGCGATTCGTCGGACCTAGTGAGCCTGCGACCCAGCAGATGCGATCAGGGTGCCCTGCTTCTACTGTATCTGCGGCCTCTCGGGCAAGGGAGGCTGCGGTACGATTCAGCTCTTCGCTGATTTCCGATAGTTCGTAGTCCTCCAGAGAGATCCGATTTGAACTGAACGTGTTTGTTTCGATCAAGTCCGCGCCGGCTAGGAGGAATTCACTGTGAATCGACCGAATGAGAGCGGGACGACTTAGGCACAAAAGGTCATTTGCTCCCTCTAGGGATACTGAGCTGTTCTCGAAGCGCTCACCTCGGAAGTCCTCTTCCGAGAGATCGTATCGCTGGATCATGGTACCCATCGCTCCATCCATGACCAGGATGCGCTCGCAGAGCGCGCGGTCGAGCGCGTCAATCCGCTGACTCCTCGATCGTGGAGTTTTCGTGTGTTGCAATGGAAGATCCTCCGACAACAAAAGCCCGCTCGCAGGGCACTGCGATGCAGGGCTTCAGCTTTTTAGCTTGTTCGCTGGTGGGACGCTTTCGTCTCACCGTGCGGGCCGCAATACGCTTCAAATCGCCCCTCAGTGTCCGATTAGAGTACATCCGTTTAAGCTCGAATTCAACGACCTGCTCTCCCTTAGGTGCACGCGGGGTGCGATGTGTTGGCCGAAGATGCACTTTTACGGGGATATCCCAAAACTCGCATTTCTCTTGCTCCACATGACTGATCCTACTGTTTACCTCGGGACCCGACCTAGGCTTTCAAAGCGCTTTTACAAGGCTCACGGCCTAGGGAATGACTATCTGGTATTTGAGATGGTCGATGGTGATCAAGCCTCCTGGGTCGCGACTCCCGAAAATGTGGCTATGGCATGTGACCCACACCGGGGATTGGCTTCAGACGGTCTTGTCGTTGTTATGTCGGATAAAAGCCTGAGATCACCCGCACACGCTGTTGTATCCCTGCGTATGTTCAATCCGGACGGGAGTGAGTTCCAGCGTAGCGGCAACGGGTTACGTGTGCTAGCCGCTTATCTTTCAGGCCTTGAACCCCGACTATCCGTCATTGATGCGAAGGTCGGGGGTGGGAAAGTTCGCATCCATGTTCATAGTATGATTGATGGCACGTTTGATATCTCTGTGGAGATGGGGGTGGCTCGACTTGGTCCGGAGGCGATCGGTGCAGGGTCCACACTGCTGCATGGTGAGTCTGAGCCTTACACACTGATCGGTCCGGAGGGAGAGAAGTTGGAGGTTGTTCCGGTATCAGTCGGGAACCCTCATGTTGTCATACTTGCTGACTCGCATGGGGAGTTGTTCTCAGAAAAACGGCTCTCCGTCCTGGGTCCCTTTATCGCCTCGCATCCGGACATCCCCGCTGGAACCAACGTTCAGCTAGCTAGAGCTCAGCATGGGAGGGGCCATGCGTGCATCTGGGAGAGAGGGGTGGGTAGAACAGCGGCCTCCGGCACCAGCTCATGTGCCGTAGCTGTCGCACTTGCTGTGACCGGCGCACTTCCGTTTGGAGTCGTCCTGATCGAGATGCCAGGAGGACAGCTGTCGGTCTCAGTACATAATTCGCTAGAGATTACTCTTCGCGGCCCTGTCACTTCCGTAATGAGTGGGACCATCGAAGCAGGTCTCTTAGCTAAGTTCGAACCCGTATCATGAGAATCAAACCTGTTAATGCAAAGACCATGTTAGGGATCCATGCTGCCGCTAAAGGGGATACCGCACCAGCTTCGCCCAGCGCTCCAGCGACGCGCAGGAGCATCATGAACAGGAGGACGGTGGCTAGTGAGAGCCCAATCCCGAACGCGGCCCCTCCTCGTTTGCTGCTAGTTGCAAGTGGCGTACCGAAAAGGATAATGATCAGGGTAGTCACCGGGATTGATATTTTCTGCTCCCGCTTTACTAGAAGTTCATTGGCGTTGCCACCGGTCCTCTGAATTATTGCCGCCATGTGATTGATTTCGGCGTACGTCATCTCGTCCGGCTCTGGTGGCACCTCAAGCAGTTCTTCTGGACGTTCCACTAGATCAGCCATTATGAGTCGATCAAATTCGATTGTGGTCTCAGCACTATCACCACTGATTGTTCTCATGAACCCCTGAGCAAGGATCCAGCCATCCTCAGCTTGGAACCTAGCGCCCTCTGCTATCAGGTGTAGGCCATTACGATCACCCGTTATGGGACGCTCGATCACGACGTCTGTCATTCGACCGTCGGACGCTGTCAGTCTATTCACTTGCCATGAGATTCCCTTCTCAGACCTATAGACGAAGTCGGAGCGCCAGGACCGACCTGGTGCTTCAGAGCGAAGGATTTGCGCTGAGATTTTGTTGGTGCGTGGCACGACCTCGGTCAAAGCCAACGCAACGCCAGTTAGGAGGACGCCAGCTATGAGCATCGGAGCCACGAGACGATGAAAAGAGATTCCGCCGGCCTTGGCTGCCACTATCTCACGATGCGTCGTCATCCAGTGGACTGTGAAGACTGCTCCAAGGAGTGCTGCAATTGGGAAGCACCACTGGATGAAGAGTGGATACATGTAGACATAAGACATCGACACTTCTCCGAGGGAGAGACCACGGTCGATGTAGTCGTCAAGGTGCTCTGCTAAATCGCCGAGTACGAACAGTGGCGGTGCGCAAAGAAGAAAGAGGCAGAAAAGAAGAAAGAAATTTTTGATAACTAGACGATCTAGGATCCTCATGGGCCCTCTTTCCCTGTTCGCGCTAAAGATCGGCCAAAGAATCCGGTGATTGCGTCACCTATGCTTGTTCGGCTTGTTCCGGACGTGTGTCCCATACGGCGAAGAAGCGCAACACCCAAAGAAAAGAAGATGACATTGCCTAGCCACATGGTAATTGCAGGGCTAGCTACGCGGCGGTCCGCTAGCGCCTCCCCACCGAGTAGACCGACGTAGTAGATGAAAAAAATTACTCCTGAGGCGACGACTACGAATCCGACCCCTGAACTTGGGAATCGCAGCGCTAGAGGGGGCCCGATAAGGACGAACACGAGACAGGCGATTGCGATCGCGAGTTTCTTGTGGATCTCTACTCTGAACCGGTTTACCGATTGTTGCAGTGCCGCTCCGCGAGCTGATCTCGCTCGAGCACCGGCTACGATTTGCCGAGTCATTGGGTCGCGTTGGATGTAACGTCCTCGGAGACTTCCCCCAAGCATGTCCCTAATTTGAGCACTTTCACTGGCGACAGCGGAGTCGGCCTCTGCCTCAAGGTTGAGTGCGACTCGCAGGGCTTGTTCTCCTTGGCTGCGGCTCTCTCGTAGTATTGTATCGAGTTGTGCCTGCCTTTCGTCCGCGTTATCGAAGAGCATTTTGAAGCCCATCTCGCGATCAGAGCGATCTCCCCCGCCTAATCTTCGCTCTAGCTCGTTGCCGACCTCACGAAGGGGGACTACCTGCTTGTCGAAGTAGAGCCGTTGGAATCCCCCAACCCTATCATTCTGCACCTCGTGCACGGCTCCGTTGTAGAGTGTCAGGTAGAGGTCTGTTCTCGCATCGTTGAATGCCATTTCGCCGGCTTCAGCGTATGTCGTACGCTGTCGCATTGGGTCATTCGCGTCGAAGATGGTGATGTTTTCGAGTTCGTTAGTGTCGTGATCTATTCGGTCTGCGGTTAGGAAATAGCGGTTCACGCCTACTCCAGTTCGGAGTTCGTTCACGACCTGCTCGCGGAGTTCCAGGGTAGGACTCTTGCGGCCGATATCAAGCAGGAGGTTTTTTAGCGCGTGGTTTGATTCCGGAAGGACTGAATTATTGAAGAAAAGCATTGCTAGGGCGGCAATGGCACCGAGACCGAAAACCGGGAGTATCATTCGTGCTGGGCTTACACCGCCTGCGGACATCGCCGTAATTTCGTTCGAGGCCGCCATGTCACTGAAGGCGTAGAGAACAGCAACTAGCACAGCCATTGGGAGAGACAGCGCTATTGTATGCGGCAGAGATAGGAACAGGAATTCAACGACGACTTGCCAAGGTAGGCCCTTGCCCACTAGTGAGTCGACGCGCTGTGCGATGGCGTTGATGAATAGAAGGCCGGTAATTGTTGATAGCGCGAACAGGAACGGGCCTAAATGGGCACGTATTAGGTGTCTGACAAGCACTCCTTTACGCACTGAACCCTTCTCTCTGTTGATTGTGAGTTTTGCTACCGCTTGTCGCTCAGTCGTTACACCATCGGTGCTAAGTGTGTTCGAAATCAAACTCTGGCAAGATCACAATGCTTTGTGCTCGCTCTCGAACCTTACTCTGTTCTCGTCGTGATACCGAAACTCCTGACTCTGCTCGCGTCTCTGCTGGTCCCTGTGATGACCGGCTCCGATGAGTTGGGAGAAGAGAATACGGAAAATGTAATCGCCAAGTCGATTGAGGAACCTGCAGATACGATCCTTAAGACGAATCTTGATCTCCCTGCAGTAGCCGTTGAGGTGGGACTTTCGGCTATGCAGGGGGAACCTCACGTTACGCTTGGGATGCGCCGGATTCGTGTTTCAGCGGCCGGAGTTGGAACCCCGCGAAGCGAGGACCTGGCCCCGTATAGAGAAGGCTCTGGGCTCTCTTACCGGATGGACCGAGAACGTCGAGTGCTCAGTCGATTTGGTCCGGGCTTGGGTGTTGGGACGCGGTTGGTTGCTCCGTCCCCTCTAGATGTTGTTCTGCGGTCTAGAGCTACTGACCTAGTTTATTCAGGAAAGACACTCTATCTGCCAACTGAGACGAGAAGATTCAATCCCATTCTTCCTAGCGATGAATCCCGGTTTGTCACCGAGTATGCGGATCTCGCCTTGAATGTTCGAAGTCGAATGGAACTCGGTGGTGATTGGACACGTTTCGAACCGTGCGATGCCCGTTTTGGTGCGGGATGTAATCCGTCGATAGTTCCGCAGTTGAGTCCAGATTTGCAGTTCGGGGTTAAGG
The DNA here is from genome assembly GCA_002348265.1 of Gemmatimonadales bacterium UBA2975. Classification (GTDB taxonomy): domain Bacteria; phylum Gemmatimonadota; class Gemmatimonadetes; order Longimicrobiales; family Gaopeijiaceae; genus UBA2589. Next base: position 146,479 of record DEAT01000028.1, on the reverse strand, counting down.
TCAACGGTACGATATTAGACCGAGTCACCGTCGATGTTGACTTTGATCAGTCCCGAGAGTTTGATGCGGCTAACCGAATTAATTTCTTCTATGAAGGCGGAAAGGACGATGTACTGCATCGTCTAGAGGTTGGGGATGTCACGTTTCGACTTCCTCAATCACGTTTTCTGACTGAAGGACTTCCTGCCGGTAACTTTGGGTTTCAAGCCGAGGGTCAAGTTGGACCGGTGGACTTTCAGACGGTATGGGCGCAGCAGCGAGGCGACCTTAACTCCCGGTCATTCCAACTCACTGGTTTCGGCGATCAACGCGCCTTCGTGCAAGAAGACACTTTGGTCCTAGATGATGCCGACTATGTCCGTGGACAGTTCTTCTTCTTGGTCGATCCTTCCCAGATCGACCGATATCCGCACGTCGATGCTCTTGAACTCGACCCGGCATCAGCTCCTGCGTCAATCGCTCCGGGTGATCAGCTTATCCAGTTATATAGATTTGAGGACGATCCAGTTTTTCAACAGCAGGTTGAGGGTTTTATCCAGCTCGACGCTGTAGCTGACGATGGTGTGAACCCTCCGGTCCGCGAGTCTGGTTGGTTCCGAAACCTTCAGCAAGGTACGGATTTTTTTGTCCATCCAAGTGGGCTCTGGATTGCTCTGAGGCAGCCCTTAAGTCGCGAAGAAATGTTGGCCGTCACGTACATCACGGCGGCGGGTGACACAATAGGAGACTACAACCCGGAGCTTGTATACAACCAGGGAGGGCGCCCGGAGCTCAGGCTTCTAAAGGCTTCGGGAGCTAACCATCAGCCCGGTCGGCCTACTTGGGACCTTGAGATGCATCAGGTCTACCGGGTCTCTGGATCGGCGGACGTAGAGCCCGGGTCAGTATCTCTCTCGGTCTCTCTCGGGGAACTTTCGGCAGGGCGCACCTTCAAGCGCAGCCCGTACGGAGCCGACATCACGTTTCTGCGTCTGTTCGGGTTAGACGAAGAAGCCCCTCTTGATGCGCTAGATCCAGCATTCGTCTACTCTCCGGGCCTTGAATTCTTTCAGGATCAGCCTCCTGTGCAGGGGTCGTTTATCGTCTTTCCGACGCTGCGTCCGTTCTCCCATCCCCCTCCCGTAGAGTCACTTAGACTCAGCGAGGTTCTAACCCAGGCAATTCTCGGAGACGATGCGAACCAAGCTATCTATGAAGAAGAAGACCCGTTCGAGAGAGTTAATTCCGGTCGATTTCGGCTGACATTCTCTTACCGCCTACGCTCGGAAGGAGTGATCTCGGCCTTTTCTCTCGGCGCCTTTGGAATTAGGGACGGGAGCGAGCGGATTTTTCTTGGTGATCGCATGCTGACGCGAGGTGCAGACTACGAAATAGACTACGACGTGGGTCAGGTTCAGTTGCTGGAACCAGATTTGCTATTCGCATCGTCCCCGGATGCGACTGTCCGTGCAACGTGGGAACAGAGATCCCTTTTTCAAGTTACGCCGACTCAAGTTGTTGGACTGCGCACAAGTAGCGCACTGGGTAGTGGGGGTGGAATAGATTTCTTGGGGTTGTACCAATCTGAGCGCTCTGTGGTTACACGTCCGATTCTTGGGACCGAGCCGGGTGCTGCGCTTCTTAGTGGTTTGAGTGGTCGGTACGATATGTCGCTTGGTTGGTTCGATCGTTTTTTGGAACAGATTCCCGGCCTGAACTTTGACGGGGCGTCGTCGCTATCGGCCGATGGAGAGATGGCTTTGTCGATTCCGAACCCCAATACACTCGATCAAGCCTTCGTGGACGACTTCGATGGCACTGCACAGCTCTCGGTTGGCCTGACGTCAAAGGATTGGCAGCTTTCTAGTGCTCCGACAAAACGGGACGGAGCTGAGGTGGTAATGCCAGCGGTCGTGGACGAGACCACGGCCGCCTCCTTGGTTTGGCAGAATCGATGGATTCTTCTTGCCCCGAACGGAGACAGTCTCGGGGTACGAGAGGGCTTGTTCCCACGAACTGACATTGATAATCAGATTAGGCTTGCAGGATCTGAGCTTCGTGAGCCAGGGCTGAGGCTAAGTCTGGGAAGCTCGTTAGCGGAGGGTCAGCCCGGTTGGCGCTCAGTGATGACTCCATTGTCGACAAACGGACTGGATCTTACTAAGACTGATTATCTGGAATTTTACGCTTCAGGTGACGGGGCACTCAGCTTGATCATTGATCTGGGTACTGTGAGTGAGGACGCCTTCTTCGTCGGTCCCTTCAACGCCACGAGTGGGTCCAGGAGTGACGGTCGATCCTGGGGATTGGGAAACCTTGATCAAGAGGCTGACCCTCGTCTTGGTGAAATCTGGAGCGATATCAGGGACGAGTTAGGCGTGTGGGGAGAGACATGCTTGGCTGAGCGTGGAAGCATTTATCCACTTGGTGATCCGAGATCGGTATGTACGAGAGGTAACGGTCGCCCGGATTCGGAGGATTTGGATGCTGATGGTAATCTAGATACTGCTGAGCGGCACCTGAGATATGTCGTTTCTCTCAATGGCTCGTCACCGTTTCTTGCGCGCAATCGTTCCGAGACGGGAACCGATTTCCAGCTTTATCGAATTCCTTTACGGGGTGCGGGTGCGGTAGAGGTCGGTGGGTCGATCACAGAGGCTGATCTTAGAGCTATCCGGCACCTGAGAGTCACGGCTGTTGGAACAGAGGGGGGACTAGAAATCGCGCGTATGCGCCTATTAGGGTCCCGCTGGATTAAGCGGTCTGGAGAGGGTGTGCTCGATGGGATTGTTGGGGATACCCTTTCTCACGTCGGTCGTGTTGAGGTTGCTTCAGTGTCTCAGGTGACTGAGGGGAGTGATTACGTATCACCTCCAGGTGTGCTCGAGGAGTTAACGGATCCGACTCAGGCGTTCTCGGGGCAAGGCATAGAGTTCAACGAAAAATCTCTCGGTATCAAATTTGAGGGAATACCAGACGGGGCTCGAGCGGAAGTTTATTATCGATTCCCTCAGCGGCCGCGAGACTTTTTGTCATACCGAGAAGCAAGATTATGGGCGATCGCAAGGGCCGGAGACTTTGGTCCTACTCGTGCAAATCGATTCTTCCTTAAAGTCGGCAGTGATCCAGAAAACTTCTATTTGTATAGAACCCCACTGAGTCCGCCCGTCGGTCCCGGACTCACTGGAGCTGACTGGCTTCCAGAGGTCCGGGTAGACTTCGGCGTATGGTTAGATCTGAGAAGGCAGGCTGAGGAGCTAGTGTCAATGGCACCTCCTGCACCAGGCGATCCCCCCGTGCAGATTTGGTCAGCAGACTCGACCTATGCAGTCGTATTAGCCGATCGTGGTCGGGCTCCAAATCTTGCCGCCGTTAGAGAGATCTCCATCGGAGTTTGGAACGAGACCGGTCAGCCAACTTCAGGAGAGATTTGGGTCGACGAGCTTCGTTTAGGTCAGGCCGTAAAAGATGTTGGGATCGCGAGTTCCCTCAACGTTACGGTAGACGGAGCGGGAGTAATTCAAACCCGCCTTAATATGACAGACCGAGGCGCATTCTTCAGACAGTTGCGCGACCAGCCGACTTACCAAGACGATCGAACACTTAACCTGTTCAGCTCGCTAGCCGTCGATCGATGGTTCCCAAGTAGCTGGGGCGTCGACATGCCCGTTACTTTTGAGGTCTCGCAGTCGAGTCAGGCCCCGGTTCTGCTAGCAAATTCCGACGTGCGGGCGAGCCAAATAGCCAACCTGCGTGATACGAATGCGGGTCAGAGGCGTGTCGGTATCTCAATGCGTAAAAGAACCCAAAGTGCTAATGGGATTGTCGGGTTTTTGGTTGACGGATTAGATGCTCGTGCATCGTATGCCACAGCTGATGGCTCGACTATCACCACCGAAAATGAATCCAGCACCGTAGATGCGGGTGTCGGGTGGACTCGTGTTCCCCAGTCGCGAGAAATCGGGCTTGTACCGAGGCAGTTGCGGGGTTTAGTGCGGACCCTGCTCCCCGGGTTTCTCGAAGATAAGGTAGCTGATGCTAGGTTGCGCTTGACCCCCGAACGCGTCTCTATGAGCACTTCGTATTTCCATCAAGACAGCCGGGTTGTGCGATATGAAACGATTGTTCGCTCAGCCGGTGACCAGCAGTCGGTAGCAACCCTTAGGCCTCGAGAGCTCATGCAGGTGGCAGCAGATGTGCGCCTGAGGCCGCTCCCCTCACTCGTCGCAGACATGAGGCTGTTGCAGTCCCGTGACCTTTTGCAGCCTGAGGAGACGGTGGCGGATGAAAATGTTCAGCAAATCATCCGGGAGGAAAGGAGCGAGTGGTTGGGTTTAGACCTTGGTTGGGAGACCGCGCGGACGCTGAGGACGGACGTTGGGTACCGACCGTCGATCTTCTCGTGGTTACGAACGGACTTCGATTGGACTACCGTCTACCAGTCTGATCGAAATACGAATTTCATCGAGCAGTCAATCCAGCTAGCGGATACGATGATGACGCTGACTCAGAACGCTCAAGGACAGCGAGACTGGGGGGGGACCGTATCTCTGAGCCCTTCAGCTCTAGCTGTGAGTTGGTTTGGATCGTCAGTTGAGGGGGAGGACGAAGGTGTAGCTCAGCTTCGATCTATATTGAGTGCAATCCGTCCAATCAGCGCCACTTATCGCGATGGGATCACTTCAAGGTTCAATCGGGATCCCGTGGACCCTCGCTTTGACTATCAGCTGGGCTTCGGGGGCCGAGATCGGTACCGGTTCGTCGACGCTGATACCGCTGCGACACTTACGGATCGCGCAAGCTGGCGACTTTCGTCTGGGGTGGGGCTTCCCGGCGGTGCGGGTCTACAAGTGGGTTATCTGTTGAGTGATTCAGAAACCCTAGATGTCAGGAGCGATCGAAACACGCGACAGGAGACCTGGCCGGATGTGCAGGCGACACTTCCTGCTATACGTTTGCCGTCCTTCACTGGCATTCGGAGTATAAACCTCTCCTCAGGAATCGTCCGGACCGAGCGTGAGATCACGTTTGGAGGGCGTGCACTTCAGCGCCGATTTGACTCTGATCTCCAGGTTCCTCTTGACGTATCGATTCAGTGGCTTCGGACCCTTGTGACTGCGTATAGGGGTGCTTGGCGGGATGGCACCGGTGTAGACCCTACGGGAGATACTGAACGCCAGGTGCGGAATCATCGAATTTCTTTGAATACGCAGCTCCTCCTAGTAGGAGGGTTAGCTTCGAGCCTTGATCGACCGATCTCACTCTCAATCATCGGCACTTATCGAAGTGAGTTAAATTGCCGAATCACCGTGGCCGGAGAGGAATGTGTACCGTTTATAGACCAAGTTCTGCGAACAGTAAGCCTTCAGGCGGACACGAGTCTTCGCGGTTTTTCTTTCGGCTTGAGGGTTAGTTATGACGACCGTCAATCCTTCGTTGGACAGCAGACGGGATCGACTCAGTTTCAGGTAGGTCTTTTTGGACAACTCGATTTTGGAACAGCTGACTTTCCTATCGGTCCGGTTCGTTGATTGGTCGAAGTTTGAGTCCTGCCACTCATTGGGATGCCCGCGACTGCAAAGTACGTCTGTAGAGTCCTCTTGAGTGTGATGGGTGCCGATGAGGGGTGGACGCTAATCGATGTTACAGCGAGGATGAACGGTCCCGAGAGCTCACTTTGGAGCGGCTGTGCCCATTGATTTACTGACCATCTTCATGCTTGTGGGTGCTGGCTTTGTTGCGGGGACTATCAACTCAATTGCCGGTGGAGGATCACTACTGACTCTGCCTCTCCTGATTTTTATCGGGCTGCCCGCCACGGTTGCCAACGGAACGAACAGGATCGCTATTCTGGTTGGAGGCATTGGGGCGAGCGCCAGTTTTCATCGAAAAAAACTCATTCCTTGGGCCTGGGTGAGATTCGCATTGCCATCGGCCTGTGTTGGTGTGGCAATAGGAACATGGGCAGCGATGGAGATCGGTGACGCGGCGTTTGAGCGAGTCTTGGCAGTTATTTTAGTTCTCGCAGCCGCATGGATGATCTGGCAACCTGTAAGGCCGCCGGAAGAAACAGAAAGCCTGTCCCCTGACCCAGAGAGGCGTTGGCTGTTGTTAGGCGCCTTTTTTTGCCTTGGATGCTACAGTGGTTTCATACAGGCTGGTGCGGGTTTTCTTTACCTAGCACTTCTTTCGGCAAACGGACTTGATCTGGTGCGGGCGAACGCTGTCAAGGTTCCGCTCCACATAGCTTTCACCCTGGTTGCGATCCCTTTATTCGCTCTTGGAGGGGGTCTTGATTGGTCCGCCGGTCTCTCTCTAGCGGTTGGTCAGTTTTTTGGCGCGAAGCTAGGAGTTCACCTGCAGGTCTTGAAAGGTCAGGCTTGGGTCCGAAATGTACTGACCGTAGCCATAGTGGTGTTCGCGTTACGGCTTATGTTGAGATAAAGGTTGAGCTGGCCGGCCTGTAGGCGGTCGGCCAGCTGGCAGGGATGAAGGCTAGTAGCGGTAATGCTCCGGCTTGTACGGACCTTCTTTTGGCACGTTGATGTAGCCCGCCTGCTCTTCCGAGAGTTCCGTTAACTTCGCTCCGAGTTGGTCCAGGTGCAGACGGGCTACCTTCTCGTCTAGGTGCTTCGGTAATACGTAGACCTTGTTGTCGTATCGGTCCTTGTTTTGAGCTAGTTCGATCTGTGCAATCACTTGGTTGGTGAACGATGCGGACATGACAAAGCTAGGGTGTCCTGTAGCACAGCCGAGGTTCATTAGCCGTCCCTCAGCGAGTATCAACACTGAGTGACCCTCTGCAAAAGTCCACTCATGATACTGGGGTTTGATTTCTGTTTTTTGGACCCCAGGGACACGCTCAAGGCCGGCCATGTCGATTTCGTTATCGAAGTGTCCTATGTTCGCAACGACAGCTTTGTCCTTCATCCTAACCATGTGCTCGGCGGTGATGATGTCCTTGTTACCAGTTGCCGTTATGAAGACGTCGGCGGTTTCGAGCACGTCTTCTAGGCGGACCACGGTGTGACCTTCCATGCATGCCTGCAGAGCACAGATTGGATCTATCTCAGTAATGAACACCCGCGCACCCTGTGCCTTCAGGGCTTGGGCACACCCTTTGCCCACATCACCGTAGCCAAGCACAACGGCTTTTTTCCCTGAGAGCATGACGTCTGTCGCTCGATTGAGCCCATCTATCACCGAGTGTCTGCAGCCATAGAGATTGTCGAACTTTGACTTGGTTACCGAGTCGTTGACGTTGATCGCTGGAAAGAGAAGCGTGCCATCTTTCTCCATCTCATAAAGTCGATGTACACCGGTTGTGGTTTCTTCGCTGACGCCCTGGATGTTGCTTGAGAGTCGATCAAAACGACCCGGATCTTCTTCGAGAGTCCGGCGCAATAAGTCAAGGATTACTCTCCACTCTTCGGACTCTCTGTCTGCATCGAACTGTGGTACTCGGACGGCGTCGCCAAACTCCACACCCTTATGTAGGAGAAGGGTTGCGTCACCACCGTCATCTACGAGAAGGTCTGGTCCTGATCCGTCCGGCCATTCAAGCATTTGGTCGGTGCACCACCAGTATTCCTCTAAACTCTCACCCTTCCATGCAAACACTGGTGAGCCTTTAGGCTCTTCAACTGTTCCGTTCCTGCCCACTACTACGGCTGCCGCCGCATGATCTTGGGTCGAGAAGATGTTGCAAGATACCCATCGAACATCTGCGCCGAGATCTACAAGCGTTTCGATGAGAACCGCCGTCTGTACCGTCATGTGCAGAGAACCAGCGACCTTAAGGCCGGCTAGCGGCTGCTGTGGCCCGTACTCTTTGCGTGCCGCTATGAGGCCGGGCATCTCCTGCTCCGCGAGCCGGATCTCATTACGTCCCCATTCTGCGAGGGAGAGATCCGCAACCTTGTAAGGTAGGCGTTCTTTTTTGTCTGATGTTCTTGCTTCGGGTATTACAGCACTCTGTGTCATTGTTCCTCAGTCGTTGTTCTAGTCGGCAGTTATGCCGAGGTGGGTCTTTTCAAAATACGAGACCTCAGGCACTTGCTGAGGCGAGAAATAGCAGGGGACCGCTGGCGTCTGGATCGTGTGTCAGCTCATGAAAGCGAATTGAACTGAACTCTTCATTCGTCAGCCATGCTTCTAACTGCTCGAACTCGAAACCGGGCCAAACATGGCCCATATTTTCTGAGAAAGAGGCGCCGCGGTCGTGTCGACGCATGTCTAGCACTAGAACTCGCCCCCCGGGTGCTAACGTGCGATGAACCTCAGAAAGAACCTCACGTGGATCGACTATATAATGAAGGACTAGGGCAAGGATGGCGAGGTCGAGCTCTTGGTCGCCTATGGGCAGCGACTCTAGCTCTCCGCAGCGAAGTTCTGCGGTCTCCATGTCACAGAGCCTGGCCTGAGCTGTGCTTAGCATAGCCGGAGACCGATCAATACCGATCGTGCGACGAGCGAAAGGAGCGATCCGTGCAGTTAGGGCTCCTGTACCACAGCCCAGGTCTCCAACCACCCAAGTCGGATCGATCAAGCCGAGCAAGGGTCCCAGCCCTGTAGCAGATCCGAAAAGCTCTGCGCGCGTCCTGTCCCACTCGGCTGCCGATTCAGAGAAGAATGCGGTAGCGCGCATTCGACGTTCGTCTAGCACAGGTTGAGCCCGCTCCGCGTCGGCACGGTACACCGGGAGCCCTCTGACTTCATTGTTTACGATGCGCCAGAGTGAGCGCGTTGAATCTTCTAGTTGTGGATTGAGGTGGTAGTGCCGTTTTCGTCCTTCGGTACGAGCCTGCACCCACCCTTCATTGGCTAGCGTTTTTAGGTGACGACTTACCGTTGGTTGGGGCATTTGAAGAACGGAGCATAGTTCGGACACGGTGAACTCACTTCCGTCTAGGAGCGCCAACATCCGAGTACGGGTTCCGTCACCGAGCGCACTGAGGCGCTCTAGTATGGGGGATGCATTTAATATATTCATAAATTCGAATATAAACATATAAAGAGGAGAAGGTTGTACAAAGGGTTTACAGTCTTAGCTTGCGATTGCCCAGTTAACAGAAAGAGCACGAAAGGGAGGAAGGGTTGCTGGAGAGTCATCCCCCTCACAGCGACGTTGTCTATCCGTCAGCGATTCCGTTCGTCGCGACCCATCTAGCTTGCTTGGGAGCGATCTGGACTGGCGTCCCCCTGCGGGCTCTCGTGGTGGCTTCAGCTCTCTACGTTGTTCGCATGTGGGCGATAACGGCAGGGTATCATCGGTATTTCAGTCATCGGACGTATAAGACGAGTCGCGCGATGCAGTTCTTGATTGCGTTTCTGGGACAGACGTCCGCCCAGCGCGGGGTGATTTGGTGGGCTGCTGTGCATAGACACCATCATCTGCATTCTGACACCGAGCACGATGTGCATTCTCCTCGGCACCACGGTTTTTTGTATTCCCATGTCACATGGATTTTCAACCCGAGCAACTGGGAACCGGATTATGGAACCGTGAAGGATCTAACACGTTATCCAGAACTTGTTTGGCTCGACCGTCACACATATCTGCCGGCGATTCTGTTGGGTTTCGGAGTTTGGTTTGTTGGCGGATGGGCCATGCTAGTAGTGGGCTTCTTTTGGAGCACTGTCGTTCTCTTTCACTGCACGTTTTTTATTAATTCTCTTGCCCACGTCTCGGGCTCTCAGCGGTATCTCACCGGTGATGATTCTCGTAACAATTTGTGGCTCGCCTTGATCACCCTCGGTGAGGGTTGGCACAACAACCATCACCACTACCAGAGTTCGACTCGGCAAGGTTTTCGTTGGTGGGAGATCGACATCTCCTACTACGTCCTCAAGGTCATGTCGTGGTTCCGCCTTGTCTGGGATCTTCGTGCTCCGCCAGAGGAAATAGTCAGGGGCGAGCGACCAGTGGGCAGGAAGGTTGTGGAGAGGGTTGCTAACGAGCTTGCTGAGGCCTTCAACATTGAGGGGATCTCTTGGGCTGTTCGCGAAGCTTGGTGTGAGGCGCATCCGATAGAAGACTTGTCGGATTGTGTTAGACGCACCAGAACTCAGATGGAGGAGCGATTAACTGAGATGTCATTCCCTCACTTGCCGACTGTCCCGGAACTCAGAGATAAGGCGGAGGAGATGTTTCAGGAGTCGCACTCACTCGACGCTATCGTGAACCGGACCCATGAGATACTTGCCACCGCAGTCGCGCGGCATCTGTGCGAGAGAGCGATTGCCTCAGGGTGATTTGTAGGATCGCTAGGAAATTGCTTGCACTAGCTAACCTGACGGCGCAATCTTCGCCGTGAATCCTGAGTCGCGGGTAAGAAACCGCGACTCGTTGCCACCGACTAACGGGCATAACGCATGGAGTCCTTTCTAAACAGCTTTCTCCAGCCGATCGTCGACTTCGCGAACGACTACATTATCAACATTGGGATCCCCTTTGGAGGTGAACAAGTCGCCTTCATGGTCATCCTTCTATTGGGAACCGGGTTTTACCTGACGGTTCGCACCGGTTTCGTCCAGATAACTCGTCTAGGACACGGTTTCGGGGTTACCACTGGGAAATACGACGATCCCGATGACCCCGGTGATGTTTCTCACTTCCAAGCGCTAACAACTGCGCTGTCGGCCACAGTTGGTATCGGTAACATCGCCGGTGTGGCAATGGCGATTCACTGGGGAGGTCCCGGCGCACTCTTCTGGATGTGGGTAACTGCGTTCTTGGGGATGGCTACAAAGTTCTCTGAGGTGACTCTAGCGCAGAAATACCGAACAACGGATGAATTCGGAAATGTTGCCGGTGGCCCGATGTACTACATCGAGCGTGGGCTTGGTGCCAAATGGAAGCCGATGGCGGTCTTTTTTGCAGTCATGCTCGCGTTCACGGCCTTCTTTACCGGTAACGCAGTTCAGGCGAACACTGTAGCCGATCAGATGAACAGCGCCTTCGGCATTCCAACGATAGTGATGGGTGCTATCACCACGGTCATAGTGGCCGCAGTTATTCTCGGAGGAATAGGAAGGATTGGTAGGGTTACGGCTTTTCTCGCGCCGTTCATGGCTGCGATCTATGTGTTCGGCGCATTGGTGATCCTGGTGCTTAATTTAGGGAGTGTGCCGGGAGCTTTTGCCATGGTGGTCACAGAGGCGTTCAATCCCCAAGCCGGAGTTGCGGGCATCGGGATCGGCGTCTTTATGGTCACGATGATGTGGGGTGTCCGCCGAGGTTTGTTTTCGAACGAAGCTGGTCAGGGTTCCGCACCGATCGCGCACGCAGCAGCGAAAACTGACGAGCCTGTCTCTGAGGGCGTGGTGGCTCTTCTAGAGCCACTGATCGACACACTTGTCATCTGTACATTGACAGGGTTGGTGATCGTGGTCACAGGTACACATGAGCAGCGGTTCCCGACCGAGGTGACGCTGGGTGGTGGTGATATTACTTGGACCGCCGAAGTGGAGGAGAACCGTTACGCTGGTGTAGATGCGCCGCAATCGATAGAGATCGCCGAAGGTCTTCATGTGAAGACGGGCGTGGGTGCAGCGATGGTTTCTTGGCACGAAGCTAGCGTCGACATGCTGTATACAGATGTCGCGCAAACGATGCCCTTTACAGGGACAATCTATCCAGGAAGCGGTGAGGCGAAGGCTGACGATGGTGCGACATACACCTCGCTTTACGGCAACGCAGTTGAGAATGGGGCCCCGATTACGGCGGAAGCGTTCCGGCAGGGGCTGGCGCCCCTTGGAGACTGGGGCCACTTCATAGTTGTGTTCGGAGTGCTTCTTTTTGGGATTTCGACTGCGATTTCCTGGAGCTATTATGGAGATCGCTGCGCTTACTATCTCTTTGGAAAGAGGGCTATACTTCCGTACAAAGCACTCTTCGTTCTGGCACACTTTACCGGTGCTGCGATTCCTTTGGCCGTTGTGTGGGCTCTTGGCGACGTAGCACTAGCGATCGTAATCTGGCCTAATCTCATTGCGCTGATCTTACTCGCTCCTGTAGTGGTAGCCGAAACCCGTAGCTATTTCGAGCGTAAGCCTTATGAGGCGATCTCTTCAAGACGAGAGGCCATGAGTGACTGATTCACGTCTTTTGCGGTCTTAGCACCATCACGGGGGATGGGGCGACCATAAGGTAGTCCCGCCCCTTGTTGATGAGGTTTGCTGGCGTGCCTTGGTTTCTTAGCTTCAAGGTATCGACAGAAGACTTGTAGGTTCCTGTTGGTAGAAGGATCGGTATGGGCGAGAGCGCCCGTCTTAAACGAGAAATCCACGCCAAGGAGTTCCGCAGAAATGGCCTACCCTTTCCAGCTTCCTGACCTGGGCTTTGAGCATGACGCCCTTGAGCCTCACATCGACGCACAAACCATGGCTATCCATCACGGCAAGCATCATGCCGGATACACCAGCAAACTAAATGCGGCACTGGAAAGCCATAACGATCTCCATGAAATGTCAGCGATCGATCTAGTCTCGAATCTGAACGCTATTCCTGAGGAGATCCGAGGAGCCGTTCGGAACAATGGAGGTGGTTACGTCAACCATACTCTGTTTTGGGATGTGATGACTCCGGGGGGTGCAGAAGCCCCGACGGGTGATCTCGCCCTAGCGGTGGATGCAGCCTTTGGGTCACTAGACGAATTCAGGACGCAGTTCCAGGCGGCGGCCGGAGGTCAGTTTGGATCTGGGTGGGGTTGGCTTTGCTCGGATGCTGCGGGGGCTCTGTCTGTTCAGGCAACACCGAATCAGGACAGCCCGCTCATGCATGGCCTAACGCCATTACTCGGGGTCGACGTGTGGGAGCATGCCTACTACCTAAGGTATCAGAACCGTCGGCCGGACTATCTGTCTGCTTTCTGGAGCATTGTTAATTGGGATCGTGTCTCAGCTCGATACAACGATGCTCGAGAAGTCTGACTCCCTAGCCGTGAGTAGGATCTCGGTTTGATAGGGTCGGTCCCATCCGTGCAGCAGAGGAGTGTTGAACACTGAGAAAGCTCTTGGTGTGGCGGCTTTGATCTGCTCGTTCAGATCATCGTTCTGTTTTAAAAGCTAGGGTCTGCCAAGTAAGAATGTTTCATAATCCTTGCGCGTGTAAACAAATGTTTACTACTGTAGTGCGACTACACTGAGATCCTTCGAAACACAGGTTTTGAATCGATAAAGAGATGATTCTGAATCGCATTCATTCTCGGCTGCTGCCACTGGCACTATTTGGTGTTTCCATCGCTGCTGTGATTGCGGTCTCCCCGTGTTCCGCAATCGCACAATCGCTTCAAGGATCGCGGTCGTCCATGGATCGTCAGGTCCAGATGGCGCGACAACATGACTACACGTTTATCGATACCCCTGAGCGTGTGCGTTTCTTTGTAGATCAAGGGTGGTTAGTCCGGATTGAGTCAACTCGTGACTTTATCGTGAAGAACGATGTGCGCTATCCGTTCGCTCGTCCTGAAGTTCGGCTCTTTGCCGAGCGCCTTGGAGCCCAGTACCGGCGGGCGTGTGGAGAGCAGCTTGTTATCACGAGCCTGACGCGTCCAACCACAAGACAGCCTCGTAATGCATCCGATAGGTCGGTGCACCCGACCGGAATGGCGCTAGACCTGAGATACAGTTGGAACCGTGCTTGTCGTGAATGGTTGCAGGGGGTCCTTTCGAGTCTAGAGAGACAGGGGGTGCTTGAGGCAACCTTAGAGCGTAGTCCACGCCACTACCACGTCGCACTTTTTCCCCGGCCCTACGCCGACTATGTAACTTCCTTGCTGGCTCGAGGGGTCGGTGAACCGGATATGCTGGAATACAGAGTGCGGCGAGGCGACTCTTTGTGGACCATTGCCCGAGCGCACGACACTACGGTCGATGAACTTCGGGATAGGAATGGGATTCGGGGCAGCCGTATTTACGTTGGTCAGGTCATCGACGTCCCTCAAGGCGGTTGAGCCTGGTCACAGAGGTCCTGACTCCAGGTGAACTCCTAGAGCTAGAGCGCTACGAGCTGATCACGTCCCTCGTGGTGCCTCGTCCGATTGGATGGTTGTCGACCAGAAGCGCAGATGGCGTTCCAAACCTTGCACCTTACAGCTTTTTCAATGTGCTATCTGTCCACCCGATGTTGGTGGGGGTCTCGATTGGCCAGAAGAAGTCGGGGATGAAAGACTCGCTCGCGAACATCAGAGAGCTTGGTGCTTTTTGTTTGAATATCGTGTCTCAAGAATTAATTGAGCAGATGAACGATTCATCAGCCAGCGTGCCGCCCGAGGTCGATGAGTTCGCGCTTGTCGGGCTAACTCCGGTTGATTCCGATCGTGTGGCCGCCCCTTTTGTTTCTGAGTGTAAAGCAGTGCTGGAGTGCGAAGTTACCCAAGAGGTCGGGTTGAGTGGATACAATACGTTGGTCGTTGGTGAAGTCGTCGGTATCCGGCTAGACTCTTCGCTTCGGAAAGAACGAGGGACGAGCATTATTTTTTCGGAGGATCTTAACCCGGTCGGACGAATGGGTGGGTCAGGATATTCGATCGTGGATGAAGTATGTCGATTGGTTCGGCCAGATTCTCGCTGAGACCACGCAAAGGGTTTCCCATCGGATTACCTTTTCAGCTTTAGTTGGTTGAACCGTCAATAGAGTCCTGAAAGATGAATTTTCCCAAGAGCGCTGGACCACGGGATCTCGACGGCGGCTTGGCGTGGGATCGAGTTCGACTCTCGGTTGTCATCCCGGTATATAATGAAGTCCAAACTGTAGAAACACTTCTAAGCCGGGTGCGGGATGTGCCCCTCTGGCTGGAAGTCATAGTCGTCGACGATGGGTCGACTGACGGGACGAGTGAGTTGCTAGCCAGGTTAGAAGGCGACCTCATCGATCGGTTGATAAGTAAAAAAGTGAATCAGGGAAAGGGTGCTGCTTTACGCACCGGATTTAAGCATGCCACCGGGGACGTGGTGGTTGTCCAGGATGCGGATATGGAGTACGACCCTCATGAGTTCCCGAGGCTGCTTCAGCCTATCCTCTCCGGTAAGGCTGATGCGGTCTACGGATCACGTTTCTTGGGTGGTCCGCACAGAGTCCTGTTCTTCTGGCATTCTGTCGGAAACCGTTTCCTGACCCTGCTCTCAAATATGTTTACCGACCTGAACCTGACTGACATGGAAACGTGCTACAAAATGGTTCGGCGGGAGCTACTAGATGAGTTGCCCCTGTCTGCAAATCGGTTTGGGATTGAGCCGGAAATTACGGCAAGGCTAGCACAGGCCGGTGCTCGAATTTACGAACTCCCGATCAGTTACCATGGTCGCTCGTATGCTGAGGGCAAGAAGATTGGGTGGAAAGATGGAATCTCAGCACTTGGATGCATCGTCAAATACAATCTATTAAGCCAAAAAGCTAAGTTATGGACTCGTCCGTCGATTGCGCTCTGGGACAGTGAAGAGAGATTCAGCTCGAAGCTGAACGATAGAGGTCAGGTGCCTTGAAGTGATTCGATTTCGGGTGAATGCGTTACACTGATTTATAGATGGGTCAGGAGGTGGGTTCACAGCTCGTTTTGGCTTGCCGGTTCTTTCCGGGTTGTGCCAAGTTATTAGAGTTGCTGGTCAAATCAGATTTCGTCTCTGCGAGGACCCGAGTCAGAAAACGTCTCGTTTGGAATATGAAAATGCAGCAAAGCAAAGGCTTCACTGTTGTCGAGCTCCTTATCGTAGCTGTCATCATTGCGATCATAGCCGCAATTGTGATTCCGAAATTCAGTGCGATTCGCGAGAGGGCATATTTCGCAGCGATGAAGGCTGACCTCGAGCATTTGTCGAGTCGGCAGCAGACGTATTTGGAGGACCACTATTCATATACGAACGATCTGGAAGAGCTTTCCCTCGCGAGCTCTCATGGGGTGATACTAGCGATAACTGCGTCCAGCTCCGGATGGAGTGCTGTGGCAACCCACTCTGAGCTTGGAAAGAAAGAGGGTTGTGCCATCTTCGGAGGCGCAGAGCTTCCCCCTACTGAACCGGTCACTCCAACCCAAAAGGAAGAGGTTGTCTGCACTCGCTGATGCCAAGAACGCTTCCTGGGTCACACGCAGTCAGTCTAAGAGATGCCAAATCCGACCCAGGCGAGATTCTCTAATTGCGTTCGTTCACGTAACGACTGATCTGGGTTCAAAGGTCAATAAACAATGATCTGTTTACGTTTTCACACAGCCGGCGAATCGCACGGTAAAGCGCTGACAGCGCTATTGGAGGGTGTTCCTTCTGGCCTAGGTCTCGATGTAGCGCGCGACGTAGATCCGGAACTCGCGCGGCGCCAAAGAGGGTACGGCCGAGGCCGCCGTATGCAGATTGAAAAAGATCATGTGGAACTTCTAAGTGGAGTCCGACTCGGTGAAACGTTGGGCTCACCGATCTCGATGGTTATTCGAAATCAAGACTGGGAAAACTGGACCACGGCGATGGCCCACGAAGCGCCACCCAAAGACGTGAATCTGAAATCGCTCAAACCTCACTATCTGCCACGACCTGGCCATGCGGACCTTGCTGGCGCCTTCAAATATGATCGCCGTGACGTAAGAGATATCCTTGAGCGGGCAAGCGCTCGTGAGACAGCTGCGCGGGTAGCATGCGGCGCGGTGGCCAAGCGACTTCTGCTAGAGCTTGGTATCTCGGTCCAAAGTCATGTCCGCGCAATTGGATCGGTTGCTGTCGATCTTACTGATCTCCCAGACGATCTCAATGCGGTGGCAGATGAGGATCCCGTACGATGTCTAGATCGCAAGGCGTCAGCCCTAATGTGCAAAGAGATCGACGAGGCTAAGGATAGAGGAGATACACTCGGAGGAATCTTCGAGGTCGTGGCGCGTGGACTTCCTGTCGGCCTTGGTTCTTACGTGTCATGGGATAGAAGGCTCGATGGCAGGCTCGCAGCGGCTGTTATGTCGATACAGGCCGTTAAGGGTGTCGATTTGGGAATGGGATTTGAGGCTGCAAGTCGACCGGGATCCGAAGTACATGACCCAATCGTTCTAGCCGAAGACCAGACCCGGTCTGGTGGCATTGGCCGGGCATCGAATCGTGCTGGAGGGCTAGAAGGAGGTGTCACGACAGGTCAACCAATCCTAGTACGAGGTGCGATGAAGCCGATCTCTACGCTGCGTAAGCGACTTCCCAGTGTGGACTTGCGAGATGGGTCAGAGGGTGATGCCGCAGTCGAGCGCAGTGACGTATGTGCCGTTCCTGCCGCTGGAGTGGTTGGGGAGGCGATGGTAGCGCTTGTCATCGCGGATGCAGTTCTCGAAAAGTTTGGCGGTGATTCAGTAAGAGAACTGCGAAGAAACTTCGATGGGTATATCACGTACTTGGTGGAACGAGGTTTCGGGGAGCGTTGACCGAGTCTGCAGTTAACCGGGTCGTCCTTGTCGGTTTCATGGGGGCTGGCAAGACATCGGTTGGGAGAGCGCTCGCAGCCCAGCTTGGATGGCGTTTTTTCGACCTAGACCATGAGATTGTCAGTCGCTCGGGCAGATCTATAAGAGACTGGTTTTCGGACCTGGGCGAGAGTGCTTTTCGACGGGAAGAAGCATCTGTCGCTCAAGAATTACTCAGCGAAGACGAAATTGTCTTGGCGACTGGAGGAGGGTGGGCCGCGGAGCAAGGGCGCCTGTCCCGATTGGGAGCGAGCACTCTATCTATATGGCTCGAAGTCGATGCGGAAGAGTCACTTCGACGAGTGGGTAGTGACTTTACCGAACGTCCTCTTCTGTCCAGAGATAGGGGGGTTCAGGATGCACGAGGACTTCTCGAATCGCGGCGAACCGCTTACGCTCTTGCGTCACTGAGAGTAGACACAAACCACAAGTCAGTAGAAGATGTCACGTTGCACATCATCGAAAACCTTGAGCTCTCAGCAGTAAAAACTGAACCCAAATGAGTGCAAAACACCTCGTCATCGTAGAGTCTCCGGCTAAGGCACGGAGTATTAGCAAGTATCTGGGTAGCGAGTATATGGTCAAGGCTACAATCGGCCACGTTATTGACCTTCCTCCCAAGAAGCTGGGCGTCGATGTAGTCAATCTTGAGAATCCTTTCGAACCGACGTACGTAACGATTCGAGGCAAGGGTAAAGTGATCGCTGAGCTCAAGAGGGCAGCGAAGGGTAAGGACTCCATAATCCTCGCGACTGATAGGGATCGGGAAGGTGAAATGATTGCCTTCCATGTCGCTAAGGAACTCGGCTATGAAAAGAATCCGGAGCGTTTTAAGAGAATCACATTTGGTGAGGTGACGAAGGGTGCCGTTCGTCAGGCACTAGAGCGTGGTGGCGATCTAGATCACGGCCAGATTGATGCTCAGCAGACGCGCAGGATTCTGGACCGGTTGATCGGTTTCAAAGTAAGCCCTTTTCTGTGGCGGCCGATTCGACCCGGACTCTCCGCTGGTCGTGTTCAGACGGTTGCCCTCCGGATTATATGTGATCGCGAAGATGAGATTCGGGCCTTCGTGCAGGATGAGTACTGGTCGATTACGGCGAACCTGCTCAAGGATGGACAGCCTTTTGAGGCGAGGCTCCATCGCATTGATGACAATACGATAGACAGTAAGTCGAAGTTCAAGATCGGTGGTGAGGAAGAGGCGAAGACCGTCCTGAATGCTGTGAGGGATCTGCCCTTTGCAGTGACGGAGGTGCGAAGGCGTGAGCAAAAGAAAAACCCCCCAGCTCCGTTCACGACATCGACAATGCAGCAGGCAGCTTCAAAGAGACTTCGCTTCTCGACGAAGCGTACTATGTCGAATGCACAGAGGCTCTATGAAGGTCAGGAGATTGGCAGCAGGGGTCAGGTAGGGCTTATCACGTATATGCGCACGGATTCTACTCGTGTCTCTCCGACCGCTGCGAATCAAGCACGTTCTTGGATAAAAGAGCAGTCAGAGTATGGAGAGAAGTATCTTCCTGCGGCTCCAAGGCTTTACTCAGGGAAGAACAAAGACGCACAAGATGCGCACGAAGCGGTAAGGCCGACTGATGTGACAATTGTTCCTTCGGAGGCTGCGCGCTACCTCGAGGTAGACCAGGCCAAGTTGTACGAGATGATATGGCTGAGGTTTGTGGCTAGCCAGGTGGAGCCGGCGGTCCACGATATCACCTCAGTAGACTTCGATATGGAAGGCTCTGACGGTCGGGAATATCAGTTCAGGTCCTCTGGTTCAATCATGAAGTTTGACGGATTCACGAAGCTGTACAAGGAAGCGCTTGAGCAAGGCGACCAGAAACCTGTGGGTGATTTAGAGGCACTGCCAGAGCTTTCTGAGGGTGCATCTGCGAACGTGACGGGCATTGAGCCTAGACAGCATTTTACACAGCCACCACCGCGTTATTCAGAGGCAAGTCTGGTTAAGGAGCTAGAGAAACAGGGAATCGGACGCCCCTCAACGTACGCCTCGATTATTTCGGTGCTCCAAAATGAGAGGCGCCCGTATGTCGAACTCGAACAAAGGCGTTTTCATCCGACTGACTTGGGCGAGGTCGTCTCAAAACTGCTTGTCAGGGTACTGCCTGACATCTTCGATGTCGGATACACCCGAGATGTTGAACTTGAGCTAGACCAGATCGCTGAGGGCAAGCTCGATTGGCGCGAGCGGCTTGAGGATTTCTATCCCCGTCTCATGAGACGGTTGAAGGAGGGCGAAGAAAACTCCGACGAGATCATCAAGGAGATCCTCGCCGCGGAAGGCGAGACCTGCGACAAGTGCGACTCCTCTATGTTGGTTCGCTGGAACCGGTACGGGCGTTTCTTAGGTTGCTCGGCCTATCCAGACTGCCAGAGCACTCGGTCGCTTGATGGGTTCAACCCCGACGGAGACGAACTCGGCGTGCACCCTGTCGAGGGCCGTATGATAAAGCTTAAGTACGGTCCGTATGGTCCTTATGTGGAGCTAGCACCTCCGACCGAGGATGAGAAACCTAAACGCGTCAGTGTGCCGAAAGAGATTGATCATACCTCGGTCGACTTTGATTACGCGGTGAAGTTGCTAGAGCTTCCGCGAACGATAGGTAACGATCCGAAGACAGATAAGATCATTGTGGCCGCGCTAGGACGTTTCGGGCCGTACGTCAAACGCGGTAAGATTTACGCCAGCCTCACGGCGAATGACGAAATGTGGACCGTCTCGTTGGAAGAAGCTGTCGCTCTTTTGGATGCGAAGCTTCCGCTGAAAGAACTGGGTAAACATCCTGAGACTGGTGGGGATGTCATCGTAAAGAATGGTCGCTACGGGCCCTACGTGACCGACGGAAAGACCAATGCCAACCTACCCGAAGGCGCTGAGCCGGAAGCTCTCGAATTGCAAGAGGCAGTGAAGATGCTAGCCGAAAAAGCATCAAAGGGTGGTGGCCGCCGCCGGGGTTCGAAGAAGAAGTCTGCCGCGAAGAAGGCGACAAAGAAAAAGCCTGCTAAGAAAAAGGCGGGTGGGTCGGAGGGATGACTTCCGTGGTGACCGTGGTTGGCGGTGGTTTGGCCGGCTGCGAGGCTGCCCTTCAGCTTGCGCAGGCGGGGCACAAAGTGCGTCTAATGGAGATGCGGCCTTTTCGAAACACGGAGGCTCACCAGACAGAAAGTCTAGGTGAGTTGGTATGTACTAACTCGTTCAAAAGTGAGGCTCCAGAGAACGCGCACGGCCAACTAAAGCGAGAGATGCGGAGCCTAGGATCTGTTCTCTTGCGGTCAGCTGATGTTTCTCGAGTAGCGGCCGGCTCCGCTCTTGCGGTGGATCGGCACCTTTTCGCGCAGACAATGACGGCAGCGATCAGCGCAGAGTCACGAATAGAGGTGGTTCGCGGTGAATGCCTGAATTTGCCGGAGGGGCCAGCGATCATAGCGACGGGCCCACTCACCTCGGGTGCCCTTTACGAGGCGATCGGGAGCGCTTTGGGAGACCGAGGCCTGTCTTTCTTTGACGCGATAGCTCCCATCGTGGAGAGGGAAAGCTTGAATGACGAGATAGTATTCGAGGCAGGGCGATTCGATGAAGATGCTGATTACATGAATTGCCCGATGACCAAAGAGGAGTACGACGCGTTCATTGCCGTCCTAAAGGCGGGTGAGGCTCATGAGGGGCACGATTGGGACAACGTCCCTTACTTTGAGGGCTGCCTCCCCGTTGAGGTTATGGCTGCACGAGGGAGCGAGACTTTGCGCTTCGGTCCGATGAAGCCGATAGGCCTTACGGATCCGCGCACAGGAGAGCGGCCGTGGGCGGTCGTGCAACTGCGTAGAGAAGACCGGGCTGGGCAGATGTGGAACATGGTTGGATTTCAGACCCGTTTGAAGATTGGTGATCAGCGTCGCGTTTTCTCAACGATCCCCGGTCTTGAGAATGCTGAGTTTCTAAGATGGGGTTCAATACACCGAAACAGTTACCTGAATTTCCCGGAGTTTCTCTCAGCGTGGGGTAGTCTCCAGGATCGGGATGACCTGTTATTTGCGGGTCAGTTGACGGGTGTAGAAGGCTACACTGAGTCAGCTGCATCGGGGATTCTCGCCGGGATAAACCTGTCCCGTCTCCTCGAAGGAAAAGATCCGGTGCTACCGCCACCGACGACAATGATTGGAGGCTTGTATCGATACCTACGTGATGCAGCCCCGGGTCGCTTTCAGCCTATGAATTCAAACTGGGGACTTGTGGATCCGCTGCCTAGAAGGGTCAAGAATAAGAAGGAGAAGCGGAAGATCCTTGCTCAGAGAGCTCAGGATGATTTCATAGCCTGGATTAAGGATCACTTTCCGGGCATGACAGCGTCGGCGTGAAGAATCAAGATATAGAGCGCCCCGAAGTCGAAGACTTCCTCCGACACTTGGCTGATGAACGTCAACTTGCGGCTAACACACTCAAGGCTTACCGCGGCGATCTGAAAGAGCTCGAAGAGTTCCTCACCGGATACCTTGGGAAGTCCGAGTGGGGTTGGGCCGACCCGGATGTTGACAGGTTGGCTTTAAGAGCCTTTATGGGTGCGTGTACCCGGCGTGGACTCGCCAAAAGGAGCATTGCCCGGAAGCTGACTTCGGCGAGGACCTTCCTTTCTTTTTTACATCTGGAGGAGCGAATTCCGTCGAATCCCGGTCAGACGATAAGGGCACCGAAGCTCGAGCGCAGACTACCCGGGCATCTGTCACGTGCCGATGTGGATGCCGTCTTCGAATACGCGGAGCTTCAAGCGAAAGACAACACACTTACTGGTACGAGAACACTCGTGATTATGGAATTGTTATACGGTAGTGGGTTGAGGCTGTCGGAGTTGCACGAGTCGGGTGTCGATCAGATAGATCAGGCTGCAAAGCAGATGCGTGTGACCGGGAAAGGAGCGAAGGAGCGGATAGTGCCGGTGACCGAAGCTGCCTTAAGGGCCATCGAGCGCTACAAGCCTAGAAGGAATGATGTGATCCGATCTCAGGAAGCAGCCCTGCTCGTAAATCTCCGTGGTGGTCGCTTGTCTCGTAGGTCGATCCAGTCGATCGCTCGTGACTGTCTTGAGCAGGCAGCAGGATCTAGAGGACTATCTACGCACGCCTTGCGCCACTCATTTGCGACGCATCTCCTAGAGGCTGGAGCTGATCTGCTAGCCGTCAAAGAGCTCCTAGGGCATGTATCGCTTTCGACAACTCGGATCTACACACACACCAGTAAGGAACGCCTTCTCCGAGTCTATAGGACAGCACACCCTCGTTCGGACTGATGTATGCCATATAGGCAGTCTCTGCGTTAGATTCTTTGCCCCGCGTTTGCACAAC
Source organism: Gemmatimonadales bacterium UBA2975 (assembly GCA_002348265.1). Lineage (GTDB taxonomy): Bacteria > Gemmatimonadota > Gemmatimonadetes > Longimicrobiales > Gaopeijiaceae > UBA2589. The sequence continues at coordinate 123,713 of DEAT01000028.1, read as the reverse complement.
GCGAGAATTTTGCTACACAAACACCCATTTCTTTCTGTGTGGAGCCCATGAGTCTGCATGACGTACACGCAACAACTGTCCTAGCCGTCCGGAAGGAGGGACGAGTTGCGATGGGAGGTGACGGTCAGGTTACTATGGCCGATATAGTTGTAAAAGGTAGTGCACGGAAGGTTCGGGAACTTCGTGATGGTGCGATTTTAGCTGGGTTTGCAGGCGCTGTGGCTGATGCTTTCACACTCTTCGAAAAGCTAGAAGAGAAGCTCGAACGCTATCCCGCGAATATGACTAAAGCCGTAGTCGAGCTAGCTAAGGACTGGAGAATGGATCGTTACCTAAGACGTCTCGACGCCTTGCTAGCGGTCGCTGATCGAGAGCACCTGTTTCTTGTCAGCGGGAATGGTGATGTGATCGAACCGGACGATGGCGTCCTAGCGATTGGATCGGGTGGGTCTTTTGCTCTCGCTGCTGCTAGGGCCTTAAAGGACCACTCGGAGCTTGATGCAAAGGAAGTGGTTAAAAGATCTCTTGAAATAGCTGGGGACATCTGCATCTACACAAATCAGGACATAGTCGTCCTTGAATTAGGAGAATGAGGGATGACGACTGAAGCAATTCAAGCTGCCGATCAAAAAGCAAAAGAGTCGGACGGAAAAGAAGAGGGTCAGATCTGGCTTGATGAACTGACGCCACGTCAGATTGTCGCCGAGTTAGATAAGTACATTATCGGGCAAAGTGATGCGAAGAAGGCGGTTGCCATTGTTCTTCGAAATCGCTGGCGTCGTCAGAGGGTTGAGGAGGAGATGAGGGAGGAGATCGCTCCTAACAATCTGATCCTGATCGGTCCAACTGGAGTCGGGAAGACAGAGATCGCACGCCGGCTTGCTCGTCTCGCTGGCGCGCCGTTCCTTAAGGTGGAAGCGTCTAAGTTCACCGAGGTGGGCTACGTTGGCAGAGACGTAGAATCGATGATTCGGGATCTCGTAGACATTTCGATCAACTTAGTTCGAGCCGACCGAGAGTACGAGGTACAAGGCACCGCCGAAGAGCGCGTGCACGAGAAGATCCTTGATCTTTTGCTGCCGATAGGAAGTCCGGAGCCAAAATCACCAGAGGAAAAGACATCTAGTGTTTTTGTAGCGGGCTCCTCAGGCGTAGCAGAGCAGCAGGACGAGGTATATGAGCGTCGGTCACGCACACGCGAGAAGCTCGGAGCGTTGCTGAAGGAAGGGAAGCTCGAGGAGCGTGAGGTCGAGATTGAGGTGACACAGTCGGCCTCAATTGACGGGATGATGATTCCGATGGGCGGTGCAGAAGGGATAGATCACAACTTCACCGAGATGCTTCAGGATATGCTTCCGAAGAAGAAGAAGCGTCGCACAGTGTCGGTCGCGGAGGCTCGACGTATTCTTCTTCAGGACGAGCTTGAGCGATTAGTGGACATGGACGAAGTTGTGAACGAGGCTCTGTACCGTGCAGAGGAGATGGGTATCGTCTTCCTGGACGAAATCGACAAGGTTGCTGGCGATCGAGGTGGGCGTGGTCCGGACGTGAGCCGGGAGGGTGTGCAGAGAGATCTGTTACCCATCGTAGAAGGTTCTACTGTAGCAACGAAGTATGGGTTGGTTCGAACCGATCACATCTTATTTATAGCTGCCGGTGCCTTCCATGTTGCTAAGCCGTCGGACCTAATACCAGAGCTGCAGGGGCGCTTTCCTATTCGAGTCGAGTTACAGACGCTAGGGGAAGAAGAGTTTGCCAGAATCCTCCGAGAGCCCAAGAACGCTCTTTTAGACCAATACTGCGCCCTTATCGAAACAGAGGGCGGAGCGATTGAGTTCACAGACGACGGTGTTGAAGAGATCGCCCGCATCGCCATGGAACTAAATGAACGTATGGAGAACATTGGAGCTCGCAGGCTTCGCACAGTACTGACGACACTGCTAGAGAATGTGATGTTCGATTTGCCCGAAGCGGCTGGCGATCCGGTGGTCGTCGATAGAAGTATGGTGCATACGAGACTGAAGGAGGTCTCGGAGGACGAAGACTTGAGTCGTTACATCCTTTAGGGCGGTAGCGCGCGGGATAGCGCAACTATTTACTTAAGAAAAAAGGTTGATCCTTGTCCGACACACTGAAGCTGACACCACTAAATGACGCACACGTCGCCTTGGGTGCTAAGATGGTGCCGTTCGCCGGGTATTCGATGCCCGTTCAATACCCTACTGGCATTAAGGCAGAGCACGCCGCGGTCCGAGAGAGAGCCGGACTTTTTGACGTTTCGCACATGGGGGAATTTATCGTGCGAGGTCCGGAAGCCCTCGGCTTAATCCAAAAGATCTCGGTGAACGACGCTTCGATTATCGAAGTCGGTCAAGCGCAGTATTCAGCGATGTGTCTTGAGACAGGATGTGTGATAGACGATTTAATCATCTATCGTTTCCCCGACCAATTTATGCTCGTTGTGAATGCCTCAAATCTGTCGAAGGATTGGGCATGGGTGTCTAAACACGCAAATGATTTTGAGGTAGAAGTTACGGATGTGTCCGAGAAAACAGCACTTCTGGCGCTTCAGGGTCCCCATGCCCGTGAAATTCTGCGTCCTCTCGCGAGCCTCAATGTGGATGAGGTCAAATACTACCGTTTTGCTGAAGGAGAAGTCGCTGGTGTTCCTGCGGTGATAAGTGGCACTGGTTACACGGGTGAGGATGGTTTCGAACTGTATATCCCTGCCGAAAGAGCTGAAGAACTATGGACCACTCTTCTTGATGTTGGTGGGGGATTGGGGCTGGTCCCAGCTGGCTTAGGTTCACGTGATTCGCTCAGGCTCGAGGTGGGTTATGCCTTGTACGGGAACGACCTCGATGAAGAGCATACTACGCTTGAGTCTGGGCTTGGATGGGTTACGAAGCTCGGTAAAGAGTATTTTGTAGGTCAAGAGGCGCTAGCTTCTCAGAAGAAAGAAGGCGTTACCCGCCGGCTGGTTGGTCTCCGACTGACTGGAAAAGGCTTTCCCAGACCTGGCTATGAGGTAATTGCCGACGGTGAGGTCGTTGGCAAGGTGACCAGTGGGACTGTAAGCCCAACTCTCGGTTATGGGGTGGCGTTAGCATACGTGCCGGTCGAGCTCTCTAAAGTGGATACAGAATTGCAGGTCAACTTGCGGGGCCGGCATGTGGACGCGGTTGTGCAGAGACCGCCGTTTTATACTGAGGGCTCTATCAAGCGTTGAGGTCTCTGTGATGAGCATAATGCCCCTAGATCCAACTCCTGAGGTCGGAGTCCTAACGATTAGCGATCGTTCATCGACAGGAGTCCGCGAGGACGTAAGTGGCCCACGAATCGTAGAGTGGTGTAAAACTAGAAAATACAGAGTAAAGGAGTATTCCATCGTACCGGACGAAACGTCTGCTATTGTTTCACTCCTGACTCAGTGGGCGGATGAGGGAATGGATCTGATCATCACCACCGGAGGGACGGGCTTCACACGGCGCGATGTAACTCCTGAGGCAACGCGGGCTGTGTTGGATCGGGAGGCCCCCGGGATTGCTGAAGAGATCCGAAGAAAGGGGCTAAACGCTACGCCGTACTCAATTATTGCGCGTGGTGTGGCCGGAATTCGCGGACGAACATTGATTGTCAACTGTCCAGGTAGCCCCGGTGGAGTATCGGACGGTCTGTCCGTGTTGGAATCGGTTGTCGACCATGCGATTGCCCTTCTACGTGGCGACGATGCACCTCATGAGATAGGAGGTGATGACAATGAGTAAGGGCTGTGTGCTGATTTCAACTCACAATCTTCCGTTAGCAGGTGAGCTTCGCAGTCGATTAGAAGTGGTCGGATATGAAACTGATCTCGTTACGCCGACCGAAAAGGTCGCTGGATCCGACGTACCGACAGTTCTTGTGGTGACAGGCCGCGATGACAGCGGTAAGAGCATGCTTGCTAAGTATGCAAAGGACGAGTTGCACCTCCCCGTATTTGCCGTAGAGCCAGTCGTCGATGAGGCACAAAAACTTGAATGCTTCGATGAGGTGTTTGATGAGACGGGAGATCTGGACGATGTGGTGCTTCTATGCAGCAGGGCCATCGAGCGACAGAGACTGCGTTCGCTCACTGGTATCGTTGGACAGACCGACGCCATGCGACAGGTTCTGGAACGGGTCGTGCAGATTGCTCCTGCATCTTCAACTGTGCTGGTAACTGGAGAGTCTGGGACGGGAAAGGAGTTGGTCGCGCGCGGGATCCACGCTTTGTCTCCACGACGGCATAAGCCCTTCATCGGTGTTAATGTGGCTGCCCTATCCGAGACGCTCCTGGAATCGGAACTCTTTGGTCATGAGAAAGGGGCCTTTACAGGTGCGATAGATTCGCGGAAGGGGCTATTCGAGCTTGCAGATGGAGGCACAATCTTCCTAGATGAGCTGGGTGAGATGCCGTTGGCGACTCAGACCAAGCTGTTGCGGGTACTGGAGGAAAGGGAATTCCATCGAGTAGGTGGGGAAATTCCTATCAAAGTAGATGTTCGAATCCTGGCTGCAACGAATCAGGATCTCAGACAGCTAGTCTCGATTGGAGAGTTTAGGAGTGATCTTTACTTCCGGATCAACGTTCTCGGGATTGAGTTGCCAGCATTACGGGAGCGTCGGGCAGATATTCCTCTTTTGATTGAGGAATTCGTGCGCGATGTCTCGGACCAAAATGATCAGGCGTTTCCTGGGATATCACCGGATGCTATGAAGATCCTTGTTGACTACAGTTGGCCAGGCAACATCCGTGAACTCCGCAATCTCGTAGAATCAATGGTAGTGCTTGCCCCAAGACGTATGATTCGACCGGAAGATATCCCTGAGGAAGTACAGGGTGGCAAGGTCTCACTGCTCCCTGTCCCGCTTAGAAACTCGGAGGATGTCGCAGCTCGTCCTGGATCAAGTGTCCGCCCCGAGCTTGAGTTCGTTTTCCGTACACTAGTCGAGTTACGCGTTGATATGGATGATCTCCGTCGTGACTTTGAGGCTTACCGAGGTGGCATGGCTGATGGAGAATTTACAGAGGCGTTGCTCGGCTCAGTCGGCACTGAAGGTGGCCCCATCTCGGCAGGAATTGAAATCCCTGCCTATGTGCCGGGTTTGGTTGAACCTGTGGTTAACGATGAACTCGAAGATCAAGAGGTTGTGGTGTATCGTGATGGTATGACGATACACGATCTGGAGAGTGCGGCGATCGAGGTAGCACTTCGCAAGGCATCCGGAAATCGCCGGAAGGCAGCCGAGTCGCTCGGCATTGGGGAGCGCACGCTATATAGGAAGATCTCTCGCTATGGGTTGGACGTATAAGCCTCTCCACTTGCTTCTCGGTGTCCATGCTTTCGTCCTCAATGTTCGTTCGTTCCACTGGCTCGCGCTCGTGCTCGAGCGCGCTCGGATTGTATACGGGTTAGGACATTGCTCCAAGAATGCGTCCGGTCAAAACCGTAAACTAGGACGAGTTCGGATTCGAGATTTATGTTTGACGGGAAGGAGTAAACGGCTAGCTCCGTCTGGCGTTGGAGCACCCGCCTTTGTCCCCAGCCTGGGGTGACTGGAGCAATACCGGTGGGAAGAACTCTGAGTTCTTGTGCTATGATCTGGATCTCCTCTGGGACAAACGCTACATCAGCCTGATTGGTGTAGAAGGACACCAGAAAGAGTCGTCCGTCTTGGGGAAGCGCCGCTCGATGCGCAGACGCGATTCCCCGTAATCGATTTTCTGTGTCAGGAGCTGTAACGCGTATTACGCTTTCCTCAAGCGGCGTTACCAGTATTTCGAGGTCTTTACTGACTAGGGACATTGAGACCTCGGTCTGCAGTAGTGAGCCGTATCCTGTTGGAGGCATTACTGAAGCGGGATTGATGGACTCTGGCCCAACTACCGCAGGTGCGATAACGCATGCGGAAGTGGCTAAAGCCATCCCGAGAGCAGAGGACACGCAAAGGGCTCTGCGACATGAGTGTATACGTGAGCTAATCCAGGCTTTGGCTAAACTTGTTTTCAGGTTCATCTCTCCTGATTGATGAGCCTTCCGAGTGCGGAGAGTAAGTCGTCTCTGCCTTCGCCCGTTTTAGACGAAAAGGGCAAGAGTTGAGATTCGTCTACTCCCAGAGTCTCAAGAGCTCGAGTGACCGCGATCTGCCGTTCATTTCTCTTTAATTTGTCGAATTTTGTGAGAACGACGAGCGTTGGTAATCCGACGTTGGCCAGATACTCTATCATGCGGAGGTCGTGTGCAGTCGGCTTGTGGCGGCCATCCACGAGATGAACGACTCCTCGAACGCTATTGGATTCGCCCAAATACCAGTCGATCAGATCACCCCAAGCCTCGCGAATATTCTCCGGAACTCTAGCGTAGCCATAGCCGGGAAGATCGACTAGGTAGAAATCTTCGTTAACCTCATAGAAGTTCAGCGCTTGTGTCTTACCCGGCGTAGCGGATACGTGTGCTATCTTGCTTCTAGTGCGTTGGAGAAGGGTATTGATCAGGGATGACTTACCTACGTTCGATCTTCCCGAAAATGCCACCTGTGCAAGTGTTCCTGGCGCCGATCCGTCACGCTTTACGATAGTCCCCGCGTACGTTACCGATCGGATCTTCATCCTTGCGGTGCCGACAGTACCACATTCCTAGCCTCCATGGACCCTCGGATGGGAAGTCGAGTTAGTGCCACGGTCATGACTTCGTCCATCGTTTTCACGAGATCGAATTGCACTGCTTGGAGTACTTCCTGAGGTAGGGTGTCTAAATCGCTTTCATTCGCGGCGGGGAGGACTACGCGCGACATTCCACTTCTAAGGGCTGCCACCGCTTTCTCTTTTACACCGCCCACTCCTATAACTCGACCTCGTAGAGTGATCTCACCAGTCATCGCTACATCGCCCTTGGTGGGAATGTCTGTCAGCGCAGAGATCAGTGCTGCCGCGATTGTGATTCCAGCAGAAGGTCCATCTTTGGGGGTAGCACCTTCGGGAATATGAATGTGGATGTCAAACTTTTTGTGGAATTGATGGTCGAGTCCCAGAACTGAAGCGCGTGAGCGGGCGTAAGTTACCGCCGCGTGAGCGGATTCCTTCATTACATCCCCTAGGGTACCTGTCAGGCGCAGATTTCCACTGCCCGCCACGATAGCGACTTCAACATCCATGACTTCGCCCCCGACCGAGGTCCATGCGAGCCCGTTGGCGATACCTATTCGGTCTTTGTCTTCATCACGGTCGATAGCTTGATAGGTTGGTGGTCCTAATAGGTCTCTTAAGTCGTTCTTCTCCAAGATTTCACAAGGGATGGCACCATCAGCGACAGCACGAGCCAGCTTTCTCGCAATACGCGAGAGTCGACGGTTCAGTTCCCTAACTCCTGCCTCCCTAGTGTATCTGCCGATGATCTCGTGAATTGCTTCATCCGAAAACAAGATTGGCCTCTCATGAAGCCCGTGTTGCGTTTTCTGTCTCGGCCAAAGGAAGCGCTTTGCAATCTCTCTCTTTTCGGTGTCCAAGTAGCCCGGTAGCCTAATAACCTCCATCCGGTCACGCAGGGGGTCAGGTATGTCCTGTAGGGTATTTGCGGTCGCGATGAAGAGGACGTCTGATAGGTCGTACTCTAGCTCCACATAGTGATCGGTAAATGACTTGTTCTGTGTTGGGTCAAGAACTTCTAGAAGAGCGGAACCTGGATCTCCGTGGAAGTCACGGGCCATCTTGTCTATTTCGTCTAGTAAGAAGACTGGGTTGCGAGTTCCACTTCGTCTCATTCCTTGAATAATTCTTCCTGGTAGGGCCCCAACGTACGTGCGGCGGTGTCCTCTGATTTCAGCCTCATCTCGGACGCCGCCGAGACTGACGCTAACAAATTCTCGGTCTAGTGCTTGGGCGATACTGCTCCCCAGTGATGTTTTTCCAACCCCGGGCGGGCCCACGAGGCACAGTATTGGGCCGCGCATCTCACGCACTAGAGAGAGAACAGCGACATGTTCAAGAATTCGATCCTTCACTTCACCCAATCCGAAGTGTCCCGATTCGAGAGTTTCTGAGGCGTGCGTCACGCTCAGGTTGTCTTCTGAGCGCTGGGTCCAAGGAAGCGAAATCATCCAATCCAAGTGAGTACGAATGACAGCTGCTTCGGGTGCAATCGGATTCAGTTTTCGCAAGCGAGTGAGCTCTTTCTGAGCACGTATACACACGTGCTCAGGAAGAGCCGCTTCCTTGATCTGTTCTGCGATCTCCTCCCATTCTTCGCGCTCGGAATCCTGTTCTCTTGACGTTGCCCCTTTCGGATGCAGATCGAAAGGATTCCACTCGCCTCCAATATGGAGTTGCATTTGCCGGTCGAGCTTTCTCTCGATACGTAAAATCTCAATCTCGCGGACGAGCATTTCTCGGAGTGCCGAGAGCTGATCCTGTACTAGAACTCCTTCAAGAATCTCTTGCTTCTCTACGGCGGGAACGATCAGGTGTCCTGCTACGAGATGTGCAAAGTGCACTCGGTCATTAATGGTCGATAGTGTGTTAGTGCTGTCGTGAGGGATCCGCTCATGGAGTTGTGCATAGTCATCGTAGAGTTTTCTTACCGTTTCACTTAGTTCATTTAACTCCGTACTCATGTCCGAATCACCAAGAGATTCCGAGCTTTCTATCTCACTACTCAGCAGGAGCTCTACGGTTGCCCTGAGTGCCGCGGTCGTGGTCGTTAGTCGTTTGATCCTAGCTCTCCCCAGTCCCTCGAGTACCACTCGAGATGTTTTGTCCGGGAGTTGAGTTACCTGGATAATCCTGGCGATCGTCCCAACTCTGAAGAGTTCGTTACCGGCTGGATCGTCGACGCTAGGGTCTTTCTGAGTCACTAGGAGAACGAGCCCTTCGCTTTCTTGAGCCTCACTTAGGGCCGTCATTGACCTTTGTCGCCCGATCAGGATCGGGAGCACGATGTATGGAAAGAATACGAGGTCTCGTAGCGCGACCACCGGAAGCCGAGCAGGAACTTCTACATATTCTTCGGCCCGAGTCAGCGTGGGCATACACGTTTGGTCGGCGGACACCGGGTAACTGTCTCGGAGCCCTGAGTTTCAACTGTGGACGGCGTATCGTACGTCGTGCAGCCGGGACGCAAAAGGGAAGATCCCAGGGCGGTAGGCTCCGCCGCGGTCTTTCTTACTGATCGGACCCGGTAACGGCCTTCCCTTTAGGCCTCTAGAGCCCGGCCTTCCTGATGCAGGACGAGGAGGGGCTGGGCTCCGGATTCTACACACTCTCTAGTGATTACTACTTCGTTCACATCATTGCGCGACGGTAGCTCGAACATGATATCGCGCATGACTGATTCGATGATAGAGCGAAGGCCACGAGCTCCCGTACTTCGTTCTAGTGTTTTGCGAGCAATAGAAAGAATGGCTTCCGAGTCGAAGGTCAGTCGTATGTCTTCCAGCTCGAACATCTTTTCGTACTGCTTCACGAGGGCGTTCCTCGGCTCTTTGAGGATACGAACTAGGGCAGCTTCATCTAGTTCACTCAGGTGCACGCTTACTGGCAGGCGTCCCACAAGCTCTGGAATGATTCCATACTTTTGAAGATCTCCCGGTTCAACAAACTCCATTAGTCCAAGGCATTCGTTCGGGTCAGGATGGTTTTTTGCTTCGTCATCGGTGAACCCGATGGCTTTGAGTCCCACTCGTTCCTCAATGATCTTTTCCATTCCATCGAATGCTCCTCCGCAGATGAAGAGGATGTTCTTGGTGTCGATCTGAATGTATTCCTGTTGTGGGTGTTTCCTTCCACCCTGGGGAGGCACGCTGGCGACCGTTCCCTCTAAGATCTTTAAAAGAGCTTGCTGAACACCTTCTCCTGATACGTCTCGGGTGATCGATGGATTTTCTGATTTCCGCGCGATCTTATCCATTTCGTCAATGTAAACTATCCCCCGCTCACATTCCGCTACGTTGTAATTGGAAGCCTGGAGAAGGCGGACGAGAATGTTCTCGACGTCCTCGCCGACATATCCCGCTTCAGTCAGTGTCGTTGCATCCGCGATGGTGAAGGGGACATGTAGCGTTCGAGCTAGAGTTTGGGCCAGCAGTGTTTTTCCGACTCCTGTGGGCCCTATAAGAAGGATGTTCGCCTTGTCGATCTCTACATCATCAATTACACCTTGGTGGTTAACCCGTCGGTAGTGGTTATAGACCGAGACTGCGAGGGCTCTCTTCGCCTCCTCCTGACCGATGACGTACTCGTCAAGGATGCATTTGATCTCTTCGGGCGTCGGGCAGGAAACGCTTTGACCTGGCATCTCGCGGACCTCTTCTTCCGCGAGGATTTCGTTACAGAGAGAAATACACTCGTTGCAGATGTATACGCTGGGTCCAGAGATGAATTTCTTCACACTTTCTTTGGACTTACCGCAGAAGCTGCATCGGAGATTTGTGTCTGTCATAGACGATTTCCTTTTCCCTGATTAACCATCCGAATCCGAGTCGGTTGGTTTTGCTTCGATTTGCTGGACGGGACCCTCTAAGACGCGGTCAATAAGGCCATACTCGACAGCGGATTGTGGACTCATAAAACGATCACGATCGACATCTTCTGCGATCCGGTCCACTGGCTGCCCGGAGTGCTTTGCGATAATCCCGTTCAGCTTCTCCCTGATGTGCAGAATCTCCTGCGCTGCGATCTCGATGTCAGATGCCGTTCCATGTGACCCACCAGACGGTTGGTGGATCATGATCCTAGAATTTGGCAGTGCGTTCCGTTTGCCTGGCTTTCCGGCTGCTAGGAGCACTGCGGCCATAGAGGCAGCCATACCAACGCAGAACGTTGACACTGGAGCACGTAGGTGCTGCATCGTGTCGTAAATGGCGAGGCCAGCGTAGACACTTCCTCCAGGAGAGTTGATATACATGTATATGTCACGCTCCGGATCTTCCGCGTCTAGGAAGAGGAGCTGAGCTAGGATGATGTTAGCAACATTGTCGTCGATTCCCGTTCCAAGAAAGACGATGCGGTCCATAAGGAGCCGACTGAAGATGTCGTAACTCCGTTCGCCTCGGCTGGTGCGTTCAATGACATAAGGAGGGTAAATAGCCATCAGATCTTCGACCCCTCAGTGATTTCGGATTGCTCAAAAAGGAAGTCAAAAACCGCTTTCTCCGTCAACTCACGCTCTAGCGTCTCAATCCGCCCTGCCTTCTGGAGTTCCGCGTATACTTTTGCTGCTTCCGTTTTGTTCGCCTCTGCGATCTCTTCGACTCGGTCATCGATCTCGTCTTCAGTAGCCTGCAGCGAGTGGGCTTTCGCGATCTCCTCTATCAGAAGAATTCGCTTGACCGCTCGCTCCGCTTCGGGACGAATCTGGTCACGAAACTCGGTGAGCCTTTCTTCTGGGATTTGCGATGTATCACCCATTATTCCATCCGAATACCGGCGAACCATTGAGGTTGGAACGTCAAAAGGGTTGGCTTCGATTATCATGTCCATAAGCCGGGAACGTGCTGCAGAATCAGCTTGCTGTCCGGCCTCCGCCTCCATGTCCTCAAGAACTTTTAATTTGAGTTCTTCTAGCGTTTCGAATTCACCTACCTGTTTCGCAAGATCATCATCTAGTATCGGGAGGTCCATCTGTCGGCGCGCGGTCAATGCGATCCGTACACGTTCTGATTCTCCACGGCGTGACTCGTCCGGGAAGTCATCAGGAAAAGAGATATCAAAGTCTCCGACCTCTCCGACTTGAAGGGTGCAAATCGATGCCTCAATGTCGGGAATTGCATCACCTGAACCGATCACTAGGTCATATTCACGACTTTCGTCGGAAGATTCAAGTTTCTCGTCCAATCGAGTGATTGTTACGGATACGAGGTCTTTTTCAACCGGCTTCCCCTCTTCTAGGGGTTGCCATACGCCGTTCTGCTCTTGAATGCGAGTGAGGACCTCGTCTACCTGTTCTTCCTCGATCTTGGCCATCGGACGTTCAACTACGAATCCACTCAGTCGTCCGACTTCGATCACCGGTTCTACATCGAAGGCAATTCTAAAGGTCAAATCTTCTTCCGGTTTGTACTGGAGGTCCTCCAGTTCACCCTCGCTGATGGGACGGAGCTCTTTGGAAGCGAGTGCTTGTTTGTACGCGGAACCAATGAGCTTGTCTAATGCTTCTTGGCGCAGCGTTCCGCTGAAACGGTTTTCAATCACCTTCATGGGCACACGCCCTTTCCTAAAACCTTTCAGGCGAGCCCTTGAGGCTATGTGTTTAGCTGCATTGCGCTCTTCCTCCTGAACGATCGACGCGGGAATCGTCACGCTCATGACTCGACGCCATGAATCCTGCTCATCAAGAGAAATTTTCAGGTGGGAAGCGTCCAAGTTCATGCCGTCACCTGGTAGGGGTGCCTGAGGGGAAGGGGGATGCGAAAGGGGGGACTCGAACCCCCACGGCATAAAGCCACGGGATCCTAAATCCCGCGCGTCTACCAATTCCGCCACTTTCGCGCGGTTTTAAAGATAAACCCTACAGCCGATATGATGAACCAGACTGATGGAAGTGAGTCGCTCTGTACCGGCGACCGTTTTCGTGTCTCTCCATGTACTTAGAGTGTGAGGTATCCATATGGGCTCAGGCGTGTCTTAGGGCATTCGGACGTTCACGACCCTTTTGACTCCCGTACGGTCGCGGAAGTGCAGTGAGACGATGTCACCTTCCTCTACGCCATCCAACGCGTCTCGCAGGTCTTGAGGGGAACCAATGCTCGTGTCATTCACCTGGAACAGCTGTTGTCCAACGAAAGCTCCTACGTTTCTTCTTTCAGCAGCGCTGCCACGGGTTACTTCGGTCAGCAGCACTCCGTTGATTTCTTCGAAGCCTGCTTCACGGGCTAGTTTTGGATCGAGCAACTCCACTTGGATGCCTAGGCGTTCCTCAGCTAGGACTTGGGTTTCGGTTGTTTCACTGGCGAAGTTGTTAAGCGGCGCTTCTCCGAGTCGGATGTCGATCGATGTTTCGCGACCCTCTCGGAATATCGTCAATTCGACCTGGTCACCTGGTCGACGTTCTGCTATTTCCGCCTGAAGTTCGGAGACATAACCTACTGGTTGCCCGTCTAGTGCTCGGATGACGTCTTCAGCCTGGAGAGCACCTGCGGATGGACCTGTCTCGTCCACGGATTGCACTAAGACGCCTGATACTGAAGGAAGCCCGTACGCCTCGGCGTCTTCAGCCGCGACATCTTGTATCTGGACGCCAATACGGGGCCGCTTCACATATCCATACTCGACTAGGTCTTCCATGATGCGGCGCGCCAGATTGATCGGAATCGCGAACCCGTAACCTTGGTAAACGCCTGTGGTGGAAGCGATTGCCGAGTTGATGCCAACGACTTGGCCTTGAAGATTTACCATTGGGCCGCCTGAGTTGCCCGGGTTGATTACCGCGTCTGTCTGAATGAAGTCTTCGATTGCGTAGCCTGAGATGCTCGGATCTTCTGCGAATCGTGGGTCCCGAAAAATGTCATCCCTGAGGAGACGCAGGCCTCGGCCACGGGCACTTATGATTCCGGCGGTAACAGTGAAGTCCAGCTGGGTCGATGCACCGAAGCCGGGATTGCCGATAGCTAGAATCCATTCTCCCACGTTGATGACATCGGAGTCCCCAAAAGACATCGTGGGGAGTTCCTCATCCACTTCGACTTTGATCACCGCGACATCGGTGAAGGGGTCTGCTCCGACGACTTCGGCTTGGAAGTATCGCCGATCAGGAAAATAGACGCGGAGGTCGTTTGCACCTTCGACAACATGATTGTTGGTCAGAATGTACCCATCGGGCGAGACTATGAAACCACTGCCTCCGGCTATAGCGTTCCTTTGTTGAGGCTCCTCCGTTTCTTCGTCGAAGAAGCGACGAAACTGTTCTGGCACTTGTTGGGTTCGGTTCTGTACCATGCGACGTGTCTCGATTCGCACTACAGCCGGGGTAACTGCGTCCGCTAGGTTTGTGAACGCTTGACTCAGATCCAGAGCGGGCTGCACGGAAGACGCTGTTACCTGTTCTCCCTCTGTGAGTAGCGGCATCTCGTGTGACGCGCTCGTCCATCCCAGGCCCGCGGCGAGAAGCAACCCGACTGCGAATACTGCTCCTGTAAATGCGATCACCCGACTCTTTGTTCGTAACGGATCGTGCATGGACCTTAATCTCCCGAACTCTGTTTGACTCAGCGCAGCCCTGCGCGTCTCTCTCTCCTTTAAATGAGTGAGACGAACACCACTGACGACCTCCTCCCTGTTACACAAATGCACCTTACTGGGATCCTGTTGGGAGGCCGATGAGTTATCCCATGAGCCTCCCATGTCTCCGAACCAGGCTAACTAATCCTCGTCGACGATCTCGTAGTCTGCTTCGATTACGTCGTCGTCGTTGCTGGAAGCCTCCTCCTCCTCACCACTGACTTCAGCAGCCTCCTGTTCGTCATACTCGTCGCCACCTTCAGCGCTTCCCTCGGCAGCCTGTGCCTGATACATCTCCTGGCCCGCCGCACTGAACGCCTGCATCAGCTCATCGCGTGCGGCGTTTATTGCTTCGAGGTCGTCAGTTTTGAGTGCTTCCTTAGCCGCATCAGTTGCTGTCGTGAGTCGGCTTTTGGAGTCCTCGGAAACTTTTTCGCCCCATTCGGAGCTGTCTTTCTCGACTTGGTAGACCAGTGAGTCCAGTTGATTACGAGATTCTACCTTTTGCCGGCGTTCTTCATCCTCCGAAGCGTGTTCTTCGGCGTCCTGAACCATTTTGTCGATTTCGGCGTCGGAGAGTCCGCTTGATGCCTCGATGCGTATCTTCTGTTCTTTGCCGGTCGCTTTGTCTTGAGCAGATACATGCAGGATACCATTCGCATCGATGTCAAAGGCTACTTCGACTTGAGGCATTCCCCTAGGTGCCGGCGGAATGCCTGTGAGCTGGAACTTGCCGATGGTCTTGTTGTCCAACGCCATTTTACGCTCACCCTGCAGAACGTGGATTTCGACTGTGGTTTGGTTGTCTTCGGCCGTCGAGAAGGTTTCAGCCTTCTTGGTTGGGATCGTCGTATTTCGCTCTATTAGGGAAGTCATCACTCCACCGAGGGTCTCGATGCCGAGCGAGAGTGGTGTGACGTCGAGTAGGAGAACATCGGTGACATCTCCTGCGAGCACGCCACCTTGGATTGCAGCTCCGACGGCTACAACTTCGTCTGGATTCACTCCCTTGTGAGGCTCTTTCCCAAAGAAATCTTTCACAATCTCTTGGATCTTCGGCATACGGGTAGAGCCACCTACGAGGATCACCTCGTCGATGTCATCTTTGGATAGTCCAGCGTCCGTAAGGGCTTTTTCCATCGGTGGTATCGTGCGCTGGTTAAGCCCATCCACCAGCTGTTCAAATTTTGCTCGCGTCAGGCTGTAGTTTAGGTGTTTAGGGCCTTCCTGAGTGGCGGTGATGAAAGGCAGGTTGATGTCGGAGCTCATTGTGGTCGAAAGCTCCATCTTAGCCTTCTCCGCGGCCTCTTTGAGTCTTTGGAGTGCCATCGAGTCCTTCGAGAGATCGATTCCCTGGTCTTTTTTGAACTCGTCGACTAGCCAGTTAATTACACACAGATCGTAGTCATCTCCTCCGAGATGGGTGTCACCATTTGTTGATTTGACTTCGAAGACCCCGTCACCCAGTTCAAGAATGGAGATGTCATAGGTTCCTCCACCAAGGTCGAAGACTGCGATCTTCTCTTCAGATTTTTTCTCGAGTCCATATGCAAGTGCCGCGGCAGTGGGCTCGTTTATAATTCGAAGTACTTCGAGACCAGCGATTTTCCCAGCGTCTTTTGTCGCCTGACGTTGTGCGTCGTTGAAGTATGCCGGGACGGTTATTACGGCCTGATCTACCTTTGCGCCAAGATAGTCTTCGGCGGTTTGGCGCATCTTTTGGAGAATCATCGCACTGATCTCCGGCGGCGAGAATTCCTTTTCGGCATTCGGAAGCTTTGCGGTCACTCGACCGGCTTTGCCTGAGCCTACATCATACGGGACCAATTTCTCTTCTGCATTTACTTCGTCATGCTTGCGCCCCATGAATCGCTTGATTGAGAAGACTGTATTCTCTGGGTTTGTAATAGCTTGGCGACGCGCTACCTGACCGACTAACCGCTCACCTTCCTTCGTGAAGGCAACTACAGACGGCGTTGTGCGACCCCCTTCGGAGTTTGGGATGACGACAGGCTCTCCGCCTTCCATGACCGCGACCACCGAGTTCGTGGTTCCTAAGTCGATTCCGATCACTTTGCCCATTGTTTCCTCATATCTTGCGTTCTTGTGGTCTAGTTGTTTTGTTCGCAAAAAGGACAGGTGCAATCACCGTGCCTGAATAAGCAAGGGATTCTCGGCCTAAATGGCGGGATCGCCTGCGAGCAACTGCCATAATGGCGGCATGTGGCGGATTCTAGAGTGGGTTGTAGCTTCGAAATGGTTAAATTCCATTGTCCTAGGCCGTCGTCGTGTTCCCACTCCGTGATCACAATCCAACTGAGATCTTCCCGTTCTTTACGTTGTTGATCATCGTGTTGACCGCAGTTACATGGCTTCTCGTCCAGGGGTTGGGCTTATCAGACAACGCTTTGTACGAGTCAATTTGCACACTGGGTGTTGTCCCGGCAGATATAACCGGGCTGAACGTTGTTAAGGGAGCCAACGTATGCGAGTCCTCGAACATAGGAATGGCTTCCGTTCTCTCGTCAATGTTTCTGCACGTCAGCTGGGGACATCTTCTCGGAAACCTGTGGTTCCTCTGGGTATTTGGGAACAACATCGAAGACTCTATGGGCCACCTCAGCTTCGTGGCCTTCTATTTGATCACAGGCATGGCAGCGGTCATGGCTCACATAGCTGTGAATCCGTCATCTGCGGTCCCCATGGTGGGGGCTTCTGGGGCGATCAGCGGGATCATGGGTGCGTACCTCGTGCTATACCCGAAGATTAGCATTGATACTTGGGTATTCTTTGTGGTGTTAAAGCTCCCTGCGTGGTTAATGCTGGGTTATTGGATTTCAATACAGCTCACAGGGGTTTTGGGCCCGGGTTCGGTCGACGGAGGTGTGGCATACGGAGCTCATCTCGGTGGATTTATAGCTGGGCTTCTGCTCGTGCCTTTTTTCCGAAATAAGAAGCTAGTTAACGCGAAGAAGCAGGGAATTGTTTTGCCTCGTGCCGAAATCGAGAACAGAGGCTGGTGGTGACCTAATGCTTAATGCGGAGCTGCTGGCGCAAGTACAAGTAGTAGCGCCCGAGGTACTTAATACCCCTATGTTGGAAAGATTACGGTCCTTGGTCGGAATGGGCGTGTTAATTGGGATTGCTTGGGCACTGAGTACCGATCGACGACGTATCTCTTGGTCACTTGTTGGATGGGGGTTGGTTCTTCAGTTCGGATTCGCGGTGTTCATCCTCAAGACTCCGGTAGGTGCGGATATCTTCGATGCCGCTGGAGCGCTTGTGGTCGGACTCCTTGGATTTACACTTCGGGGGGCAGAGTTCGTATTTGGAAACTTGGTTTATGAGACCGTACCGGTAGGAACAATGGGGGAGGGCGGATTCTCCGTGGCCCCGGGCAAAGTGGCGCGAACGGGCGCTGTTTTCGCATTTAGCGTTCTGCCGACGATCATTTTCTTTTCGTCTCTAATGGCGGTCACCTACCACCTTGGGTTAATGCAACGAGTAGTGCGCGCATCTGCCTGGGTTATGCAGCGCACTATGAAGACCTCTGGAGCTGAGTCGTTGTCAGCAGCCGGCAATGTCTTCGTTGGTCAAACGGAGGCCCCTCTGCTGGTCCGTCCATTTGTCGAAAAAATGACCGAGTCAGAGCTGATGGCGCTGATGACTGGAGGTTTTGCTACAGTCGCCGGTGGGGTTTTAGCAGCTTACGTGGGTATGCTTGTGGCGTACTTTCCAGATGTTGCTGGCCACATGCTTGCAGCGTCTGTCATGTCTGCTCCCGCTGCTCTTGTAGTTGCGAAGATCATGCTGCCGGAGGCAGGCGAACCCGAGACTGCTCAGTCACTCGACGTTATTGTTGAGAAACCTGATGTGAACGTGATTGATGCCGCAGCAAGGGGTGCAGGTGAGGGTTTGACCCTAGCCCTGAATGTAGGTGCAATGCTCTTGGCTTTTGTCGCACTGATCTATATGAGTAACGGGATCTTGGGTTGGATCGGGGCGCTAGTTGGTTTCGACGGTCTGACCCTCGAACTGATTCTCGGTTGGATTCTGGCACCACTCGCGTGGGTCATGGGTGTGCCGTGGGCCGACGCTCCGTTCATCGGATCTCTGATGGGGATCAAGACGGTACTAAACGAGTTCGTTGCCTACCTTCAACTCGCCGGCGCTATGGGGGAAACCACGATTGGCATGCCAGGTGGACTCGCTCCGCGGTCTGTGATCATTGCGACCTATGCTTTGTCGGGCTTCGCCAATTTCGGTTCGATTGCGATGCAGATCGCAGGAATAGGTGGAATCGCACCTAGTCGGCGCCAGGACCTGTCGCGCCTTGGTTTGAGGGCGATGATTGGGGGGTCAATAGCAGCGTTCATGACTGCTACGGTGGCGGGGATGATTCTCTGAGCGAGGAATCACTCGATCGTGCGGCAGGGCTTCTACGTGATGTTGTAGACGAAATTCCTCGCTACGCGATTGTTTTGGGCTCGGGACTCCATGGAGTGGCAGGGGGGGTGGCTGACCAGGTGGAGGTTCCTTTCCAGGCTGTTCCTGGATTACCAGAAGCTACGGTCCGCGGGCACCATGGGAGAATCTTGTTCGGATCCTTGTCAGACGTGTCGGTAATTCTTGTCGATGGACGCCTGCACGCGTACGAAGGTTACGAGGTTCAAGAGATCGTAAAGCCAATGCGTCTGTTAGCCAGACTCGGTGTCGAGACGGTTATTCTCACAAATGCTGCGGGTGCGGTCGACCCGAGTCTTGAGGTGGGCGATATCGTTCTCGTCGAGGATCAAATCAATTTTACGTTCCGCAGCGCCCTTGAGGGCCCGTTCCGGAAAGGCGAGTGCCGATTCCTAGATATGAGCCTTCCCTTCGACCAGGAGATTCAAAAGGTGGTGTGTTGTGCCGCTCGAAGAATTGGCGTCCCCCTGCGTCGCGGCACGTATGCGGGCATGCTGGGTCCATCTTTTGAAACGGCTGCTGAGGTTCGCATGCTTGCTTACCTGAACGCGGATGTTGTGGGTATGTCTACGGTATCTGAGGTCGTTTTGGCACGTGCTGTAGGATTGCGGGTGGGAGCCCTCTCTCTGGTTACGAATAAAGCAACGGGACTGTCTCCATCAGCATTGTCGCATGAGGATGCTCTAGCGCTGGGAACTGATACCGCTAACAGGATGCTCAGGCTTTTGTCGGAGGTTGTGAGCGATCTTTCGGATCTCACTGCGGTGAAGCCAAGAGATTAAGTGGCCCACGTCCCTTGCCTAATCTTGGTGCACTGGAGATGGAATCTTGTACAAAGCGGATTGCCCCATCTACGGCAGTGGTCATGTCTACTCCCGCTGCAAGGCTTGCGGTAACCGCCGCGGATAAGGTGCATCCGGTGCCGTGTGTATGAAGTGTATCGATGCGAGGGTGGCGCCACAAAAGCTCTTCGGTGCCGTCCCACAGGACGTCTACGGCATCACCGTCAAGATGACCACCCTTTACCAGTGCTGCATCAGCCCCGGCATCGACAAGCCAACGGGCTGCCCTCTTCATTTCAGAAACCGTCCTTACGTCATCTCCAGTGAGAATCTCAGCTTCCTGTAGGTTTGGTGTAACCAAAGTAGCGAGCGGCACCAGGCAGTTTAACAGCGTGATGGTTGCGTTGTGCTCAAGCAGCCGACGTCCGTTTGTCGCGACCATAACGGGGTCCATCACGTACGGGTTAAGTTTGTGCGCGGAGATTCTCGATGCCACGATTTCGGCGACCTCTGCAGTCGCCAACATCCCGGTTTTAATTGCCGCAGGGCAGAGATCTGAGGCGACAGCATCGATCTGGGCACGAACACTCGAGAGTGGAATAGGGTGTATTGCGGTCACACCTATAGTATTCTGAGCCGTTATCGCTGTGATAGCGCTCGTACCGAACACACCGAATTGATGAAACGTCTTCAGATCCGCTTGGATGCCGGCGCCACCACCCGAATCGCTTCCGGCGATTGTCAGAGCGACTGGTGTAGGGTAGTCCAACCGGTGATTGGTCTCTCGATATTCAGTGTGGTCCATTCTGAAAGGTCGCAGCTAGTGTGTTGTTGAGCCAACGCAGGGCTTCGCTTCTGAAGAGACTTACCATAAGGCGACAACGGGAACGGGAGGGTCTTGTACTCGTAGAGGGGGTCAGGACATTGTCTGAGGCTCTGCAAGCTGGTGCTAATGTCCGCTTTGCTTTGATCTCCGGGCGTTTAAGGTCGACTGATCTTGGACGGAATCTTGAGGCGAGGTTACTTGCCGGCGGATTCGATGTCACGGTGATGAATGACGAAGAACTAGCAAGAATATCGTCGACTCAGTCGTCTCAGGGAGTCCTGGCCGTGTGCGAGCAGAGCCAAGCGACTCTAGAACAGGTGATTTCCGCCAATTGTCCGGTCTTGGTTCTCGACGCCATTCAGGATCCCGGGAACGTTGGAACGCTGATTAGGTCGGCAGTTGCGTTCGGCTTCAATGGAATCATTGCACTCGACGGAACAGCAGATCCTTGGGGATCCAAGGTCGTCCGAGCTTCAGCCGGAGCTGCTTTTCGGGCTTCGATCGCACTCGCTTCCGTAGCGGACGTAGCGCAGGCCCTAACAGAAGCGGACCGAACCGTTGTGGTTGCAGCATCTGAGGGAAAGAATGCGTTGAAGAGAACTGATGATATAGTGCTTGTGGTGGGGAACGAGGGGGCTGGTGTGAGGGAAGATGTGCGACAGCTGGGTCATGCGACAATTTGTGTCCCAGTGGAAGGGCCAGTGGAGTCGCTCAATGTCGGAATCGCTGGATCGATCCTGATGCATCAAATAACCAGGGAACGTAAAGGGTCGGATTAATGGAATGGATTGCCCCAATTCTGGCTGGAATATTTGGGTTGCTTACCGGTTCGTTCCTTAACGTCTGTTCACTACGTTGGCCCATCGACGAGTCAGTGCTAAGGCCAAGATCACGTTGTCAAAGCTGTAAAAGTCCGATTTTTTGGCTCGACATCATTCCGGTCTTCAGTTGGTTTTTGCTTCGCGGAAGGTGCCGAAACTGCTCCGGACCAATTTCGGCTCAATATCCCCTTGTTGAAGCAGGAACGGCGCTTATGTGGGCCGCCGTCTTTGCGTTGCACTGGCCGAGCCCAGAGGCATTCCGAGGCGCGATCTTTCTGGCGATCATCTTTGGAATCTCTATTTCGGACGCGCGTTTCTATGTGATCCCCGATCAGTTTTCGGTCGGAGGAACGCTTGTCGGAATTATTCTTGCGGTTCTTCCAGGGGGAATTGATATAGTGGCGTCCGTCATTGGAGCGGGGCTCGGCTATGGCGTTCTTTGGTTCGTCGGGATTGCTGGCACTTGGCTTATTACGAGGATCTCTCCTCACAGGCTAGAGGGAATGGGAGTAGATCAAGCCATGGGTGGGGGTGACATCAAGATGTCCATGATGATTGGAGCCTTCGTGGGGGTGGAAGGGATAGCTCTTACTGTCTTCATTGCTTCAGCATTGGCAATCGTTATTGCGTTAGCTCAGTCGATTCCGGCTGCTCTAGCTCGGAACGAAGACGGTGATATGGAGATGGGTGGGCTGATCCCGTTCGGAGTTTTTATGGCGGCGGGCGGTGCGATCTCCTACGTGTGGGGCGACGCCATGGTAGCGTGGTACGTCGAATCCCTCCTTGGAGTCGCTGGTTAGCTATCTCTTCTCAGGGGTCTGAACAATCACGCTTGTATCCGCACTGTTCGCAGATCAGCTTGCAGTGCAGGTTGAGCATAGGGACTCCGCACAGGTCACAGAGGTAGATTTGCTTCTCGGTCTGGGCGGGGACTTTGCCTTCAGCGCTTTCTGACGACGTATCAACTCTAGATCGCCGCTCGTCAGCCATCGCTGCTCTCCGTTTCGGGATTACCTGTGCCTATCCCCTGACGCAGGTATTTACGCGACAGTGATACGTAATGGGCTCCGCCTCCCTTGATCCACTCTGCCGCAGATCCGTCCAACTTCTTCTTCACTTTGCCTGGCACCCCTGCGACAAGGCTTCGCGCTGGTATTTCAGCATTCTCAAGCACTACGGTGTTCGCTGCCACTAGGCATTCCTCATCCACTATTGCATTCTGGAGGATCGTGGCATTCATCCCTATAACGGTCCTATCTCCGATCGTACAGCTTTCCAGCTTGGCTCCGTGTCCCATAGTCACATCAGTGCCAATGACTGTGGGGCCCCATCGACCAACGTGGACAACACAGTTTTCCTGGATGCTCGTTCGGGGACCTATAACTATTCCATGGCTTGGATCGTCTCCCCGCAGGACCGCCCCGAACCAGATGCTTGCTCCGGCTTCAACCTTCACATTTCCTATGATCACAGCGCTTGGCGCGAGGAAGACCGAGGGATGAATTTGTGGCGACTTTCCGTCGAACTCGAGGACGGTAGCCATCACTCATCAGCCTCTTCTTCGATAGCTCTTCTTCGAGTCACACGTGCACGAAGCACTTGCGTTTCGGATGACTGCAGAATGTCAATTCGTGCAACCGACGTCACCAAATATTCTCCGGCTTCGGGCACGTGTCCTAATTCTTCAAGCAAGAACCCGTTCAACGATCGGTGCTCACCTTGAGGAAGAGCAATGTCGAGCTCTTCGTCGAGGTCTCTAAGGTCGACTCCGGCGTCACATTCTACGACGTCGTCATTAATGCGTTGGATCTCCTCTTCATCGACGTCCGTTTCATCATGAATTTCGCCTACTAGTTCCTCAAGGATGTCCTCTAGTGTGACAAGACCATCTGTGCCACCGAATTCGTCTGCCACGATCCCCATGTGGATGCGACGCGCTTGGAATTCTTGAAGAAGTTCGGTTAGTGATCGTGAGCCAGGAACGAAGAATGGATCGTGGGCTAAGTCGGCAACGCTCCGGTCGAGTTCGCCTCCGACAAAGCTCTCGTATATCTCTCGGACGTAGACTATACCAGTCACGTCATCGACAGAGTCTTTGTAAACAGGCACGCGGCTGTAAGGGACCTGCCTTAGCGTCGTTACGATATCCCTAAGCTTGAGGTCCTCTTGCCAGGAAAAAATATCGACCCGGGGAACCATCACGTCCCAAGCAGTGAGTTCGTCCAGCCGAAATGCGCGCTCTACAAGGAGACTCTCACCGTCTTCAAGCACCCCTTCTTCTTTGCCAATTTCTTGGATCTCACGAAGCTCGCGCTGCGCATCTGAGACTGTGTCGTCATTGCCGCCAATGTGGTACTCCAGCCGCTCAACTGGCCGCACAAGTGGACGAGCGAACCTTTCGACTAAAAGCAGCATTCCTGCTGAGGAAAGCGCGAGCCTAATTGGTCGTCGCGCTGCAATTAGGTGAGGGATTAGGTCTGCGATCGTGAGCACTAAGACTAAACCAAACAAGGTACTCGTTACCGGTCCCAATCGGCCCCATGTCGAGACACCTGTGAGTGCGATTAACGCTAGGGCCGAGAGGTTCAGAACACTGGTCGTGACACGAACGCTGGCCTGAACTGCGTGCTTGTGTTCTCGGGCTGCGTCTATGTTTTCGGCACCGTCAAAGCCTTCTTCAACCAGAGTTCTGGTGTGCGAACGCGTGATCTGGAAGACCGAATCGTGGACCGCTGTAAGGACCGCCGACATTAGAAGAAGTCCGACGACGATCGCAGCATAAAGAACCATCATCGAGGGCTCCCATCATCACCGTAACTACTCGGAGGTTGTTCTGTCACCTCAGGCTATTTCCGTCAGGTCCAACCCTGGCTCTCCTTGAGGAGTTCTTCGATCACGTCGCGCGTTGTTCGACCATCGGCTTCAGCTTCGAAGTTCAATACGAGGCGATGGGCCAGCACGGCTGGCGCTACTGCGCGTACATCATCATATGATGGAATTGCTGCTCCGCGCGATGCCGCCCGCGCCTTTGCACCCAACACGAGGTATTGCGAGGCACGTGGCCCTGCGCCCCATGATACGTAGTTCTCAGTCACTGAGGCGGCCTCGTCTCCGGGGCGGGTGGCACGTGCCAGATGGACAGCAAACGAGACCAGAGATGGCGGAACTGGAATACGCCGCACTAGTCCTTGAAGTTCGATCAACTCTTGAGCGGTGATGACGCTTTCCACCTCCTGCTCCGTGCCTCCTGTGGTTCTCATAGCGACCTCTTCTTCTTCTTCCCGGGACGGATAGTAGATCGGAAGCTCGAGCATAAAGCGGTCCAGTTGCGCTTCAGGAAGAGGGTAGGTCCCTTCCTGCTCAATAGGATTCTGCGTTGCAAGCACAAAGAACGGTCTTGGAAGAGTGTACGTCTCGCCCGCAGCTGTAACTGCCCGTTCCTGCATCGCTTCAAGGAGTGCAGCTTGTGTCTTGGGCGGGGTGCGGTTGATTTCGTCTGCTAGAATTATGTTGGCAAATACCGGGCCTTTCACAAATCTGAACACGCGACGTCCGGTTGTTCGATCCTCCTCGATCACCTCAGTCCCTGTTATGTCGGTCGGCATCAGGTCAGGCGTAAACTGAATTCGACTGAACTCTAAATCGAGTGCATCTGCTACCGTCTGCACGAGGAGGGTTTTTGCGAGACCGGGGACGCCAACCAGAAGCGCATGCCCATTGGCCAGCAAGGCCACCAGCATTTCATCAATCACCTCGCGTTGTCCTACAATGCGCTTTTCCACTTCCACACGCATAGACGCGGTAACCTCGGCTGCCCTTTCGAGGAGCGCTATGTCACGGTCGCTTGCTTGAGTCTTCTCGGTTATAGCCATTCCTTAGTTCCTTTGCGGCATTCAATCGTCCGCGTACGGACCGCACTGGCAGTAAGCGCGATGAAGCGGCTCGGGACCGGCGCGAAGATTGACGGAGCCAGTGGGATCCGTCAAGCAGTTAACGGTTCTTTTTCTAAGAACACTCGAACTGTGGGCAGGATGATTCATCAAGACGGGAATAGCGATTGGTAGAGTCGTTCCTAACGCGCGTTTGAATCTAGACTGTGAGACGTGATCGCAGATCCTCATAATCTATAGTGTTTAAGGGTGTTTCAGCGGTTATTGAACAGCTTGCGCATTTTTTCACAAGGACTATGTTTTCACGGCTCCTCGGAGATCGTTTTCCTAGGTGAAGCGATGTTGAGGTGCTAGAGGGGGTTCGGTTTGGAGCAGCGACCTGAACAGTCAGATGATCAGCTTAAGGAAGTGGTGCGAGCATCTGGTCAATTCTTGGGTCACGGTCTGACTTGGGCCCTCGCCGTTTTGTTCTTCATGGGTCTTGGATTCTGGGCTGATGGGAAATTGGGGACAGGACCCATCCTGATGGTGATTGGTGCGTTCGTAGGCGGCGGAGCAGGTTTCTACAGCTTGTATTCTCACATCGTGATTGAACCGAGACAGCGGAAAGACGACCCGCAATGAGGGCTTCCTTCAAGTACGCGTCAGCGTGCGTGATCCTCGTATCGACTGTTTTGGTCGGACTTTGGCCGTTTCTAGATGATGCGGGTAGGTCTGGGACGCTCGTCGCTGCAGCTTTGGCGATTCCCGTCCAAAGCATCGCTTTTTGGGCCTTGATACGCTTTCGAGCTGAGGTCAACCGCTTCCTGGCCGTGTGGATAGGTGGGACGTTGGTTCGTATGGCTGTGATCGGAATTGGGGCGGTCATCGCCACAAAATCGAGCGCTGATTTTGCTATACCAATGCTCCTCGCACTCGCGGGATTTTTCTTCGGTTTAATGTTGCTTGAGCCGTTTTACTTCCGGACCCAGTCAAGCGAAACGGTGCGGGCTTAGATGAAGCTTACGGCCGTGCTACAGGGCGCTGCTCACGCCGCTCAGGAACATGGGGGTGGTGCAGAAAATGGCCCTGACCTCCAGTACATGTTGATGCATCATCTTCTAGACGGCGCAGAACTAGAGTTCCAGTTACTTGGATTTGGGCCGGTCATCCACCTGCCGCACTTCGATCCGATACACATTGGACCACTTACACTAGACCTTTCTCCGACGAAGCACGTAGTCTTCTTATTCTTGGCTGCGCTTGTGTGTTTGGCGATTTTTGTGCCCATCGGGCGAGCGATGAAAAACAAGTTTTCAAATCGGGCGCCAACTGGTTTAGCTAACGCGATGGAAGCGATGGTTCTTTATTTTCGTGACGAGGTTGTGCGCAGGAATATCAGTCACGGAGCGGATTCCTATACGGGGTACATACTCACGCTCTTCTTCTTCATTTTGTTTATGAACCTGTTGGGGTTAGTCCCGTTTGGTTCAACAGCGACAGGAAACTTCATGGTAACAGGCGCTCTGGCGCTGGTGACCTTTGTTGTAACTGAAATTTCCGGAATGAGAGCGCTCGGTTTTGCAGGCTATATGGGTACGATTTTCTATGCCCCGAAGGGTATGAACCCTATAGGAACGGCGATCATGCTCGTGATCCTCACTCCTGTAGAGTTCCTAGGGAAACTCACGAAGCCATTCGCTCTGATGATCCGGCTTTTCGCTAACATGATGGCTGGCCATACTCTCGTTCTCTCGCTTCTGGGCCTGATCTTCATATTCGCAAGTGGTGGAGCGATTGTTGCCGGAGGAGTGACATTAGCTTCCATAGCGATGGTGTCCGGGATCATGATTCTCGAACTTTTTGTGGCGTTTCTTCAGGCTTACATCTTCGCGTTGTTGACAGCCGTATTCATCGGTCAGATTCAGCATGCGCACTAGCAGTTCTATTTGGATTCCAAGTATCAGTAAATGATTTTAACTCGTCGTTAACGACAAACTTCCAAGGAAAGCGAAATGCTCTACGGAATGCTCACCGTTGTTCAGGAAACTGCTGCCGCCTCAGGTGGACTAGACCTGCTCGGCGCTGGAATAGGTATCGGACTTGCAGTCATCGGTGCAGGAATCGGCATCGGTCAAATTGGAAACGGTGTAGCCCAAGGAATCGCCCGTCAGCCAGAAGCTGCCGCCACGATTCAGGGGGCTGGAATCATTCTCGCCGCGCTGATTGAGGGTGCTGCTCTGTTCGGACTAGTGATCGCGCTTCTCTTCAAGTTCTTCTAATCAGCGGTGTCCTCGATCACGGTTAAGTGATGAGTAAGGAATGGGCTAATGGCATTTGGCTCATTCACCGTGCTGGAAGTATTACGGAGAGATAATGAGAGCCAGTCAAATCACAGCTGTAGTCTTTGTTCTTGCCGCATCCCCAATTGAGCTCTTGGGTCAAGGGGGAGAAGGTGGTGGTGGACTATACGATATAAATACAGGTCTCAGCTTTTGGACCTTGGTCGTATTCGGTATCCTCGTCTTCATCTTAGGGAAGTACGCTTGGGGTCCCATCCTGGCTGCTGTCGATGCCCGCGAGAAGGGAATCCAAGCGGCCTTGGACGAGGCTGCAGAGCGGAATAAGGAAGCGGAGACACTCCTCGAAAAATACAAAGAAAATCTCGCTGACGCGCGTCGACAGGCTAATGAGCTCTTAGCTGAAGGAAAGGTGGCAGGTGACTCTATCCGAATGGAGATTGAGGAGAAGGCGAGAGGCGAGGCCCAGTCAATCATTGAGCGGGCTCGTGCCGAGATCGAACGTGAGCGTGATGCCGCTATCGCCGAAATCAAAAGAGAGTCGGTTGATCTGGCTCTGTCTGCGGCGACTCGGCTGATACAAGAAAATCTGGACCAAGAAAAAGACCGAGCGCTTGTTGAGCGTTACCTAGCTGAGATGGGTGGGGTTGGAGGTGAGGGTTGAGGGACGAAACTGTAGCGCGGAATTACGCAGAGACACTTTTCGAGTTAGCCCTGCGGAACGAAGCTCTTCAGGAGTACGGAGATGCGGTTGCAACGGTCGCGAAGCTGATCGAAGAAGATCCGAAGTTCCGCTTGTTCATTGAGACTCCGCGAATTGATGACGCTGACAAAAAGAATGTGGTCAAGAAGGCTTTTGAAGAGTCTTTGCCCAAGCATGTTGTGAATTTCGTTCTAGTTACAATTGACAAGAGACGTCAGCGGCTGTTGCGGTCGATTTCTCATCAGTATCAAGTACTGCTCGATGCTCGCTTGGGAAGGGAGCACGTGCAGGTAACGGTGGCCCGTCAAGTGGACGAAGCCACTCGTGAGTTGATTGCGGGAAAGCTCTCTGTGGCGCTTGGCAAAAGAGCGATCCCACACTTCCAGGTAGATGCAGGTATTCTGGGAGGCCTCGTGGTACGTACAGGGGACACGATCTACGATGGATCGGTCCGAAGGCGGATGGAAGGGTTACGCCGCCAAATGCTCGCGGCCGACTTGCCCACCGACTCCGGTGAAGCAGCGACAGCCTAAACCGAATTTAAACTCTAGAATCCAGACAATAAGATGGCCAACGACTCCCAGCTTCGCGCCAGCGAGATCAAGGACGTCCTGCTCGACGAGATCGAGCGATATGAAGACGAACTCCAAGCAGAAGAGGTCGGCGAAGTCCTAGAGGTTAAGGACGGAATTGCCCGCATTTATGGTCTTACTAAGGCTATGGCGTCGGAGATGCTTGAGATTACGTCATCAGAGTCAGGTGAGACAGTAACCGCGCTTGCCCTGAACCTTGAAGAGGACAATATCGGTGCGGTGATTATGGGTGAGTGGGTACGTCTGCACGAAGGAGATCAGGTTCGGCGCACCGGCCGTGTGTTAGATATCCCAGTGGGTGCCGGATATCTGGGCCGGGTCGTTGATTCCCTTGGTAACCCTCAGGATGGTCAGGGACCGATCGCGGATATTGAAGGTAACCGCCAGATCGACATCGTAGCTCCGGGTATCGTGAAACGACAGCCGGTAGGTGAGCCGATGCAGACGGGAATCAAAGCGATTGACTCGATGATTCCGGTAGGACGCGGACAGCGTGAATTGATCATCGGTGACCGCGGTACTGGAAAGACTGCTGTTGCCGTCGACGCGATCATAAATCAAAAAGACACTGATGTTATATGTATCTACTGCGCGATCGGTCAGAGGGCGGGTAAGGTCCGGGCGGTAGTCGAAACGCTTCGGGAAAAAGGAGCTATGGAGTACACGATCGTTGTGACCGCGAACGCGTCCGACCCTGCTCCGATGCAGTATATCGCGCCATATGCCGCTACAGCCTTAGCGGAACACTTCATGTGGCAAGGCAAACATACATTGGTCGTGTATGACGATCTCTCGAAACAAGCACAGGCTTATCGTCAGCTCTCCTTGATTCTTCGTCGCCCTCCAGGGCGGGAAGCATACCCGGGCGATGTTTTCTATCTCCACTCTCGTCTCCTAGAGCGTGCGTCCAAGCTCGCAGACGAACAGGGCGGAGGGTCGCTCACCGCGCTACCGATTATCGAAACGCAGGGTGGTGATGTTTCCGCGTACATTCCGACTAACGTGATTTCGATCACCGACGGTCAGATTTTCCTTGAGCCGGATCTGTTCAACTCTGGTGTGCGGCCTGCCGTCAATGTCGGTATTTCGGTTTCGCGTGTTGGTGGCTCTGCTCAGATCAAGGCCATGAAAAAGGTTGCAGGTCGTCTCCGTTTGGACCTAGCCCAATACCGTGAACTAGAGGCTTTCGCTCAGTTCGGTTCAGATCTAGATGCCGCCACGCAGCGTCAACTAGCGCGTGGGGCCCGCACAGTGGAAATGCTCAAGCAGCCACAGTATCAGCCGATGCCAGTCGAGAATCAGGTCGCCGTAATTTATGCGGTGACCAACGGGTATCTGGATGACGTAGATGTCAGCTTAGTTCGTCAGTGGGAACTCGGCTTCCACCAACAAATGGCCGCAAAGCACCAAGGAGTGCTTGATGGTATTCGAGATGGTGGTCAACTCACTGACGAGTTGAATGAGCAGTTGGTGTCTGCGATTGAGAGCTTCAATGAGTCTTTCGCTGCCGAGCACGAGGCCATTGGGGCCTCGGCCTGAATCGGCTGACTCTTTACTGAGTAGAGGAGAGACGAAGTGGCAGGTGACGCGGACGTAAAGCGCCGGATAAAGTCAGTCGAAAATACCCGGCAGATAACGCGCACAATGGAGCTCGTAGCGACTTCAAAGCTTAAGAAGGCGTCCGACCGTGTTCAGGCGGCCCGACCTTATGCGGATGCGCTTCAGGAGATCGTGGAAGGACTTTATTCACCGGCTTTGAGCGAGAGATACCCGATTCTAAGGCGGCCGAAAGAGGTGTCGCGAGCCGCAGTAGTGCTACTGACAGCGAACCGTGGCTTGTGCGGTGGATTCAATTCAAATCTCATCAAGCAGGCACGCAATCTTATGGAAGATCTGCGTGCTCAAGGTATAGAGACAGAGTTGCACATAGCAGGAAAGAAGGGTGTTGCTTACTTCCGATTCCGTGGTGAAGAGATCACAACGGAGAAGGCAGATGTGGGGGACAGTCCGACCGTGGACGATGCTGAAGCGATCATCGCCCCAGTGCGGGAACGTTTCGAGAACGGACAAGTAGATGCGGTATATATCGTGAGTTCTAAGTTCAAGTCGGCGATGTCGACGCCCCCGCACACGCGCGACTTGCTACCGATATCGGGTGATGAAAACGCGTCGTCGGCTGACGTCTATATTCTGAGCCCCAGTGGGGACATGATCTTGGAACAGATCCTCCCCGTATATATCCGCAACGCCGTCTATACGGCGCTAGTGGAGAATGCTGCCGCGGAGCAGGGTGCCCGCAGGTCGGCAATGAAATCTGCAACCGACAACGCCGGTGACGTGCTTGAGCACCTCACCCGGACTTACAACAGGGCCCGTCAGGCCCAGATCACGCAGGAGATCGCCGAGATCGTCGGTGGCTCCGCCGCCCTCGAGTAGGGATATATAGGGACATCATGGCTGATAACACTGGAAAGGTCGTTCAGGTCATCGGACCGGTTCTCGACGTTGAGTTCGAGGCCGCCCATTTGCCTGAGATCTACAACGCGCTTTCACTCAATACGACGAACGAGGCTGGTCAAGAGATCGAGCTGATTGCTGAAGTGCAGCAGCACATCGGTCGCGGTCAGGTTCGTGCTGTATCTATGTCTTCGACAGACGGTGTGACACGCGGGATGGAAGTTTCTGACACCGGGGCGTCGATTTCGGTTCCGGTCGGGGAGGCTGCTCTCGGAAGAATCTTGAATGTACTCGGGGAGCCTGTCGATGAGATGGGTCCGGTCGGAGGAGAAAAAGCAGACGAGGTCGAAAGGTGGCCGATACACCGACTAGCTCCAAAGTTTGATCAGCTTGAGCCGAAGACGGAGATTTTTGAGACGGGGATAAAGGTCGTCGACCTGCTAGCCCCTTACGTAAAGGGTGGGAAAACGGGTCTGTTTGGAGGTGCCGGCGTCGGTAAGACCGTCATCATCATGGAGCTCATTAACAACATTGCGATGGAACACGGCGGCAAGTCGGTTTTTTGCGGTGTGGGTGAGAGGACACGAGAAGGCAATGACCTGTGGCTCGAGATGAAAGAATCTGGCGTCCTGGATTCAACGTCGCTTGTTTATGGCCAGATGAATGAGCCTCCGGGAGCTCGGCTTCGAGTAGGCCTCTCCGGTTTGACCATGGCTGAGTACTTCCGTGACGTTGAGAACCAAGACGTACTTCTCTTCGTAGACAATATTTTCCGTTTCACACAGGCCGGATCAGAGGTGTCAGCCCTATTGGGGCGTATGCCATCTGCTGTTGGATACCAACCTACACTCGGTACTGAAATGGGTGAACTCCAAGAGCGCATAACCTCTACCGCAGCCGGCTCGATCACTTCGGTCCAGGCCATCTATGTGCCGGCCGATGACCTAACAGACCCGGCTCCTGCTACCGCGTTCACGCACCTAGATGCTCAGACGGTCCTTTCGCGTTCTATAGCGGAGCAGGGCATATATCCCGCGGTTGACCCTTTGGACTCGAGTTCTCGGATCATGGATCCGCAGTTCGTGGGTGAACGTCATTATCGAGTCGCGACGCAGGTGCAGGCTATCCTTCAGCGCTATAAGGATCTTCAGGACATTATAGCGATTCTAGGTATGGACGAACTGACCGAAGAAGACAAGATCATAGTCGGCCGAGCTCGCCGGATTGCCCGGTTCCTCTCGCAACCATTCTTCGTGGCTGAGCAGTTCACCGGAATTTCTGGGAAGTATGTCAAACTAGAAGAGACGGTTGAGTCGTTTGAGCGCGTTGCAAATGGTGAACTCGATCACCTCCCAGAGCAGGCTTTCTATATGCAGGGGGGCATCGACGAAGTGGTTGCGGAAGCTGACAAGCTTGCGGCTGAGGGCTGATTCTGATGGCTTCATTGCTGCACGTACGTGTCGTCTCTCCGGATCGGATCGTGTTCGAGGGTGAGGCTTCTGCCATCGTTGCACCGGCGTGGGATGGGAAGGTGGGTATCCTTCCCGGCCACGCGCCGATGCTTTCGCTCATCGGTTCTGGTGAGCTCACGCTGGACCGTTCGGGTGGCGGAAGCGAGCATTTCCATGTCGTAGGAGGTGTACTGAAGGTTGAGAGAGACATGGTAACCCTCCTGACCGAGTACGCGGGCGATGGGCCACCGACAGACGCTTCCGATCCTGAGTTAGTGATCGCAGACCACATTAATTGAGACCTTGTTGATTTGAGGCTCGATCTCCACATACATACCACTGCGTCAGACGGCGCCTGGTCTCCAGGCCAGGTCGTGAGCGAGGCGGTTGCGGCCGGCCTGGACGTAATTGCGATCACGGATCACGACACTGTAGCGGGAGTAGCAACGGCTCAAGAAAGAGCTAGCACTCTTAGTATGCATGTGATCCCTGGCATTGAAGTTTCGTCGACCTACGGGACTACGGACGTCCATGTGTTGGGTTACTTCGTTGATCCACGTTCGTCTGTTCTTCTTGAGCACGGTCGTGTCGCTGGGTCCCGGCGAGCGGAAAGAATGCGTGAGATGCTCGAGAGGCTGGATCGTATGGAGGTTAAGATCTCTTACGGTGCGGTTATGGATGAAGCTGGACCAGAAGGGGTTGTAATTGGACGACCTCACCTCGCTAAGGCTCTTGTCAAAGCTGGGTATGCTCAGTCAGTCTGGGACGCGTTCGAACGACTTATTGGCAACGAGAGTGAGGCCTTTGTGCCCACACATCTGTTGGAGCCTGCAGAGGCGGTAAACTTAGTGCTTGAGGCGGGCGGTATTCCGCTGTGGGCGCACCCGCCCGGGCAACTGGTTGATTCGCTTCTTCCTCTCTTGCTCGAGGCCGGACTTAGGGGTCTCGAGGTGTATCGCCCTCGGTCCAAGAAAACGGACGTGATTCGATTAGAATCGATCTGTAAGGCGAACGGACTACTGATGAGTGGTGGTTCTGACTGGCACAATCCAGGAAATGGAAGGGCCCTAGGTGATTTTTATGTACAAGGGCACGAGATTGAGGATCTCCTGCATGCAGGTGGGCTTTAGGTTGGACGATTTGCTACTCCTCTCTAATCACAGGCCCTGAAAGCGCCCAGGAGTGCAGAGACTTGGGATCCTGGGTCATCAGCATCCATGATGCTTCCGATTACCGCGATGCCAGCAGCAGAGGTGTGGGTTGCTATCTCCCGTGCTCCCTCAACGTCTATGCCTCCGATGCCCAGCACTGGAACATCAACAGCATCAACAACTGCTTGCAGACCTGCTAGGCCGATCGTCGGGCCTGCGTCTAACTTGCTCGATGTCGGGTAAATAGTGCCACATCCGATGTAGTTGGCGCCCTCTGAGACCAGGCGTTGTGCTTCGGTGGGCTGGTCGGTAGAAGCTCCAATCAGAAATCTTTCTGGTGCGATGCGTCTAATCGCCGATACAGGGACATCGTCAGGCCCTAAGTGGACTCCGTCCCCTCCTACGGCGAGTGCGACATCGAAGCGGTCATTAACGAGGAGAAGCGCATTTGCCGCTTTTGTGAGTTCTCTAAGTCTTCGACCCAACTCTAATGTGTCACGCGACCTTGCTTTCTTAGCTCGTAGTTGGATCGCGGGTGCCCCGGCATCCAGTGCCGATTGCACGATGCTGAGGATAGACCTATCAGGGTTTGGGTGCGAGCTAGTGATGAACATCAGACGGAGTCGTTCTTTAGACAACACAGGATAATTCTCAGGGTTTGATGATCAGGAAGGACTCGTCAGAATGGCAACTCAGAGGCCGTTTCTTGCAATTCTTTGTTCTTCTTTAGCTCTGTTATGATCTGCAAGCGTGCTCGTGAATACGTGAGACCCGTCTGGGCGAGCTACGAAGTACCAATAGTCATGCTCCTCCGGTGTTAGTGCTGCGTCGATCGCCATCGCTCCAGGGGAAGCGATTGGTCCGGGTGGCAACCCTGGCTGCGTATAGGTGTTGTAGGGGTTGTCAGCCACGGAGTCGATAGCCGCGTAAAGGAGGCGTTCTCTGTAACCGCCCAGTGCATAGATCACGGTGGGGTCGGCCTGCAGGAGCCAGCGGTCGCGTATTCGGTTGTGATACACGCCTGAGATCCGAGACATTTCTGATAGCTGCCGAGCTTCCGTCTGAATGATTGAAGCCAGAGTCACTATTTCATGCTCTGACATTCCGGATGCTTCGAGTGCTTTTTTCCTAGCATCGGTCCACAGAGATCGGTATTGCTCGATCATGGTGGTGATGACCGTCTCTAGGCTAATACCATTCGCGAACCTGTATGTGTCTGGGAACAGGTATCCTTCGATTGTAGGCCCCTCTAGGTTGAAGCGTTCCGGAAGCATCGGATCCTTCAGGGCAATTGTAATTTCGTCTTCAGTATTCTGAGTAACCTCTGAGAGTATGGGAGCAATCTGCCAGACGTTGAGTCCTTCCGGTATGGTGATAGCGGTAGTCTCTACTACTCCGCGTGAAATTTTCCGAAATGCTTCTTGTATCGAACCAGAGGTTTGCATCTTGTAGATGCCAGCCTTAAGGCTTCGGTCCTCACCTCTAAGTTTTACGTAAGCTCGAAAAAGGACAGCGCTAGCTATGATTTCGTTTTCCTTCAGTAGATAGGCGACTTCCCCAGATGAAGCACCTGGGGGAATCTCGACAATAATCTTCTTACCAACCTCTCTTTTAGAGAGGGCCATAACGCTCACTAGTAAGACGGGAAGCGTCACCAGTGCCCACTTGTTCATCCAGTTCGGTTGGTGAAGCCTCATCGTGCGATACTAGGGTTGTCGAGCCATGCCTGAAGAATGAGCTGCGCCGCCGCCGCATCGACGCGCCCTTTTTCTCGTCGTTTGGAGCGAGGCAGGCCTGTAGCGTGCAGGGCTCGCTCTGCCTGTACCGATGTCATTCGTTCGTCGACATATGCTACGTCTGCTCCGATTTTCCTGCCGATTTTGTCTCCCATCAACCGTACCTCAGTACACCATTCGTTTTCTTCGCCATCCAGGCTCAGCGGCAATCCGACCACTAGTTGACACACATCATAGTCTCTAGCCGTCTCCAACATGCAGGCATATGGTGGTCTTTTCCCTTCTCGCCTGGTGAGAGTTTTGAGGGGTGCAGCCAGAGTGTTTGTGGAATCACTTACTGCCATACCTATTCGCTTGGTGCCGAAGTCAATACCGAGTGCCCGACACCTTTGCGTGCTAAGATCAGAGTTCTTCAAGTGCATTCGATATCACAGCCCCATTTAA
>DEAT01000028.1:82231-87522 GCA_002348265.1 Gemmatimonadales bacterium UBA2975 | reverse complement strand
CCAAGTTTTACTGGTAGCCCCGAATCCTAGAGGAACGGAAACGTCGACTCGAACGATCACATAAATCAGTGGGTTCCGTGCCCGGGATGTAATACTCGGTGTATCGATCTTCTTCGGGACACCAGCGTGATGCCAACAGTCCGGTTTTGCGATCGACTACAACCGCATTGAGGCCGTCAGGTATCTCCCAGAGCTTTGGGCGCTCTAGGAGCGGGCGTGCCCCCGTCCTCCCAGAGTCCTCATCTAACGATATATCTTGGTATACCTGGCTCATGAAGGAACCCCAAACTGGAGCAGCTAGCCCTCCTCCTGTTGCCTGACGGCGACCAGGACCTAAGCGGAAGATTGGCTGTGGTGTATCCATACCGAACCAGACTGTGGCTAGTAGGTTCCCAGTGAACCCTGTGAACCAGACGTCTGTCCCGTCGTTGGTGGTTCCGGTTTTCCCTGCGGCTGGGATGTTATGGGGGAGTCCGCCACGGACTCGTACGGCCGTATAGGCTGTTCCGCGTCGCACCACATCTTCCAGCATATCCACGATGATACGGGTAGGTAACGGTTCAAGAACGGTCGTCTTTTCGGGCTGGGGTTCCCATATGACGGTTCCATTGTCGTCTTCAACTCTAAGGATTGGGAACGGACGGACCTTGGTTCCCATGTTAGGAAAAGATGAGTATGCCTCAGCTATTTGCAGAGGGATTACTTCAGAAGCACCTATGGTCGTTGAAGGAAATCTTTCAATCTCTGTCATGATCCCCATCCGTCGGGCAGTCTGGGCAACGGTTTCTATTCCGACCTCCTCCCAGCCCAGTCGGATCGCGATCATATTGGTCGATGTATATAGCCCCTCGCGTAGGGTCATTGGTCCCTTGAATTCGTCAACGAAGTTTGATGGACGCCAATCCGAACCATCCAGTTGCGGATATACGACGGGGATATCCTCCACTATATAAGAGGCAGGTATTCCAGTGTTGAGCGCCGCAGTGTAAACGAATGGTTTAAACGAGGATCCTGCCTGACGCCTTGCTTGCCGTGCCCTATCGAATTTTGAATGTTGGAAATCACGTCCTCCGATGAGGGCCTTCACGTGACCGGTTTCCGGATCTAATGAGATGAATGCGCCTTGCAGGTAGGGGGTTGAACTACCGTAGGAGGTGTCTGCCGGCTCGTAACGTGGGTGAAGGAAATTGACCGAGTCCGCCTCTATCTCTGCCCAACCAGCTTCCATAGCAGCTTGCGCCGCTTCCTGCATCTGGATATCAAGGGTGGTGTACACTCGGAATCCACCACGATAGATCTCTTCACCGAAGCGATCAGCTAAGATTTGCCGAACCCACTCCTCGAAGTATGGAGCGAACTGAGTAGAAGCCCGGTCTGGCTCGACTTCGGGCAGAGGAAAGGATTTCCAAAGCTCGGTCTCGGATTGGGTTAGGTAGCGTTGCTGCGCCATTAGGTCTAGAACAGTGTTTCTGCGCGCGAGTGCGCGCTCTGGGTTTGTGAAGGGGTTGTACCATGTTGGGCGGTTGAGAATAGCGGTAAGAAGCGCGGCTTCGGCTACATTTACTTCTGCCACCCCTTTTCCGAAGTACCGAAGTGATGCAGCCTGGAACCCGTAGACACCACCCATGTAGATCTCGTTCAAATACGCTTCGAGGATCTGTTCCTTCGTGTAAGATCTTTCTAGATCAAGAGCGACCTGGAGCTCTTTGATTTTCCGGGTATAGCGCTGCTCAAATCCTATCTCAGTAAAGAGATTGCGAGCGAGCTGCTGTGTGATCGTGCTCCCGCCCCCCGCATAGTTAAAGGTGATTACACCGATCGCTGCCCGTGTGAAACCGATTGGGTCAAACCCACGGTGTTGATAGAAGCGTTTGTCCTCCATCGCGACAACTGCTTGGTGGACATGAGCTGGTAAATCCGTGATTCGGATTGGGGTACGAGTCTCAAAGCCGAATTCCGCGATCTGTTCACCGTCGGCTGCTAAGATTTTGCTCTTTTGTTCATGCTCAAACGTTGAAATACGCGCAATCGAAGGACATGCGTCCCCAGCGCATAGGTTCTGCCAGGTACCCCAAGATCCACCAAGGCCGAGTCCCCCCAAGAATCCTAGAGCAAGTAAGTATGCTCTTGGATGCCAGAGCCTCGATAATCGACTGCGGAACCCCTGACTACCTGTTCCTCCTTCTCTTGCCGTCGCTCGTGCCATCATATCGGTTGCCTCATAACCATCATAGAGAGTCTACAATGGCTCGTTGCAAGTCGGGTGCCAACCGTATTCACAGTTTCGAAGCTATCAATTTTGCCATCACTGACTCAAGCACCTTCTTTAGGTACTCCAAAGGGGTTAACTGTTAGTTGAGCAGAAACACAAGTGCCGAGAGTCATCTATACCTCCAGTCCAATTCCGAATGAAACCACCTAGATTACCCAACATTTCTGTCATAACGCTGGCACTGGCTGTGTCTGGTTGTGGTGGCCAGACGTCGCAGTCACTACTGGTCGTATCGTCGGATCCTGATCTGGCGGTGATTGGAGCAGAGTTACTGCCAAGGCTCGCTGAGCGAGCTGGCATGTATCTTTCGCATCCAGTGCGGATCGAGGCGCGAAGTCGAGCGCAACTAGTGAGTTATTTACGCCTGAAGCTTGATAAGGATTTACCAGAGGACGAGGCACGGGCACGAAGGGATACGTATGCTCTACTTGGTCTCGTAGAACCGGATCTAGGACTTAGGAATCTCCTGCTAGGCTTGTATACGGAGCAAGTAGCTGGTTTCTATGACCCTGATTCGACGGCACTTTTTGTTCTGGACGATCAACCAGAAGCGGCGTTAGAAGCGTTGCTACTTCATGAACTAGTTCACGCTGTTCAGGACCAAAATGTCCGTTTAGATGAATTAGTTGATCCAGATCGTGGTAATGACGCGGTGACAGCGGCGCAGGCCGCGATTGAAGGACATGCTACACTGGTAATGTTCGAATATCTGACCGAGCAGGGAGTTGGGTCTCCGATTGATCTGTCCCAGATCCCTGATTTTGAGTCTCAGGTCCGTCCCGCTCTAGCGGGAGTCAGTCAGCAATTCCCAGCTTTGGCGGATGCCCCTCGTATAATTCGAGAATCCCTTCTTTTCCCGTATGTCGAGGGCGCCGTTTTTGTTCAGCGACTATGGGCCGATGGCGAACGACATAATCCGTTGGGGCCGTTCATGCCCGGCTCGACCGAGCAGGTGGTTTATGCTAATGCCGATCAATCAATTGATCTGGCAATCCTTGTCGACAGAGGAAAGGTGGTTTTACAAGATGGACTTGGAGCGTTCGAGCTCCAGATCTTCTTGGAAGAAGTTCTGGAGATTCCGGGCGGCATAGCCGGTGAGGGAGCGGCAGGCGATCTAGCTGCGATGTGGGATGGTGATCACTACGTCCTGGTCGAGTCAAGCGATGGTGAACGGCATTTAGTGTGGGTGGTCTTGTGGTCTGATGAAGACGGACATCATCAGTTCACCGAGCGAATATGGTCACATGCTGATAATCTGGGTGGTACGGTTTCCGTTGAGAGAATCGTTATGGAAGGGCGCTCGGCGACCTTGCTGCAGATCGGGGGCTCGGTAGACGCGATCGTTGAGCGGGTCCCCTCCAAATCATGATAAAGGGCGTGCACGAGGCAGCGTACGCGACTATAGAGGTCGCTGCGGCTTCAGGTGGGTATAAGGTGTTCGTCGGCCCGGCTCTTCTAGCTTCCGTGCCGGTGGTGGTGGCGACATATGCGCCTGCTCGACGGCTTGCGGTTATCTCGGATGACCGGGTCGGGCTGATCCATGGTGAAACTGTAGTCAAGGCGCTTCGGGACGCAGGTCATGATATAACGTTTCTGACGTTCCCAGAGGGAGAAGCATCCAAGACTAGGAAGTTTTGGTCCATCCTCACGGACCAAATGCTTGAGGCCGGGCTGGGACGTGACTGTGCGGTGGTGGCTGTGGGAGGAGGTGTCACCACAGACTTAGCGGGATTCGTTGCCGCTACGTTTCTCAGGGGTGTTCCCGTCATCCAAGTGCCCACGACCACGCTCGCAATGGTTGATGCTTCGGTCGGGGGTAAGACCGGTGTGAATGTCCGTAACGGGAAGAATCTGGTTGGTGCCTTCCATGCTCCGAGTGCTGTTATCGCGGATACAGAGGTACTTGGCACACTGGATTCTAGATTCTTGGCCGAAGGGATTGTGGAGGCTATAAAGCACGGAGTGATATTGGACGAAGAACACTTCCTAGGGATAGCGAATACGACACAAGAACTGATCCTGGCTGATCCGAAGGAGAGCGCCAAGTTTGTAACAGCATCTGTGCGACTCAAGTCACAAGTTGTGGCGCGAGACGAGTTCGAGAGAGGTTTGAGGCATATCCTGAACTTTGGACACACCGTAGGGCATGCTTTAGAAGCAGCAGCAGATTATCGACTAGGCCATGGCAGGGCGGTAGCATTCGGTATGATTGCAGAAGCGCGTATAGGTGAGCGACTTGGCATAACCGAACCCAAAACTTCTGAGTGCCTGACAGACGTGCTCGCCGAACTTGTCGATAGAACGGCGCTGGAGGTTGAGACTTCGACTGTACTTGGTTTTCTAAGTGCCGATAAGAAGGCTAGGGCTGGTCGCGCGCGTTATGTGCTTCTTCGTAGGATTGGTCAGGCTCTTGATCAAGGAGGATGGGCAAGAGAAGTAGACGAAGACGTGGTTCGAACGGTAGTGGACGAGGTGATTTGTGGGTGGTGAGAGTCAAAGGGGTTTATGGATTCTTCCAGTACCTCTTACTTCCGAGGATCTAGGTCTACTAAATCAAAGGGAGAGGTTTCGCTATTTGGTGAGGTGAACCAAGAACGTTATTATTCCCTCAAGCTTTAACGTGTACCGTAAATAAAGCAGAGATTCGCATTGGGTCTCATCCTGCGGTGCAGCTTGTTGCTAAGGTCCGGGTTTAGACCCGCACTCAGTTGAAGTCGCTTGTTCCGATGGTGTCGTCTTCGGAGGGTCCATTTGTTATGGAGCAAGTTTTACAGAGGGGGTGAGCTCTCCCGGACAGCGATGGCTGAGGGACAGTTCTCACTCTAAGGGGTTCTCGGCGTCCGAGGTGGACGTGCCTCTAGGACTTCCCTTTACCTTGGTCGTGCTCTAGCGACGCGACCAGGTGGGGAGGTCTCGCGAGATGACTAAACAGTTAGCGAGACATATACCATGAGTATCCAGTATACTAAGGCCCCACATATGGGTGGGGTGGGCATGGCGGGTCCTGAATCACCGCATG
>DEAT01000028.1:46787-81941 GCA_002348265.1 Gemmatimonadales bacterium UBA2975 | reverse complement strand
GTGGGCATGGCGGGTCCTGAGTCACCGCATGCGGCGCTCCTCATCGACTTTGACAATGTCACGATGGGTATGCGTTCCGATCTTTCAAAGGAACTCAAGACGCTCCTCGACTCAGATGTTATCAAGGGTAAGGTCAGTGTTCAAAGGGCCTACGCGGATTGGCGAAGATACCCGCAGTATATTGTTCCCCTTTCGGAGGCGTCCGTTGATCTGATTTTTGCGCCAGCATATGGAAGCAACAAGAAGAATGCGACCGACCTCAGAATGGCGATTGATGCGCTCGAATTGGTTTTCATTCGCCCAGAGATTGGTACGTACATACTCCTCACTGGGGATTCTGATTTTTCTAGTCTTGTGCTTAAGCTCAAGGAGTATGGAAAGTATGTGATTGGTGTTGGACTTCAGGAGTCCAGTTCAGACATCCTCGTGCAGAATTGCGACGAATACTATTCGTACACGAGTCTTACAGGTCTAACGAACACGGCCGAACTTGATCATGCCGCGCGTGATCCCTGGACCTTGGTTCGAGATGCAGTCACGAAGATGGTTAGCCGAGGCGACGTAATGCGCTCCGACCGCCTAAAGCAGGTGATGCAGGAACTCGACCCATCTTTTGACGAAAGCTCGATCGGGTTCTCGAAATTCAGCAAGTTCTTGGCAGAGGCGGCGTCTCGTGGATTAGTTGGCCTCAAGAAGATGGAGAACGGGCAATACGAGATCACAGCCACAAAGGCTCGCAACAGTCGCCGTGAAAGCGGACGACCTCGCTCGCGTCGAGGAGGGGCTAGAGGGTCCCGTCAAGAACTGAGTTCTACCAGAGCTGAGGTTGCGACAGGTGCTGGCGTCGAGGGGAAGGAAGGTCTTGCGCAGGCATATGAGGCATTGCGGAGTGTTTTGTCCGACCTTCATGCAGTTGGAAAGGATCCAGTACGGGACTCAGATCTCAAGCGAAAAATGCTGGCGGCCGACTCTGATTTCGACGAGACCGAACTCGGCTTTGCCAAGTTCAGTCGCTTCTTGGGTCAAGCAGAGAAAGATGGCGTCGTGAGTGTTAGTCGCACGGAAAGGGGCAACCTTGATGTCTCAATGATCAAGGATCCGAAGCCGTTGGGGGGAGGTGAGGACTTTAAGGAGGATGGTACTGGGGCTTCCAGCGATGACGCTAAGGGTGAAGTGGTCGATGATCTGTCAGAGGCTCAGAAGCCTCAGAAGCGTGGTTGGTTTGGACTTCGGTTTGGATCCCGGCGCGGGTCAAAGAATGATAGCGATGAAGCGCCCAAACTCTTCGAAGGTCAAGGGGTGAAGGCGACGATGGGCTCCGAGCACATTTCATCCGATCCTAGTACCGAGCTTCTAGCGTCACAGGAGAGTTTAAAGGTTGAAAGGTCTGTATCTAGAGGGTATAACACAGAAGAAGTACTGAGGGAGGTTCCTGCTGAGTCCGATATGGCTGACACCGAAGACGTTAAGGTATCCGACTTGGCTTTACCTTCAGATCCGGGTGCTATCGCACGATATCTCACCCATCGGTACAAGGGTGTTGGCGAGAAAACTGCCGATACGCTTGTTAAGGAACTAGGTTCTGAGCTTTTTCGAACAATGCATGAGAATCCTGATTATATAGCTGGGATCATTCCTAAGAACCGAGCGGAACAGGTCCTAGAGGCATGGAGAGCCGATTACGAAAGGCGGGCACGTGGGCACAGGGGTTGGTCTAGGGCGAAGAATAGGGAGAGCTGACCCAGCAAGAAGTTTTGATTAGGAGTGTCCGAGGCGGATTGGCCTTTGCAGTTTTATGTTGTGCAAGCTGCAGGCTACATAGAACAGCGTAAATGACCCTCTGATTCCGAGCTGCATGTATGAGTGATCCGACTTGGATTTCTGTCCTCCCACCCATTCTCGCGATTGCGTTAGCGATATGGACTCGACAAGTCTATCTCTCACTCGCAGGCGGGTTGTGGTTCGCTTGGACGATCATGGAGGGATGGGATCCACTAGGTGGCCTAGGACAATCGGTAGAGGGGATGGTATCGGTGTTCGGTCAAGCCGGAGATGCTCGGGTAATAATGTTTACTCTGGCGATCGGTGCCTTGATCGCAACGGTGGAGGCTTCCGGTGGAGTAAGAGGTTTTGTAAATCTGCTTGAGCAGAACCGGTGGGTCGATTCTGCCAAGAAAGCTCAATTGCTCGCTTGGGCCACCGGTATAGTCATATTTATTGAGTCGAACATTACAGTGCTCGTGGCGGGATCTGTCTCTCGCCCGCTATTTGACCGGTACAAGTGTTCCCGGGAGAAGCTTGCCTACATCATTGACTCAACTTCGGCACCGATCTGTATCCTGATTCCGATGAATGCTTGGG
This sequence comes from Gemmatimonadales bacterium UBA2975, assembly GCA_002348265.1. GTDB lineage: Bacteria > Gemmatimonadota > Gemmatimonadetes > Longimicrobiales > Gaopeijiaceae > UBA2589. The sequence goes on along the minus strand of DEAT01000028.1, from coordinate 79,580 downwards.
GTGCTTACAACCTAGGAATCCTCGAAGGGCTTGAAGTGGAAGATGCGTTAGGTGTTTTCCTACAGTCTATACTCTACAATTTTTATGCAGTTGTTGCTGTGATTTTGGTCTTGGTTGTCATCGTAATGGGTTTAGATGTCGGGCCAATGAAGAAAGCTGAGGAGAGAACTCGCGGCGGACAGCTTCTGTGGCCTGATGCAACACCAATGATAGACGAGGAGGTTCTCTCTCCGACACCCCTAGATGGAGTGGAGCCGAGGGCGCGGAATATGTTCTTCCCCATCGCCAGTATGGTATTTTTCATGCCCTTGTCACTCTGGATAACGGGAGACGGAGACCTAAGCGCCGGCTCTGGGTCCACCAGTGTTTTGTGGTCCGTAATGTTTGGTCTGGCTGTAGCATGGATTATGCTGCGAGCTCAGGGGATTTTTACTGTAGAACAGCTAACGAAGATAAATCTCAGAGGCGCGGGAGCACTGGTGCCCCTTGCAATGATTCTCCTGCTGGCATTAGCACTTGGTGATGTGGTCGATGCTTTGGGTACAGGTGTATACGTAGCTCAGGTGACCGCTGGTACGATGCCGAATTTTTTATATTTGCCGTTAGTCTTTTTGGTTTCGGGTGGCATTGCCTTCTCGACAGGCACGAGCTGGGGAACTTTCGCTATTATGCTGCCGATTGCTGTGCCGGCTGCGGCAACTCTGAGCCTCCCGCTTGCCCCCTTTGTTGCCGCATCGCTTGCCGGGGGCGTCTTCGGTGACCATTGCTCACCGATTTCAGACACTACGATTATCTCTTCGATGGCAGCTGCGACCGACCACATAGACCATGTCCGGACCCAGCTACCATATGCGCTTTTGAGTGGTGCGATCGCGATGATTTGCTTTGGTGTCTTGGGAGCGACTCTTTAGAGCCTTTGAGGGGTAGACATTTGAACTTCAATAACTGGATTTGAATCACGTTCTAGACGCCGTATCGGGTGTCGAGCGCTTAGTTCCAAAGAACCACACGGAGTCATCGAATTGGACGTCATTGTTTGCATAAAAAGAGTCCCAGACACTGAGGCAAGGATTCGCATAGATGGGTCGGGTAGCTCAATAGAGAGTAGTGGTATCAAGTATGACATGAGCCCCTACGATGCCTTCGCGGTTGAAGCGGCGATTCGATTGAAGGAGAGCCTACAGGGTGATGGAGACGTGTCCGTTCTGACATTGGGAGATTCGTCTTCGGGTGAGACACTCAGAAAGGCTTTGGCCATGGGGGCTGATCGCGCGGTTCTACTCAATGGGCAGGTCAGCTTGGATGGACTGGCCACTGCAAAGGCTCTTGCCGCAGAACTCGAAGGCTCAGAAGCCGATCTTTTCCTCTTCGGGATCAAGGCCGCTGACGACGATCAGCAGCAGGTAGGTCAGATGGTTTCGGTGCTTTCAGGTCGTCCATGTGTATCGGGTGTTTCGAGCTTCGAGATTGATGGACACACGGCCCGATGCAAGAGAGAGGTGGAAGGGGGGAGTGAAATTGTCGAAGTAGATCTCCCTGCTGTTCTGTGCATTACGAAGGGCTCAAATGAGCCACGGCTGCCTGCTCTCAAGGGTATAATGGCTGCAAAGAAAAAGCCTTTGGAAGAGCGGCCCGCTCAGGTAAGCGGGTCTCGAGTTCGATTGATAGGCCTCTCCACCCCACCACCCCGAGCTGAAGGTCGAATCGTTGGCGAAGGGCCAGATGCAGTTCCTGAACTTGTCCGTATCCTGAGAGAGGACGCACATGCTATCTGACCCGACTTTGGCTTGTCGGCGTTTCCTCATAAAACACCCATTCAGCAGAACACTCTAACATATGTCGAAAGTACTTGCGGTAGCGGAACAAAGAGACGGAAAATTCGGTTCGGGGGCTCATGAGGTTGTGTCGGTCTCCGCTCGATTGGCACAAGATCTTGGCAGTACAGCTCATGCAGTTGTACTTGCGGGGACCGGCGTCTCTTTAGACGCGTCGAGCCTTGGTTCGTTTGGGGCGGAAAAGACAGTAGTCATTGAGCATGATGCTCTCGCGGACTACAACCCGGAAGCGTGGGTTGGTGCCCTTGAGCATCTAATTCGCGAGGGTGAATACGGCGTAGTTGTGTTTTCAGCTACGACGCTCGGTAAGGATTTGGCACCAAGAATCGCGGCTCACCTCGATGTGCCCCTCGCTACAGATGTGACAGCGGTTGACGTCTCCGAGGGCATGGTTTCTGTGACTCGACCAGTCTTTTCAGGGAAAGCTTTTGCTCATCTCGAAATCGATGCTAGTCCAGCCCTGATTTCAATCCGTCCGAATGTGTTCCCCTCGGTAGAATCGGTCGCGGAAGGAGAGGTTACGACAGTCGTCCCAGATCTTAATGTTTCAGACTTCAGGATTCGCGTAGTAGAGCGAGAGGGTTCGTCAGATGGAGTAGTAGATGTTTCCGAAGCCTCCGTGATCGTATCTGGTGGACGCGGTATGAAGGCCCCTGAGAATTGGAGTCTTCTTGAATCCCTTCGAGAGGTGCTTGGTGCGGACGCGGCGCTCGGCGCTTCCAGGGCAGTGGTTGATGCCGGCTGGCGTCCTCACGGTGAACAGGTTGGTCAAACAGGGAAGACTGTGGCGCCCGCGCTGTACATCGCCGTGGGGATCTCTGGAGCCGTCCAGCATCTGGCAGGCATGAGAACGGCCAAGACCATTGTAGCGATAAACCGTGACGCGGACGCTCCGATTTTTGGAGTGGCGGACTACGGAATAGTCGGTGACCTCTTCGAAGTGCTTCCTAGGCTTACTGATGAGATAGCAGACCTCCGGGCTAAAGAATGATTTTTCTAGTCAGATACGCGCTAAGTTGAATCAACCTGTTTCTGATCTTAAAAAGTGAGCATAGTTGGGACGTCAGGGTCTCTTTGCCAAAATGTCGGGGCTTCCTCCGAGAATTGAGATAGGGTCTACGGGTTTTCCCCAGCGCCACACTTCGAAGTGAAGGTGGGCCGCAGTCACATCACCTGTAGCTCCACTCTCGCCTATGATTTCTCCTGCACCTACCCTTTGTCCTACTCGGACGTTGATGGTAGACAGGTGCGCATAGATAGACTTCAGTCCTTTGCGATGATTGATCCAGATGACTTTCCCGAACCCAGCCATTGTTCCAGCAAATTGTATTCGGCCATTTGACATAGCGTGTATGGGCGTCCCCTCATTTACAGCGAAATCTATGCCTCTGTGCACGTCGAGTTCTCGCCCAAGGAAACGAAGCCCAAACCCTGATGTCAACGGGGCCTCAACGGGCCAGCGGGGCAGGTGGCACGATGATAGTGACATTCCGAGCAGCCCTGTTATGACTGCAGCGGCGTGTCGCCGCCCTCGTCTCACTTCCAGTCGGCTTCCATCTCAGTAGGTCCGCTATCAACTAGCATCACGGAAACATTCTGACCCACTTCGACTGCACTGCGTTTCGGCGGAATGATAGCGAACCCATCCGCGAGTGAGAGGCCGCGAACTAGCCCTGAGAGTTGCGGACCGGTCAGCCTAACTTCGGGACCCCGCTTACCTCGTGTTATAGAGACCCGTTGGAAGTAGGTTAGGTCGGATGGCGTCGTTATCCGTTCTGCGGCGGTGCACTCTATCACACGTCTGTGTACTCGTTTATGTCCGGCTAGCCTAAGCAGATACGGACGCACAAATACCTCGAATGTCACAAAGGCCGACGAGGGGTTGCCCGGGAGGCCAAAGACCACTTGCCGATTATCTTCTTGCTCAAACCACCCGAACGACACCGGACTGCCTGGGCGCATCCGAACCCGCCAAAAATCCAAATTAAAACCAGTCTTGTGGAGGACCCGCTTAACCAGGTCTGCGTCACCCATGGATGCACCACCGATTGTGACTAGGACATCGGCTCCTGCTGCCTGTGATATTCTCCGGGCAAGGTCTTCGGAGTCATCGAGAGCTATGCCGAGATCTCTAGGCTCTGCGTTAACCTCACGTACCATTGCTGAGAGCATCGCGCCGTTTGATTCCGGAACACCGAGGCCTCTGACTACGTCTTGATATTGATCTGCTCTTCGGAGTTCATCCCCGGTAGGCATGATCGCTACTGTAGGGGTTTTGTATACATCTACCCTTTGAAGACCTGCGGCAGCTAGGACACCTATGGTTCCAGCAGTGATTGAGTCTCCCCTTTCAAATAGGACTGCTCCTCGCATCATGTCTTGTCCCGCAGATCGGATATGGCGTCCTGCATCCGCGTCTGAGAAGATTTGAACATGCCCATTTTCAGCTTCTCGGTCGGTATGCTCGACTCGTACTACCGAGTCTGTGCCTTCAGGGACAGGCGCTCCTGTCATGATCCGGATTGCAGTCCCTGGCGCGAGGGTTCGCCCCGCATCTCCGCCGGCCCGGACTACTCCCGCAGCAGGAAGCTTCACTGGATTTTCTAGCGAGGCTCCAGCTATATCTTCGGCACGGACCGCATATCCATCCATGGCGCTGTTGTCCCACGGTGGGAGTGTTGCGGTTGCCTCTACTCGTGTTGCTAGGGCCTTCCCGATCGCATTGTTGAGATCAACACGTTCTGAGGCGAGGGGTACTGCCGACGAGAGAATGCGCCTTTGTGCATCGTCGACGGGAAGCCAGTCTGCTTCCCGCTCCTCGTGGCTGAATCCCCAGGAATCACTCATGACAACGACTGGATTACCAGCGCCAGAGAAGTGTTATGCTGAAAGTTGACCCTCGGAGCCATTCTCCGTCCTCTACATCTTCGAATCCTCGCATGGGGTCACTGAAGCCGGGAGGAGTGTCGATCTTCCAGAGTGAGAATACTCCATCCGCGCGAATAGCTAAGCGATCTGTCACAAACCAGCGGTTCCCAAGCCCTAGCGTCCCGAAGAAGCTTGAACCAAAGCTGAAGACGTCTTCAGGAAGTAGTGACTGATCCAGAGTCTTATCACCTCCTGCTCCGAAAACGATTCCACCGCCCAGTGCTAAAAAGGGGCTAAGCCTTTTCCACATACGCCTTCCTGGAAAACTGAAGCGGAAACGAGCGTCCACAACCATCAAGGACTCCTCTGTTTGGCCAATGAACCGATTAGCATCGATTTGACTAGGGTCTATAACGTCCCGCTTTGAATCGATTAGGCCGATGCTTCCTTCAAGGCCCAGTGGACCTGAAAGCTCTACGCCATAGCGCGCACCAACGATGGAGCCTCCTTTTGGCGCATAGCCAAAACGACCTGACCCGACATTCATTGTGCCTGAGAAGATCCCGGCCTCCTGCTTGCGCTCGAGATACTCGAAAGGCGAAGGGATAGTTTGAGCCGCCGAACTGCTGGCAAGGGTGAGCCAAGCACTGGCGGCAAAAACTGCGATCTTATTGAACGGTGATCCAACCAACGGGAATTGACTCCTTTCCCACTCGGAATTTTTGGTTGACCCGATTTCTAGCGTCGGGCAGATTCTTGGAACGGCGCGCTTGTGACGCGACGGACTTTCGTTGTAACACCTTTTGTACTGGATCGTTTCAGGCTCCATGCGTCTTCGATTTGCGGCACTTGGCCGCTCTTTGCTTCTTACAGGAGGAGTTTTCTTTTCGGTAGCTGTACCTGGTGTATCCCAAGATATGGTTACCCTAAGGGTAGAAGAGAACGTTCGACGTGAGCCGAATGGTGTAGTGCTTGGCCGGATAGGGGAAGGGGCTAGACTCCGTGCACTTAACAACGACGGCAACTGGACACAGGTCGAAGTCGAAGGATGGGTATGGTTGCGTTCGCTCGAAAATTCTGCAGACCCTTCGTTCGACTTGGTTGTAAGTCAGGAAGGTGGTGAGAATCTACGATCTGGTCCCTCCGGATCTCGTGTTGGTGTGCTGGCGGAAGGAACCCTACTCGAAGAACTGGGGCGTAACCCAGGGTGGGCTCGGGTTGCCCGGGTTGGTTGGATATGGTCGGCCTCGCTGGTAGAGGTCCCGGATCCCGGCCCTGATATGACTCCTTCTCTTCTGGGTACTATGAATGGAAGCCGCGACTCTCAAGCGCCGGTCACCGACATCGCCCGTGTGCCGGTTGACTTCGCTCGTGTGAGAAGTGTCGGCGCGATTCTGGCGGCGCCAGATGGGGATACCATGGGCTTAGTTACAGCATCTGGCGAGGTGCAGGTCCTGGAGAGGCAGGGAAGATGGGCCCGAGTGCGCCTAGAGGGATGGGTGTGGATGCCGGAGACGTCATCGAATCAAAGCGGAGTTGATACAGGAACCCGCGAGATGGCCCTGGCTCTCCGACCAGAAGATCTATCATCGAATCCATCAGAGTATGCAGGCCGTGTTGTTGTTTGGAATATTCAGTTCATTTCGCTAGAGCGTGCTGAGGCGGTCCGCACTGACTTCTTCGAGGGAGAACCGTTTCTACTCAGCCGATTTGGTGGATCGGAAGGTCAGTTTGTGTATGTCGTCGTTCCAACCGACCTGCTCCCAGAGGTAGAAGGCCTTGTACCTCTAGAGATTGTTGAGTTAACCGGTCGTGTGCGCACTGGTGCGTCTAAATTGACAGGGACACCGATCATCGAGATGATCGAAATTCAACGTTTTTGAGACGGGTGAACGTCAGTGGCCCTCTCCTCAGAGGGGCCGCTATCGCGAGTTCTCTGTTATCAAGGGTCGGGGGAGATGGGTTCGGGTATCCTAGATCTCTGGCACCACGGTAGGAGACGTTTGACCCAAGCGAGATATCGTGAGCCCTATCAGAATGCTGGCTGCACCGAGTAGTTGGAGTATTTCTGGTCTCTCACCCAGCCAGATCCATGCTGTAATCAGCGCCCATACCGGAACGAGATTTGAGTACACCGCAGTCCGGCTGTTGCCTAGCTTCTCTACCCCGTGATACCAGATCACATAGGCCAGTGCAAGTGCGAATAGACCAGCATAAAAGATTGCCCACCATGCGTTGGCGCTGACACCGGTAAGGTCGGTTTGCAGGAGAGACGGAATCCCTGCAGCGAAGAGTATTGGAGTTCCGATCCAAAGAGTCCACGTTGTCATACGAAGAGCTCCGTATCGCGCTACGGGTTTTGCTCCTGCGACGGTATAAACCGACCAGAAGATCGATCCCACAATCATCAATAGGTCTCCACGTAGTGTGGATGATCCCAGTGAAAGCTGGTCATCACTTCCGATTACTACCAAAATCATTCCGATAAGGGTACCGATGATGCCTATGATTACCCAACGATTCGGCTGTTCGTGTCCAGCGGCTGCCGACAGTATGACGGTCCACACCGGGGTGGTAGCTAGTAGCAGGCTAGCATTTCCCGCGTACGTCCAGTCAAGCCCAATGATGAAGGCGAGCTGATAAAGAACATTCCCTATTAGACCTAGTAGCAGGATGCGCGGGACGTCCTCCCGCTGCGGCATTATGTCTTCTTTCCCCCTAAATACGATCCAGCCAAGAGCAGCCGCTGCTAACGGGAACCGCAAAGCGTTAAATGTCAGGGGTTCCAACTCATTGAGTGCGACTTTAACGATTGAGAAGTTTACTCCCCAAATTGCGGCGAGAGCTATAAGACCAAAGTCAGTGAGCCGGTCCGATTTTCGCTGCGTTGTCACGGTACTAGCCATCCTCGAGCTTGTGCTCCTCTAGCGCGCGAATCTAACGTGGTAACGCGGACGACCAACGGGTGAGACATATCGGACTTACGTACGATGCTCTTCCGCAGCTATCCTCAAGGTTCTGATTTGTGTAACAACAGAACCTCGTTGTAAACGCTGACGACTGATGCTTGCCCTAGGTTATCGTCCCTTCCTTGACGAATGACACTTGGGTGATAGCGTTGAACGAGTCCACTGTCTCAGTGGATCTTAGAAGCGGAAAAACTCATCACCTCGACGCTGGAAGTATGTATGAGAGTGTTCACCGATGCTGAGGGACGATCGTGGACTGCGGATACCCGAGCGGAAGATTCGGCTGACTATAAAGGCCGTTACCACTTGGTGCTGGAAGGTGAGGGTGATATCCGGGTCGAACTCACCGATGTGAGGTGGAACAGTGAGCGGTCTGCACGGAGGACAATTAAGTCCATGTCCTTAGTAGAACTCCGGCGTCGACTCCGTTCTGCCACGGGCCGGGGTGTTGTTGGCGACTGACTCATTGGTTGGGTGCGAGTCCTTATAGGCATGGAAGGAAGTCCAGATCATCCCTGCCGTAAGATCAACTGTGCAGTGCTTTTGAAGGCTAGCTCAATTTAGAGAACTCGGTCTCTCAGTTCCCGGGGGGCTTGGGGATTTCGAGCCACTGCCCGGCGATTATCCTATTCCTCTCAATACGCGGGTTCACCTGCAGTATCTCGTTTACAGTTACTCCATAGCTTCTTGCTATTCCTCCAAGGTTTTCACCACGCGCCACACGGTGGCGCTCACTGAATACATTGGAATTCCTCCCGACAGGGATCGGTGTCTGCTCGGTCATTTCAGGGGCGGTACCAGGCGCTCGGTGGAACTCCGCTAGGTGCACACCGATCTCATTTTCGAGTTGCTTCGCTCGGCCTATAGAGGGAAGACCGTTGACCATGAGAGAAAAAGCGAGCCTTTCTCCGTCTTGTGTCCGAACCATTCCAGTTAGAGCCGATACTCCATCTATGGTTCCCGTTTTGGCGCGAAGATTGTTTGCGGCTGCCGTCTGATACATTCGACCGAGCTCATATCGTGTTCCGGCGCGTGGGAGTGACGCCCAATAGTCGGGCCACAGTGAACCCTCACTCATTCGACGGATTAAGTCTACGAACGAAGCTGCACTCACTCGGTTTTCGCCGGACAGGCCCGAGCCATCCACTTGAACAAGTCCCTCAGTGTCTACGCCTAGCGTTACTAGTGTCTCGTGTACCGCGAGCGCGCTCGCACTAGGTGATCCGATCCCCGCATCGGCCCGGCCTATGGCTCTGAAAATCAATTCTGCAAATAGATTGTTACTCTCTTTATTCACTATCTCGAGGTATTCGGCCAAGGGGCGGGAGGTGTGACGTGCTAGAATGCGGGCGGCTGGACGACCGAGCGCGGGTCCACTGAGTCGCTTGACGACAGATTCGATCGGCAACTCGACACGTCTAGTAGAGCCGGTTACAGTGATCCCGCGGTCCTCTAGGACGGCCCGAAATGACGCCCCTGCGAAGTCTGCCGGAACAGCCACAGTCATCTGACGCCAAACGTCTCCGGATCCTGATGACATTCGGCCGGTGATCCGAACTGGTTTCAAAGGATCTTCCCTTAGAATCGCGAGACGAGGTCGCGCCCGATTCGCGACAGTTGTTGCAGTGTTTTCGATATTGAGGGCTGAATGTGCGGGAATCGTCTCGACGTTGGGAGGTGCACCGACTGGACCCGGACGAATCCGGAAGGAGACGACGTTCTCGTTGTAGGATAGAGCCGAGATTGGGGCCGTGAAGTGTTCGTTTAGATCGCTTTGCTCCCACCCTTCATCCCTCAGAGGACCAGGGAAGAATGAAGCGTCCGCTATAAGATCTCCTGAAATCTCGGTTATTCCCGTGGCCTGGAGGTCGTCAACTAAGAGCTGGAAGACTTCGTCTTTGCTGCCGTGGAAGCGGTCAGATAGTCCCGGGTCGCCCGTTCCGTATAGGGTGAGATCGCCTTGAAGTACACCGTTTTTGACGGGAGCACTTGAGAGAAGGTAGGTACGAAAACGGTAGTCTGGTCCCAGTCGTTGCAGAGCTGCTGCCGTGGTCAGCAATTTGATATTTGACGCCGGAGCTATTGCACTCTCTGGATCGATGGAAAAGATCGTTTCACCGGAGTCGAGCGAGCAAACGAGCACACTCCATCGAGCTGTTCCCCAGGTATACGATTCGAAGGTCTCTCGGATCTCGTTTTGAAGCCACTCCGCATCTTGCGCGCGCACCCCTGCGGGTCCGGTCGCCAAATTCAGGACGACGAGAATTGGCCACACTGAAGAGATGTGGGCATGCCGGGTGAGCATTGTCAAAAAAATCGCTGAGGCACCCTTTAGGCTGTTACTAAGAGATCCTTCGTCGGCACGCATTCAGGGCAGTAACCGGAGAGTTCTAGCCGGTACCCGGTCACCGTGAATGTTCCTGCTGTCTCCCTCAGAGAGTCGATTTCACCCGTCAATAGTTCACCGGGAAGATCGAGGACTTTCTCGCAAGAAACGCAACGGGCATGGTGGTGAGGATCAGTCCTGCCATCATAGCGAGCCGAATGATCTCCGTAGGTGAGTTTGACTGCCAACCCGCATCCAACAAGGGTTTCTAGGCTTTTGTACACCGTACCTAGCGAGATCGCCGGAAGTCGCTCTCGAACTGCTAAAAAGACTTCTTCGGCTGTTGGATGCACGTCAGTCTGAGCGAGATAACGGAAGACCGCCCCTCGCTGCTCAGTGAAGCGCTGGCCGTTGGCCCCGAGGGCTTTCCTGAGGCGCACATCAGTCTCGAATTTGCTCAACATTCGGATTCGTTCACGGACGGACTCACTAGATGACCTATAACATCCAACAAGGTTATAACTGCCTTAGAAACCCTGTCAATTATAACACAGTTAAATAAGCCCTCAGTCGAGCCAGCGTATCCATCCAGATGCGGCGGCGGTTCCCTAACGCAACCTCCGGGTAAGGTCGGTTATTGATAACACGAGCGGATCGCGATCTAAAACCAGACAGATCAAATGGTTTGCTCCGAGGAGGGTAGAGTGCACATTGGGGCGGATTCGATCCCCCAAGAGCTCCGATGAGGATGATGAATGAGTGACGCCGGCGAACTAGATGCACTTCTTCAGGAAGACAGGAGGTTTCGGCCTCCTGCTACTTTCGTTGATCAGGCGAACATCAACGATCGAGACATCTACGAGAGCGCAGCTAGTGACCCGGAAGGGTACTGGTCCAAGTGGGCTGCGGAACTTGATTGGTTCGAGCCTTGGCAAAGAGTGCTAAAGTGGTCGCCGCCGCATGCGGAGTGGTTCATAGGCGGTAGGATCAATGTGTCCTACAACTGTCTTGATCGACATGTAGAGGCCGGACGTGGTGATCGTACCGCACTTATATGGGAAGGCGAACCCGGGGACGCTAGGACGTTCACGTACGCAGAGTTGCATCGCGAGGTGTCCCGTTTCGCGAATGTTCTCAGAAGTCTCGGTATCAAGAAGGGTGACCGCGTAACGATTTATTTACCCATGATTCCCGAGGCGGCGATTGCGATGCTCGCCTGCACTCGCATAGGAGCCATTCACTCGGTCGTCTTTGGCGGATTCAGTCCGGACTCTCTAGCGGATCGAAACAATGATGCAGAGTCAAAATTGCTGATAACGGCAGATGGGGGATGGAGGCGTGGCTCGGTTGTGCCGCTCAAGGCCAATGCGGATGCGGCCCTGGAACAGTCCCCTACCGTGCAAAATGTAGTAGTGGTGGCGCGCGGTGGAGACCTCACGGAACAAACTGCTGTCACGATGAAAATGGGACGGGATCACTGGTATCATGATCTGGTGGCAGAGGTGTCTTCTTCGTGTCCAGCGGTTTCGATGGATTCAGAAGACACACTTTTCATCCTGTACACGTCGGGCACCACAGGGAAGCCAAAGGGAGTTGTTCATACGACGGGTGGTTACTTGACCCAAGCCTATGCTACAACCAAGGCGGTATTCGACCTCAAGGATGATGACGTCTACTGGTGCACTGCTGACGTAGGCTGGATCACCGGACACAGCTATATCGTATACGGACCTTTAGCCAATTGTGCTCAAGTCGTGATGTACGAGGGTGCTCCTGACACGCCTGATCGCGGCCGGTTTTGGCAGCTTTGTGAGAAATACGGTGTCACCATCTTCTACACGGCTCCGACTGCTATCCGAGCCTTTATGCGTTGGGGAGATGAATGGCCCAAGAAGTATGATCTCTCTCGTTTGAGGGTTCTGGGCACTGTGGGTGAGCCCATCAATCCTGAGGCGTGGATGTGGTATCACGAGGTGATTGGAGGTGAGCGTTGCCCGATCGTCGATACATGGTGGCAGACCGAAACTGGAGCGATCATGATCACCCCGCTTCCGGGTTTGACCGAGACCAAGCCGGGGACCGCGACTCACCCGTTTCCAGGGATCGAGGCTGCTATAAGGGATGAGTCCGGAGAGGACACAACGGCCGGTTACCTGGCAATCACAAAGCCATGGCCTTCAATGTTGCGTGCAGTTTGGGGCGACGAACAGAGGTTCAGAGAGACGTACTGGTCGAAGTGGCCAAACGTATATTTCCCGGGTGATGGAGCGAAGGTCGATGAAGACGGGTATTTGTGGATTCTTGGTCGCGTAGATGATGTTCTGAATGTTGCTGGGCACAGGATTGGAACAATGGAGGTGGAGAGTGCCTTGGTCGATCATCGGGCTGTAGTGGAGTCTGCCGTAGTTGGAAAGGCCCATGAGATCAAAGGAGAATCAATCGCCGCGTTTGTGACTCTTAAAGAAGGAATCGATGGATCGGACGAGCTTTTAACTGAGCTGCGAACTCACGTGAGTGCTAAGATCGGAGCAATCGCGAAGCCGGAGCTAGTGGTCTTCACTGCAGAGCTTCCGAAGACTCGTTCGGGTAAGATCATGCGGCGGCTTCTCCGTGACATTGCAGAGGGAAGAGCGATAGGTGACACCACGACGCTGGCTGACCCTGAGGTTGTAAAGCGTCTCCAGGCCATGCATGAGGATGAGGAAGGCTAGACTAGGAACCTACCTCCTTCAGTTCTCTGCCAAGGGATCCGGGGTCGTAGGTGCCTTTGATGCGCGCTCTTCCGCAGACTTCTCTTTGATTTTACGAGCGGGCACACCGACGTAGACCCAGTGAGGATCAGTGCTTTTTGTCAGCATCGAACCTGCCCCCACCATTGAATCGTCGGCAACGTGTGTGCCAGCTAGTACCGTCGCGTGATAAGTGATGCGCACACCCTGACCGATCACTGTCCTAGGAAGGTAGACGATCCTTCCATCAACGATGTTGTGTGAGTGCGAGTAAACGTTTGCGAAGTCCGAGACCGACGACCGGTTACCCATTTCGATGCCCCCGCGATCGTCTAGAAGAACGTGGCGATGGACAACAACGCCGTCGCCGACGTCCATGTTATACCCGAAGGAGAACCTGACGTGCGTGAACGCCTTGAAGTTTTTTCCACAGGAGTTGAACACGTGCTTGGCAAGTATCCTTCTAAAGCGGATTCCAAGGTCAATATTCTCTCCTAATGAACTGCGATCGAACATTTCCCATAGCCATAGTAATGGCTTTCGTGGTTGGTATCGTACGAGATCAATTTCCTCGTAATATTCGGGTTCCAGCGTGACGTTACGCGGATCCATTTGAGCCAGTGCGACTTTAGTAGTGCTCGATAGGCTGGAATGATCTAAAGAGCTCAGCTCTGGATAGTATATATCCGTAAGAATTTCTCTGCATAGCTCGTTGCGATCACAGTCAGAGTCGCTCAGTGATTCCTTTAACCAGGCCAGCCATTCGTCGTAAAGAGATGCAGCTCCTTCTGAAACGGGGACGGGGCGTAGCGGAAAGAAAGACATGGAAGGAGCTTATCGTGATTGTTCAGTGTGGAAAGAATTTAGCTAAATTTGCGAAGAGCCGCTTGCAACTCGAAGGCTTTTTAAGACTCTGATCTCGGGGTTAAAATTTACTATCACACCTACGCTAACTCGTTCTAGATAATGCACGACGTCCTTCGCCAGAGGCTGATCAGAAAGATCGAGGGGTTACCGGAAGAGCAAGTGTACCAAGTTCTCGACTACATCGAGTTCATGGAATCGAAGTATGCCAGTAAAACCGACGTCGAGCCTTCGAGCCTGCTCAAATTTGCTGAGGGCTTTGAGGATAAGCTCCGACGAACGGCTGCGAGCCCCGGGGCAATTCGGGAAGCTTTTCAGTTGATATCGTATGCCGATAAAGTCCTGTCCGACCTCTCCCGCGCAGGTAAGCAGATCCTAGATGATCTCAATACTGTGATCGACAACGATTCAGCCACTCCTGAAGAGGTGGATGAGATCCTAAATGTCGAAGGCAACGTAAAGGACCCCTCAACGTTCAGATACTCAACACGAAGTGAGGGTGGGTCAGCAGAAGGATGCACAGGTGAGTGAGTCAAAGGATACGAGCGATCCGAGAAGTGACTCCAAGGTGCAGTGACGATGTTGGCTATGACCTTAACCGTGACTCCAGTGTTTCTGGATGGTCCCCGATGGCATCTCCGGCGTTGACGATGCACGAGAGTCCATCTATCGTCCCGGATGGTATCATCAAAGGCTCAGTCTGCGCACTTTTTCGCCCGCTCCGCAAGGCCCGGTTCGTCTGGGAAGTGGATGCGGGCGCTCGCATTTTCTGAAAGGTCTAATCGTCTATGACCGATACTCATTCCGACGGCCGGATAGTGAAAGAAGCTCTTACGTTCGATGATGTTCTTCTGATACCTGGTCATTCCCAAGTACATCCAAAGGATGCGGATGTATCCACCTTGGTCACACGTGGGATTCCCCTCCGTATTCCGTTGCTCGCAGCAGCGATGGATACGGTGACCGAGTCTAGAATGGCTATACAAATAGCTCGAGAGGGGGGTCTTGGCGTCATCCACAAGAACCTGTCGCCCGAGAAGCAAGCCGAGGAGGTAGATCGAGTTAAACGTTCCGAAAGTGGGATGATACTGAATCCGATTACGCTCGGTCAGGATGGATCTCTAAAGGACGCACATGAGTTGATGGCACGTTTCTCAATCAGTGGAGTGCCGATTGTCGAAGATACGGGTCGTCTTTTGGGCATTATTACGAACCGAGATCTGCAGTTCGAGTCCGACCTCTCGAAATCAATCTCTGATGTGATGACATCCGAGAATCTTGTAACGGTTCCAGTTGGGACAACGTTAGAGCAGGCCGAGGAAATTCTCCACAAGCACCGTATCGAGAAGCTCCCAGTAGTTGATAATGATGGGTGTTTGAGAGGTCTGATAACAGTAAAGGACATTTTCAAGCGCCGTCAGTATCCAGATGCTTGTAAAGATGAACATGGACGACTTCGTGTTGGGGCGGCTATCGGAGCTTCGGCTGAAGACATAGAGCGATCTGAGATGCTCGTCGATGCCGGTGTGGACGTGATCGTAGTCGATACGGCTCATGGGCACTCCGAGGGTGTGTTGAAGGCAGTTGCTAAAGTGCGTGAGCGATTCCCGGATGTTCAGCTCATAGGAGGCAACGTGGGCACCGTGGAAGGAGCGAGGGCATTGGTAGAGAGGGGTGTTGATGCAGTGAAGGTCGGTGTTGGTCCCGGTTCGATCTGCACAACTCGAGTGGTGACGGGTGTAGGACTTCCTCAACTGACTGCCATCATGGATGCTACAGATGGTGTGGATGGCTCCGTTCCGATTATCGCAGACGGGGGAATTCGCTACTCTGGGGACATCGTAAAGGCACTTGCCGCAGGAGCGCATTGCGTGATGATGGGCTCTATGTTCGCGGGAACGGACGAGTCCCCGGGTGAGACATTTCTGCTCGAAGGACGACGTTTCAAGACTGTCCGAGGGATGGGGTCATTGTCCGCAATGGAAGAGGGGTCTGCGGACCGCTATTTCCAAGATGCCTCTAGAGACAAACGTAAGCTGGTACCCGAGGGGATTGAAGCGCGTGTGCCGTACAAGGGGCCGGTTTCTGACACCATTTACCAGCTAGTAGGCGGACTGCGAGCGGGTATGGGTTATTGCGGGGTCGGTTCTATCAATGAGTTAAGGACAGAATCGCGATTTAATAGGGTTACCATGGGGGGGCTCAGAGAATCTCACCCTCACGATGTTACGATCACCCGCGAGGCACCGAATTACCACGGTTAGTATCAGGGAAGCTCTCCAATGGATCTCTTAGTTTCCAGGGGTTCTCGCTTTGGAGGCCTAGTACTATTGCTGGTCGGTTCGGGTTGCTCGTTGGTCGGGAGTAGAGAGACCACCAATGCAGTTCTCTTTCCGGAACCAGATGTGGAGTTGCGGCCAAAGACTGTGCGGTTCGAGCCGTTGCACGGGGTATTTATGACTCCTCCCACGTCAACCGGAAGAGTCGATGAATTACTCGCGTCACCAGTTATGCGAGATCCTGAGTTTCGGGAAGCTGTAGACGATTGGATCCAGTATTGGGAAAATGCAGCGAGGCCGTGGTTCCCTGAGTTTCTTCACCGCATGAGTATTTTCGAGGAGATGGTCGACTCGGTTCTCGCTGCAAGAGATCTCCCGGAGTCGCTGAGATACCTTCCACTTATAGAGAGTGGCTACAACCCCCGAGCACGAAGTTATGCAAGCGCCGTGGGGATGTGGCAGTTCATGCCGGGTACGGCTCGTGAGCATGGAATGACTGTAGCTGCCTTCGTTGATGAGCGACGTAACCCGTTCAAGTCAACTGACGCTGCGGCCGACTATCTTAGCTCATTGTATCGGAGATTCGAGTCCTGGTTTCTAGCCCTCGCGGCATACAACGGAGGGCCGAATCGAGCACAACGAATTCTCCGACAGAATGCTAGGCTCGAGCACCCGTCCGATTCACTGTTTTGGGCCCTTCGGCGGCACTGGCCGCGGGAAACTCGGGAGTTCGTGCCCAAGTTGGTGGGTGCGATTATCGTTGCTCAAGACTTAGAAGGTCATGGCTACGAGCCTCCAGAGCCCGGCCTCCCTTTTCGGTATACTGCTGTGAACGTCCCCGAGGCAACGACTTTAGATGTCCTCGCGCAAGCTGCAGAAAGTGAGGAAGACGAGATTCGATGGTTAAATCCAGAGCTTTTCCGCGGATTTACGCCTCCAGGAGAGATATATGAACTCCGTGTTCCCGAGGGGCAGGGAGAGATCTTCGCTCTGAATTATGCTGCGATTCCGGAGGGAGAGCGGATGACTGTGGTCGAACACTCGGTGGGGCAGGGTGAAACGTTGTCTCACATTTCCGTGAAATACGGCATTTCAGTTCGAGACCTGCAGGCAGCCAACCCAGGTGTACGGCCTCGCTATTTAAGAGTGGGTATGCGCCTCACTGTGCCGATCCTACTTAATCGTTAGCTGCACTCATGTCCGCTCTCTCTGGGAAGAGGGTATGACTTCAATCCGAACTCCACGATCCTGACGCGCCACCCTTTTTGCTTATAAGTCGGATTCCCTCTATGTACATTCCGCGGTCGACAGCTTTCACCATGTCATAGACCGTCAGCAGCGCTATGCTCACTGCGGTGAGGGCTTCCATCTCAACACCCGTCTTACCTGTGTACTTCGCGGATGCTCGGGCCCGGAAGCCTGGAAGATCCAAAGCTGCGTCTAACTCAACTTCTATGGACGCTCCTGGGAGTGCGTGACAAAGAGGAATGAGGTCAGCCGTCTTTTTGCCACCCATGATACCTGCAAGCTGGGCTAGCTGGACGGGATCACCTTTTTCTGTGCGCCCCTCCATGATGCACTTGAGGGTTTCTGCTTTCATCACGATCCGTCCCTCGGCGACGGCTGTCCTCCTCGAGTCGTCCTTAGCGGTCACATCCACCATCTGAGGTCGTCCTTCGGCATCTAGATGCGTCAGGCCGTCCGGGCGTGTTCTCATCGGCTAGATCCTGCGGCGGTGGGAATGGAGGAGTCGAGCAGAACTTGCCGAAGATCACGTACAAGTCCGCTTACGACCAGTTGAGGATTCACATTCCCACGAGCTAGCTCGCGGGCGTGTTCGACAGCAGCAAAAGCGGAGGGAACTCGAGACGGCAGGATCCCAGCTTCATTGGCGTGCTTTTTCAAGCGGGCTAGAGCGTCGTAATTGATTATAAGCTTATCGGCACCAGCTGTTGCGGCTGCAAGATCGCGAAGCCACACCTCTACTAATGTGAAAAGATCGATTAGCTGGCGTGCCCGAGTCGAAGGGAACGATGCCGCGAGTCGATATCCCGGGCCCCGGTTTTGCGTTGTGGCACCCATCACTATATCGAATGCACGCCTGCGAAGATCTTCTAGAGGACCTAGCTCACCTTCATCCGGAAGAAATGCCATTGCGCGACCAGGAGAGCCCTGGCTTAACTGCGCTGCCCACTTTCCTGTTCTTTCGTCAACACTGAAGTGGTCTTTTAGAAAAGCGTACACCATCTCGCGGGACAAGGCGGGTACATGCAATGGAACCGTTCGCGATTTGATAGTGGGCAAAAGCATGCCAGGTTCGCTGCTCGTAAGGATAAAACGTGCTTGTCCTGGGGGCTCTTCGAGAAGCTTTAGAAGAGCGTTCGCTGCTTCAGGACTCGCCGCTTGAGGCACGAGCAATTCTGCCTGACCGACAATGAAGACAGGGCCTTTGGCCATGCTGGGTCTTTTGGTGGCCTGGTTTCTGAGATTTGTGATCGTACCCAGATAAAGTCCGCGGACGTCATCCCACCAGCTTGGAACGAGACTTTGGACACGGTATTCAGAAAGTTCTTGAAACCGAGCCGCTTCCAGCGCTTCAGCCAACTTCTCTTTACTTGATACCTTGGGTCGCGGGAGGGGGAAGTACCAGTGGACATCTGGATGCTCCAGCGAGCGAACCATCCGGCACGGGCCACAACTATCGCACGGCCTTTCAGTGGCAGTCCCAGTGCATACGGTCAGTTGAGCGATCCATAGGGCAAGTCTTTGTTTTCCGATTCCACGTGGTCCGTGAAGCAGTAGTGCGGCCGGTAGCTTTCCTGACTCATATGCACGAAAGATCGAAGTGCGCAGTTTTTCATGGCCAACGATATCATGTAATCCCATAATCGATGCTAGCGGCCTCGGAGCCATATCAGAGGGTCTTGTGCCTGGGGTGATGATCCCTCTTCCATGGGTGCTCGAACCTGAAACTCCAGATGTGAACCTTCCGGGGTATCAGCCCCACCCACAGTGCCTACTACGTCGTTTTCCATCACCTCTCGTCCTTCGACCACACTGATCTCGTCCAGATACAGGTATAGCGTATAGAAGCCGTTTCCGTGTGAAAGCATAACCGTTGGCCCATAGCCCTCGAATGGGCCCGCATAGGCAACTGTTCCTCTTCTCACAGCTTCGACGGGGGTGCCAGTGCGAGCTCTGATCCCGATTCCGTTCCACCGGATGACAGTCCCGTTCGGTCGCCTGTCGCGTCCGAACTCATATATGAGCTCTCCGTCGACCGGCCACTCCAGAGAACCCACATCCTCGGATGAGAGAGTGGCGTCACTTCGGGATTCCAAATCTCTGCGACGTTCTTCGAGTGCGTCGATTAGGGTCGTCATCCTGCTTGCGTCTGCACTCAGTTCTTCCAGTCTCGTCGAAGCCATTTGTTCTCTGGTTCGATACTTCTGAATGGCCGATTGGTGTTCCTGCTCTACCGAGCGTAACTGGGCGACCTCTGTAAGTCGGTCCTGACGCAAGGTGCCGAGAACCGACATCCTCTCCCGGAGCACATCGTTTTGTCTGGTCAGGTCGGCCTCTAGTTTGCGGACGCGCTCAACCAAGCTTTGATCGAAAGCCGCAATCCGTTGAAGGTAACGATATCGGGTTAGAACGTCTGTGAAGGAACGTGCGCCCAAAAACACCTGTATCGTATGCGTCGGACCCATTTTGTATATATCTCTTAGCCTCCGAGCTAGAATCGCTTTGCGAGTCGCGAGTTGCTCCTGAGACATAACTAGGTCGCGTGTGGCTCCAACGACCTGTTCGGTTGTGGCTTCAGACTGGAATTCTACCTCGGCTAGGGCTGACCGGGTTGCACTCAACCGACGTTCGAGATTACCTAGTTCAGCGGCTGCGTCTCTAACTCTGTTTTGAACCTCTCCTAGGTCGCGTTGTAAACGGCTCCGTTCCTCACGGATCTGCTCGAGGCGCCTCTGACTTTGCTGGATCTCCCTATTGACGTTTACGTTTTGCCCGGAAGCTGGTGTGGTCAGCGTCAGAGCTATCACCACACTGATGAGGCATGCGGGTCTCACCATCAAACCTTCTTCAGATGGCGATGAATTGCCACGGCGCTTGAAATCGTACCGAACAGTAATCCGGCTGTTAGTCCTATCCCTACCCAACTGAAGGGGATCCAAGCGACATCTAACATGTAAGTAGAGACACCCCTGTAGCTACCGTATGTGAGCCCTAACGCAAGTATACCACCTGTGAGTCCCGCGAGGGCTCCTTCAAGTAGGAATGGGCTCCTGATGAATCCGTTCCGTGCCCCTACCAGCCTCATAACGTAAATCTCTTCACGTCTTGCAAAGACTGCAATTCTCAGCGCTGCCCCAATGATTAGAGCTGCAACCATTGCCAACGCCGCACCTGCAGCCGTTGTTGTGGCCAAGCCGACCCTTCTTAGGGCGAAGAGCCGATCGACCCATTCTTCACCGTAAAGGGCATCCTCAACGAATGTATAGCCTTGAGCGGCTTTTACGACTTTCGCTATGGCCTCCGGTGTTCGATTTCCTGGATGTAGCGCTATTTCGATTGATTGTGGGAGGGGATTTACCTCGGAGTCCAAAAATAGCTGTCCAAACTCCGGAAGATCGCGCTGAGCACGCTCCAAGGCATCCATTTTTGAGATCAGTTTTGTACTTGAAACTTCTTGGAAATCCATGATTTCCGTGAGAAATAGGTCAATCTCGCTTTGGCGAGTGTTATCACGGATGTAGACGACTATCTCAACGCGCTCTTCGATGGCCGCCAGAGCGATTTGGAGGTTGTACGTCGCAAGCGAAAACAGTCCCACCACATACAGCGCTAACCCGACCATGCCGGCAGACAGAGCCGTCAGGATAGGCGCGCGCCTAAACGCAGCCACTGCCTCACGGATGGCATACATCAGTGGGTCCCGGCTTGCATGATATTCGAGTCAGATACGAGTCTCCCTTGATCGAGCTCAATTATGCGGGCATTAGGGTGGCGTCCTACTAGCTCTAGATCGTGTGTGGCCATAAGCACGGCCATTCCTTTTGCGTTGATGTCCCAAAACAAGTCGAGGATTTCACTGGTCGCTTGGTCGTCTAAGTTTCCTGTAGGCTCGTCGGCAAGGAGGATGTCCGGTTCGTTTGCGAGGGCTCGAGCGATGGCTACGCGTTGACGTTCCCCACCGGACAATTGTTCCACCAGTGCATCTTTTTTGGGGGCGAAACCGACTTGGGCCAGAAGTAGGTTTGCTCTTGCCGGGATCGCCTTTCGGGGTGTTCCTGTGACTTCGAGTGCGAAGGCTACATTCTCGAGCGCGGTTCGGCCGGGAAGGAGTCGAAAGTCCTGAAATACCATTCCAACGAGGCGACGAACCTTCCAGAGATCTCGTTGCGTGATGTGATCGGAAGAGTATCCATCTACGTTGATTTCCCCAGAGCTAGGACGGTCCGACATGTGGATGAGCCGCATCGTAGTGGACTTGCCCGATCCGGAGTGTCCAGTGAGGAAGGCGAACTCACCCTTGTTCACACGCAAAGAGACATCGCGGAGAGCGTACCCTCGATGCGGATACTCTTTCGATACACGGGTGAGTTTGATCACCGGATTGGGTGGCGAAAAGGCTTAACCATTCTCCGGGGACAAAGCTTAGACATCAGCGGGTGGGGTGTCAAAGCGATTGTTTGCAAGGCGATGAGCAAGGGTTAGGGCTTTGATCATTGAGGTAGGGTCAGCTTCATCAGAGCCCGCAATATCGAATGCTGTCCCATGGTCTGGTGATGTTCTGATGAACGGTAATCCGAGTGTCACATTGACCCCGGTTCCGAAGGAGACCGTCTTGAAGGCTGCCATCCCTACGTCGTGGTATGGAGCTATCACGGCATCGAACTCTCCAGACAGAGCGCGCATAAAGACTGTATCGGCAGGCAGTGGACCTGTGACGTTCACTCCAGAAGCGTTTAGAGACTCTAGCGCCGGACCATAGATGTACTCCTCCTCGTCACCGAAGAGGCCTCCGTCTGAAGCATGTGGATTTAGGGCACACATGCCCAGGCTAGGATCAGTGATCGCCCAATCATCTACTAATGCGGTGTGCAGCAGGGTCGACTGTTGGACCAGGAGGGCGGTGGTTACCGTGTCCGGGACCGAACGGAGTCGAATGTGTGTCGTTCCAAGTAGCACGCGGAGCGGTGTTCCAAGTCGCGTGGACTCTGCCGCCATCAGCATGCCTACTTGACCGGAATTTGCCAGTGAGGCGATCATCTCGGTCTGTCCGGGGAAAACTCTGCCACTGAGCCTCAAGGAGGGCTTGTGAAGTGGACCAGTTATGATCCCTTGGATCTCACCCGCCAAGGCTGCTTCGACTGCACTTTCGATTGAGGAGGCTGCTATATCGGCGGCCCATACCCCGTCCCTTGGTCTTTCTTGTCCCTGTGACTGGAAGGCCTCTAGAGCTTCGGGGGGTAATGGTCCGTTGGGTCCAAATACAGCGATGTCGGCGTCGGGTAGTGTTTTGCTAAGGTGATCGAGACCCTTGCGAGCTACTTCCGGACCGATCCCACGTGGGTCCCCCGGTGTGAGGGCGAGACGAACGCCCACCTACATGCGGATGTCGATATGCGTTCGCGCTCGAAGCTCACGCATGATGCTCTCGATCTGCCGCTCCTGTTGCAACTGTGCTGCGAGCTGGGCTTTTAGATCTTCAAAGGTGTAAGCCCCAGCTTCTCTCACCTCGGTTACCGAGACTACGGCGTAGCGCGTCTCTCCATTCGGAAGTTGATACTCAAGGGGGCCTACCAGGTCACTCTGATTTGCTGTGCGAAGCATCCCGTACGCCGGAGGAAGCTCATCGAGTTGCTCAAAGGCGAGCGTGATTGAGTCAGGGGCTGCTGGATCTGAAAACTCTTCGTACAGTTCGATCATGGGCGTCCCTGATTCTGCCTGTTGCCTAACAGACATAGCTGTCTCGCGCGCCAGAGCGAGGTCTTCTTCCGTCTTTTGTGGAATGATTAGGATGTGCCGTGCATTCCGCTCTCCGGGCCGCATTCTCTCTACCTTGATGATGTGGAACCCGAAATCGCTTTCGACGACATCACTGATTTGACCGTCGAGCAGGTTGAATGCTGTCTCCTCAAACTCGCGCACCATTCGCCCACGTCGGAACCAACCCAGATCCCCCCCAAGCGCTGCACTCCCAGGGTCTCCACTGTATTGGATTGCGAGCTCTGCGAAGTCTTCTCCCGCTCTGACCCTCGCCAAAAGGTCTTCTGCTAATGAACGGGCTGTGTCTACCGCGGCATCAGTCGCCACGGGCTGGACCACCACCTGTCGTATTGTAATTAGCCTCGGCCGCTGCTCTAGTTGGCCCCGGGCTTCCTGAAACCGCTCGAGTAAATCCTCTTCCGAAACTTCGACTGGTTGCGCTTCACGGAGGCGGGACTGATAGAACAGTTGTTCTATCTGTCTAACGCGCTGCTCGTTACTGAGGATATCTCTGTACTCTGTTAGTGTTAGTGCCTCTGCGGAGAGTGCTTCCTGTAATTGGGTTTGCCCTCCGAACTGAGTCGTGAGTTGAGTGATTTGCTCGGTGACTCGTTCGTTGATGGCCTCCTCGCTAACTTGCAAAAGTGAGTCGTTTGCGGCCGCTTGAAGAACGAGTAAACGGTCGATGAAGCGATTAAGAATCTGCTCGAAAAGGTCGTCG
Organism: Gemmatimonadales bacterium UBA2975; assembly: GCA_002348265.1. GTDB lineage: Bacteria > Gemmatimonadota > Gemmatimonadetes > Longimicrobiales > Gaopeijiaceae > UBA2589. Next base: position 55,987 of record DEAT01000028.1, on the reverse strand, counting down.
TAGTCGGCGGTACCCGGGTTCGGAACCGGTGCACCTCCAAGCTGCATTCTCTGAATCTCTTCCTGGACCTGAGTCTGGACGATTGCTGAGTCTCCAACTACCGCGACTAGACGGTCGACGACATCTAGGTCTTGCAGCTGGGCTTGGCCTGCTCGCGGAAAGAGAAGGATTAGTGCGGCTACTAGGACGTTACGTTTCATCATCAAGTCTCGTAACCCTCGACAATTGGTGGGTTCCTGCTATCATCGGATTGTGTCGATTGTAGTGAGCGTGGTAAGGGTTTCCTCCACGGGAGAGAGTTGCCGAGCAGCTCTTATCTGAGCGACATCGAGTACCACTTGGCCTACTCCTTCGTCGAATACTTCGCTCGAACTACCTTCGCGCAGTTGGAAACCTACAAGGCCTAGGGGAACGATCTGTGTTGCCCCCGAAAGATTATCCACCAAAGCATTTTCTACTGCCCGGGCGACAGCGATCTCTAAAGCCTCTCCTGGAGCTTGGTCGAGGTCTAAGAAGCCGAGCACACGCGCGGCATTACGGAGCTGGATACCCGCTTCTTTTATCATAGCCTCTACACTGTCTCTGGCCGGCCGTAGCCCCTCAGATTCCGCCTCACGGATGAGCAGGTCACGCCGTGCTAGGCTGCGAAGAAATTCGATCAACTGATCGTCGGAACTTTCCGAAAGCTGCATCGGGAGTGTCGGTGACTCCAGTTGTATAAGTGTTTTCATGTCTCCCACGGATACGGAACCCCCGTTCCACTCAATAACAGGGCGCCGTGTGGCGCGCCCCGATAGTGAAGAGCTTGGGTTCTCAGCCAACTCTCGGACGATTTCGATTGCGCCTTCGACAATCATAGGCGCAGCCCGGTCGTACAGACTGGCCACGAAGACCGATTCTGCCTCCTGTACAGTCCTTGCTTGTACCTGACTCCGGTATAGAGTTGCTGCTTCTTCGAATGCCCTGAAGCGGCGCTCTTCTAGGCGGATAATGTGGAGTCCCATTGGTGTTTCTACTACCTCGCTGATCTCACCTGGCTGTAAGGCCAGCACTGCCTCCTCGAATGGGGCCACCATATCGCCACGGCCAAATGGTCCTAGGTCACCTCCGTTCAATGCTGTCCCCGGATCTTGGCTGAGTTCTTGTGCCAGTCCTGAGAAATTTTCTCCTCTAAGGACTCGATCTCGGATCCCGGATAGCGCTGCTGCGACGCTGTCTCTTTGGACTTGCGTAGCTCCGATGGGCAGTTGGAACATTATGTGCCTTGCCCGCATCTCAAGCGCTGGCTCTTCGGTCTCGTAGAGCTGCCGGAGTTCCTCTTCTGTCATAAAGGTGTCTACTTGGATCACTGAGTCTCGCAGTTGGAAGACCATCACCTGCTGTGCCTGCCGCATGACCAGTGGCTCGAAGTCGAGCATAGAAAATGTAGAGTCGGTCGCGGTCGCTTCGGCGAGGAGGGTGTAGTTTAACCATAGCTCGGCCACTGCTTTGACGACGCCGGCATCAGCTGCAAGCCGTTCTTCATCAACTAGTAGGTCGACAGCGTCGTCTATGCTCAGCGTATAGTTATCTACGATTGCTACTAGCCCATCGGTATTCTGCTCGCCCGAGCAACTGATTGTCAGGACTCCCACTGTCAGGACCAGGATTGTTTTTCGATTCATTCGTGATTCCAGTTCTGCGTACCGTCGTGAAAACTCATGCCGCCTTATCTCTTGAGGCGCAAAGTGCCGATAGCGCTAAGACGACTACTTCTATCATCGGCTCAAACCCCTCTCGGGTTAGCTTAATAGACAGTGGATGCACTCGGAGCACTTCCATACTGACCTGTCTTTCTCTCATAGGTCCTTCAAGATTCGCTATCTTGGGCACTACCCCTTCTCTGAATGAGAGGCGCGCCCAATCCTCTCGAACGATAACCCTCTCCAGTCCGAGAAGCTTACCTAGGGTGCGGATCTCGGCTGCGTCCAAGAGACGTTTGACTTCGTCCGGTAACCGACCATACCGGTCAGAGAGCTCATCACGAAGTGCTTCGATCTCGGTCTGCGTTTCTGCTTTCGAGAGCCGTCTGTAAAGATGAAGCTTTTGGTGAGAATCCGGAACATATTGGTCTGGAAATAAGGCAGCTCCAGCCATTGTGACGTCTGGGACGGGCCACTCAATCTCGGCTTCCCCTTTTTCTATGCGTTTTACAGTCTTCCTCAGTAATCGCATATAGGCGTCGAGTCCGATCTGGCTGGCGAAGCCAGATTGATCTGCTCCCAGAAGGTTGCCCGCACCTCTAAGCTCTAGGTCACGCATGGCCACCGAGTACCCAGCACCGAGTTCGGTATACTGCTCAAGGACCCGAAGTCGCCTCTCCGCGTCTTCGTTTACGTCATTTGGTACTAGTAAATAACAGTAAGCCCGTCGGTCAGAGCGCCCCACACGACCTCGAATTTGATACAGCTGTGAGAGACCGAACCGGTCAGCCCGGTCGACGATTAGTGTGTTGGCGTTAGGCACGTCGAGCCCGTTCTCGATGATTGACGAACACACGAGAATGTCGATCTCACCATCGACAAAATCCCTCATGATTTTATCTAGTTCTCCTCCCGCCATCTGACCATGTGCGATACCGATTCTCGCTTCTGGGATGAGCTCCCGGATCTCCCCGGCCACCGTGTAAATTGTGTCTATTCGGTTGTGTAGGAAGAATGCCTGGCCACCGCGATCGAGCTCACGATACAGCGCCTCTGCAAGAAGTTGGTCCGTCCACGGGATCACGTTCGTAAAGATCGGCATTCGGTTTCTGGGCGGTGTCCGGATCAGCGACAGGTCACGGACCCCGGATAAAGACAGGTAGAGTGTGCGCGGGATTGGTGTCGCACTTAGCGTCAGGACGTCAATGGAACTTTTTAGTTTCTTCAGCTTTTCTTTGTGCTTTACACCGAACCGCTGTTCTTCGTCGACTATCAGTAGACCAAGATTCTTAAAGACTACATCCTCTGAGAGAAGCCGGTGTGTTCCAATGACGATGTCTGTCTCGCCTCCAGCCAGCTCTGCCAAAACCTTTTTTTGCTGCTTCCCATTCTGAAAGCGACTCAGTGAACCCACGCGGACCGGATAATCAGCGAGGCGTTCTCCGAACGAATGTCGGTGTTGCTCGACTAGGATAGTGGTGGGTGCTAGTACAGCTACCTGTTTGCCGTCTTGGACCGCCTTGAAGGCTGCCCTGATAGCGATTTCTGTCTTTCCATACCCCACGTCACCGCAAACGAGTCGATCCATGGGCCTTGGCGCTTCCATGTCTTTTTTGACTGCCTCTGCTGCCTTTCTTTGATCGGGTGTGTCGTCATATAGGAAGGCCGACTCCATTTCGAGTTGCCAGCGGGTATCTTCACTGAATGCGTGCCCGTTTACTGTCTGTCGACTAGCATATAGCTCGAGCAGTTCTGTGGTCATCTCCTCGATCACCCGCTCTGTTTTCTTACGGAGGGTTTTCCACCGTTTCCCGCCAATCCGATGAATACGCGGCGGCTTTGCATCTTCCGATTCTCCGACCCAGCGTTCTACTAAGTCAAGCTTCGCGACGGGTACTCTGAGCATATCGCCTGCTGCGTACTCAATAAGCATGACCTCGAGTTCTTGACTGGCGATATGAATGTGTTCCAGACCTTGGAATCGTCCCACTCCGTGATCCATATGCACTACGAATGCTCCAGGAGTCAGTTGAGCGAGGTTTTCAATTGCGACAGATCCGCGGAACTTTCGGTTGCGGCGGACCCGGCGGGTGCGTCGAAAGACCTCGTGATCACTTAAAACTCTAAGCGGAGGGTCACTGCACAGGATTTCGAATCCGCTTGCTAAGGCACCGAGCCCAAGGCTCGTCCCCGACGGAATCCGTTTGAGGCCTCCAAGGATTTCTTCAAGTCGTTGGAGCTGACCACTATTCTCACATAATATGATACTGGCGAATCCTTTGTGAGAGCCCTCCTGAAGGTAGTTTTCCAGCCTCCCCATGTCCCGGTCGATTTCGGGGGGTTCCACAGAGTTGACACACAAAGAGGTGCTTCGCCTCTCGGTTAAGTCGATACGTGAGAATCGACTTAACCGATCTGAAAGCGTATCTGAAGGAATAAAAAGGTTGCTCGGTAATTCTGGCGAAGCTCCAGAGTCGACAAGATTGTCGTAGAGGGTAGAGACTCGGGCCCATCTCTTATTGAAATCCACGTCTATGTCCCACTCGCCGACCTGAACAAGAATTGCATCAGAGGGAAGTATCTCCACCAGTGACTCTGATTTGTTATCGTTCACTTCTTCTTGGGTATTAGGACGTCGTAAGTCGACGGGGAGTATGTGCGTTTCCTGAAGGGTTCCGTTGGACCGTTGGTCTGTCACATCAAAGGTGCGGATAGACACTATCTCGTCATCCCAGAATTCCAGTCTTACGGGGTCGCCAGCGGATACAGAGAAGACATCTAGGATACCTCCGCGCACTGCGAAGTGCCCTACTTGCTCGACCAGGGAAACGCGTTCGAAGCCTCTTCCCTCAAGCGCCTTGGACAAGTTTCCGAAGGGCAACTGGTCGCCGACCTTGTAAGTAGAGCGGAGTTCGGTCAGATGAGCAGGTATCGGAACTCTCTCTTGCAGAGCGCGGGATGAGGTGACGATGACACGGGCGCGTCCGGAGAGGATAGCCTCGACAGCTTCAACCCTCTGGCCTCCGATTGCGAAGTGCGGTTGGGAATCCTCGTACGGCAGTATTTCTTCTTGGGGGTAGTAAAATATCTGCTCGATATTGTCGAGGAGCGCTTCTAGGTCGTTCTGAAGAGAGAGTGCATCGTGTGGAGATTCGCATATTGTCACGAACGTCTTTCCCGGGTGTGCCCGATGCAAAGATGCTATGACTGCAGAGCCTAGAGAACCAATCGCTCCTCCCAATTCACGCCTAGTTCCTGGCAGCGGTAGATAGTCACTTAAACGCTTGACCGCAGGAGAAGATTCGAGTGCTCTGAGAAGGAGGCTAGTCTCCACTTTCCGTTCTCCCGAAGGACCCACCAAGGCCACTCAAGGGGCTGGCCGGTCCAGATGTTGCCATAAGTGCTTCAGCGACCAGAAGAAGCAACATGCTAAGAAGCAGTGGCCACCATAGCTCTGGACCTTGTCGTTTTCTGTAAATCGACAGGTCCCAAGCCTCTTTGCGATCTATAGGTATTACGCTGCTTCCTATTGCCTTCTGAAGATCCGAAGCTTCAATCGGCTCGAGAAAAGACTCTGAGGAAGGTGGGTTTAGCGCTAAGATTGATAAGATGGAATCCTGCCTGACAAAGGTATAGAAGCCGGCTTCTCCTGTACCTCGCACTGTGCGGGTTCCGTCTATTTCGATTTCTCGACCTGACGGGAACCTTACGTGTGTCGCGGCCGACGGGACTGGAACTGTTGATCCTGTAAAATATTCATTGAGTAGGCCGCTTGATCCTGTCCATTCACTAGTTATCCAGTCAACGAAGCGAAGCATGCCGGTCGAAACGGGGAGGCTCGTAGCTTTCTCATCTAGGCTCGAAGCTAAGAGCATGTAACGTCTTCCAAAGCTGTCTATCCCTTCGACAGCCCATGGGCGACTATTCACTTCGGCGATAACCCTCGGAGGAGCTGGCGGATCTCCCCAAATAGTCAGGTGGAACCACGAACTTGCCTGAACACTCCTGAGTGGATCCGGGAGTGCTTGTCCCTTTAGCGAGGTTTCTCCCGTTTCTTCGCGGTGTTCCAAGCGCCACGGGATCCCCGAGTCAGAGAGGCGTCTATTAAGGCTAGGTATGAGAGTAAGGTCTGCAGCGGGAACGATCACCGCTGATCTATATGCTTGATCCAACCCGACACCATTTGCGGATATGACCACGTCGGCCTCTGTAGCGGTCACCTGCTCCACGCGTTCGGCTTCGCCTAGCACCGCGAGTGCTTCGGTTACAAAGACACCCACATCACCGACTGCCGCTACTTTTGGTGCCGGACGTGATTGATATGCGAAAAAGCGTCTGTCGTCAGCCCGGAGGTCGTCGGGATCAGCATCGGCATAGCCAGTGACCCATCCAGTTCCAGATGAAGGAATAGAGATCGTTGTTTGGGCTCCTGGTGGCAGGGAGGTTGCACCACGGATGCGCTCGTTGAGAACGAGACGGATGGGTACATGCATTGTGTCGCCCTCGGAGATGGACTTTAGCGACTCGATCGTTACCGAGGACCTCTGTCCTTCTATGGGCGTAAGGCCACCTCCCACGACCACAGAAGTAAGTGCGCGATTCGTGGTCTTAGGTTTATGCCCTGTCCAGGTCACCACCGGTATGCCTTGGGCAACCGCGGGACGGGACATGCTGAATGCTGTATTCTGGAGATCGGAAAGGAGATGGATCTCGTGGTGCTCTAGGTTAGAGGTCTCTAGGAGGCGAACCGCTCGTTCGATTGCGGAACTCAAATCCGAACCAGCCTCGCTCACTTCGGTTTGTTCGATTACCTGTCTTGCAGCATCCATACTACCTGGTATAGAGGGTAGCCATGGCTCGCCGGCCCTGATGACCCAGAATCGGTCCTCATCTGAAGCCGCATCGAGTGTCCTGAAAGCGATGGCTTTGAGCTCATCAAGAAGTCGGATCTCACCGACTACCAGTCCGCTGCTCAGGGAATTATCTAGGACGATAACGGTGGCAGTAGGTGCGTGTGATCCATTGAGCGATGGGATGAAGAGACGAGCTCCAGCACCTGTGAGAAGGAGTAAAGCAAGAACGCGAAACAATAGAAGGAGTAACTGTCTGAGACGGATCTGACGCGCGTGCTCGCGCTCGGTTCTCTCAAGGTACCTAAGAGCGGGAAAGGAGAGCCTTCGGGCCTGATGACGCTGGAATAAGTGCAGATAGATCGGTATGCCGACAGATAGGGCCGCGAGTAGAAATAGTGGAGTCAGGGTTCCCATAAACCGTTCCGTAGCCTCAGCCGAGTCGCTCTCGCTTTCGGAGGTAGGTGCGTAGTGCTAAGGACATGGGAAGGTCGGTGTCGGTAACTTCGTAGCCTATCCCATGGGGCAATAGATCGCTACGCCATTCTTGCAGCGCTTCCTTTACCGCTTCGCGATATTCGGACCGGATATCAGCGACACTTACCAGTAGTTCGTTGTCCGTCTCGGGGTCGTAAAACCGTGCTTCTGACGCTGCGGGCAACTCGCGCTCACCTGGGTCGATGAGGTGGAAGACTAAGACCTCATGCCCGTGATGACGCAGGTACTTAAGTGCGTTTAGTGTCTCCTCTCGCGAGACTAGTAGATCCGAAAAGAGAATTACCAGTCCGCGGCGGTGTAGACGGAGAGCCATTTCACGTAGTGCACCTTCAGCGGAAGTGCCACCTTTTGCATCAAGATCCTGGAGGTGTCTGGCAACCTCGTGGAACTGACGACGGCCACCGCGCACCCGAACTCGGTTGGCGACCTGATCATGGAATGCCGCCATTCCTACGGCGTCACCTTGGCGGAGCAAAATGAGTGCCAACGAGGCCGCTAGATGTTTAGCATACCAAAGCTTAGACACTTGGACGTTGGGGTTTGAACTCCAACCCATAGACTCACTGATGTCGACAAGCAGATAAGCCCGTAAACTAGTTTCTTCCTCGAACTGCTTCACATAGTAGCGGTCCGATCGTCCGAACATACGCCAGTCGATGTAGCGGAGGTCGTCGCCTGCTTGATACGCTCTCAACTCCGCGTATTCGGCCGAGAAACCGCGGTGTGGAGATCTGTGCAGACCCATTAGAAATCCCTCTACGACCTCGCGAGCGACTAACTCGATTCCGCCTAGCTGTGACAGCGAAGCAGGGTCGAGTAGATCCGCGCGAGTGCGAGTTGAATGGGGGGTCTTTATGTCAGGCATGGGAGGAAAGGAAGCTACCGGGGCTCCGCTTTGGCGGGTACCCCGTCTCTCTTCTTCCAAGCCTAGTTGATCGATTCACTAGGCACTCGGGTACGTCACAACGTCGGTGCCCGTTAACTTGACAACTTCTGTCAATCGTTCCCGTTCAACATTTATAACCCAGTCCGTGCAGACCCACCTCATTCGTAACTTCTGCATCGTCGCGCATATCGATCACGGCAAGTCTACCCTTGCTGATCGATTACTTGAGGGCACGCGTACGCTCGACCAGAGACAAATGCGTGATCAAGTCCTCGATGACAACGAACTCGAGCGTGAACGGGGTATTACCATCAAGCTCCATGCAGTGCGGATGGAGTATGTGGCAGCCGATGGTATCGAGTACGAACTAAACCTGATCGATACGCCGGGACACGTTGATTTTACATATGAGGTCTCTCGGTCTCTTGCTGCCTGCGAGGGAGCGATCTTAGTTGTAGACGCAACCCAAGGAGTTCAGGCACAGACCCTCTCTAACCTGTTTCTCGCTCTTGAGGCCGATTTAGAGATTATACCGGTTATCAACAAGATCGATCTCCCAGGAGCAGAGCCTGAGCGTCGTCGAAGTGAGGTTGCAGACCTTCTGGGCGTAGATCCAGAATCAATTCTGCTAGCTAGTGCTAAGGAAGGGATTGGAATCCCCGATATCCTCGAGGCTGTAGTCGAGCGAGTTCCGGCTCCAAAGGGAGATCATGCGGCACCTACCCGAGCTCTAATTTTTGACTCCTATTATGACAAGTACCTTGGAGCCGTGCCGTCGGTTCGAGTAGTCGATGGATACCTTCGATCGGGTATGCGGATCACCTTTGGTAATGCAGATGTCCGATATGAAGTTACCGAGGTCGGTTGCATGCGACTTGGTCGGATCCCTCAAGAACAATTAGGCCCCGGTGAGGTTGGCTATGTAGTAGCGGCTATCAAAGAAGTCGCGGACACAAAAGTAGGCGACACTATACTAGATGCAGATAGAAGGTCTGATGAACTGCTTCCTGGCTATCAAGAAGCGAGGCCCATGGTTTTTGCGGGTCTGTACCCAACTGACTCAGACGATTACGAGGATCTGCGGGATGCGTTGGAACGATTAAGCCTCAACGATGCGTCTCTCCAGTACGAGCCTGAGACGTCTATTGCTCTCGGGTTCGGATTTCGTTGTGGTTTTCTTGGCCTACTGCACATGGAGATCATCCAAGAACGACTCGAGAGAGAGTTTGATGTGGATCTGATTACTACAGTTCCAAACGTTGAGTACCACGTTACGCTCTCGGA
>DEAT01000028.1:11888-46427 GCA_002348265.1 Gemmatimonadales bacterium UBA2975 | reverse complement strand
ATCGAGTCGATCTCCGAGCCGATCGTGTCAGCTAGAATTCTTTGTCCGAGCGAGTACATAGGGAATGTTCAAAAGCTTTGTCATGACCGGAGAGGCGTCTTCAAGAGTATGAACTATCTAGATACTCAGAGGGTTGAGCTCGATTTCGATTTGCCGCTATCGGAGATTGTCCTTGATTTCTATGATCGTCTTAAGAGTGGCACTCGAGGGTATGCTGCTCTGGATTATGAATTCAGAGAGTATAGAGCGGACAAGCTGGTTCGTCTTGATGTCTTGGTGAATGGCGATCCGGTCGATGCTTTCAGCGTGATCATTCACGAAGACAAGTCATACGACTACGGCCGTGACCTGGTTAGAAAGCTGAAAGATCTTATTCCTCGCCAGCAGTTTGCGGTCGCTCTTCAAGCAGCTGTCGGCAACGATGTGATTGCACGAACGAATGTGAAGGCCCTTCGAAAAAACGTGACCGCAAAGTGCTATGGAGGTGACATCTCGCGAAAACGGAAACTTCTCGAAAGACAGAAGGAAGGGAAACGTCGGATGAAACAGGTTGGCACGGTAGATATCCCGCAGGAGGCGTTCTTGGCTGTTCTAAACCTTGGTGAAGGTTGATCCCAATACTATGAAGGGACGGTGGGTTTTAGGTATAGATATTGGAGGAACGAGCCTGGTCGTGGCCGCTGTTCCTGTCGCGGGTGGTAAGCCAAATGCGATCCGTTCAGAGTCCACTTACCCAGAGAGAGGCCCGGAAGATGCAGTCAAAAGGATTGCATCCATGGCCGAGGACGTTATAGAGCAGACCCTCAAAGCAGAGGGTGGCTGCAGAAAGGAGTTTGTTGGAGTTGGAATCGGCTGTCCGGGGCCTCTGGATTTAGATCAGGGCCTTATCTTTACTACTCCCAATCTTGGGTGGGATGGTTTCCCGATCAGATCTCGTATCTCGAGTGAATTAAAATTACCTGCGTCCCTCGATAATGACGCCAACTGTGCCACGTTCGGTGAGTGGTGGCTGGGTGCCGCCCAAGGGGTGGAGTCTCTCGTGGGTGTCACTCTAGGCACGGGCATTGGTGGCGGCTACATCGAAAGAGGCCGGCTCATGCGTGGAGCGAGCGGAAGTGCGTTCGAATTGGGACATACGACGATCAACTTTGAGGGTCGCCCTTGTGCTTGTGGGAATCGGGGTTGCCTTGAGGCCTATGCTTCTGGTCCTAATATCGCATCGCGAGCTCGCGATGCGTTAACAGTTGGGGCCAAATCCGTTCTTTCTGCTATGGTTGAGGGAGACCTGAATAGGATAACTGCTGAGACTGTATATGACGCTCTTCTCGACGGGGATGCCCTCTCTGCGCGACTGATTCAAGAGACTGCTGAACTGCTTGGTATAGGATTGGCCAATGTCGTAAACCTTTTCAATCCCGAGATGATTGTATTGGTGGGGGGCGTGTCGCGTGCAGCTGAGTATTTGTTGGATCCGTTGCGCGAGTCTCTGAGCAATCGCGCCTTCTCGAGTGCGGTTGATGCCTGTAAGATCGTGCCAGGTTCTCTCCCCACTACTGCCGGTGTAATAGGTGCAGCAGGAGTGTTTGTAAGCGACGAAGTGGCGTGAAAAAGGTTCTTTGCACTCTCGGAATCGTGGGAACGATGGTTTTCGATAGAATCATTCCAGTAGGAAGGGAGCCTTATATAGGTTGGGGTGGGGTGGGGTATGCTGTTGCCGGTTCTGTTGCAACATTGCCGAGCAACTGGAGTGTTCGAGTCGCATCCCGAGTGGGGAAAGATGTAATCCATGATGTCCGGCGTCTGTTCTCAAATATCCCCCGGTGCGACGCCCACCTCGTGAAGGTTCAAGAGCTGAACAACCGGGTTGAGATCGCTTATAAGGACTCGGAGACTCGGACAGAAACATTGTTGGGTGGAGTTTCTGGATGGAGAGCCGATGAGCTAGTGCAAGCACTGGAGGGCTGTGATGCTACTCTAGTGAACTTTGTCTCCGGTCACGAGCTTGATCTAAATGGGATGCTAGAGTATCGAAGTCGCTCATCTGGGATGATATATGCTGATCTTCACTCCCTCTTTCTCCATACGGAGCCTGATGGGAAACGGACGCCTCGGCCACTTCATGAGTGGCGGTCGTGGCTCAGTTGCTTCGATGTCGTCCAGATGAACAAAGAGGAGTATGGGCTCTTAGCCGAAACTTCAGACGGACCGCGAGGTTTTGAGGATCTTCTTTCGTCCGGCCCGAGGATTGCGTCGGTGACTCTTGGTTCCAGTGGAGTGATCGTGGCCTATCGCGTAAACGGGCGGACCTTCGTTGAGGAGGTTACTGTGCAGCGTCAACTTGGTGATCCGACAGGGTGTGGCGATGTGTGGGGTGCTGTAATGTGTGGGCGACTTTTAGCCGGAATGACTCCGGTCGCTTCTGCTCATGTCGCCAACCGGGTTGCTGCGGAAAGTGTGGGTCACAGGGGGATCGAGGGACTCACTAATCGCTTGGCTGACGCTTCACGCGATATTTTGGGTGACTCATTCATAAATTTATAAACCGAGGTGAAGCTCTGAACGTCATACCCGTTCCTGGGTCAATGGACCAATCTTCGATCGACGAATTCCTGGACGAGGTGGTCCAATACCAGGGTGAGCGTGCACTGTTCGATGCTCGCCATCTGCGGTGGGTGGATCCCAACGGTATGCTTGGTCTTTTGTTAGCTGGCTCGGTAGCAGGAGAAGCCTTGGGGGTGCGTCCACGGATGGAGTTACCCGACAATCCGGATGTGCAAGGGTATTTGGATCGCATGGGGTTCTATTCTCACGCGCAGAAAGTATTCGAGTGCGACGCGGATCCCAGCGGGATAGCATCGCGAGCATCGGACGTTTTACTAGAGATCACAGCTATAAACACCAACCATGATGTTCATGAGATCGTGGATCGGGTTCAGGATAGAGCCGGTGCAATGCTCACATCAAGGCTGGGCTACCCTAGTGCTAGTGTGATTCCGTTCTCTGTTATGCTCTCTGAGGTTTGCCAGAACATCATAGAGCACGCTGAAGGACCGGGATGGGTAGCTGCACAGGCCTACAACTGGGCGAAGAGGCTCGGTCGTTTCGTGATCGTAATCTCGGTGATGGACCGTGGTCGAGGTTTCAAGGGATCGTTGTCGGACGAGCACTCTGCGCGCTACGGTGATAGGTGGAGTGACTCCACAGCGTTAGAGGCCGCATTCTTACACGGACTTACGCGTTTCGCCGACCCTGGGCGTGGCCAGGGCTTACAGCAGATTCGCAAACAAGTCAGCAAGTGGAACGGCCTTATCAGCGCAAGGAGCGGCACAGCACGGATATCCCAGGTACCTGAGTGGGACGATTCTCTTCCTATGGTGGATGGGATGGCACCTCTTCCAGGTGCGCAGATCAGTATTATTCTGCCGGCAGTGGTCGGGCCGTGAGGACTGATGCTCCGGATCCGATTGCCATTGATGTCGGTGAGGTGCTTCAGAGGAGTGTTACATCTCTGTATTCAAGTCTCATCACTCGTCCAACAGGGCGTGCGGTGCGAATGGCGATTGAGACCCAGTTGCGGGGCGCAGGCACACTCTCAGTCTCTCTGATTGACTTTTCAGAAGTAGGAATCATTGACTACTCGTGCGCGGACGAGGTAGTCGCCAAGCTACTTAAGCAATACTTGGCAGACGAAAGACGGGACGCGCTCTTCGTATTCAGAGGGGTTCGAGAACCTCATCGTCTACAGGTAGAGGGGGTTCTGCAGCGCCAGAAGTTGGCCGCGGTAGTAGAGACGGCACCGAGCCAATTCCTACTCGTCGGGACGTTCTCAGACCAAGAGCGACAGGTATGGGACCGACTGGAGGCGAAGGGAGCAATCAATGCAGATGCAGTGGGGCAAATCGCACCGGATAGGAGCGGGGTTATGGCTCTCGAGTCTCTAGTTGAGCGTGGTCTAGTGTTTCGAAGCTCGGAATCCGGACGTGTTTATGCGTTAAGTCAACTCGTTGCACATTTGATTTAGACTCGAACAAACTGGAGCCATGGCGAAGCATAAAAGAGAAGCCCACTTAGCAACGATCAGTGTCCACGGCGGTCACGAAGACCGGGTGCCTGGTGCGCCAGTGGTCCCGCCAATCATCCAGAGTTCAACGTTCCATTGGGCGACCCCGGACGATGGCGAGCTCCTCTATTCTCGTTTTGGTAACAACCCGAATCAAAATCTGGTCGGTGCGAAAGTGGCGGCGATAGAGGGTACGGAGGCAGGCGTTGTGCTTGGTAGTGGTATGGCTGCTGTGGCCATGACATTACTCGCCCTGACCAAGGCCGGAGATCACATCGTAGCGGCATCTGGGCTTTATGGAGCAACACACGCGCTACTTGGTCAGGAACTTCCGAGAAGAGGTATTGAGACGACGTTTGTGGATCCGGATATGGGAGATTGGGAAAAGGCAATGCTTCCCGAGACACGTTTGCTTTATATAGAGATTCCGGTGAATCCTACACTTCGCATTCTTGATCCAAGGCCGATCATTGCGCTGGCTAAGGAGAAAGATGTCCCCGTGGTGTGCGATGCGACGTTCTCTTCGCCGGTTAACTTCCGGGCAGCTGATCTGGGTATTGATGTGGTAATCCAGAGCGCTACTAAGTACCTGGGAGGACATTCCGATATAATCGCAGGAGTGGTCACTGGTACATCTGAAGTGATCGACGAGGTGACGAAAATGTCTCGCCTCTATGGCCCTTCGCTAGACCCACATGTTGCTTGGCTATTGGATAGAGGAATTAGAACGCTTGACGTTCGAATGAAGCGTCACAACGAAAACGCAATGGCTGTAGCCCGGTTTTTCGAGTCGAGATCGGAAGTCGAGCGAGTGCTCTATCCGGGTCTGGAATCGCATCCAGACCATGAGCTAGCTCAGGAAATCATGAGTGGCTTCGGTGGCATGGTAAGCATAGTGCTAAAGGGTGGCGGGGAAGCTGCTGATGACTTCATGAAGCACCTGCAGCTTGGGATGTGCGCTCCAAGCCTTGGTGGTGTAGAGACCCTGGTATCTCAACCCCGCTACACCTCGCATGCCAGCCTTACGCCGGATGTAAGGAAAGCTCATGGAATTCCGGACGGTTTCGTGCGTTTAAGTATTGGATTAGAGGCCGCAGCGGACCTCATCGCAGACTTTGAGCAGGCGCTATCTGGCTGACTGGTGCAGCCAGTGAGGTTTGTCCGATGATAAACCTAAGTAGCTATCCTTTGTGCAAAGAACACCACTCTTTGCTTCCTTTGTCAGTCGTCGGAGAGGAAAGGATAAGGATATTCAGTAGCGGGAACGAAGTTTTCTTTAATCGATCGCGAACTGACCCACCGGAGAAGGTTAAACATCGAACCGGGCTTGTCGTTGGTTCCGGAACCACGCGAACCTCCAAAAGGTTGCTGGCCCACAACTGCACCCGTTGGCTTGTCATTGATGTAGAAATTCCCTGCTGAGTGGCGGAGAGCGTCGGTTGCGTGACGGATAACTCGACGATCTTTGGCGAAAATCGCTCCCGTGAGCGCATACTGTGAGGTAGAGTCCACCAACTCCAGTGTTTTTTCCCACTCTTCGTCCGGGTAAATGTATAACGTTATTACCGGACCGAAGATCTCATCGCACATAGTCACGTAGTCCGGATCTCTCGCGACGATAATCGTAGGACTAATGAAGTATCCTGTGGACGCGTCACAGTGTCCGCCGACGATCACTTCAGCGTCTGCGGACGCCTCTGCATCATCGATATAACGCTTGATCTTATCATAAGCTTTCCTGTCTATGACTGCGTTTAGGAAATTAGAGAAATCCTGAACGTCCCCCATTTTCAGAGATGCGGTTTCCGCGATAAGCGGATCCTTCAGTGCGTCCCACATGCTCTCAGGGATATAGGCTCGGGAGGCGGCGCTGCATTTTTGTCCTTGGTATTCGAATGCGCCGCGAACGATTGCGGTTTTCACTGCTGCCAAATCTGCTGATGGGTGAACTGCTATGAAGTCCTTGCCGCCAGTCTCGCCTACTATGCGAGGGTACGAGCGGTATGTACTGATGTTGTTACCAATGGTCTTCCAGAAATTGCGGAAAACATCAGTGGATCCCGTGAAGTGAAGGCCCGCGAAGGTTTGATCATCCATCACAACTTTGGTGACCTCCACCGGGTCACCGGGTACGAAGTTGATTACGCCTGGTGGAAGACCCGCCTCGTCAAAGAGTTCCATTAGGTAGTAGTTCGACAAGAGTGCGCCGTGTGATGGCTTCCAGACCGAAACGTTGCCCATCATTGCCGGAGCTCCCGGCAGGTTGGCCGCAATTGCTGTGAAGTTGAAAGGGCTCACCGCATAGACGAAGCCTTCGAGCGCTCTGTATTCGGCCCTGTTCCAGATGCCGGGATCGGAGATTGGCTGTTCCCCGTATATGATCTCGGCGAAGTGAGCACCGAAGCGAAAGAAATCAATTATTTCACACGCCGAGTCGATTTCCGCTTGGTAAGCATTCTTGCTCTGCCCTAGCATAGTGGCCGCGTTCAGTTTGGCTCGGCGGGGCCCGGCGAGTAGGTCAGCAACCTTCAGGAAAACGGCAACTCGGTCCTCCCAGCTCATCATCGACCACTCACCATGTACCTTGTTGGCTTCTTCGATAGCATGGCGGACTTCGTTCGGCCCGGCCATGTGAGCTTTGGCTAGGACATGCCCATGGTTGTGCGGCATGACTACATCAATCGTGTTTCCAGTTCGAACCTCTTGACCCCCAATGATCAGAGGGATCTCGACTACCTGCTCTGTCTGTCGGATTAATTCTGACTTTAGCTCAGCACGCTCAGGGCTTCCGGGTGCGTATGATAAAATCGGTTCATTGACAGGAGACGGTGTGGCGGGGATACCGTTCATCAAGCTAGTGGGGGCAGGTGACGAATGACTTAAGTGAGCGTTTAGCGCGAGCCAAGAGATAACGAGCTTTCAATCTCTGGCTCCCATGACTTAGGCGCAACGGTCCGTAGACTAAGTCGCACTCGCAGAGGAGCAAGGTACGCCTGCATTGAACTTCTTATTGGTTGTTGGGTAACTTTCCGCTCTGACTTTTTCTTATGCTTGTCATCCACTGAAGTCGCTTTCGTCTATGGAGCCGTGCGCTCCGGATCATCAATGAATTCCGAAGATCTTCGTCGCTCTGTAACGTCCGCTCTAGCGGCCGTGAAGGATCCCGGTTCGGGTCGCGACCTCGTTGCCGCGGGTGTTGTGCAAAACCTCGAGGCTGACGAATCAGGTTCCGTTCGTTTTCAATTCCAGCTGGGGTCGGACGACGCGAGCGATCTCCTAAAGCAGGCTCGTTCGACTGTGGAGGCTCTAGAAGGTGTATCTGACGTAAAGATAAACGTACAGCTGCCGCAGATGGCCGCTGGAGGACAAGGAAATGGTGGCGGCGGATTGAAGCCGGGATCAGTGCCGGCACCGACACCGAAGCCGGGTTTGTTGTCGCAGGTTTCTCAGGTCATTGCAGTGAGTTCGGGCAAGGGGGGAGTGGGAAAGTCCATGGTAGCGGCCAATCTAGCAGCGGTATTTGCGAAGGCTGGACACAGAGTGGGATTGGTCGACGCGGATATCTACGGGCCAAATATCCCGCTGATGTTCGGAGTCAATCGCCGCCCAAGCGTGACGGGTGAAAAGGGCCAAGAGATGAT
Source organism: Gemmatimonadales bacterium UBA2975 (assembly GCA_002348265.1). Taxonomy (GTDB): domain Bacteria; phylum Gemmatimonadota; class Gemmatimonadetes; order Longimicrobiales; family Gaopeijiaceae; genus UBA2589. Next base: position 38,726 of record DEAT01000028.1, on the reverse strand, counting down.
TGATCCGATTGAAGCGCATGGCGTGCGTTTGATGAGCCTAGGCTTTTTGCTCGAAGAAGACCAGCCGGCGATCATGCGAGGTCCGCTAATAAGCGGGATACTCAAGCAGTTTCTGGAACAGGTGGACTGGGGATCTCTCGACATGATGATTGTCGACATGCCGCCGGGTACCGGTGATGCGCAACTTTCTTTAGTTCAGACAATCGATCTCGACGGGGCCGTGATGGTCACTACGCCGCAGCAGGTCGCGACGGGAGATGTACGTCGCGGAATTAAGATGTTCGAGAGGGTGAATACTCGTGTGCTTGGAATTGTTGAAAATATGAGTGGGGATGTCTTCGGGAGTGGTGGAGGGGAAGCCCTAGCTCTAGAAATGGGGTTGCCCTTTCTGGGTCGAGTCCCGCTTGATGCGGCTGTTGCTCAAGCTGGAGATGCCGGCGCTCCGACGGTTGTTTCGGCATCGGAATCAGAGGCTGCGAAAGCGTTAGATGCAGTCAAGGATGCCGTTCAAAAGCAGCTAGCTAGTTCGGTGTGATTGCTGCATCTCGAGGGTAGGTCGAGACATAGAACAACGACTTTGCGCCGAGGGCTAGCGGTCTCGTCACTTCAGCGACGAGTCTCGTGTTGGCACTCAGTCGCCCTCAATCCAGCGTTGATCCGCATCCGAAAGGACCGAGGGTCCACGAAGCTTTTCAAAAGCTTTCACGACGATCCATCCAACGAAAAGGACCGGTGCCGCCCTGAAGAGCAGAAAGGATGCTAGTCCGATCGCGGTTCCCACCACGCTAAAGACCAAGCTTAAGCCTAGAATGGTCACCAGGCCGATGGTGAAGAGGGAGAGTAGTGATCGAATCATATCAGAGTCACTTTGCTACCAAAATTTCGGTGGATGAGACAATAGAAGTCTCCGGTCTCACATATCACACGCAGAAAAAAACTCACACGCAGAAAAAAACACTCATTTGATAAGCTTTCACAAGAGCGTTGAGAGGTTTTGTCGCCTCACGTTAGCTTTGATCTCCGTGTATACGTTGGTACTTCCGCACCCATTAAGCCACGCGGGCGAGCGAACCCCGTCATGAAATCAACTTCCGATTCCGCTCCAAGATCAGGTGCTGAGCGCGAAAAACAGGTTCAGCAGATTTTTTCGGAGATTGCGCCTCGATATGACCTGCTGAACCATGTGCTAAGCCTCAATATCGACCGTTTGTGGCGGCGAAAGGCAGTTAAGGCCCTTCAATGGCAAACGGCTGCTGGAGGCACATACTTGGATGCCTGTGCGGGAACTTATGATCTCTCACTGGAACTTGCTTCTGAGGAAGACTTCAAGGGCGCGGTTGTAGCATCCGACTTCGCCCATCCGATGCTGGTGCAGGGTAGTTCGAAGATAGGCGAGGCGGTAGTCCGGCCTGTTTGTGGCGATTCGCTGGGCCTACCATTCGAGGACGACGTGTTCGATGGGGCTACAGTCGGCTTCGGCGTGCGCAACCTTTCCGATCTCGGGGGGGGGCTGGCTGAATTTTATAGGGTTCTTAAGCCAGGTCGACGGCTTGTGATCCTTGAGTTCACCATACCACCAAACCCGATCGTTCGTGCGGGATATCTTTTCTACTTTCACAACATTCTTCCTATCATCGGTCGGATTGTATCGGGTCACCCTTGGGCATATACCTATCTGCCGAAATCAGTGGGCGAGTTCCCGGGACCGGCGGGCCTTGGATCATTGATGGAATCGGTCGGCTTCGACAAGGTGGGATGGAATCTGCTTTCGGGGGGCATTGCCGCTATTCACTGGGGTTCTGCTCGATGACCGGGGGTCAGTGCTAGATAAGTCAGGCTGTTTTTTGGGAACTCCGACCTTAGCGGACCTCGATGGTGGTGATCGGTCCGAACGCCTCTAGTTGCTCGAGGTCGATCCGGTTGGGATCACCCACCACAAGTATGGTCATCTTGCTCGGGTGCAGATGCTCGGCGAAGACCGAGCGGATGCTCTCAGGTGTGACTTCCTGAACGCCAGCCCAGTATCTCTCGAGCCAGTCCAAAGGCATGTCTTGCGCTAGGTAATACATACTTCTTGCTACGATCGCGCTCGGTGATTCGAAGTTAAATACGAACCCGTTTACGATCTGTGCGACTGTCGTGGCGACTTCGTTCGGCGCTGGAGCCTCCCTGGTTAGAATAGACATAGTCTCAAGCATGGCTTCAATGGCGGGCGCTACATTACTTGGCCGGGTCCGCGTCGTCGCCCCCACAAGACCTTTGTGATTGCGTGGAGTGGTCCACAGTGACGCCGCCGAATACGAGTATCCCTCCTCGGTACGGACACGATTCAGCAAACGACTGGAGAAGCCGCCGCCGCCTAGGATGGCGTTGCCCATCATTGCGGCGAAGTACTCGGGCTCATCCGAGAGCCTAACGTCGGATGGGTGTGCCATGGCGATTACCGATTGTTCTAGATCCTTCTCGATCAGGAAGACTCCCTGGGCCTGTCTTATGTCGGGAGCTGGCGGCTCAGGCAGTGACATCGTGCAGCGGGGAATCCTCTTGATCAAGTTCTCCAGCGCTTGGTCTAGGTCCTGTTGGCCGATATCACCTGTAATACCCATGACTATGTTATCGCGGCAGATCACTTTTTTATGCAGCGCGCGGAAGACATCTGCTGAAAGTCGTTCGGGAGCTAGATCATCTGGTCCCATCTCCCACCCGATTGGGTGGTCACCAAAGAGAAGACGATTGAGTTCTGAGTACGCTAGTCTGGCTGGGTCGTCTAGGCGCCTAACCACTCCCTCTAATTGTCTTGTTCGCCAAGCCTCGATCTCTACCTGATCGAATGCGGGCTCAAAAAGCATGTCACCCCAAAGAGCTAGACCAGTCGAGAGATGTTCAGTCAGGGTATTTAGAGAGGAGGTGACGCTCCCTCCTGCGCTACCGAATGTGAGCTGATGGGCGTGATGTGCGATTTCTTTATCTACTTCTGATGCTGGCCTGCTTTCTGTTCCTCCATATCTCAGTAGTGCGGGTAACCCCAAGGCAGCAGCGTAGGACGCTCGGTCGAACAGTCCGTAGCCTCCGCGGAAGTACGCATGGAGCGTAACGAGCGGAAGAGACCTGTCTTCGAGGTGAATCACGTCGATCCCATCGATTTTCACCTGGTAAACTTTTGGCTGCTCAAACTCGAGCTGTTTGAAGCTTAAACTCTCGATTGCCGAACGGACCGTGTTTGTGGGCGGGGCAATCTGGGCTAAGGAACTGGCAGGAAGGATAAGAATCACGAACAATGAGTACGCGAGGATGAGAAGCGACACGGTGGTGCTCGAGTCTTGGCGGTTTCTCATCGTGACACGCTTGGACGTTGCAGAATACCTACGGTTCTATTTTCACTTCTCAGATACCTGCGAGCGGCCTGCCTGACGGCGTCACTATCAACTTCCGTCATAAGCGCGGCTGATTTAAACGTCGTAGCCCAATTGCCGAATAGTGACTCGGAGTCCGCTAGCTGGAACGCTAGTCCAAGGTTGGACTGAAGACGTCTCACTCTTCCTGCCTCAAGTTGATTGCGCACTCGTTCAAGTTCTTCTTCGCTTGGCCCTTCGTCCTGTATTCGTTTGACCTCTTCGTAGATGGTAGCCTCGACGGTTTCGATGGAGGTGGTGTGTACGGGGATCACGTCAACTTGAAATAACTGTGGAAAGCGATTTCCTGGTCCCGTTGATGAAAAGACCGAGGCTGCAATTTGTTCTTCAGTCACAAGGCGGCGGTGGAGTCGCGAGGTCCTTCCTCCGGTCAATATCACTGACAGCATGGCGATGGCTACAGCATCATCGTGCGTTGCTTCGGGCACGTGCCACCCTATGCGCAGAGCGGGTTCTGCATCCCATTCGATTATGACCCGTCGTTCTTCAGTCTGCTCTGGCTCTCGTGACTCTACCGCAGGCGGATCTAGTCTCTCTGGAATAGAGCCAAGGTAATGTCTGGCCCATACAGCGACGTCATCGGCCTCTACGTTGCCCACCACCGCTAGCACAGCATTGTTGGGACCGTAGTAATCTTGGTAGTAGCGCTCTACGTCACGTCGTCCGAGTGTCTTTAGGTCTTCCATCAACCCCACGACTGGTTGACCGTAGGGGTGTACCTCGAAGGCAGTCGATAAATGGCGTTCGTAGAGAGTGCCGCGGGGACTCGCATCGACTCTCATGCGCCGTTCTTCCATCACCACGTCCCGCTCTGAATAGAATTCGCGAAACACTGGGTTAGCCATACGATCTGCTTCTAGTGCAAAGAACAGTTCTGCTCGATTAGCCGGAAGTTCGACAAAGTAGATTGTCGATTCGGATGTCGTTGTTGCATTTAACCCTCGAGCACCGGCTTGAGACAAGATGCGATCGAATTCGTTGGCCACTACGAACTCTCGGGCCTGGTCCTCTAAGCGATGTATTTTATCCTCGAGTTTTTCCGCCTCGGCAAGATTGCCGGACTCATGCGCCGCGACCATGTCCTCGTGCAGCTCATCTATCATATCGAAGAGGACGCGTTCTGCAGCGAGATCCGTAGTACCGATAGTCTCAGAGCCCTTGAATAGCATGTGTTCAAGAAGGTGGGCAACTCCCGTCTCACCCGGACGCTCGTGAATCCCACCAATGCCATATTGCATCACGAAGGAGACAGTGGGGATCCCTTGTCGTGGAAGGACTAAGACCCGCATACCGTTCTCCAAGACCACTTTTTCGACATCAGGCATGAAGGCGTCAAAGCCATGGCTCTGCGGTGGGATCGGATGGTTGAATTCGGCCCCCGGAGTCGACGGTGCACAAGCCATTGATAGGATTGTGGCAGTGAGTGCACCCATGTGGCCAAAGAATTGAACATTGATCTTCGACCAAGGGACACTTAGGACTCGTCTCAAAGACTTGGCTGGCATACTGGACAGAGGAAGGCAGAGCGATTGGAGAAAACCACGCGTTCTATCGGTGAGTCGCATTGATGACACGGTGAACCTTCTCGACCATAAACGTAGAGCTGTCGACCGTATTCGCCCATTTCACCCTCCGCATTTCGATAGTCTTTTATTGTCGTCCCTCCTGCGTCGATGGCCTCTTGTAGGACATCCCGGATCGATCGGTGAAGCGCCCGAACTCTCACCTGGTCGATATCACGAGCGGGGGTGCGAGGGTCTATTCCGGCAAGAAAGAGTGCTTCAGCAGCGTATATGTTCCCTATCCCTGCGATCCTGCGTTGATCAAGAAGCCAGGATCGGGCGGGGGCTCTCGAGCGTGATAAAGATTCCAGCAGGTGTTCGGGAAGCCACGTGTCGGTCAGAGGTTCAGGCCCCATCGCTTCGGAGCGCTGACGGCGTTGACCGGCCTCTAGGTGTTCTACTGTTCCAAAGCGACGGACGTCGTCAAAAATGAGGATGCTACCTCCCTCTAAACGAAAGCGAACAGTTGCGTGGGTTGGACGGTCCGGTCCAGTGGGAAGTGAAGGGAAGTAGAGAAGACGCCCGGTCATACCCAGGTTCACCCAGACTACTGACTTATCGTCGAGCTCGATAACAATGTTCTTGGCTCGTCGCGTTACACCGCAGATCCCCCGACCTCGAAGTCTAGGAGTGAATTTGCGTTTGGGTTCCCTGAGGATGTCAGGTCGCAAAACCTCCGCACGTACGATCGTTTTTCCTGTAACCTTTGGCCTAAGGCCGCGGACAATCGTTTCAGCCTCAGGTAGCTCGGGCATTGCACATAAAAATAGTTTTCCTCAAACCGTCTCGCCCTCAGGCGGAAGATCGACTCGGCCCCGTTCACGCCAGCCGATGTCGGCCCGGTAAAAAGCCCCCTCAAATCCAATCTGGCTCGCTCCGGCCCGACTCGCTTCAGCTGCTTCAGCAAAGGTCTTAGCCACGGCCGTTACAGCGAGTACACGACCCCCGGACGTGACCAAGGCATCCGCTGTACCGGCGGTCCCAGCGTGAAAAAGCACCAGGTCGTCTGAGTCTAGCTCGGTGGGCAGGTAAATGGGTTTTCCCTTCGCATAACTGCCTGGGTAACCACCTGAGGCTAGGACAGTCGCCACTGCACAACCGGAATGAGTTTCAACCACAATGTTGGTCACTGAACGTCCTTGGGCGACAGCGACTAACAAATCAAGGAGCGAGGACTTCATTAGTGGCAAGACGACCTGAGTTTCAGGGTCGCCGAACCGGCAGTTGAACTCTACAACCTTGAGTCCATCTTCCGTTTTCATTAATCCGGCATAGAGCAGGCCACGAAAAGGAGCCCCATCGGCTGCGAGAGCTTCCAGCGTGGGTGCTATGACCTTCGTGGCCGCCTCTTCCATCACCTCACTAGTCGCTATTGATACCGGGGCATACGCACCCATACCGCCAGTGTTCAGCCCGGTGTCGCCCTCACCCGCACGTTTATGATCCTGGGAGGGAGGGAGCAGAACAAAATCCTTGCCGTCGCAGACCGCGAAGACAGAGATCTCCTCTCCTTCCATGAAGTCCTCGATGATGATCTCCTGCCCAGCTTCCCCAAAAGCCATGTCTCCCATCATGGAACGGATCGCTTCGAGTGCCGCCTCCACTGTCATGCATACGACCGCGCCCTTCCCAGCAGCTAGACCAGACGCTTTCACCACAATGGGTGCGCCGAGCTCATGTACCCATTTCTCCGCCGCCGTCTGCTCAGAAAAAGTTCGGTGCCTGGCTGTGGGGATACTGGCTTTCTGCATTAGATCTTTCGCGTAGGCCTTACTTGATTCGATACTGGCTGCGGCCTGAGTCGGACCAAAAATAGGTAAGTCCAGTTCTTGGAACCGGTCCACGATTCCTTCTGCTAGAGGTCCTTCTGGGCCCACGACCGTTAGGTCGATCTTGTTTTTCGTGGCCCAGTCAGCCAGTGCTTCCTTGTCTGTTGCCGGGATCTCCACACCTTGGCAAAGTGGTGCCATCCCCCCATTCGGCTGCGTTGCAAAGAACTCGGCGTGGGGAGCATCAAGTTTAAGTTTCCAGAGCAGGGCGTGTTCACGCCCACCGTTTCCAACGATCAGGATGCGCATTTCCGGAGTCTAGCCTGCTACGGACGAAAGAAAAGGGGCCAACCAATTCTATCGGTCTGCTCTGATTCCCCGAGTATTAGGCTCACATTACCGACTACTTTCGAAAGCCACTCAGGAAGTCTGAGCCGGCTTGCATCGCAGCACCGGTAATGGAATCCAATAAGTCTCTTGCGTCGTCGGCGTAAGCAGTAGCCGCCGCCCTTAGATCCTCTTCGTACACGGAATCTGGTTCTCCGCGCCGAGCGTATTCCCCGCTTACAATGCGGTCGTAGTCACCGGATTCGATCCAGTCGCGTAACTCGGCGACCCGTAACACATGAAATGGATGCGCACGCCCAAGTACGTTGAGGACTTTAAAGACTTGGTCTGCGACATCGCCACTCTCTCGGTATTCGTCCGCCTGAACGATGAACTCGTTCAGGTCCGTTCTGTCTTGGGAGGTTGGTCCTCCCGCCATCTTGAGCATCGCACTCATTACGACTTCAGGATCTTGCATGGCGAGTAACCCAGCCCGGTCGCAAGAGAGCTCGGATTTTCGTGACCACTCTAGTAACCCCACCAGCACAGCCCGCGCTGTGACACCTACAATGGGGAAGCCCATATTGGCGAGATTGATCAGCAGGACTGTCATAGTCTTATAGAGCACGTGGTCGCTCATGATGTGGGCGATCTCATGTGCTATGACGTACTGGAGTTCCTCGTCTGTCAGTAGGAGTCGTGTGCCAGAGTTTAGTATGATGAACGGCTTGTTCATCCCATAAGCTCCTGCATTCACCATGGGGGTCTGCGACATGAAGAGAGGATATTCATGCGGAGCGTCTAGAGTGCGGAGGACCTCCTTGTATAGACGGTATACTTCCGGAAACTGTTTGTTTGAGACACTGACGGCATCAGCCTGAAAGGCTAATCGAACTGGTTTTTCTCCAAAGAAGCCAAACATCTTCTTCAACACTTCGTCAAAGATTGGAATCCGCCTTAGTGCTTGGAGAGCTGCCTTGTCCGCGGGGTGCTCCCAAGCGCTCGGCGAAATGTCGAGAAGGATTCTTTTTGAGGATTCGTCCCCGGGTGTTTCCGGTTTCTCTTGTGACCTATCTTTATCGTCATCCATCTAACGTCTCCTCTCTGTTGAGACCTTCCTCGTTCATATTTGGAGCACGCGATCGAGGTCTGCGAGGATATCGTCGATATCCTCAATGCCAACTGAGAAGCGCACTAGGCCCGGTGTAATACCCATGGCTTCGCGCCTATCCTCAGGTACTGATCCATGCGTCATGAGCGCGGGCACGTTTACCAGTGACTCCACACCACCGAGGCTCTCCGCCAGGGAGAATATCCTAAGGTTCTCAGTGAGAGCTTTAGTGCGCTCTAGCGTGCCGACGTCGACCGAAACCATTCCAGTAAAACCGTTCATCTGACGTTTCGCTAGATCGTACTGTTCGTGAGACGGGAGACCGGGATAGAGCACGCGATCGACCCTTGGGTGCATCTCAAGGAATTCAGCGACTTTCTGACCATTCTCGTTGTGGCGGATCATGCGGACATGTAGGGTCTTGATGCCTCGTAGAGTCAGGAAGCAGTCCATGGGGCCAGGCACCGCGCCAGACGATTTCCGGATAAAGTAGAGGTCGTCTGCCAGTGCCGGATCTCGAACTGCTATCAGGCCACCGATGACGTCGGAATGCCCGTTCACGTACTTCGTCGAGGAGTGCATCGTGAAATCTGCACCTAGCTCTAGTGGTCGCTGGTTGAACGGAGATGCGAAGGTGTTGTCTACGCAGAGCAGGGCACCATTAGCGTGCGCAAGTTCAGAAATAGCCCTGATATCGCATAGCTTCATCATCGGGTTTGTCGGCGTTTCGACGTGAATAAGCTTTGTATTAGGCTGGATTGCAGCTGATACGGCCTCTAAGTCGCGCGCGTCCACATAGGTGAACTTGATACCAAGGCGGGAAAGCACGTGATTGAACATTCGGGTCGTGCCTCCGTAGGTATTTTCCTCACTTATTACGTGGTCTCCTGCTGAAAGCCTCTTTACGATTGCCTCCAGGGCTGCAAGACCAGATGCGAACGCAACACCGAACGAGCCGCTTTCTAAAGCAGCTATGCTGGCCTCAAGCGCCTCACGGGTTGGGTTGGCCGTGCGTCCATAGTCGTAGCTCCCGGACAGAGGTTCTCCCACCGCGGGCTGCACGTACGTCGACGTCTGAAAGATCGGCGTCATTATCGCACCTGTGATCGGTTCGGGTTCCACACCTGCGTGGATAGCTTTTGTTCCGAAGCTGAAGTCGTTAGAGGCTTCGCTCATTAAAGTTTCTTGTAGAAATTGGATGGCCGAACTTTAAATCTAGTGGCCTTGTCAGGGCGCAAGATCGGGAATCACGTTGACGTGCACCACCCGTCTCCGCGAGAATCTTAGGGGCGCCATGATGGGTCTTGAAGAACCGCTTAATTCCTTACCATTTAGAGGATTCGGGACTGTGCCGATTCATCTACCTGAAGGGCTAATGGTCAGTGTCTCAGGCGTTCGGGGTCGTGTGGGTGAATTTCTGACCCCAGAGCTGATGGCTGGGATCGGCGCCGCATTTGGCGCGCACCTCCGAGAAGTAGAGGGGGGGCGTACAGTGGTATTGGGTCGTGATTCACGAATGTCAGGACCGATGTTTTCACGAGCGGTTATGTCGGGGCTACAGTCTGTGGGATGCGACGTTATTGATCTTGGTGTGGTGCCTACACCGACGATCCTGTTGGCGGTTCAGCATCACAAAGCCATCGGTGGCATCGGTGTCACGGCCAGTCACAATCCAGCTGAGTGGAATGCCCTAAAGCTGGTATCGAGTGAAGCTATCTTTTTGGATGTTGATGGGTCGGACCGGTTCCGCTCCTACCTGGCTACCAAAGACCCACCCCGTGCCCCATGGGATGAGCTGGGCTCGGTGAAGGAAGACACATCAGCGTGGCAGAGGCATCTCGAAGCAATCTTGGAGCTTCCCCAGCTTGATACAGAGATGATTCGTCAGGCGAGGTTTAGGGTAGCTGTCGATTGTGTGCATGGGGCAGGAGGCCCTGTGATTAGGGAGTTGCTTGAACGGCTCGGATGCGAGGTGATTGGTATCGGAATGGATCCCGATGGACGATTTCCTCGCGATCCTGAACCCACTGCGGAGAATTTGGGTCAACTCGGACAGCTAGTCTCGGAATCTGAAGCTCATGTTGGCTTTGCGGTCGACCCAGACGTTGATCGTCTCTCAATAGTGGACGAGACAGGAAAACCGCTGGGGGAGGATCTTACGCTTGCTCTGGCATGCGCATCCGTTCTCTCTCGCACGCCTGGCACGGTGGTCACAAACCTCTCGACGAGTGCTGTTGTGGAGGATGTCGCCAAGGCGTTTAGCTCTGCAATAGTGAGAGCGCCAGTGGGAGAAGTGAATGTCTCCCGACGGATGCAGGCTCAAGGAGCTGTTATCGGAGGGGAAGGAAACGGGGGGGTCATTCTGCCGGCTCTGCATCACACACGTGACGCCTCTTTAGCATCTGCGCTCATACTTCAGCATTTGGCAGAAGGGAAGCTTACCCCGGCTCAGGCCGTAGGTCGTTGGCCAACCTACGAGATCGTTAAGAAAAAGGTCTCATTTCCTAATGAAGCGCTCGCAGATGGTTATGCGTTACTCGAACAGGAAGTCGGAGGAGATTCGAGAGACAGGTCTGACGGGCTTCGGCTGGCTTGGCCAAATGAAGGTTGTTGGCTTCACATCCGACCCTCAGGAACAGAGCCCGTAGTTCGACTCATCGCGGAGTCTTCCACTAGGAAGAAAGCGCAGCAGCTTGTGGATAGGGCAGCTAGTTTACTCGACCGTTTCTCCTAAGACCAAAATGACCCCATAAGGGAGATCACCTCACATGTGCGGTATCGTCGGATACGTGGGCTGTAATCAGGCAGCCCCGATTCTCCTAGCGGGTCTGAAGCGGCTCGAGTATCGGGGTTACGACTCGGCAGGGATCGCACTGATGAATGGCGAGAGTGTGCGAGTCCTGAAAAAGCCAGGGAAAATTCATGTTCTAGAAGATGCGATGGAAGCGTCCTCTGAGATGGCAACCTGTGGGATTGCTCATACGCGATGGGCTACACATGGGGCTCCCAATGAGCCAAATGCTCACCCGCATACGTCGATGGATGGAGACATCGCCATTGTTCACAATGGGATTATTGAAAACGCCGATATCATCAGGAAGCAGCTCGTGTCTGAGGGTTACACCTTTCGGTCCGAGACGGATACGGAGGTTGTAGTGCATCTCATCGATTACCTCTGGGAAGATGGAGCCCCACTTGAAAAAGCGGTCCAGGCCGCCTTGCGTAATGTTGATGGAGCATACGGGATTGCGGTTGTGTCGTCGCGTGATCCCGAGAAGATCGTAGTCGCACGATACGGAAGCCCCATTCTTATCGGAGTTGGTAATAATGGAGAAATGTTAGCCGGTTCAGATGCGGCCGCAGTTATTGAGGTAACGAGAGATGTAGTTTATCTGGATGATGGAGACTGCGCGGTTCTAACTGCGGAGGGATATCGCACGTATCACCTCGAAGGTCACGAGGTGAAGCGGGGAGTCCATAAAGTCACATGGGCTCTAGACTCTATCGAGAAGAGTGGATACCCGCATTTCATGCTTAAGGAGATCTATGAGCAGCCATCAAGCGTCGCTGATGTTATGCGCGGTCGTATCCTTCCAGGTTCTGGAGATGCACGTCTTGGAGGGATCCTTGAGCACGAGAGTGAACTAGCTCAAGTAGAGCGTATAGTTATTACGGCATGTGGAACGAGCTGGCATGCCGGACTTGTTGGGGAGTACATGCTCGAAGAGCTCGCGGAAATACCGGTCAGCGTGGAGTACGCCTCTGAGTTCCGGTATCGAAATCCGGTTCTTGAAGAGGGCACATTGACCCTAGCGATCAGCCAGTCAGGTGAGACTGCCGATACTTTGGCCGCGCTTACAGAGGCTGGACAGCGGGGTTCAACCACCATGGGCGTTGTTAACGCTGTGGGATCAACGATTTCTCGGCAGACAGACTTCGGAATCTATCTGCATGCCGGTCCGGAGATCGGTGTGGCGTCGACTAAAGCCTTCACGAGTCAGCTCGTGGCCCTTTCGCTCTTCACAATGTTCATGGGTCGCCGGCGCAGTATGTCAGCGTCGAGGGGCCATGAGATCGCGCAGCACTTGCAGATGCTACCGGCTCAAATCCAAGAGGTACTTAAGCTAGAGGAGGAGATTAGAGAGTTGGCTCGGGGTTATAAAGATGCCCAGAATTTTCTGTATTTGGGCCGTGGCTATCAGTTCCCAGTTGCTCTTGAGGGAGCACTCAAACTCAAGGAAGTCAGTTATATTCACGCGGAAGGTTATCCGGCAGCGGAGATGAAGCACGGACCGATAGCTCTCATCGATGAAGATATGCCCGTAGTTGTGCTCGCTCCCAGGGATCCAATTTATTCCAAGGTCGTCTCCAATGTCGAAGAGGTGAAAGCGCGATCAGGTAAGATTATCGCCGTTGTCTCGGATGACGCGCCCGAGCTTCAGGGAAAGGTCGATCACATGATCAAGGTGCCGCATACCTTACCGCACCTCCTGCCAGTGCTCACAACGATTCCCTTGCAGCTATTAGCCTACCACATTGCGGTAATGCGTGGCGCGGACGTCGACCAGCCAAGGAATCTGGCTAAGTCCGTCACAGTGGAGTGAGCTGGTGCGTATCACTGACGTTCAATGAAAGTGATCCTTCAGCGTATCCGTCGGGCTGAGGTCCGCGTAGAGAGTCAGGTCGTGGGACGGGCTAAACGTGGTCACCTTCTTCTTGTTGGGTTCACAGACGGTGATGACGCGGCTGTCACGTCATGGATGGCCGACAAGATTGTCGGTCTGCGTGTATTTCCAGACGACGAAGGCAAGATGAACCGTTCTTTGACTGATATCAGAGGAGACCTTCTTGTAGTCAGTCAGTTCACTCTATATGGGGATACGAGGAAGGGACGCCGACCTAGCTTCGTCCACGCTGCTGATCCAGAGACAGCTCGGTCTCTTTATGAGCGCTTCGTAGAAGAGTTGCGCTCCCGGTGCCTTGGATTGGTCGAGGCGGGTCAGTTTGGAGCCGACATGGAGGTAGACCTTATTAATGATGGCCCGGTTACACTGGTGTTGGAGCGATGACCGATTCATCTGATGCTTTACGATTGATCCTCGCTTCTCAGTCGCCCCGAAGAGCTGATATGCTAAGGCAGCTGGGGCTTGAGCCAGAGATATTGCCTGCCGATGTGGACGAGTCTCTCCTGCAGCAGGAAAGACCCGCAGAGCATGTGGAACGCTTGGCAAGAGCCAAGGCCGGTCTCATCGCCGAGAGAGAGAGAGAGGCTCTGGTTGTCGGTGGGGACACGATCGTTGTTCACAAAGATGCGATTCTCGGAAAGCCTAAAGATGAGGGAGCAGCTATTGATATGCTTAGCGACCTGTCTGGTAGCCGACACGAGGTGCTAAGCGGTATTGCAGTCGCAGGTCCACATGGGATCATCAGTACAGTGTCAACCGCGACTGTTCGTATGAGAACGTACGATCGGAACACGTCAGCAGCCTACGTAGCGACGGGCGAACCAATGGACAAGGCGGGCGGATATGGAATTCAGGGCCTAGGGGCCTCGTTGGTGGAGTCTGTAGATGGTGACTATTATGCAGTCATTGGTTTTCCTGTAGCGTCCTTCGTCGATCTGCTTGAGGCGATCGGGTTCCGTTACGACTTCGGCGTAATCGCGCCAAAAATCTCAGACTGAGACCATGACTGTTCCAGCAGTTCTGGCAATCGATCAAGGGACCACGGGGACGACTTGCCTTGTCATAGATGCAGATGGCCGTGTCCTTGGACGTGGCTACTCCGAATTTAAACAGTACTTCCCTAGGCCTGGCTGGGTCGAGCATGATGCCAACGAGATCTGGGAGGTAACACTAAGAGTTGCTCGTGATGCAGTCGCCGATGCGTCGGGAGCCAAAGTCTGCTCGATCGGAATCGCGAATCAACGCGAAACCGTTGTTTTGTGGGATAGGGAAACCATCGAGCCTGTTCATCGTGCGATAGTGTGGCAGGATCGGAGAACCGCGCCGATGTGCCGCTCCCTTAAGGAAGCAGGTCACGAGGAGGAAGTCGGCCGCAGAACAGGGCTTGTACTTGATCCTTATTTCTCTGGTACGAAGATCTCGTGGTTGTTGGAGTCGGACCCAGAAATCCGTCGAAAAGCGGAAGAGGGGCTCCTTGCCGCGGGCACTGTGGATTCATGGTTGATCGCGAAGCTCACGAGTGGTGGCTCACATCTTACTGACCCAACAAACGCTTCGCGTACGCTGTTATTCAATCTCCATGACTCATCGTGGGATCACTGGGCTCTTGATTTGTTGGGTGTGCCGGCCGGTCTTCTTCCGGAGATTCGAGCCAGTTCGGGGGAGTTCGGTATGAGTGTGGCAGACCATCTCGGTATCGAGGTTCCTATCCAAGGTGTGGCTGGCGATCAGCAAGCTGCTCTCTTTGGTCAAGGTTGTTGGACTGCCGGTTTTGCCAAGAATACGTACGGCACAGGAGCTTTCCTTCTTCTTCACACGGGAGATACGCCCGTTCGATCTAAACATGGACTTCTAACTACGGCAGCGTGTGATGCCTCGGGTGGCTTAGCTTACGCTCTCGAGGGTTCAGTCTTCATCGCCGGTGCGGCAATTCAGTGGTTACGTGACGAACTCGGTTTCATCACGAATGCGGGGGAATCTGAGCAGATTGCGATGGGATTGCAGGACAACGGGGGTGTCTATTTAGTGCCGGGGTTTGTGGGCCTCGGGGCACCTCACTGGGAGCCAGATGCGCGAGGGACGTTATTCGGGCTAACTCGTGGAACATCCTCTTCCCACATTGTAAGGGCAGCACTGGAAGCCATGGCGTATGGGACCACTGAGGTGCTTAGGGGTATGGAGAGCGATGCTACGTTAGATGTTCAAGAGCTCAGAGTGGATGGAGGTGCATCTCTGAACGACTGGCTAATGCAGTTTCAGGCGGATGTAGCGAGTGTTCCAGTAAGGCGTGCCCCGATTGTCGAGACGACGGCACTCGGTGCTGCGGGCCTAGCGGGCCTGGAGGCTGGTATCTGGTCGACTGCCGAGGACTTCGTTCAGGCCCAAGGGGAAGCCAGCCACTTTGAACCGGGTAACCATGCCGCTCATAGGCAGGACGCAATGGTGGGTTGGGATCGAGCAGTGCGTGCAACTCTGGCATGGGCTCGAGACCGAGGCTGACTAGTTGGAATTAGGACACGTTCCGGACTTTTCGGAAATGAGGGGGTCAGGCTAGATTTAGGGCACGTTCCGAATGCTAGACTCAGAGGATCGTATGAAAAAGAATGGGCGGTTCATGGTAGGCTCAGTGGGAGTTGCTACCGTAGTGACCTACCTGATATGGACTGGTGTCAGCGAAACCATGGTCTACTACATGACGCCGGTAGAGTTGATCGAGAAAGTTGGAGAGGATCCGACGTTCCATGATGTTGGCGTCAAGGTCGGAGGTATGGTCATACCTGGCACCTACAGGCGTGTTGAGGGGGAACTTCTCCACGTATTTACGGTTCGCGATCTTGTTGACGAGGCATCAACCTTTGTGGTCGAATACCGGGACGCTCTTCCTGACACCTTCACAGATGCAAGTGAAGTAGTGCTCGAGGGAAGGCTGCGGAGCGACGGCGTTTTTGAAGCGAATGTCCTCCTGACCAAGTGCGGTAGTCGTTACGAGGCGTCACCTGAGGAGCTTGCAGGAACCAGTCAGTGACCATCCTAGGGGAGTTCGCTCTCTGGATCTCCCTGCCCATAGCGGTTTGGGGTATGGTTTTCGGATATGTGGGTGGCCGCACTCTGCGGGGCGATCTCGTTTTGAGTGCCGAGCGAAGCATTTATATAGTGTTCGTCCTTCTTCTTGTAGCATCGCTCGGAGTCGGCGCGGCTTTTTTGGGCGATCGCTTCGAGTACTGGTACGTTGCAAATTATTCGAATGCGAATCTAGAACTCTTCTATAAGGTCACCGGCCTTTGGGCTGGCCAGCGAGGTTCTCTTCTCTTCTGGGCCCTTCTGCTAGCCTTGTTCGCGGTGATCACAGTAGTAACGAACAGAAAGAAGCACCGCGAGTTCATGCCGTACGTTACCGCCGTACTGCAGACGATCTTACTATTTTTCATCGTTGTTCTTCTGTTTGCTGACGTGAATCCTTTCGAGAAGCTGGCTTTTACGCCTGCTGACGGTCGGGGACTGAATCCACAGCTCCAGAATTACTGGATGACTATTCATCCCCCGACCCTGTATCTGGGCTTCACAGCCTTTACGATTCCCTTTGCTTTTGCTGTGGCGGCACTTCTGAACGGGCGGTTAGACGCACGCTGGATTCAGTTGACTCGCCGCTGGATCCTCACGAGTTGGCTGTTTCTTTCTGTCGGCATTGTTTTTGGAATGCGATGGGCGTACGAGGAGTTGGGATGGGGCGGCTATTGGTTTTGGGATCCGGTAGAAAACGCGTCGCTCTTGCCGTGGCTCACGGCAACCGCCTTCCTGCACTCGGTCCAGATTCAGGAAAACCGTGGAATGCTGAAGGTATGGAACATGTCACTGGTGCTCCTGACTTTCCTGCTCACTATTTTCGCAACTTTCCTCACCCGATCGGGCCTCATTGAGTCCGTGCACTCTTTCGCTCAAGAACTCAAGATCGCGTACATATTCTTGGGCTTCATGGGAACGGTCATGGCTGCGTCGGTTGTTCTGATCATTTACCGACTGCCTCAACTTCGATCTGAGAATCAGATTGAGTCATTCCTTTCGCGTGAGTCAGCGTTCTTATTCAACAACCTTCTACTGCTCGGCGCAGCTTTTTCCGTAATGTGGGGAACGATGTTCCCCCTCATTTCTGAAGGTTTCACGGGTCAGGAGATTTCGGTCGGGCCTCCTTTCTTCGAGAGGGTGAACTTTCCGATTGGTCTTGTTTTGCTGACTCTTGTGGGAATCGGTCCGGTAATCGCGTGGCGCCGCGCAAGTAAGCGGAATCTCCAGAAAAACTTCACGATTCCGATTGCAGTTGGCGTAGTAACCGGAATCGTGCTTTTTGGGCTTGGAGCTCGGCATGAACTCCCACTGGTGACGTGGAGCATATCCGCATTCGTACTTGCAGTGATCGTAACGGAGTTTTGGAAGGGCACGCGTGCCCGTGCCCGAATCGAGAGGGAGGGGCACCTCCTGGCGTTTTTTCATCTAGTCACCCGAAACCGCCGTCGCTGGGGTGGTTACACTGTGCACATTGGGTTCGTGCTCATGTGCATAGGGTTTGCCGGTGCGGGTTATAACCAAGACACGAGGTTCAACGTGCAACCGGGTGACGTCGTTTCAGTAGCATCACCGTTCGGTCACGTCTACGACCTGACTTACGAGGGCCTCTCGATGTCGATCGGAAGAGGAGAGCGCAACCTCCTGTGGCAAGCCATAGCGACAGTGTCCGTGAGCCAAGATGGCACGCCCAAGGGAATTCTTACGACGGAGAAGCGTCAATACACGAACCGTGATACACAGCCGATGACCGAAGTCGGTATTCGATCGATCGTGTCAGAGGATCTGTACCTGATTCTCTCGGCTATGAATGACACTGGCGGCGCGTTGAGTAATGATCCCGGTGCCCAAGGGATCGACCTACAGGTACTTATTAAACCCCTAGTGAGCTGGATCTGGATAGGTTGCCTTTTCATCGCGCTTGGGACGGTCATTGCACTGTGGCCTAGCGTGGATAGAGCTCGACTAGCCCGCGAGAAGGCGGAAGAGAAAGCGGGGCTTGCGACCGCGGCGGCTCACTGAGTTCGGGAGGCGCTCTGCGATGACCCTATATCTTGGCGTTACGCTAGTAGCAGCTGCTGTGGTTCTCTTCATACTGCAGCCAGTTGTGAACGGCATACACGCATCTCTCGAGCGAGCTGACGATGAGATGACTGAGACTGAAGCCAGGAAGCGGGTTGCGCTCCTCTCACTTCGTGACGTCGAGTACGACTTCCTGGCAGGCAAACTAGATGAGCGAGACTATCATTCACTGAAGAGTGAACTGACCGCAGAGGCCCTAGCTGCCCTTGAAGCCGATGAAGCCTCGAAGGCCGGCGGTAATATCAACGAAACGTTGGAAGCTGAAATCATAAAGCTTCGTAAAGGGTTCAGCGACGGTTTCACGTGTCCTTCGTGTTTTTATACGAATGATAAGGGGAGCCTCTTCTGCTCGGCATGTGGGCTCGCTCTGGCTGAAACAGTATCACTGTGATCGGCGTGTCCTCTGGGCGTTTGGTGCTTGAAGCGAAAGGTCTCCATCGCAATTATGGGTCGATTGTTGCGGTCGGTGCTCTCGATTTGTCTATGTCGGAAGGTGAATTCCTGACGATCGTCGGCCCCAACGGAGCGGGAAAATCCACGCTCTTGAGTATTCTATCTGGCGCGATGCGCCCCACGACAGGCTCGGTGCGTGTCTGTGGGGAGGAATTGGACTTTGCTCGATACGAATGGCGCCACCGGATTGGGATGCTCTCTCATCAGGGTTTCCTTTACGACCGAATGACTGTAGAGGAGAATCTTTCCTTTTACGGAAAACTCTTCGGGATCTCCGACCTTGAAGATAGGATCGCCTCTAGGCTACGGCGGGTGGGTTTGAGTGAGAGAGCCCGATCTGAAGTGCGAAAGTTGTCACATGGTATGCGACAGCGTGCGTCCCTAGCGCGGGCTCTTTTGCACGATCCTGACGTTGTCCTGCTAGATGAACCCTACTCGGGCCTGGATCCGGCAGCAGCAGTAGTGCTCCGCGACGTTCTAGAGGAATTAAAGGACGGACGTCGTACGGTGGTGATGGTCACGCATAACCTGCGTGAAGGGCTAGAGATGGCGACGAGAATCGCGATCCAAGTGGGCGGCCGTTTTGAGTGGGAGGGGAGTCTCAAGGGTGCTTTGTGGAAAGACTTTGAAAGCCATTACCACTCTGTTGTGGAAGGTAGGGTGTGAATACTTATCTGACGCAAGTTTGGACAATTCTTCGGAAGGACTTGGTACTCGAAATCCGGTCGAGAGAGAGGATTGGCGCGATGTGTGCGTTCGCGGTCCTCACAGGGGTGTTGTTCAATTTTTCAATTGATACGACTACGGTTCGGCCCAATGAAGTTGCAACAGGACTCATCTGGATGACCCTTATCTTCGGTGGACTTCTCGGCGTTGGCCGGACGTTCCACTTGGAGTCTCAAGATGGCGCATTGCAGGGTATACTCATGTCTCCAGCTCCTAAGGATGCGATATTTCTTGGGAAGCTCATTGCCAATTTCGTACTTTTGTATGTCGTGTCTCTTTTGGTACTCGGCGTCTTTGGTCTGTTCTTCGGGATAGATCTCGGTCGGAACTTTGGTTGGGTCGTGTTCGTGCTTGCAATTGGTTCATTAGGATTTGTAGCTGTCGGGACTCTGTTCGCTGCAGTCGCTGCAGGGACCCACTTGAGAGAGACTTTACTACCGGTGCTGGTCTTCCCTTTGATGGTGCCGATGGTGATTTATGGTGTGGGGGCTATGATGCCACTCGTAAGCGGAAGGCCTTTCACCGAAGTAGAGGGGAATGTCAGGATGCTGGGTGCGTTCGCGCTGGCAGGAGTTGCGGCAGGGGCGGTATTGTTCCGTTATGTAGTGGAGGATTGATGACGACAGCGGGAATGAGAAGAGGAGGGGTCGTGCTAACGGTCCTGGGCCTCGTCGGGCTCATCGCCCTGTACTGGATGTGTTTTTTCTGGGTTTCCACAGAGGTCAACCAGGGAGTCGTCCAGAGAATTTTCTATGTCCATGTGCCAGCGGCTTGGACGAGCTTTTTGGCGATTGGCTTCGCCGCTCTAGCTAGTGGGATGTATCTTTGGCTGCGAGATGATCGCCTCGATCGCGCGGCTCTCTGCGCTATAGAGGGAGGGCTAGTCTTTGCGACGCTCGTGCTGACCACTGGGCCGCTGTGGGGTAAGATTGCGTGGGGTACATATTGGACCTGGGAACCTCGACTGACGCTAACACTGCTGCTGTGGTTCATCTTCGTCGGTTATATAATGGTTCGGAACTCAACGGAAGACCCCGATAAGGGTAAGCGTTTTGCTGCAGTGGTAGCGATCATAGGTGCTATGGATATCCCGTTCATTCACCTCAGTGTAGTGTGGTTTCGCTCCTTACATCCTGAGCCAGTCGTAGCCAAACCCGATGGTCCGACCCTACCCGGGGACATGCTGGTGACCCTCTTGTTCGGTGTCCTTGTCTTTTCACTGCTCTTCTTTGGACTCTTTCTCTTCCGCTATGCGGTCGAGGCACTTCGGGCGGAAGCTGATCTCCGCGCGCGGTCTACAGCCTGACAACAATATGATGAACATCGTACTTCGCTCGCTTATGCTCTCGCTGGCCGGACTAGCCGTAACGGTGGCTGTGACTCTCGCTCAGGAGGCGGCTGGAGTGCCGACTCAAGGGAGCCGGCTTGCCGAGCAGAACCTTCGTCCGTACTGGCACGTTTTTGCGGCTTATGCTCTGGTAATCGTGATGATCGGTGGATGGGTCATATCAATTGCTCGGAGATTACGAGCGATTGAAGACCGTAGTGTCGAATAATACTTAGCGTGTCGGGGTTTCCTTCTGTGATTGGAAGAACTCTGTCGGCCCTCTCCGTCCTTTTTGTGTCAGTATCTTCTATGGGTGTAGCCCAGACACCGAGCATGCCGAGCACGCAGCGCTATGGTTCGGGGTTGTTGGACGTCCCTGTATCCAATGTTCTCCCGCACCTGAATTTAGCTGCTACGTACTCTGGTTTGTGGTCCTCAATAGGACGCCGAATTGAGATTGATGACTCGGGTCATCCTTCGGGGTTTGGGCCTTCCAGTAACGAGTTCTTCAAAGATTTTTCTGCATCCGTGGGGATCTTCGACCGGGCCGAGACGGGTGTGACTGTGCAGTCGCTAAATGATGAATCCAAAGGAGGCGATATATGGGGTGTGTTCGGTCGCCTCCGATTGTGGGAACCGGTAGACCAAGGGCTAGGCTTTGCGGTAGGAGGTCGGTACCTGACGTCTCCGTCTTTTTCTGACCCCTCTTCCGGAAGGGATGTGAGGTATGCACCAGGGAGGCTTGGCTTCCCGGATGAGAGGCTGCGGAAGAGTTACAGTGAAAAGCGGGGGCTTGAGACTAACTTGAGTCTGTATGGTGTGGCGACTGCTTACCTGCGTGGGTACGAGGGCGGTTTTCTGCCCAAAAACGACATGACTTTTTCACTCGGGTATGGCGGAGGGATGTTTTCCGGTGGAAGTGGGCTCGAATTTTATGCTCCTGCGACGAACAACGGTTGGTTCGCAGGCACCAGTCTCCATGTGTCAACTGGAAAGAGGTCGACGCTTATTGTGATGGCAGAGCACAACGGGTTCGATGTGAATGTGGGTGCACAAATCGACCTGAACGGTATCCGAGTAGGCGTTCAAGGGCTTGCGCTCAACCATCCTTGGCCCACTGATGGGCAATTCTCCGAATATCACAGGCCGAAGCTAGGCTTGACGCTCTCTGCGGTACTCTGTCCAAGGGAGTCAGGTTTTCGTTGTCGTCCTCGGATGATGAACCGAAGCGAGCCGGACACGATTTATATTCCGCCGCCGCCGCCGGACACTATCATTATAGGTGCTTCGGGTTCAGGATTGGCAGTTGAGTCAGGAGAGTCAGTCCAAATATGTCTTGCAACCGGTCAAAATGTGTCCATCCAAGTTGACGCAGCAGGAGATACGCTTGTCGGGATGCCACCGGTTCCGGTTGGTTCATTAGGCCCTGCAATGACCTTTGCTGGGAGCTATGCTGGTTCTTCGTTCTGGTACCTTGATGACGAGGTGATAGTTTTCGAGGGAGGAGACTTTCAGAAATCCGATGATACATTCCCGATTGATTGCGATCAGATTCTTCGGGTAGGTGTGTTCCAGGGCGTGCCCGTGTTTGCGGTAATAAGTGCTCAGCGACCACTGGACGTGATTTTTATTCCGATCTATCCGGGGGTCTGGCAACGTTATGAGCGAGACCTACCAGGCTAGCCCATCTCAGTCTTACTCAGTCTTCTTGTTGACGTAGAAAATCTCTGGGTCAGCTTGTCAGCCGTATTTGGTCTATTGATGCCAGCACGTGTGATCATTTCCCTTCACCTTTTCCGATGCGGCATTTCCGGACAAAAGACCTAGGCATAGGTTTCCGCTTAAACGAGCGAAGGTTTCAAAGACTTTCGCTTTATCTTCGGGTACGGTATTTTCGAGTCCATTGCCCGAATTGAGGCGGTCAAGCAACGGAGGTTAGATGGCAGGCGCGGCGACTGAGAGAAAGTCAGACAATAAAGAAAAAGCGCTAGATACCGCGCTTACCCAGATTGAGCGCTCTTTTGGAAAGGGTGCGATCATGCGCATGGGGGAGGATGGTGGCCCGGTCGCGATCGAGGCTATCCCAACGGGCGCAATCAATCTAGACGCTGCTATCGGGATAGGTGGGATGCCTCGCGGTAGGATCAGCGAGATCTACGGTCCAGAATCGTCCGGTAAAACTACGATATGTCTTCAGGTGATTGCGAGTGCGCAAAAATTAGGAGGCATTGCTGCGTTCATCGACGCAGAGCATGCGCTTGATGTTGGTTACGCACGTAAACTCGGAGTTGATGTCGATAACCTACTTGTATCGCAACCTGATACAGGTGAACAGGCGCTCGAGATAGCAGAGGTGCTGATACGAAGTAACGCTATCGACGTCGTAGTCATCGACTCGGTAGCGGCTCTCGTGCCTCGCGCGGAGATCGAAGGAGAGATGGGCGACACCCACGTTGGGCTCCAAGCTCGGCTTATGAGCCAAGCGCTTCGAAAGCTGACTGGCGCCGTAAATCGCTCTCACACTTCGGTGATCTTTACGAACCAGATCCGAGAGAAAGTCGGCGTGATGTTCGGAAGTCCTGAAACAACATCAGGTGGACGCGCTTTAAAGTTTTACGCTTCGGTTCGCCTTGATATCCGGCGCATCGGAGCGATCAAGGATGGGCAGGATGTGATTGGAAATCGGACCCGCGTTAAAGTGGTGAAAAATAAGTGCGCGCCTCCATTCCGGCAGGCTGAATTTGATATCCAGTACAATGAGGGTGTAAGTCACAACGCGTTGCTGGTGGATCTTGGCGTGGAGCACGATATCGTACAGAAATCTGGAGCATGGTTCTCTTATGGGGATCTGCGACTAGGGCAGGGCAAAGAAAATTCTAAGCATTTTCTCGTAGAAAATCCGGATATAGCCAGAGAGATAGATACACAGTTGCGGGTAGCTTTGGGCTTGGTGAAAGATCAAGGTAGCGAGGATCAGATAGATTCCGCCGCCGACCAAGAAGAAGATCCCGTAACCTCGGATACGGGTGACGAGTGATTCCTTAGTCAGGAATGAAGCGACTTTTTGGATTAGGAAAGGCTGCGGCGTGGAAGAGGTTTGGGGTTGGCAAAGCTGATCCGGACGACAGATTGGTCCTAGGCTCTTATCTTTTGCCCTCTAGCTGCACCTAGTTCCGGTGAACTGATGAACTCAGCATCGTGAACGGCTTCCAATCGACCAATCCGATGAAGACCGCTGAAATTCGTAACCGTTTCCTCTCCTTTTTTGAGGAACGAGAGCACACTGTAAAGCCGTCATCATCCTTGGTGCCGGCGGATGACCCTACCTTGCTCTTTACGAACGCGGGGATGGTCCAGTTCAAGAACGTGTTTCTAGGCCACGAGGAACTGGGGGTGAAGCGAGCTGCTACATCGCAGAAGTGCGTGCGTGCGGGTGGTAAGCATAATGATCTAGAAGAGGTTGGTCGAACAAATCGGCACCACACTTTCTTTGAGATGCTGGGCAACTTCTCATTCGGCGACTACTTCAAAAGGGATGCCATTCGGTATGCGTTTGAGCTTCTCACGGATGTATATGGTTTAGAGCCAGAGCGCCTGTATGCGACTGTGCATGATTCCGACGATGAAGCAGCAGATCTCTGGTTGAATGAGATCGGATTGCCGGCTGATCGCGTCTATCGACTTGGTGACAAAGACAATTTTTGGCAGATGGCAGATACTGGGCCATGTGGCCCGTGCTCGGAACTACATTACGATCTCAGAGATGAGCCGGTGCCTGTCTCAAGTACCGACGAGTTCGTCGAGCTCAACGATGCGGGAACGATCGTAGAGTTGTGGAATCTGGTCTTCATGCAATTCGATCGAGATGCAGAGGGAAACCTTCACTCCCTGCCTGCTCCCTGTGTTGACACGGGAGCCGGGCTCGAGCGGATTGCTGCGGTACTTCAGGGCGCAGATTCTAACTATCACACGGATGCCTTCATTCCGCTCCTGGACTGCGTAGCCGAATTGGTTGGTGAGGCGTATGACCCAACTTCCGAAGCTGGTGTTAGCTATCGCGTATTAGCTGATCATGCTCGCGCGGTCGCTTTCCTACTCTCAGATGGTGTTCATCCTTCCAATGAGGGTCGGGGATATGTACTAAGGCGAATTTTGCGTAGAGGAGTCCGTCATGCTTGGCTTCTGGGCCGTCGGGAACCTACGCTTGCCGGGGTGGTGGAGACTGTTATCGAGACAATGAGAGATGCCTATCCTTCTCTTGCCGAGAGGAGAGAGCACATTTTGGAGACAGCGCGAGCGGAGGAAGAACGCTTTCTCTCGACTATAGAAGGTGGGCTGGCCCGATTTGACGAGCTAGCTGCCTCCGAAGGAGGGGTGATCTCAGGTGATGAGGCATTCAAACTCTATGACACGTTCGGGTTTCCACTAGACCTCACACAGCTCCTGGCCGAAGAGAGAGAGGTTGATGTTGACGTGGCGGGGTTTCAGGCGGCGCTAGAAACACAGCGTGCCCGCTCAAGGGCAGATCGTGTTGCAAGTAACATCGAGATTGGGGGACTTAACGACTTGGAGGGATGGATACCGGTTAAGGATGGATCCCAGACTTTTGTGGGATACACATCGCTTGAAGTCGAGACCACAGTGCTGAAATGGAAGAAGATGGAGTGTGGTGTCGGGGTGGTCCTTGAGGAGAATCCATTTTACGTGGAAAGTGGAGGACAGGTTTCAGACACGGGGGTTGTCTGCGGTAACAACTGGAGTATCACGGTTGATCGGGTCGGGAAGACTCCCATTGGGACTGCTCTATTTGGACAAGTCGATGGGATATTTCCCGAGGAGGCAGACGACCTCCCAGTAACGGCTTTCGTGGCGACTGACGTAAGATTTGACACGACCCGGAATCATACTGCGACCCATCTATTGCATGCGGCGCTTAGGTCTCTTCTTGGTGGTCATGTGGTCCAGAAAGGCTCTCTCGTTGCCCCGGATCGACTACGTTTTGACTTTGCTCATACCGCTCCGATGACAGAGATAGAAAAAGAAAAAGTGGAGCGCTTCGTAAACGAGGCCGTCTGGAAAAATCACCCTGTCGAGATTGCTGAGCGGCGATACGATGATGCTGTCAAAGATGGTGCAATGGCTTTGTTCGGAGAAAAGTATGCAGACGAGGTACGAGTAGTGGATGTGCCAGGCATAAGTATGGAGCTCTGCGGCGGTGCACATGTCTCTCAAACTGGTGATATAGGGCTTTTCAGGATCATCAGTGAATCCGGGGTTGCGTCTGGGGTGAGGCGGATCGAAGCACTAACGGGTCGGGGTGCTTTCTCCTACTTCCAGGAACGGGAGGCTGCACTGGAAGAGACCGCATCAGTGCTTAAGACGCGGCCAGATAATGTGGTGAATCGAGTAGAGCAACTACTTGCCGACAAGGCTGCGGTGGAAGGTCTTTTGGATGAAGCTCGAGCTCGTGGTAGCAGTGGAGAGGATATAATTGCTGAAGAGGTGATCGAAATTCCTGGCGGCGGCAATGTGGTGTATAGAGGGATCAGATTGCGGGTGCGAGACCTAGATGATGCACGTAAATGGGGAGACAAGTTTCTCGCTGGTGGTGAGAGTGGAATAGCTGCACTCGCCGTTGAGATGCCTGGTGACAAGAGAGCAATCTTTACTTTCGCCAGTGACGATATGATTTCGCGAGGGATTAGGGCGGATGCAGTCATCCGAGAAGTGGCGTCTGTGGTCGGCAGCCGGGGAGGAGGGCGTCCACACATGGCTCAGGCTGGAATTGAGGATGCATCAAAAATTGATGAGGCGCTGATAGCAGGGGCCGATATCGTGAGAGATCTTTGCTCTGGAGCAAAAAGTGACCGAGGTTAACTGGCTAGGCGGGCTGTATCCTTCCCCCCCAAAAGGACTGCGTGCTCGGCTCGAAGCTGACTTGATGCAGAGTGGGCAAGAATTTAGGCCTGATCGACTTAGGGACGCAGCACGAGTTTCTCTTGAAGCGGCTCTTGCTAAGTCTAGGGATCGTTCTGCCGCGTTCAGCGTGCTCCTAGCGGACGCTTGGCTAACGTACGCTTGCGAGGCAGCTCTCGAGGGAGAAGATCCCGACGATGCGCTTGAGCGAATCGTCTCCCTATAAAGTGATGGACGAGGGTGTTGAGGTTTTTGGCGGATGAACGACGTGTGGACTGACAAGGTCATCTTGGAACACAAGTCTGCAGGGGAAAGAAGATCTTGAGAGCGCAAGACCGTCTCAGTGAGCACTTTAAAGAACACAGCCGCGTCGTGGCGGACAGTGTCGCTGTTCTGATGGAAGCTCT
>DEAT01000028.1:596-11511 GCA_002348265.1 Gemmatimonadales bacterium UBA2975 | reverse complement strand
TGCGGTAACGGTGGCTCTGCTGCGGATGCTCAGCATCTCGCGGCCGAATACGTCGTGCGTTTCGAGCGAAATCGTCGTGGACTCTCGGCAATGGCGCTGACAACTGATGCCGCGGTTCTGACAGCAGTGGGTAACGACTTTGGCTATGAACAGATTTTTGCTAGACAGATAGAAGCGCTATCGTCCAAAGGAGACTTACTCATTCTCCTGTCAACGAGCGGACTTTCCCCTAACCTCGTTGCGGCGGCGCAGCAGGCGAGGACTCTTCATGTCCGTACAATTGCTCTTCTAGGGAGAGGAGGTGGCATTCTTCGCGATGAGGTTGATCTCCCGATCGTAGTTCCCACGGACTCCATAGCGCGTGCGCAGGAAGTCCATCTCCTCATTGGGCATGCGGTATGTGACTTAGTTGACACAGCACTAGGAGAGGCTTGAGTGACTAGACTCTTTAGAAATGGGGTGACCAAGTGAAATCGCTGATCGACTTTAGTGGAAAGAACGCTATCGTGACTGGTGGATCGCGCGGCGTGGGTCGTGAGGTTGCCATCCAGCTTGCTGGAGCGGGCGCGAATGTGGGGATAAGCTACCATTCTCGATCGAGTGACGCTGCATCTGTGGTGTCAGAGTGCAAGGGGCTTGGGGTGCAAGCTTGGGCCCAGGGAGGAGATCTGGCAGATCCAACGGAAGTGGAAAGATTGTTCGAGCGGGGTGATGAGGAGTTTGAAGGACTCGATATTTTTGTGGGTAATCACGGGATCTGGCCGCCCCAAGAAGAGCCTGTCGCGACGCTCTCGAATGATCGTTGGAATAGGACGATCGATACCAACCTTAATTCTATCTTCTACACCTGTCGGGCTGCGGCATCCCGTCTCAATCGGCATGGAAGGATCGTTCTTGTAAGCAGCACCGCGGCACAGCGCGGAGAGGCGTTCCATGCAGACTACGCAGCCACGAAAGGCGCGATGATTTCCCTGGTTAAAGGACTTTGCATCGAGGTCGCACCCAGAGGAATAACGGTGAACGCAGTCGCACCAGGTTGGATCGATACGGAAATGTCTGCGAGCGCTTTTGTCTCAGGCGAGCGTGAACGGATCGAACGATCAATACCGATTGGTCGGATTGCGACTGCCAAGGATGTGGCTGGTCCGATTGTGTTCTTGTGCTCTGAGTTGGCTCGGCACATTACCGGCGAAGTCGTCAATATTAATGGTGGAGCGGTGCTCCCCGGATGAGTACTGTTCGTCCGATCGCGCCGGGTGCGGTCCGGTGGATCGTGCGAACGCTGGAGGAGGCCGGCTATGAAACTTGGGCGGTAGGGGGAGCGGTTCGCGACACCCTCATGGGCCGAACTTCCGTCGACTGGGATCTTGCAACGAAGGCCACCCCCCAGCAGGTAAGAAAGATCTTCAGCCGGACTGTCCCTGTCGGTATTGATCATGGCACCGTGGGAGTTTTGGCGAGAGACGGTGTCATGTACGAGTTGACTACCTTTCGGCGAGATGTGCAGACCGACGGTCGACACGCATTGGTGGAGTTTGCTGAATGCATTGAAGATGACCTGTCGCGACGTGACTTCACGATTAATGCGATTGCATGGCATCCGCTTAGAGACGAGTTCTACGACCCGTTCGGTGGCGAAGAAGACCTGAGCGCTGGCAGACTTCGAACAGTAGGTGACGCCGATCAGCGCTTCGAGGAAGATTATCTGCGAATTCTCAGAGCGCTTCGTTTCGCTGGAAGATTCGACCTACATATTGAGGATGTGACATGGAGGTCACTGGTGGTGTCGGCTCATCGGCTTAAGACTCTCTCACCCGAGCGGATCCGAGACGAACTAATGAAGGTGCTGTCGATAGATCCGAGTCCTTCGCGAGCGCTATCGTTGTACCGAGAGGCGGGGGTGATCGAGGTTCTTTATCCTGAAATAGGAGCCCTTCGTGAAGGGTTGTGGGATGACGTTATATCTGTGGTGAATTTGCTTCCCATTGGGCGTCCGAAGCTTCGCCTAGCGGCTTTGTTGCGTCCGGTCGCGGAGTCAGATGCAGCCAGACTGCTTGTCCGGCTAAGGCTGTCAAACGCGGACATGGACGCTGTAGCGAGGATTGCGTCCGCAACCGAACTGCCGTCTGCTGATTCGGATCCTAGGGTGCTTCGGCGCTGGCTAAGCCGGCACGGCAGGGTGGTTATGCGTGGATTAAGTCGAATCGAGATTGCGTCAGCACGCACGGGTCATGGCAGTAAGGATCCGAGGATGGTGGTTGATTCGTGGAACATGCTGCGAGCGGAATTGAGGACCTCACCTCCGTTAAAGGTCGATGACCTCGCAATCGATGGTGGAGATTTGAAGAGGATGGGTCTCAAGCCTGGACCAGTCTTCGGTGAAATCCTCAATGAGTTGCTTGAACACGTGTTGGAAGAACCCCAGAGAAACCAGAAGACCATTCTAGCTCATGAAGTAAAGCAGATCTTGGGTCGGCGATCGCTAAAACTCGACGCCGACGTCGACAACTTGTGAGAGATATGGACCTGTTCCCGGATGAATTTAAAAATCCTGTTACAGAGAAGAGCGGAACGTCTGAGGTGAAGACAGAAGGAGGTTCTGCAAACTCTGGTGCTCCTCTTGCCGCGCGCATGCGTCCGCGGACGCTAGATGAGTTCCGGGGTCAAGAACACCTTCTTGGAGCGGGAAAGACGATCCAAGCGATGCTGCAAGAGGGTAAGGTCGCGAGCATGATTTTTTGGGGTCCGCCGGGCAGTGGAAAGACGACTTTGGCTCGGCTAATCGCGGAGAGCTCCACGAGCATGTTCGTTCCGTTTAGTGCGGTGACAGAGGGTGTGGCGAGAGTTCGAGAAATCATCGCTGAAGCTGGAAACCGATTAAAGGCTACCGGGCGTCACACGATTTTATTCTGCGACGAGATCCATCGGTTTAACAAGGCTCAACAGGATGCTTTTCTCCCTCATGTGGAGGCGGGCACAGTGGTTCTGATTGGAGCCACAACAGAAAACCCCTCATTTGAAGTAGTGCGCCCACTTCTTTCCCGCGCACCTGTGTACGTCCTCAAGCCACTGTCGGCCAAAGAAGTTCAATTGATTCTTGAGCAAGCGATCAAAGACGAAAGAGGGCTTCAGAATTTGGCTTTGACCGTGGACGATGAGGCCCTGACTTTTATTGCTGGGGCGGCTGATGGGGACGCTCGCCGAGCTTTGGGTGTTCTTCAGGCTAGCGCCAATCTAGCTGGGTATGGCGGAGCGATAAGTATCGACCTTGCTAGAGAAGCAGTTCAACATCGCTTTGCCTCATATGACAAAGCGGGAGACGAGCACTTCGATCTGATTTCTGCTCTTCACAAATCAGTGCGTGGGTCGGACCCTGATGCCGCTCTTTACTGGCTAGCTCGAATGTTGGACGGAGGTGAAAATGCTCTTTATATCGCTCGAAGGTTAACCCGGATGGCGACTGAGGATGTCGGACTTGCGGACCCAGCGGCCGTTGGCCATGTCATTGCGGCTAGGGATTCCTATCAATTTCTTGGTTCTCCAGAGGGAGAGCTCGCCCTGGCGCAGGCGGTCATTTACCTGGCCACTGCGCCAAAATCGAACCGTGCCTACCGAGCGTGGGCGACAGTAAGTGCTCGAGCCCAAGAGACCTCGGGGGCAAAAGTCCCTCTTCACATCAGGAACGCACCGACATCTCTCATGAAGGAACTTGGGTACGGGAAGGGTTATCGATATGACCCGGAGGAAGAGAATGGGGTTTCGGATCAGACCTATCTGCCCGAGCAGGTTGAGGGGGAGTGCTTCTACGAGCCTAGCGCTTTTGGCTTCGAGAAGACCATAGCGGACCGGTTAAGATGGTGGGCTGAGCGACGAAAAAAGGGTTGATACGGGTCTGTGTGGAGGACTCGACCTTCGATATTCTTGAATGGGCCCCCTTCTAAGGCTCCTACCCTAGGGGCAAAGGTGATCGGATACCTACGCAACTAATTGATCTGCGAACGCCAGTCGACAGGGCGATTATCGTCGGAGTGCCGAGTCGGTCTGAGGCGCGGGACGTGACAGATGAACATCTGCACGAATTGGCCCGGCTCACCGACACTGCCGGTGGAGAGGTCGTTGGATCGCTGGTTCAGAGATTAGACGCCCCCCATCCACGATATTATTTGGGTAAAGGCAAGGCCAAGTTTCTGGGTGAAATGGTGTTGGAGCGGGCCGCTAACTTGGTAATCTTCGACGAGGAACTTAGCCCTGCGCAGGGTAAGAACCTCGAAGAGCTCATCAACGTCCGGGTGATGGATCGCTCTGAGCTGATTCTTGATATATTCGCCACACGCGCGCGGTCTAGCGAAGCACGAATGCAGGTAGAGCTTGCTCAGCTAGAGTATCTTTTGCCTCGCCTGAGCCGGATGTGGAATCACCTGTCGCGAATTCGTGGGGGGATTGGTCTCCGCGGCCCGGGCGAGACCCAGCTCGAGACCGACCGAAGGCTCATTGGCGCGCGCATCGGTGATCTGAAGCGAAAGCTCCGCGAGGTAGCCAAGGCCAGAGCGATTCAGCGCAAGTCTCGAGAAGGTCTATTTCGAGTGGCGCTTGTGGGCTACACCAATGTCGGAAAGTCTTCTCTTCTCCGAGCTCTGTCTGGTGCAGATCTTTTCGTTGAGGATCGCTTGTTCGCTACGCTTGACTCAGCAACTCGAAACGTAGACCTAGGAGGAGGCTACCAGACACTGATGACCGATACTGTAGGCTTCATACGGAAACTACCACATCATTTGGTAGCGTCGTTTCGGTCTACTTTAGAAGAGGCAGGTGAGGCGGATGTCCTTCTTCACGTTGTTGATTCTTCAAGTCCCGATTGGGGGGAACAGAGAGGAGTCGCCCTCGACGTGCTCGGAGAACTCTCGCTCAATGATCAAGATGAGATCCTGGTGTTTAATAAGATAGACCGGATTGGCAGTGCAGAGCGGGATGCGCTGGAGAGGCGTACCCGCGCCCTAGAGCCAACACCAGCGGTATTTGTGAGCGCTCATGAGGAGGAGTCCCTCGAGTCATTGAAGGAGACTCTCAGGACACGGATGCGACGACGCCTGACAAGTGTTGTCATCAGCATCCCGGTCGTTGATGGTGAAGCAATAGCCATTGTATTTAGAGAGGGTGAGGTCGTTGGGCGATCGGATCACGCACTGGATGTGCATCTGACTGCACGTTTGCCTCATCGCGTTCTCAGTAAGCTCACCACACGAGACGGAGTGAAGATTTTAGAGGTCGCGTAAGCCTCATGTTATTTGGACTAAAATTAGATCTCGACGTGTATAGGAATTTCAACAAGTATTTCAACCGTCACTTCTCTAGTGGCGATCGGTGAAACTGGATAGAGATATGCGATTATATGTGAACGTCGACCACGTTGCGACTGTCCGGCAGGCTAGAATGACTGACGAGCCAGACCCCGTGCGCGCAGCCCTAATAACTGAGGAGGCTGGAGCAGATGGAATAACAGTTCATCTGCGCGAGGATAGGCGGCACATACAGGATCGAGATGTCGATCTCCTGATGAAGATGGCGACAACGCCGGTAAATCTGGAAGTTGCCGCAGTGGAGGAGATGCTGGCATTGGCATGTGAGTGGCGACCCACTCAGGTAACGATTGTGCCGGAGAAACGAGAAGAGGTTACAACAGAGGGTGGCATAGCATTATGCAACAATGAAGCGTTCAAGTCGGTAGCTGACGCGACGAGACATCTGAAGCAAGAGGGAATTCGAACGTCGCTCTTTGTTGACCCAGACCCTGATGTGATCAGGGTGTCTGCTGATCTCGGTGTCGAAGCTATAGAGTTGCATACGGGCGAGTATGCAAACACCAGTAATTCAGAAAGAATGCAGCAGCTTAGGCGGCTCGCGAAAGCAGCAAGTCTAGCTCGTTCGTTAGGTCTCGCAGTACATGCGGGTCATGGCCTGACGTATGATAACGTGACTGAGGTGGCTGCTATCTCGGAACTCGAAGAGCTAAATATTGGGCACTCAATAATCTCGCGTTCTGTGCTTGTCGGTATTGAGAGGGCAGTGAGTGAGATGGTGGATCTGATCCGGAGAGCTCGTACTTCGTGAAACACTCTGGTAAAACGGCCTTTGGCATCTTTCTAACCGTTTTTCTCTTATGGTTCGTTATGAAAGACGTCGACTTCGCGGACGTAATCGCGAATATCGCAAAGGGTGACGTGCTACTTCTTTCCGCATCGGTTCTAGTAGCAACTTTTGGCTTCGTGATTAGGGCAATGCGCTGGAGAATCCTCCTCCTGCCGGTGCTTCCTGAGAGTCAACTGCAGTCCCGTTTTGCTAGTGTGTCAATTGGCTTCATGGCGAATAATATTTTGCCTGCACGAATAGGGGAGTTCGCTCGGCCCTACGCGCTGAGCCGTTTGGAACCCGTCAGCATAACCGCTGCATTTGGCAGTCTAGTGGTCGAGCGCTTCATGGACGGTGTTATTCTACTTCTTTTCTTGGTGATCCCAGTCTTCACTCCGTCCTTCCCGGACGTTACCGCAGTGTTTGAGGGAGGAGGACTCGCGATCTTCCAAGGCGCAGTGGCACTTGTTCTGGGCGTGCTCATTGTTCTTGTTCTGATGGCGACCCTTCCAAGACAATTCATGGCGAGTGCTCGTATAGCTTCCCGAGTCCTTCCTGAGGTATGGGGCCTCCGAGCGCTTCGGCTTCTAGAAGGACTGTTAGAGTCGATGGCTATCATGCGTGATCCGAGGCTACTAGCAATAGGGTTTTCTTGGTCGTTTTTCTTCTGGATGTGGCACGGTCTTTCATTTTGGTTGGGTATGCTCGCGTTTGACATCGATACCGGCTGGTTTTCTGCGATGTTCACGGAGGCTGTAGTAGGATTTGGTGTCGCACTCCCTTCAGCGCCGGGCTTTTTCGGAACGTTTCATGCGTCTGCAAATTTTGCGCTAACTACCGTTTACGGTGTGCCGGAGACACAATCGCTAGCCTTCGCGTTTGCTTACCATTTCGGTGGTTGGATCCCGATCACTGCGATTGGTCTGTGGTATACATGGAAGTTGGGATTCTCTTTAGGGGATATCGGTTCGGCCCAAGAGCAGGTGCAGGAGGCCAGAGTTGACGCGTGACAAGGTATTCCGGGGGCGTGTCAGTTATGGATGAACTAAATCGCGTTGCTCGGACGCGGGCACCAGCCAAGCTAAACCTCACTCTTTTAGTCGGTTCCAGAAGGGATGACGGGTTTCACGAGGTCGCAACGATCTTTCAGGCCATCTCTGTCTTCGACGAAATCGAGGTAAAGTTTCGCCAATGCGTTAGCGGAGAGAAATTGGCTAAGCCCATGATTTATATGTCGTTAGACGGACCGGACCTTGGCTCTGATGATGAGAATCTAGCTTGGCGGGCAGCCGCTGCGTTCATGGAACAAACAGGTAAGGTCGGACATGTCGAAATCAATCTTAAAAAGTTGATTCCGGCTGGAGCGGGACTCGGCGGAGGGTCTTCGGACGCGGCAGCTGTGATCCGGTGCTTGGCTAAACTCACCGCCTTCACCGACAAGAACATGCTCAATGATATCGCTCGTGGAATTGGTTCCGACGTTGCGTTCTTTCTCGGGGACTCCACCACGGCGATCGGCACAGGTAGGGGCGACTGTATTGAGCAGATTGATCCCTTGCCACAGAGGCCCATAGCGGTCGCTATCCCACCAGTGCATGTGTCAACGAAGGATGCTTACCGCGCTCTGGCTGGGTCGCGCGATCAATCACGGTCGTTCGCTCTTCCCGCGATAGGGACCGATGTGACGTGGGAAGGTTTGCTAGATGGTGAAGGGATTAATGACTTTCAGGTGATCGTGTCTGCTCTTCATGAGTCGGTAGAGAATTCACTGTCAGGGCTCGCGGAGGCAGGTGCGCGTGTTACCATGTTATCGGGAAGCGGCTCAGCATCATTCGCGCTCTTCGATGATGCTGTCGGGTTCCCTAAGATTGATATGATATGCTCTGAGCTCACGGACTCACTTGGCTGGCCTGTGTTGTCGGGTCTTACGCTTGTTAACATGCCGGGGGTAGAATTGGCCTAGATCAACGTTAGTGAGGCTGACAGGGGTTGAACTGAGATCGACCGTTCTGGTAGCATTGGGTCACTGGCCCGTCGTCTAATGGCAAGACCCCGCTCTTTGGAAGCGGTAATGGTGGTTCGAATCCACCCGGGCCAATTGTTCCTGTTATCTCTCGCTGATGCTTCCTGCGGATTCTATGGGATCATGGGATCTGCTCTGGTTCTCAGCGCAGTGGACAGGTCGGATGCGGAGTCGACAGAGATTTCCTAAGTGAAAGGGACGCGTTGACCCTCTGACCCGGGCTTCCTAGCTTTCCGCGCTGTTCTCTCGACCGCCACAAAATCGAAGCCCTCATGGACGACACGTACAGACGGGGACCGCTCCTCCTTCTTTCAGGCCGGGCGAATCGTCCGCTTGCTTCCGAGATCGGGAGCATCATTGGCGAGTCCCCTGATGGCGCCACCATCCAACAGTTCGCAGACGGCGAGATTTTCGCGCGGATCGATCAGAACGCGAGAGGGCGAGATGTGTTTATCATCCAATCCACGAATGCTCCGGCCGACACTATCATGGAACTCCTGTTACTGGCTGACGCGGCTCGTCGAGCCAGTGCCGCTCGAGTTACGGCGGTCATTCCGTATTTTGGATACGGAAGACAGGACCGCAAAGATCAGCCACGTGTCGCGATAGGAGCTAAGCTAGTCGCGAATCTCATTGTGGCGGCAGGTGCTGATCGAGTGGTGTCGATTGACTTTCACCAGCACCAGATCCAGGGTTTCTTCGACATTCCTGTGGACCACCTGTACGCCGCGCCTGTTTTTACCAAGTACTTCCGTGACAAGAAATTAGAAGATCTGGTCGTAGTGGCCCCGGATGTGGGTTCGGCTAAGATGGCTCGCGGTTTCGGTAAGCGTCTTGGTGCGAGCTTCGCTATAATCGACAAGAGAAGGCCAAAGGCGAACATGTCCGAGGTACTCAATGTAGTGGGTGACGTGGAGGGCATGAATTGTCTTCTTGTAGACGACATGGTTGATACCGCGGGTACGCTTTCTAATGCTGTAGTGGCTCTGAAGGAAAGAGGGGCCAAGGCGGTTTATGCGGCGGCAACGCATGCGTTACTTTCCGGGCCTGCCGTTGAACGGCTGAGTAATGCTCCACTGGAAGAAATGGTGGTCACGAACACGATTCATATTCCAGAGAACAAGCGGTTCGATAACCTAAAGATTCTTTCGGTCGGCGACCTTCTCGCGAAGGCGATCGACCATGTGCACTCGAGTGAATCGGTAAGCCAACTCTTCGAGATGCTTCCTGACAACTGAGGGAAAGGGCCCTGGGATCGCCCAGGGGCCGATAATCAGAGGAACTAGAGATATGACTGACACGATACTGAAGGCATTACGCCGAGACGAGGCGGGGAAAAGCGTAGCCCGTAAGATGCGACAGGCTGGCCAGACTCCAGCTGTTCTATATGGCGGGGATGAGGCCCCCATCCACCTCGCTCTTGATACGCATGAGGCGGACTACCTGTTTCGAAGAATCTCGGTGGAAAACACTATCGTCGATCTTGAAGTTGAAGGGGAAAAAGGATCGGTGCAGACTCTGGTTCGAGAAATCCAGACTCATCCGTGGAAAGCGACCCTTTTGCACGTGGATTTTCTCCGCATCCAGAAGGGTGTAGCGGTAGACGTAGAGATTCCGCTCAACCTAGTGGGGATACCCGAAGGTGTGAGACTTGAGGGTGGATCTCTAGAACAAATCATCCACGAGATTCCGATTCGCTGTATTCCATCGAAGATACCTGAGGTAATAGAAGTGGACGTCAGTGGAATGGCGGTAGGTGACGTGCTTCACGTTTCCGACGTTTCGTTCGATGAGGATATCGAGGTGACGATTGCTCAGGAGAGAACGATCTGCTCGGTAGCAGCACCGAAGGCGGAAGAGGAGGTTGTAGTAGAGGAGACCGATGAGGAAGAGGGAGCAGCCGAGGGTGACACTGGCCCAGATTCAGAGGCCGAAACGGACGACTCCGAAGGCTGACCGCTCTGCTAAGTGGCTTCTAGAATGAAAATTGTACTAGGGCTTGGGAATCCTGGTCCGGAGTATGATCAAACCAGGCACAACGTAGGGTGGTGGGTAGTAGATCGGCTAGCATACGACTGGGATTTCGGACCCTTTCATCCTGAAGAGAATGTACTTGTCAGTGAAGGCGAAGTTGGTGACATCAAGGTTAAGCTTCTGAAACCGACTAAATATATGAATCGGAGTGGTTTGGCTTTAACGTCATTCAAAGCTTTAGAGGGTTTTCAGGTGAAAGAGGACCTTCTTGTTGTGGTTGATGACGCGGCGCTTGACGTGGGGCGCATTCGGTTCCGGCCGGAAGGTGGTGAAGGTGGCCATAACGGGTTGAAATCGGTGTCGGGTGCTCTTGGGTCGAGCGGGTATGCTCGGCTGAGGATAGGGGTGGGAGTTAAGCCAGAAGGTTCCGACATGTCGAACTGGGTTCTAGGTCTCATGCCTGAAGAAGATGAAGACGTAGTGATCGGGCTACTTCCAGAGTTGTCCGATGCAGTTGGGATGTGGTTGGAAGAAGGTGTAGGAGCGGTGATGAATCGCTTCAATCGTTGACTGGAAAACAGATCATTTAAAGACGATACAGGGGACAACAGATTCAATGAATTTCGTCGACTTTACCGAATACGCTTGGGCACTCGGCGTGGCGGGGCTGGCAATAGCAGCAGGTATTTATGCGTATGTGACTCGTCAGGATCAGGGCAGCGAGGTCATGATTGATCTCGGTCAGCAGATTCATGATGGAGCCATGGCATTCCTTCGCCGTGAGTATACTGT
>DEAT01000028.1:0-272 GCA_002348265.1 Gemmatimonadales bacterium UBA2975 | reverse complement strand
CTCGCCGTTTTTGTAGTCATTGTGGCCGGGCTCCTAGGCTGGGCAATCGGATGGAACTCAGCCTTTGCCTATGTCTTTGGTTCGCTGAGCTCTGTCGCAGCTGGTTTCGCAGGGATGAAGGCTGCAACCCGCTCAAACACTCGCACTTCGGCTGCAGCTAATAGAGAGGGGCAGGGTAAGGCGCTTCGAATCGCCTTCTTTGGAGGGGCGGTCATGGGGTTGGCTGTCGCTGCACTTGGCATGGTCGGTCTGGGTGTCCTGTACTTTATTTT
>DEAT01000011.1:18509-26756 GCA_002348265.1 Gemmatimonadales bacterium UBA2975 | reverse complement strand
CGACGAAGAAGGGGTTGTGACTCTGCCGATGCTAGGTCGCATCTCCGCTGTCGACCTCTCAATCGCCGAACTTAGGGCCCTGCTAATTCATCGGTATACCAAAGAACTACGGAATCCATCCATCACGGTCACCCCAGTGCGGCGAGTTTATGTCTTAGGTGAAGTCAATCGACCGGGGATGTATGGGTTAGACCCTACGGCTTCACTCGCGAGCGCAGTCGCCCTAGCCGGCGGAGCGAGTCGGGAAGGTGACCTCCGAAAACTGACATTAATCCGTGAGAATGAGACGTTTCTGTCGGGTGTTGACCCTATGGCCGACTTGCTATCGACGGGAACTCGGTCCGGAGATCAGATCTTTGTCGAGCGCCGGAGTTGGCTAGAACGAAACCAGCAGTTCGTGACGACTACCGTTCTGGGAGTCGCTGGTATAGCAGTGGCCCTGATCAACCGGTAACTGTTGTCGACCTAACGCTTAATCCACAAACGTTGGTCCAAGAGATTCGGATCGGAGAACCTGGGAGAGTAGCCGTTCTCTCTTCTGAAGGATGACCAAGCTCTGACCCCCTCGAATTTTCCTTTTACAACAGCTTTAAACCTACCGCGGCGAACAGCGTTTGCTAACCCAGCTACTTGACCAATCAAGAGAGAAAAACTGAAGGTCACGATAAGGTCTAGAGAAAAATTCTTGGCAATGGTCCAGATCGTATTCCGATGTCTAAGGAAATACGATCGAGGAGATGATGGGCCGAAGGTCGCTCCTCCTTCATGAAGAATCGTCGCCGCTGAGGCAAATGCCACACTGTATCCCCGAGTCCGAGCCCGTAAACCCACATCTAAGTCTTCGGCGTAAGCCTCAAACCTCCGGTCGAAGAAACCCTCGGGGTCGCCCATCAGGTCCATTACGAGATCCCTTCGGTAAAGAGCAGCACATCCAGACGGACAGAGTAACGGGCCATCAGCGTCATGCCTGCGGTCATACCCTGACCCAGTTTTCGTTAAAGTCAGACCAAATCTATCGATCCGGCCTGGCTCATTAGCCCGGTAAACGGCTGGAGCGATCATCGCTGCTCCGGTTTTTATCGCCGCACCTAACATCTCGCTCAGAGCCGAGGGTTCTACGTATGCATCATTGTTGATCACCAGAAAAAACCCAGCTCCATCCGGTAATCGTCGATAAAGACCGTGGTTATTGGCACCGGCAAACCCGACATTTTCCTGCAAAGACTCGAAGAAAAATCCTATCGGAGGGCTACTCCCGTTTTTCCGACTCAACAACCTACCCCACTCCTTCAATTGCTGATGACCAACTGGGCTAGTTGAGCCCGAATCTATGATCGTCACCGTTCTCAGTGGCCCCTCATCCCGAGAGAGAGCTTCGATGCACCGAGTTGTTAGATCCGTGCGGTTGTAATGCACCACCACGGCATCTACTGAATCTTCCATACTGAAATCATCGGAACGTTTATGGAGAGCCAGACTTAAGTTCAAGCTGACAAGGTCTCAGATAACCTGATCAATGGGAAAATAGCTGACTGGATGCAAGTTGGGGTACTCACACAATCCAAGCGTGAGATATGCCGACATGGAACGACCCGAGCCTGCGTCAAAGACGCTGTGCATCAGCTTTATTGTTGTCCTGCAAGACCCTTCATAGATTTATCTTTAGTAGGTACTTAACTCCTCCGCTCACTCGTCACTGATATACAAGACTGAGTGGTCTTCGACACCCTAGGTGAGGGCACTGCCACCGGTGCGAAAACGAACTAATGCCGCGGGCATCATGACGCTCGCATTTTTGACGTCTTTAGGGGTGGAATCAACCCAAGGACAACTGCCCACATCTATATCCGAGGCAGAAGCGCTCCTTCGTGAAAACCCTGAACTAGTTAGAGCGCAACTCCGAGATTCAGGGCTCACCCAAGAAGAGATCCGTGCTCAGTTAGTAGCGCGTGGCATGCCGTCCGATGCTCTCGACACGTTCTTTTCCGATGGCTTCATAGATCCCGAAACCGCATTTTCAGCAAATTCAATCGCTGCACTAGAGATGCTGGGCATCGTAAGGGAGGGTGCGGACGGGTTGGAGCTCATCGAGGAGATCTCAGGGTTTCAGCCCGGCGACGAATTGGCTGACACGGCCTCATCACCCGTCTTTGGACACGATATTTTCCGCCGTGCTACGTCACGTTTCCAGCCACTTCTTTCAGGCCCTGTACCGGACACATATCAACTCGGGCCCGGCGATAGCTTACTCCTGCTGCTAACCGGTGAAGTCGAACTCGCTCACGATCTCGAGGTGACACGAGAGGGCTTTGTTGTCATACCAGATGTAGGACGGATAACGCTATCTGGCTTAGACATGGCTGAGGCAAGCGTACTCCTCAGAGAACGCCTTTCCGGATTCTACTCAGGGATAAGGAGAGGTACAACCTCAGTAAATCTCTCAATTGCCGAACTCCGAACTATTCAAATCTACGTCACGGGCGAAGTCCGACAGCCGGGAGCTTATCAACTCTCGTCTATGGCAACGGTAACGAACGCACTCTACGCTGCAGACGGTCCTACCGACCTCGGGAGTCTCCGAAGCGTCAAAGTCCGCCGCAAGGAGGGACTGGAATTCTCCTTGGACCTATATCCTTACCTATTGAGTGGAGACGCATCTGGTGACGTCGCCTTGGAACAGGGAGACGTTGTTTTTCTTCCCCTCAAGAATCGCCGCGTTCAACTATCGGGCGCAGTCACGCGGCCGAAGCTCTATGATGTGGCGGAGGATGACGATCTCGCTGACGTGCTGATCGCAGCTGGTGGATTTCATTCAATGGCGGACCGTAAGCGTCTTACTGTTCACCGCACCTTACGTCCCGTAGAACAGGTATCAAATAACAGTGAACGGATCGTAATCGATCTAGCGCTCACGCCGTCTGAAGATCCCGAAGAGCCGAATCACATGGGGGGTGCGATCATTCCCCCTGTTGGGCTGCAGGATGGTGACTCAATAGTCATAGACACTATTCCGGCAGTTTCCGAAGGAATGTACGTCTCAATCGCTGGTCTAGTGGCCCAACCCGACACCTTTCCGTGGCATACGGGGATGACAGTCCGAGAGCTGGTAAGTCTCGCTCGAGGGCCAACTGTAGGGGCTGACCTGCGAGAAGCAGAGGTCACCCGACTGCCCACAAATCGGGAAGATGGGGGACTGGCTGAGCGTATCTATGTCCCCCTGGACTCTAGCTATTTAGATCTACGCTCGGTGGGTGGTCGAGTCGCCGGCGCTCCAGGAATAGCATTTCCTCCATCCGGGTCAGCAGATGATTTCATACTCAATCCCTTCGATCTAGTACAGATCCGAAGGCAACCTGACTTCGAACTCCCTAGCACAGTTATCGTCTCAGGAGAAGTCTCGGTCCCTGGGAATTATGCGCTACTATCTAAGAGCGAACGGGTAACGGATCTAATAGAACGTGCGGGAAACATCCTTCCGAGTGGTTATCCAAGAGGGGCTAGGCTTTATCGCGCATTAGACGAACTAGGTCGAATCGATCTCGACCTACCAACAGCACTCCAGGATCCAGGTGGAATAGAGAACCTTGTACTTCAATCTGGGGATTCTATCCACATACCTGTTTACACACCCACTGTTCAGGTTCTAGGAGCAGTAAACTCTCCAGTGACAGTTCTTTATAGGGAAGAACAAAAGTTCGAGCACTACATCGCAGCAGCGGGAGGCTACCGAAGTGACGCCGATGAAGGCCGCTCATCAGTTCGTTATGCCAACGGACTAGCGCAAACACGGAAAAAATTCCTGTTTTGGTCTAGTTACCCTAAGCCAGATCCGGGAAGTGTAATCACCGTGCCCTCAGAAGATCCGAACGCACAATTCGACACGATGGGTTTTGTCACTACTCTTCTCGGGGTCCTCTCTTCGCTAGCGACCACGATTGTCGTAATCACACGATGACCGCTGTACGATCTTTCCTTCCGACTTTCCAATACGCTGCAGCCGAGCCGCCCGAGTAGCTCGACGTTTTCTGGTAGAAGAATAGGAGAACGCGTGTCTCCTCGACTTCAGTTCTTGACGATCCAGCTCTGGTCGGGACCGACATTGTCCCTGGGCGTGGCATGCCTCGTGTCCACAAGCGCGCTTGAGTGTTTCAAGATCCACTCGTAATCGAACTGCGAATGATCCGTCAAAATCACAACCGTGTCGGCTGCGCGCAAAGCCTCATCGGTTAAGTCAACGCAATCCAGAATGACACCCTCCTCGTCCAGTCTAGGCACGTACGGATCGTGGTATCGCACCTCTGCGCCATCCTCGACCAAAAGCTTAAGGACATCGAGAGCTGGTGATTCGCGTACATCGCCGATGTCCCTCTTATAGGCGACACCCAAAAGCAAAATCTTCGCACCGTTGACCGACATCTTTTTTCGATTGAGCGCTTCACGAACCTTATCAACGACAAAGTAAGGCATCTCCGAATTGATCTCCGATGCCAACTCTATGAAGCGGGTTTTGTAATTCAAAGTCCTCATCTTCCACGACAGATAGTGCGGATCGACCGGTATGCAGTGACCTCCCAAGCCCGGTCCAGGGGTGAACTTCATAAATCCGAAAGGCTTGGTATTAGCAGCTTCAATGACTTCCCATACATCAACACCTAAGCGCTCTGCTATGAGAGCTGTTTCGTTAACGAGTCCGATGTTTACGGCCCTGAACGTGTTCTCCAGAATCTTCGTCATTTCAGCCACTTCAGATGACGACACTGGAACCAGGGTATCCAAGAATCTGCTGTAAAAAGCTACTCCTGCCTTTGTGCACTCCTCTGATATCCCACCGATTACTTTGGGGGTATTCCGCGTATGCCAAGTTGGATTCCCGGGATCTACCCGCTCTGGAGAGAAGCAGAGGTTGAAGTCTTCTCCAACCTTCAAGCCAGTCGCTTCGAGGGTCGGAAGCAAGACTTCCCTGGTCGTACCTGGATACGTTGTAGATTCGAGTACAATTAGCTGACCCTTATGCAGGCCCTCGGCAACAGACTCCGAAGCAGCGAGGATGTATGACACATCGGGATCACGAGTCTTCGACAGTGGTGTTGGGACGCAGATCGA
Source organism: Gemmatimonadales bacterium UBA2975 (assembly GCA_002348265.1). Lineage (GTDB taxonomy): Bacteria > Gemmatimonadota > Gemmatimonadetes > Longimicrobiales > Gaopeijiaceae > UBA2589. The sequence continues at coordinate 21,653 of DEAT01000011.1, read as the reverse complement.
CACCACATCGCACTCACTCAGGCGAGCCATGTCCGAGGTCGCCTCAATCCTTCTTTCTTTACGGAGCTTCTCAACGTCCACAGACAGCACGTCTTGAATGTGAGAATCCCCGTCATTCACCGCCTTCACGACCGAAGGATTGACATCAAATCCGATGACATTGATGCCCGCTTGACCAGCCTCTATAGCAAGCGGCAAGCCTACATATCCCAGCCCGATGATCCCTAGTGTGCTAGATGAGTTCTCGGTCATATCGTCAGCAGAAGTATAGTGAATGGCAAGAAACGATAACCAAAAAGCACCTTACTGGAACGACCTGACTACACCGAGCAAAATCACAAGCCAGTGACCGCCTCAATCCAGTCCGAATGATTCCGGTACCACTCTACAGTGTCCTTGAGACCCTCTTGGAAATCTATCTCCGATGACCAACCAAGTTCTGCGCAGGCTCGAGATGCATCGATCGCATATCGGCGGTCATGACCCGGACGATCCTCAACGAATTCAATTAAAGACTCAGAAGCGCCCAAGAGATCGATTATTTCGTGAACTACACTCAAGTTGGTCCATTCACAATCAGCACCAAAATTATAGACGCGTCCAGCCACACCATTCTGTGCCGCAGAAATCAGACCACGGCAGTGGTCATCTACATGAATCCAATCACGCACGTAGAGACCATCTCCGTAAACCGGAAGAGAAGCTCCCCTCAGGGCCGAATTGATCATGAGAGGAATCATCTTCTCTGGGTATTGCCGTGGCCCGTAATTATTCGAGCAACGTGTGATCACCACGTCTAATCCGTGGGTCAAATGGTAGGCACTAGCAAGGTGGTCGGAGGCAGCCTTGGTCGCCGCGTATGGGGATCGTGGCGCAATCGGCGTGTCTTCGGTGAAACGCACTTGAGCTGATAGGGTCTGATCTCCTAGCTCTTTTCTTTTCGGAGATCCAGATGGATCTCTCCACGGGAGCTCTCCGTAGACCTCATCAGTTGATACATGGACGAAGCGGCTAACTGAGGCCTCCAAGGCTGCCGCTAGCAGTCTAGCGGTACCGACCACATTAGTTCGGATAAACGGTTGGTCCTGGTCGATCGAACGATCTACATGCGATTCCGCTGCAAGATGAAACACTATGTCAACGTCGGCCATCAGCTCACGAACTAGTTCACCGTCGCAGATATCACCTTGTATAAATTCGTGACGAGAATCGGCTAGCACTCCTGAAAGATTTTCAAGATGCCCCGCGTATGTTAGTAGATCCAACGTGATGACATGAAACTCTGACTTTGGAGCAAGCAAGTGACGGACGAGGCTTGAACCAATGAAACCCGCACCTCCCGTCACAAGAACACGCATAACCTCATCATCCTCCTCGAGAGTCAAGCTCACTAACTACTCGCCCATCACTCAAGACCGGGTTCTCGCGAGACGCCGCAACAAGATTAGCCGCACGGTGAAGCGAGGCGCGCGTCCCCGCGTCCGTCCACCAGCCCTTCAGCTTGATGTGTCTCATTTCCTGCCACGCTATGTAGTGATTGTTGACGTCTGTGATCTCCAACTCGTTTCTATCAGACGGCGTAAGGCCTCGAATAACATCGAAAACCCTAGAATCGTACATATAGCACCCAGTCACGGCGAGATTCGTCTCCGGCTCTGAAGGCTTCTCTATGATACTTACAACACGGTCTCTTTCGACCACAGCGATACCGAATCGAGTCGGGTCGTCAACCTCTTTGAGGAGCAGCATCGCCCCACTCGGATTTCGCTGAAACTCATGGATCAAGGGTGCGAGAGAATCCTCGAACAAGTTATCGCCAAGCATTACCACTATAGGCTCTCCTCCCGCGAAGTCCTCGGCTAGCGCTAAAGCTGCGGCGATACCACCCTCACCCTCTTGATATGCGTATCTGAGTCGATCTAGACCGAAGTCCTGGCCATTTCTTAATGCTTTCAGAAAGTCGCCAGCATGATCACCTCCAGTTACGACTAGGATATCGTCGATGCCTGCGGCAGTGAGCTGCTGGAGAGGGTAGTAAATCATTGGGCGATCGAATACGGGCAAAAGATGCTTATTAGTAACACGCGTCATCGGAAGAAGACGAGTGCCCAACCCACCGGCGAGGACAACCCCTTTCATACTGGCTTCGAGTCTGACACGTGCACCTTGAGAATGCTCTGAAACAGTACGCACGTCGTCTCATCAAAGCATATCGAAAAACTCCGTTCATGTTGCCCGTTCGACACCGTCTCAGCTCCGTTCGCTCATGTATAATTGCAGTGCCTTTCGCCATGGCATCATCTTTCGTTGAAGCGCCAACTCAGTTTCGGTCAGGTCGAGAACCGAATATGAAGGGCGGCGAGCAGGTGCACCAAAAGATCGTGAAGAAACACCTTCAACGGTCGAGTTTATCCCGGCCATATCCAAAACCGCTCTAGCGAATTCACACCACGACGTCTCGCCAGCGTCGCTCACGTTCATCGTTCCGGACATTTCCAAGTCAATAAGATCAAGCACTGACTCGGCTGCGTTGCGGGTCCATGTCGGACACCCCCTTTGATCATCAACAATCTGTATATCTTCACCGGCTTCACCTCTCTCGAGCACCTTGTCCACAAAATCTCTACGCCCGCCCCCATACAACCACCCCATTCGAACTATAAGGAGTGACACGAGACCTAAGGTTTCCTCGATAACGGCCGTTTCCGCCGCAACTTTAGAAGTTGCATAAGCCCCGAGTGGTGATACTGGCTCGTCCGTTCCGTAAGGAGATGTTACACGGCCATCGAACACGTAATCCGTTGAAATATGAACGATGTTAGAGCCCGCCAGGACCGCAGCTCGTGCAACGTTTGCAGAACCGTCTCGATTCACTCGCATCGCCTGCTCAGGCTCCATCTCCGCCTTATCCACTTCTGTAAAAGCAGCACAGTGAATCACACAATCAGGAGACTCCGACTTGATCACCCTTACACAAGACTCTAGATCAACAACATCCATCTCAGAATGGGAAGGAGCAGTAACCTGCCAGTCTCTCTGCGCTGCTAACCTGACCAGCCCAGAACCCAGCAGACCGGCACCGCCGGTTACTAGAAGATTCAAAACGTGATTCCGAATGTTGCATGAAGGAGTGGAGGCCCTCCC
>DEAT01000011.1:0-18197 GCA_002348265.1 Gemmatimonadales bacterium UBA2975 | reverse complement strand
CTCCCGAGTGATCGGGAGGGCCTCCATATCGTTCGTCAACGGCGCTCAAGCGGCTCCGGCTCTCAAGCACCAGACTTATATTTAGGCCTCCACCGTTATCGGCGGAGCCTTTGTAACCATGCCAGCAGAAATACACCGGGTACATACACGAACCCTCCGACGCTGACCACTCTCGTCGATGATCTTCACCGTCTGAAGGTTCGGCAACCAACGGCGACGTGTTTTATTGTGCGCGTGGCTAACATTGTTACCGGTCGCGGGACGCTTTCCGCATCTGTAGCACACTCGAGCCATTTCTTTATTCCTGCTCTATTCGAATCGTTGACTTATGAACTCAGTTCCCGCTGGCGGCGCCTTCATCAGTTTCGTCCTCTCCGCGCATTATGTCGACGCGATCGGCGGCGATGTAATGGGTCGCGAATTCAGCAACCATACGATCGATATCAGAGATAGTCTGAGCTGCAGACCACTCTACTAGAGTCAGTTCCTGCATTTCGGTTACCACCCCTTCAACCGCGATGGTATCACCCATAACAATAGTTGGGCCGTCTGATGCCTCTGCTGACCACGACACCAAGAAAGGGTTTCCGCTAGGCGTTGCCAGCCAAAAACCCTGGGTCCCTAGCATGCTCGCTACAGCACCCTCACTGCGCAGCTTAGTCCCCACAAAGGGTGTTGGATCAACTTCGATATCTCCGATCGCAACCGTCTCGACGGTCGCAGCGGCAGACTCTTCTTCTGCAGCCGCGCGCGCGGCTGCGGCATCCAATTGGGCCTGACGCTCTGTAGCTGCCTCACCACGTAGCCAGACCATGAATCCAACGATGACTGCGAATGCTAAGATCATCAACAGCATTCCCATATCTGCTGCACCGCGCCGTGAAACGTTGTCCGACATTTCCTTCATCCTTCCTTTGGTAGAGTCTGAGCGTGAGACAGCTGCCAAGCTAACCGACGAGTTCGATCAGCGACATCTCTGCTGCGTCACCTTTTCGATTTCCAAGCTTGAGCACCCGAGTGTATCCCCCGGGACGCTCCATGTACCGCGGAGCGATCTCGTCGAACAGCTTACCCAGAACCTCGCGATCCTGGATCTTCGTGGCTGCCAACCTGCGTGCGTGAACATCACCTCGACGCGCTAGAGTTATCAATCGCTCAGCGAAAGGGCGGAGCTCTTTTGCCTTGGCCGTAGTCGTCTCTATACGCTCATGACGAAACAAGGATGTTGCAAGGTTACGCAGAGTCGCCTTGCGATGACTGCGAGTACGGGAGAGCTGTCTGCCCTTCTTCCGATGACGCACGCTTTAATCCTCGCTGCCGGCCGAAGCTGTAGCCTCATCTTCCATGAAAAAGAGGCGTCCGTCATCTCCATGTTCGACCTTCATACCGAAGTGGAGACCATGCTCCTCTAGGAAGTCCGAAATCTCTTTCAGCGATTTTTTTCCGAAATTCTCAATCTGAAGCATCGATTCTTCGCTTCTTTGGACAAGAGCGCTCAGTGTCTGAATGCTCTCCTTCTGTAGCGAATTTCTTGATCGAACTGAAAGCTCAGCCAACTCTTCAATAGGCTGAACCAAAAGCTCCTGAAGGCGCTCCGGCACTGGGGATGCACCTTGAGGAACAACTTCTGGAATCCCACCCTCTGCAAAGTAAAGCATGTACTCCAGGTGTTTCCGAACTAGTTCGGCCGCGTATGCAACCGCGCCTTCTGGATCAATCGATCCATCGGTCTCAATGTGCAGGGTGAGGCGATCAAAGTCTGTCCTCTGACCTACCCGTGTCTCTTCCACAGAAAAATTCGCCCGCCGGACCGGATTGTAGATCGAATCGATCCGAACCAAGTCCACCAGCTTGTTCAACCCTCCATCTCGTGGAATCTCATGTGCACTGGCGAGTACAAAACCGCGCCCTTTGTTCACATAAAGCTCCATGCTGAGGGACCTATCCTCCTGAAGCGTAAACAAGTGATGGTCTTCATCCATGACTTCAGAGCCCGCGGGGGCTTGGATCATACCAGCAGTGACCAGGCCCGCCTTCTCGACGTTGAGCTTGAGAACAACATCTTCGACATCGTCGTCGAGCGTTACCACAAGCGACTTGAGATTCTGAATCACTTGATGGACATCTTCGACAACACCTTGAATCGTCTGGTGCTCGTGCACGACCCCGTCTATACGGAAAGCCCATACGGCCGATCCCTTCAGAGAAGAGAGCAAAGCTCTCCGCACCGAATTCCCGAGCGTGTGACCAAACCCGCGTTCGAGCGGCTCGACCACGAACTGAGCCGACCGCGCGCTGTACGTATCGTCTGCTCGCTCGACACGATCGGGAAGCACGAGTCCGTCCAGATCTAGTTCCACAATACCCTCCTGAGTGCTCCGTTGACGCCTAAGACTCTCCAAAGGAGCCGCGGCGAATTCATTACTTAGAGTAGAGCTCCACGATCAGTTGTTCCTGAATCGGGAACGATATGTCCGAGCGCGTAGGTGCCCGGACAACCCGACCCACCCGAGCTTTCTCATCTAACGCCAACCACTCAGGCAGAGCGGGGCGCGTCCGAGCCTCTAGCGATGCCTCGATCGGGAGCATGTTTTTCGATTTCGCGCGAATAGTTATTTCATCGCCCCCGGACACACGGAAGCTCGGAACATTTACGATGCCGCCATTTACCTCGACATGTCGGTGACGAACAATCTGACGGGCTTGACTACGGCTCTGAGCAAAGCCCATCCTGAAGATGATGTTGTCCAGCCGAGACTCAAGCGCGACAAGCAAATTATCACCGGTCACACCCGGGATGTGGTTGGCATACTCAAAAAGGCTCCGAAACTGCTTCTCGGGTAGGCCATAAATTCTCTTAACCTTCTGCTTCTCGCGAAGCTGGAGAGCATAGTCCGATTGCTTACGACGACGTGCCTGCGCTGGTCCATGCTGGCCCGGAGGATAAGCGCGACGCTCGATAGGACACTTCTCTGTGAAGCACCTTTGCCCCTTCAAAAACAGCTTTTGACCTTCTCGGCGACAGAGTTTGCAGACGGGTCCGGTGTAGCGAGCCATAGCTTAAACCCTACGCTTCTTCGGTGGCCGACAACCATTGTGTGGAAGCGGCGTGACATCGAGGATGGACTTAATGAAAAGACCAGCCGCAGCTAGCGCCTGAATCGCAGATTCACGTCCGGATCCCGGACCCTGAACGCGCACGTCAACACGCTTCACGCCCATAGACACAGCTTCACGCCCAACCTGCTCGCCAGCCACAGTGGCAGCAAACGGCGTAGACTTCTTCGAGCCCTTGAATCCCGCCTTACCGGCACTCGCCCAAGCGATAGTGTCACCCGCACTGTCCGTTATAGTAATCATCGTGTTGTTGAAGGTCGCCTTTATGTGCGCGACACCTTCGGACTCCACAACCTTCTTACGTTTTTTAGTTACTGGCTGGGCCACGTGTCAGTGTCCTGTTTCTTTCGGATCGGCTTCATACTGCTGATGGGCCGGTATGGCGGGAAACGGTTTGCATTACCCCGACCATCCTTGCGGCATCATGTTTACTTCTTCGGCGGCGCCTTCTTACCGGCAATCGCACGTCTCTTCCCCTTGTGCGTCCTTGCGTTGGTACTAGTGCGCTGTCCACGGACCGGAAGGCCACGGCGGTGCCGCAACCCACGATAGCAGCCTATATCCATCAGCCGCTTGATATCCATAGAACGCTCGGTCCGGAGCGTTCCTTCCACCTTGAAATTCCCTTCAATCTGGCGACGAAGACGATTCACATCATCGTCACTTATATCCTGAGCTCTCCGGTCAGGATCCACACCACAAGCGTCTAGGATTTGCTTCGCCCTAGCCGATCCAATCCCATATATGTACGTGAGGGCAACCTCTATCCGCTTACCACGCGGGAGATCGACTCCGGCAATGCGTGCCATTACTAACCCTGCCGCTGCTTGTGCTTAGGATTACGCGAACAGATGATACGCACGACACCCTTGCGGCGGATCACCTTACAATGTTCACAAATTGGTTTTACGCTGCTTCGGACCTTCACTTCTAGTCTCCGTATCCGTTTTTAGCAGAGCTTGAAAGTATAACTAGTGCTGGGGGCCGTCTCAAGGCATATATCAACCTCAATTCACAGTGCGATTCCAACTTCATGCCGAAGTCAGAATTCTCGGCCCGTATGGTGTAATACCAACCGTATGTTCGAAATGAGCAGAAAGTGAACGATCGGCCGTAATTACAGTCCAACCGTCATCCAGCGTTTTGATACGCGGGGTTCCGGCAGAGAGCATCGGTTCGATTGCGAGCACCATTCCTTCCTGCAGTAAAGGTCCATCTCCGGCCAGCCCATGGTTCGGCACCTGAGGTTCTTCGTGCAACTCACGGCCTACACCGTGACCCACAAGTTCTCGAATGATCCCGTAGTCAGTGTCCTCACATATGTCGACAACAGCCGCACCGATATCGCCCACATGGTTCCCGGGGACTGTCGCCTTAATTGCTGCCGCGAGCGCAAGCGACGTTACGTCTAGAAGAGCCCGCGCCTCTTCTGAAATCAATCCTACCGAAAACGTGCGAGCCGAGTCGGAATACCACCCGTCGAGTTGGACACCAATGTCCACAGAAACGATGTCACCTTCACACAGGATGCGTTTCGTACTGGGAATTCCATGAACAACTTCCTCATTCAGAGAGATGCACGCACTCCCTGGAAAACCATATAGGCCCTTGAACGCCGGGATCGCTCGCTCATGGGCAACGATGAACTTCTCGACGAATTCGTCTATTTCACCAGTCGATACTCCGGGGACGATTCGTTCCGACAGCTCGGCATGGCAACGAGCGATGATGGAACCGGCGAGAGCGATCGTATCCATCTCTTCCCTGGATCGGAGCTTGATCACGAGACATCCCGGAAAGCCGCATCAACTGCGTCGCAGAAATCAGCGTATACATCTCCTACATCTCGATCAGCGGCAATCCTCGTTACGGAAGCTGGGTGGGCCTGATAAAAATCGATCAACGGCGCAGTCTCCGCCTGATATACCTGCAATCTGCGGGCAACCGTCTCTGGCTCATCGTCTTTCCGGTGAACAAGGGCACCGCCGCATCTATCACATACATGCTCGACCGCGGTAGGGCTGAAAAAAGTATTGTAGACCGAGCCGCAGTCAGGACAGCTACGCCGTCCGCTCAGGCGCTTAAGCAAGGTGTCGTCAGGAACATCGAACAGCACCACGGTTCCAATAGCCCGGCCAGTATCCTTAAGGACGCCATCAAGGCTGGTAGCCTGATCGGTCGTACGGGGAAAGCCATCGAAGAATACATCGGTCTCAGCGTCTATCGTTTCTAGGTGGGCCTTCACGAGATCCAGAATGACGCTGTCTGGCACCAGTTCTCCTCGATCCATGTAGCCCTGCGCTAGCCTACCTAACTCAGTGCCTTTCCTACGAGCCGCTCGCAGGAGATCCCCCGTCGAAACGTGCACGGCAGAGCGTTCATCGATCATCCTGAGCGCCTGTGTGCCCTTCCCTGCGCCAGGAGGGCCGAGAAGCACGACAACCATCCCCGACCTCGGGAATTCTTCAGCAGTCATGTGGATTACCTAACCTGATCCCCGTCAGACTACATGTAGCCCTGGCGACCGCGCATCTTCACGCGGCCCTTCTTCATGAAGCCATCATAGTGCCTCATGTGCAGGAGCTGCTGAGCCTGCTGGACCGTATCAAGTCCGACACCGACAACGATCAGGAGGCTGGTACCTCCGAAAAAAAACGTTTGAATACCAAAACCCTGCATAATCCAAAACGGCACCAACGCGACAATGGCGAGATAGAACGAGCCCGGAAGGGTCACCCGAGTGAGCACCCGATCGATGTACTCCGCAGTCCGCGCACCCGGCTTAACACCAGGGATAAACGCACCCTGCTTCTTCAAATTTTCCGCCAGGTCGACGGGATTAAAGATGATCGCCGTGTAGAAGTACGTGAAGAACACAATGAGCAAGCCGTATGTGATATCGTATGTTCTCGTCATCGGCTGAAAGAGTTCAGCCATCATGGACACAGACCCCCAGTCCACAAACGCAGCGAATGTGCCCGGAATCACAATGAATGACTGCGCAAAGATGATCGGCATTACTCCAGCCGAATTGACTCGCAGAGGGACGAAGCTCTTCTGACCTTCTCTAATCCGACCTCGACCAACAACCTTTCGTGGAATCTGCACGGGGATTTTGCGCGCAGCCATCGTCATCGCTACCACAGCCGCCGTTATGAAGACTACGACGCCAAGCAGACCCAATAGCGCCATTACCCCAATTTCCCCAAGCGTAAACGACTCATAGGTCCTGCCTATCGCCGATGGGAAAGTCTCGATGATGGAAAAGAAAATCAGGAGCGACATCCCGTTACCGATCCCACGATCCGTAATCTGCTCACCAAGCCACATCACGAAGATGGCACCGACAGTCAGTACCACCACCGTGGTAAACATGAAGCCGAACCCTGGACTGGAGACAGCACCTGGAATGTTCGTCAAGAAAACCGAGTATCCGTAGGCTTGCGCGGCAGAGAGCCCTACCGTCGTGTAGCGGGTCCACTGCGTGAGCTTCTTACGACCATCCTCACCTTCTTTCTGAAGCTTCTCGATGGTCGGGAAGACCGCAGCGAGGAGCTGGAACATGATACTCGCTGAGATATAAGGCATAATGCCGAGAGCGAGGATGGTCGCTCGAGACAACCCTCCACCGACGAACATATCGTAGATGCCAAAGAACGTGTTCTGGAGGCTTCCAAATGCCGCCCGCAACGCGTTCACATCCAGCGATGGTACTGTGATGTGCGCACCTGCCCGGTAGATCAGCAGGATAAAGAGCGTGAAAAGAACCTTCTCCTTGAGTTCTGGAGCTCGAAGGAGATTCGCAATGGGATTGTTCGCCATGACTTAGCCGTGTCCTACTCGTCGGAGGAGGAAGAGCCAATAACTACAATCGAGCCCCCAGCGGCTTCGATCTTGGCTTGGGCCGCTGCACTAAATTTGTGCGCACTAACGGAGAATTTTTCAGACACGTCTCCAACAGCCAAAACCTTTACTGGCTTCTTCAGGGACCTCACGAGTCCAGCGGCCTTGAGTGTCTCCGGAGAAACGTCAGAGCCATCTAGCTTTGCAAAATCACGTAGGTTAACAACCTGGTACTCGACACGGTTCAGGCTCTTGAACCCCCTCTTGGGAATTCGTCGTATCAGCGGCATCTGACCACCCTCGAACCGCGGATGTATGCTTCCGCCTGATCGAGACTTTTGTCCCTTTTGACCACGACCTGCTGTCTTGCCATTTCCTGACCCTGGCCCGCGCCCTTTTCGCTTCTGCTCGCGACGGGAGCCACCGCTAGGGCTCAAATCATGCAACTCTGCCATTTACTCGACCTCTTCGACCTCGACCATATAGGAGATCTTCTTGATCATCCCTTCAATGGCCGGAGTGAGTTCATGCACCACACTTTGTTGATGGCGCTTGATTCCCAACGCGCGGATCGTACGTCGGTGACCCTCTTGGCGACCTATTCCACTGCGCTTTTGGGTCACACGGACCTTCTTCACTTCACTTTTCTTAGCCACGGTGCGTCCTCAATGCCCCTACGGAGACTCCCCGCTCTTCTGCCGCCTGCTCGGCGGTAACGAGCTCTTCTAGACCGTTCATAGTTGCGCGCACGACGTTGATCGGATTGTTGGTTCCAAGACTCTTCGTTAGCACATCTGTCACCCCAGCCGCTTCAAGAACGGCGCGGACCGGACCTCCAGCTATAACACCTGTACCCGGCGCGGCTGGACGCATCAGGACCCTGCCTGCGCCCCACTCACCCACGATATCATGAGGAAGGGTACCGTTTTCAATCGGAACTTTGACCATATTGCTTTTCGCACGCTCGAAAGCCTTTCGAATCGCTTCAGCTACCTCGTTAGCCTTAGCGAGCGACACCCCGATGTTTCCCTTCTGGTCGCCCACGGCCACAAGCGCAGAGAACGAGAAACGACGGCCACCCTTCACAACCTTCGAAACTCGGTTGATGAAGATGACATTCTCGACCATGTCACTGTCTCTTCCACGGCGATCATCACGCTTCTTGCCGCCCTTACCGCCGCCACGGCCACGACCTCCCTGGCCACTACCCCGGCCACCTCGACCTCCCTGACCACCACCCCGACCTCCAGCGCTCTGAGCGGGATTCTCCCCACCCGCAGAGGCGGTTTTCGCAGCTTCTGCGTCGGTCTCTTGTTTCTCTTCGTTGTCTGCCATTAGAACTCCAGGCCGCCCTCTCGGGCTCCATCGGCGAAAGCCTTTACTCGCCCGTGATACTTATATCCACCGCGATCGAAGACCACGGAATCGATTCCCTGTTTTTTTGCACACTCTGCCAGAAGCTTACCGGCCGCAAAAGCATGCTCTGTCCGCCGGTTCGACCCTTCTGCTTTGAAATCACGCAGATCTTCCGATAACGTTGACATACCGATCAGCGTCTTTCCGGAAGAGTCATCCACGATCTGACCTTCAATGTTCTTTAGCGAGCGGAACACTACTAGACGGGGCCGGTCTGTAGTACCCTCGACCGTATTACGGACCCGCCAATGACGGCGCTTTCGTTGGAGTGCACGACTCGCCCTTAGCTTACTTGCTTTTATCATCACTAGGCTCCGGCGGTCTTACCGGCCTTACGCCGGACGTATTCGCCTTGGTAACGGACACCCTTACCCTTGTAGGGCTCAGGCGGACGGAACGAACGTATCTCTGCGGCTGCCTGACCAACTTTCTGCTTGTCGGCACCCGATACGATTACAGTCGTCTGATCGGGACACTCCAACTTGACACCCTCAGCTGCCTCGTAAGCCACCGGATGACTAAAGCCAAGGTGTAGCGTAATACCCTTTCCCTTCACTTCAGCGCGGTATCCTACGCCAATGATTTCTAGAGTCTTCGAAAACCCATCGGTGACTCCAACCACCATATTGTTGATCAGAGACCGGGTTAGTCCGTGGAGAGCACGGTGATCCTTATGGTCCGAAGGCCGCTCAACGCGCACTTCGGCGTCTTCAACCACCACCTTCATTTCGGGATGCACGTGCAGATCTAGAGTCCCTTTAGGCCCCTTCACTACCAGCGTGCCATTCGATTGCTTAACCTCGACGCCCTTGGCGATCGAAATAGGCATTCTTCCAATACGAGACATCGTTGACCCTCTAGTTTCTACCAGACCCGCGCAAGAACCTCGCCACCGACACCTTGGGTACGAGCTTCCCTGTCGGAGAGGATTCCTACGGAGGTGGACATGATCGCGATACCGAGACCGTTACGAACGCGTGGGATCTCGTCCTTGCCGACGTAATGCCGGCGGCCCGGACGTGACACACGCTCTAAGTGTCGGATAATCGGTTTTTCATCGTGATATTTGAGGTAAATGCGCAACACACCGAAACGGCCATCCTCAAGCACCTTATGAGTGTGCACGAAGTGACTCTCCTCAAGCAATCTTGCGACCTCGACTTTCAGCTTCGAAACGGGCATATCGACCCACTTATGCTTCGCCTGTCCAGCATTGCGAATTCGGGTGAGCATGTCCGCTACAGGATCAGTCATCATAATTCTCTTTCCCCTTACCAGCTCGACTTGCGCACGCCAGGGATCTCACCCCGAAGCGACATCTGACGGAAGCAAATCCGGCAGATCCCGAACTTGCGCAGATATGCGCGGGGGCGACCACACCGCTGACAGCGATTGCGATGCCGGACCGCGAACTTGGGCTTCTTCTTGCCCTTTTCGACGAGCGCTTTTCTGGCCATCTAATTCTCTCTCTCTTATGCGGAAGCGCCGACCTGAACCGGCACCTCTCCTCGGAAGGGAAAGCCCAGCGCACGAAGTAGTGCGAAGCCTTCGTCGTCTTTCTGAGTGGACGTCACGAACGTGAGATCCATCCCGTGAATCTTCTTGACGTTATCGAAGTTGATTTCGGGGAAAATAATCTGCTCTCGAATGCCCATTGTGTAGTTTCCACGGCCATCAAACGATTTTGTTGATAAGCCCCGGAAATCACGGATACGTGGGATCGCAGTACTGATAAGGCGATCAAGAAAAAACCACATGCGATCGCGACGGAGGGTAACAGACGCTCCCACCGGCATGCCTTCGCGCAGTTGGAAGTTGGAAATCGATCTCTTAGCGCGGTTAGTGTTCGCTTTTTGACCAGAGATCATTTCCAATTCCTCTACCACGCTAACCAGTAGTTTTTGATCCTTGGCGGCCTCACCGACACCAACGTTGAGAACGATCTTTTCAAGCGTTGGAATCTGATGCGAATTCGAGAACGCGAACTCCTCTTGGAGCTTCGCCCGCACGTACGTGTCGTAGTGCGTTTTCATTCTCGGCTGAATCTTGTCCACTTCGTTGCCTCTTATGCTGTTCCCGGCCGGGCGCTTTACTAGCGTATCCGACTCACGTGACTTACTGCGGCTTCGGTATCGGATTTCCGTTCTTCACGGAAATCCTTTCTTTACTACCATCCTCTTCAACTCGAATGCGCACCCGACTGGCCTCGTCAGAAGCTGGATCCACGAGCATCACATTCGAGATGTGAATCGCGCCCTCAAAGCTAATGATTCCCCCATCCGGATTCTGCTCACTCGGGCGGGTGTGGCGCTTGCGCATATTCACTCCCTCAACCCGAATGCGGTCCGTTTGGGGGTATACCTCCAAGACGGATCCAACCATGTCTCGGTAATTACCACGAATGACCTTGACCTGATCACCCCTCATAATTTTGTGCTTGGCCATCAGAGAACCTCCGGAGCCAGCGAAACGATCTTCATGTACTTCTTCTCACGCAGTTCACGACCGACGGGGCCAAAGATTCGAGTCCCTCTGGGCTCACCGTTGTCGTCGATTATTACGGCCGCATTGTCATCGAAACGGATGTACGTACCATCTCGACGGCGATTCTCTTTAGCGGTGCGGACTACTACAGCCTTAACCACCGTTCCCTTTTTAATCCCGGCATTAGGGATCGCATCCTTCACCGTCGCGACAATCACATCCCCCACGCCAGCATAACGCCGACGCGAGCCACCCAGGACGCGAATGCATAGCGCGGCTTTGGCTCCTGTGTTATCGGCAATTCGAAGGATCGACTCTTGCTGAATCATGGTGTCTCTCTAGTTCTGGCTATCGGTCAGACCGGGCGCTCGATGAGCTCGACAACCCGCCACCTCTTGGTTTTTGACAGCGGGCGCGTCTCCACAATGCGCACGGTGTCACCAACTTGGTATTCGTTGTTCTCATCGTGGGCATGGTACTTCTTAGTCCGCTTCATTCCCTTTCCATAAAGCGGATGTGCGAACCTCCTCTCGATGTTGACAGTCACCGTTTTGTTCATGGCATCGCTGACCACAACTCCAGTGCGGGTCTTACGACGGTTACGATCGGCGGTTGTGTTCTCGCTCATTTCTCTCGTCACGTGTTCTGGGCGAGCTCACGCTCGCGAAGGACCGTCTTGATACGCGCAATATCGCGACGCACCTGCCCAATCAGGGCATTGTTCTCGACTTCCATCATCGAACTCGAGAAGCGGAGTTTGAATTGCTCCTCCTTAAGTTCATTGAGCCGTGCCTCAATCTCTGCGGCGCTCATGTCGCGAATGTCTTCAGGTTTCATTTTGTCTGTTGTCTCCTATAGCTGCCGTTCGCGCACGACGAACTTGCACTTTATAGGCAGCTTGGCCGCGGCTAATTCCATAGCACGCTTTGCAACCTCTTCCGACACACCCTCAAGCTCAAACATGATCCTCCCGGGCTTGACCACGGCAACCCATTTCTCCGGGTTACCCTTACCCTTACCCATTCGGGTCTCGGCCGGCTTCTGAGTAATTGGCTTATCGGGGAAAATTCTAATCCACACCTTCCCACCCCGCTTGATGTGGCGTGTCATGGCTACACGAGCAGACTCAATCTGCCGATTCGAAATCCATGTCGGCTCCAGTGCTTGGAGGCCATAGTCCCCAAAAGAGACCTTGCTTCCCCGGAAAGCCTTCCCGCGCATACGACCCTTGTGAGTCTTCCGGCGCTTTACTCTCTTAGGCGATAACATGGTCTAAATCCTTAATCCTTGAATCAGGAGCCGGTGGAGTAAGTGCGGCCACGACGCTCGTCAACGATCTCTCCATTGAAGATCCAGCACTTCACGCCAACTACGCCGTAAGTGGTAAAAGCAGGGACTTCGGCGTAATCAATGTCAGCCCTCAGTGTGTGCAGGGGCACCCGACCCTCGTTATAGCCCTCAGTTCGCGCTATCTCAGCACCCCCGAGTCGACCTGCACACTGGATCTTGATCCCTTCAGCACCGGCTCGAATAGCCGATTGAACAGCTCGCTTCATAGCACGACGGAAAGAAATTCTTTGCCTCAACTGGTGCGCTACATTTTCCGCTACTAGATAGGCACTGATTTCAGGACGCTTTATCTCTTCAACATTCACGGAGATCTCAGCGTTCGTCAGTACCGCCAGTTCGTCGCGAAGCTTGTCTACCTCAGCGCCACGCTTTCCGATTACGACGCCAGGGCGCGCTGTGTGCAAGGTCACAACTATCTTGCTCGGCTTTCTCTCAATTTCGACCATCGCAAGAGCGGCATGCGTGAGACGCCTACGAAGGTACTTACGAATAGTTTCGTCTTCATTCAGGAGGCGTGGGAAGTCGCGCTCAGCGTACCAGCGAGACTTCCAATCCTTAACGATCCCGAGCCTGAATCCGACCGGATGTGTCTTCTGTCCCATACCCTTAGGCGTCCTTTGAATCCACGACCACAGTGATGTGGCTCGTGCGCTTGCGGATCGGAGATGCGCGTCCTTGGGCCCGCGCTCGCCAGCGACTGAGGGTCGGCCCCTCGTCGACATAGGCTTCACTCACGAAAAGATCATCGATATCGATCATCTCACCCTCGTCCTGCGACTTTACTTGGGCATTAGCCACAGCAGAGCGGAGGGTCTTGCCCACGGGCTCCGCGGCACGCTTCTTCGAATACTGAAGAAGCGCATACGCCTCGTTAACTGACATTCCCCGGATTTGGTCCACGACTAAACGCACCTTACGGGCACTCATCCCGACGTTCCGGGCCTTTGCTCTTGCTTCCATAATCAACGTGATCGCTTGTCCGCGAGTTTCCCACCATGTCCTCTAAAGAGACGAGTTGGAGAAAACTCACCGAGTTTGTGACCGACCATATTTTCCGTGATGTAAACCGGGATGAATTTATTGCCGTTATGAACGGCGATCGTATGACCTACGAAATCCGGAGAGATCGTTGAGGATCGCGACCAAGTCTTAATGACCTTTTTCTCGCCTTCGGCGTTCATATTATCGACCTTCGCGAGAAGCTTCTTGTCGATGAACGGACCTTTCTTAACGCTACGCGGCATAAATCGTTCTCCCGCCTACGACTGTGTGGCTTTGCCGCGCTTGCGGCCGCGCACGATGTATTTGTTTGACTGCTTTTTCCTCTTGCGCGTCTTCTTACCTTCGCGCTTACCCCAAGGAGACACCGGAGGACGACCCCCGGATGAACGTCCTTCCCCACCACCTAAGGGGTGATCCACAGGATTCATCGCGACACCCCGGACCTTGGGACGCTTTCCCCGCCAGCGGTTCGCACCTGCTTTACCAACTACGGTCAACTCGTGGTCAGAATTCCCGACCTCTCCGATCGTAGCCATGCAACGCTTGTGCACTCGCCGCATCTCGGTCGAGGGCAGACGAAGAGTCACGTAATCCCCTTCTTTCGCAACCAGCTGGCAACTCGTTCCAGCCGACCTCGCCATCTGTGCACCCTTCATTGGCTTTAGTTCGATGCAGTGGATTGTCGTCCCAAGCGGAATCAACTCCATCGGCATCGCGCACCCAACCCTTACATCGGCATCGGGGCCAGCCGTGACTGTGTCACCTATACCCAAACCCTTAGGATGGATGATGTAACGCTTTTCCCCGTCTGCGTAGTGGATCAGAGCGATGTTAGCAGAACGATTTGGATCATATTCAATGTGAGCCACCGTACCTGGTACATCGAACTTGTTACGCTTGAAGTCGACTATGCGATAACGGCGTTTGTGCCCGCCTCCCCGACGACGTGTAGTAATGCGTCCGTGGTGGTTACGACCACCAGAACTGCTCATCGATTCTGTCAGTGATTTTTCCGGACCCTTCCGCGTCAGCACCTCGTTGTCGAGTATTGAGCGGGTACGGGTTCCTGGCGTCATCGGCCTGAATTTCTTGATGCCCATCATCCGGCCTCGTAAAGCTCAATGTAGTCGCCTTCCGACAACTGGACGACGGCTTTCTTCCAGGAAGGACGGCGACCCAAACCGGCTCCCCGAGACATGCGGCCCATGAAAGCCCTCTTCGCCTTGCCAGCATAGCGCATAGTCCGAACATCCTTAACCTTAACGTCCCACAACTTTTCGACCGCATGGCCGATTTCGATCTTGTTCGCGTCCTTGGCGACCACAAAGCTGTAGGTGTTGTTTTCCATCTGATCGGTGGACTTCTCAGTCACAACTGGTGCTATGATGATCTCGTATGGCTCCCGCATCAGCTTACTCCTCCTCTCCCTCATCTGAAGCAGACTCATCCGCAGCCTCGTCCTCTTCAGAGCTTTCGTCCTCACCCTCTAGCGATTTCGCAGCTTCCTCAACCAGCGCTTCATCAGTCATCTTCTCCTTGCCAGCTTTAGCCGAGGTCACCTGATGAACCGCCCCCAATTCAATCACGACCGTGTTGGCCCACAGCACGTCATAGACAGATTCCGTGCCGAAAGGAAGGACCTCGACTCCCTGAAGGTTTCGGGAAGACCGGTGTAGGTTCGCTTTTATACCGTCAGTTAGGATCAGAGTCTTACCCTCTAGACCTAGCGCACTCAAGAAATCTTTTAGATCCCTAGTTTTTGGGATTTCCATAATCGGCAGCTCGACGAGCACCACACGATCATGCTCGGCACGATCGTTAAGTGCCGAACGGCGAGCGAGAGCTCTAATCTTCCTGGGTACTCGCTTCCGCCAAGAATGTGGGATCGGAGGAAATGCAACACCACCACCCGCCCACTGCACCGCTCGGATCGTTCCCTGCCTGGCACGACCAGTCCCTTTTTGACGCCAAGGCTTACGGCTCCCACCGCGAACCTCAGAACGGGTCTTTGCCGCCGCCGTACCCTGTCGTTGATTTGACAGGTATGCCTTCACCACTTGGTGCATGGCGCCATTGTTGACGACTCCGTCGAAGATGGATACGGGCAGTTCCCGCGCCCTCCCCTTCTTGCCGTCTGCTTTATAATAGCGTGCCTTATACATGGTCTTACTTCGAAATCAGAACGTAGCCATCACGGGCGCCCGGAACACCGCCCTTAACAAAGAGCAGGTTGCGCTCACCATCTACGCGCACCACCTGCAAGTTCCGGATAGTCTGTCGGTCCCCACCCATGCGACCAGGCATCTTCTTGCCCTTAATCACGCGGGACGGGTCTGTTCCCGGACCCAGTGAGCCCGGGTTGCGGGACATCGGGTGACCGTGAGAGGCAGGACGGCCACTAAAACCGTGCCTCTTAACCACGCCCTGAAACCCCCTCCCTTTAGCACGACCCGTAACCTTAACGCGGTCACCAGCCTCAAACAGCTCCACAGTGAGGCTCTGCCCAACCTCGTATTCTTCACCTTGATCAGTACGGAATTCACGCATGAGTCGAGGTGCAGCCTCGAGGCCAGCCTTGGCGACATGCCCCATTTCAGCCTTTGAGGTGCGTTTAGCCTTCTTGGCACCAAAACCCAACTGTACGGCATGGTATCCATCCCGTTCTTGGGAACGCACACTCACTACAGGACACGGCCCGGCCTCGATAACAGTCACAGGAATCTGCACTCCCTCGTCATCGAAGATCCTAGTCATTCCTATCTTCTTTCCAATCAATCCGGGCATCTCCGGAATCCCTCCGTCAGTCGACTTTGATCTCGACGTCGACACCAGCTGGCAAATCTAGCTTCGTCAACGCGTCGATCGTCTGCGGGCGGCTCTCCACTATATCAATGAGCCTCTTGTGCGTACGCATCTCAAACTGCTCACGACTCTTTTTATTAACATGCGGCGAACGAAGGACAGTCCAACGCTGCCGACGCGTAGGAAGGGGGATTGGCCCACGGACAGATGCCCCCGTCTTTTGCGCCGTGCGAACAATATCTGCCGCCGTTTGGTCGACCACCCAGTGGTCGAATGCCTTAAGCCGAATTCTTATTCTGTCTGACATGCGTTTGAATCTGTCTCTGAAATTAGTCCTTTAATCCTTCTTGCCTGACGCCGCCATGATCTCTTCCGCGGTCGACTTTGGCACTTCTTCATACTGCGCAAACTGCATCGTATAGACAGCGCGCCCCTGACTAAGGGAACGCAGTGTCGTGGAATAACCAAACATTTCCCCGAGGGGCACAGATGCGCCAATCACCCTAGCACCGGCCCGGTCGGTCATACCACCTACCCTGCCACGACGGGATGAGAGGTCGCCAATGATATCACCCATATAGTCAGCTGGTGTCACAACCTCAACGTCCATAATCGGCTCTAACAAGACTGCTCGAGCCTTCTTGAGGCCCTCTTTCATAGCCATGGATCCGGCAACCTTAAATGCCATTTCACTTGAGTCGACATCGTGATAAGACCCGTCGATCAACTCGACTTTGACGTCGATAACCGGATACCCGGCTAAGATTCCCGAATCGAGCGCGTCTTTGAGGCCAGCTGACACCGAACTGATGTACTCACGAGGAATGACACCACCTACGATCTGATCGTCAAAAACGAAACCTGATCCTGGTTCACTCGGCTCTATGTTGATAACTACATGGCCGTACTGTCCTCGCCCGCCTGTCTGTCTGACGAACTTTGCTTCCACTTTCTCAGCACGGTTCCTAATCGTCTCACGATATGCGACCTGAGGACGCCCAATGTTGGCCTCTACGCTGAACTCACGTTTAAGCCGATCTACGATAATCTCAAGATGTAACTCACCCATGCCAGATATGATGACTTGGTTCGTCTCTGGATCTGTCTGGACACGAAAAGTCGGATCCTCATCCGCTAACTTGATCAATCCGTTCGTCAGCTTGTCCTGATCGACCTTGGTCTTGGGCTCAATAGCGACAGCGATCACCGGCTCAGGAAAGTTCATCGCTTCCAGGATAATCGGGTCACTTTCTGTGGTAAGCGTGTCGCCTGTCTTAACGTCCTTGAGACCGATCGCCGCAGCTATATCCCCAGCGAACACCTCGTCCAGTTCGTCGCGCTTATTGGCGTGCATCTGCAGGATGCGCCCAACCCTCTCACGCTTGTCTTTAGTCGCATTCAGCACGTACGAGCCTGACGGAAGCGAACCTGAGTAAACCCGGAAAAACGTCAGCTTACCCACGTAAGGATCCGTGGCAATCTTGAATGCAAGAGCGGAGAAAGGCGCAGCATCATCTGCTGGACGTTCTTCGAGCGTCTCATCCTGCTGTGGCAAGTGACCTTGGATCGCATCGACGTCCACCGGAGAGGGCAAGTAGTCGATAACACCATCTAGGAGTGCCTGCACTCCCTTATTCTTGAAGGCGGAACCGCAGAACACCGGAAATATTACGCCCTTGATGGTGGCCGTTCGGAGTGCTCGACGAAATTCTTCGTCCGTCAATTCCTCACCGGCGAAGTACTTCTCAATCAATTCGTCGTCGTGCTCGACCGCGGCCTCGAGCAGTGCGTTACGGAGTTCCTCAATCGTTTCGTTTAGGCCGTCTGGCACAGGTCCTTCAGTGACCTCAGAACCCATCTCATCTTCGAAGATAATTGCCTTGCGTTCGATGATGTCGACCATGCCCGTAAAAAGCTCACCTTCACCTAACGGATACTGAACCGGATGAGCATTCGCACCCAGACGATCACGCATCATGTCTACCACGTTCATGAAATCCGCACCTGTGCGATCCATCTTGTTCACAAAGGCAATACGCGGCACCGCGTAACGATCAGCCTGACGCCAGACTGTTTCCGACTGCGGCTCCACGCCGCCAACCGCACAAAACACAGCTACAGCACCATCAAGAACCCGGAGTGAGCGCTCTACCTCGGCCGTAAAATCTACGTGACCAGGAGTA
>DEAT01000071.1 GCA_002348265.1 Gemmatimonadales bacterium UBA2975 | reverse complement strand
CCTGCATACTCTCGTTCTAGAGGCTGGACCCGAAATTATTCCTGAGCGAGACTATACTGAGCACGTCCCTGTTTGGGACATGAAGTATCGCGGAATGGCAAACAGGAAAAAGCTGGCTGAACGGCAGTCTATCCAGCGCGAGTGCTATGCATGCGACGAATTGGGTTCTGCGTTCTTTGTCGACGACGTGGAAAACCCATACACGACCCCCGACGACTCACCGTTCCTCTTCCTAAGAGGTCGTCAGGTAGGTGGTCGCTCAATCATGTGGGCTCGTCAGGTCTATCGACTTAGCGACCTCGACTTCGAAGCTAACGCTAAGGAAGGGGTCGGTATCGACTGGCCGTTTCGGTACGCCGACATAGAGCCTTGGTACGATTATGTAGAGCGGTTTATCGGTGTTTCGGGTGAGGCTCTTGGATTACCTCACCTTCCGGATAGTCAATTCCTCCCCCCGATGCCGATGATGTGTGCCGAAGCCCATGTCCGCGATGGGATCAAAAGCGCGTACGGTGACGAGCGGACTCTCACAATTGGGCGATGTGCAGTCCTGACCCGCGACTTTAATGGTCGCCGGGCATGCCATTATTGTGGTCCGTGCGAACGAGGCTGCAGGACAGGCTCCTACTTTAGCAGCCTCAGCTCCACACTTCCGGCGGCGCGTGCCACGGGTCTAATGACGCTGAGGCCTAACAGTGTTGTGCATTCGCTCGGGTACCGAGACGGAAGGATATCGTCAGTTAAAGTGATTGATAGAGAGAGCCACGAGGCGCTTGAGTTCAAAGGTAGGGTCGTTTTCCTAGGAGCATCTACAATTGAGTCGACACGTATCCTCCTCAACTCAA
This sequence comes from Gemmatimonadales bacterium UBA2975, assembly GCA_002348265.1. Classification (GTDB taxonomy): domain Bacteria; phylum Gemmatimonadota; class Gemmatimonadetes; order Longimicrobiales; family Gaopeijiaceae; genus UBA2589. The sequence goes on along the minus strand of DEAT01000071.1, from coordinate 6,097 downwards.
CTTCTCCTGATTTCCCGAACGGGATAGCCAACTCGAGTGGAACCTTGGGACATTACTTGATGGACCACACAATGGGCCATGGTGCAGGGGGAGATGTTCCGGGGTTCGAAGATCAGGCAAACCAAGTGCGCCGTATCAATGGCATCTATCTGCCTCGCTTCCGAAACGTTACGAGTAAACATCCTGATTTCTTACGGGGGTTTGCCTATCAGGGTGGAGGTTCGAGAAGTACATGGAGCCGTGGTAGCATGATTCGTGGATTAGGAGCGGATTTTAAGCACGGTCTGACAGAGATGGGACCGTGGCAGATGTCTCTGTATGGATTTGGGGAGTGTCTACCGCACGAGTCAAACCGCGTCGAACTGGACCCCGATGTAGTTGATGCATGGGGTATTCCCGTACCCCGTATCTCATGTAGATGGCGAGAGAACGAACGCGCGATGTTCGACGATATGGCGGTCAGCGCCGCTGAAATGCTGGAGGCTGCGGGGGTTCGTAATGTGCAGGTCTTCCACGAGGATAATCCTCCTGGAAAGACGATCCATGAGATGGGAACCGCTCGAATGGGGCGAGATCCAGAGACGTCAGTGCTCAACGCGCACAACCAAGCGCACGACGTTCGGAACCTCTTTGTCATAGACGGCTCCTGTATGGTGTCGTCTGCCAATCAGAATCCGTCCCTTACATACATGGCTCTAACTGCGCGTGCGTGCGCATACGCGGTCGATGCGCTGAATCGCATGGAGCTTTGAGACTGCTGCCGTGGGGATCTAGGTTTTGATTACACGAAGAGATCTATTGAGTCTTCAAGTGCAACAGAAGCGCGCGGTGTCGGGACCGAGGGTCGAGTGGAGGCTCGCATCTAGCTATCCTCCGAGTGCTGATCTGCTCCACGGCGCTGCTATACGCGTGAGCGAACGAGTATCGGCGATGACGGGGGGACAGTTCACCATCCGCGTTTATGCGGCTGGAGAACTGGTGCCACCGCTTCAGGTTATGGACGCGGTTATGCAAGGTACAGTCCAGGCAGGTCTGTCACCCGGATATTTCTACATTGGTAAGCATCCTGCATTGGCGTTCGATACGGGTGTCCCCTTCGGACTCACTACGCGGCAGCAGCTGTCATGGCTGTGGCACGGTGGCGGACTTGATTTGCTGAATGAGGTCTGGGGGCAGTTTGGCCTTCGATCGTTGACTGCGATCGCGTCTCCCGGTCAGATGGGGGGATGGTTTCGTGAGCCAATCGAGGCACTTTCAGATTTAGCGGGGCTTCGTTTCCGGATTCCAGGTATTGGGGGGGAAATAATGACGAGGCTGGGGGTCACCGTGCAGGTTCTATCCGGAGCGGAGATCTATCCGGCTTTAGAGCGGGGAGCGATCGATGCGACCGAGTGGGTAGGCCCGTATGATGACGAGAAACTCGGACTTCACCAGATTGCTAAGAACTACTATTACCCAGGCTGGTGGGAGCCGGGGGTAACGATGGGTCTTCTGGTAAGTGATGATTCGTTTCGTGAGTTACCGTCGTCATACCAGCGTATTTTAGAGGTTGCGTGTGGAGAGACGGCCATCGATCGACTCGCTATATACGATGTGGAAGAACCACGGGCCTTACGCAGGCTGATAGAGGACCATGGGGTGATGTTGCGAAGGTATCCCGAGGATGTCTTGGACGCAGCGTGGCGAGAGTCGAACGCCTATCTGAAAGACCAGTCGTCTCGAAACGCTGACTTCGCTCGCGTCTATGCTTCGTGGGATGCTTTTCGTACATCAGCATTTGGGTATGCTAGGGGCAATGAGCTTTCCTACCGGAGAGACGCATTCCCCAGAGTAGGATGATTTATTTAATGCGAGCCACCGAGGTTTTGGGGAAGGAGTGAACAACAGAGCCCGCAGTGCGGTATCTTCTATGCGCCTATAACTGCTTGTTAGCCCCCGTACTCTCTATCCGCGTTTTTGCATTGTTTGGTTTCGCCCGGTCGTCAGATGGCGGCTCGCTGAAGCATGACGGTCGTATGTCCCGCATGGTTCTGATCGTCGCGCTGGTTGTCTTTTGTGGGTTGCGTACTCAAGCGGTTTCTGCTCAGGCTGATACCGTCCAAGTAGACCTCGTCCGTCAGTTTTGTGATGCCGGGGTGATTACCGACATTGAGGTCATCCGTGGTTCTGTGTTCGACCCCGATTCGACGGACATCGGCGCGGTTGCATGGGTTTACCGGCTTATGGATGTGGTCCACATCCGGACTCAGGAATCGTTTATTCGACGGGAGGTTCTATTCGAGGAAGGTGACTGCTATGACGCGTTCCTAGCACAGGAATCGGAGCGCCTTCTAGAGTCATACGGCTTTCTGACTGAAGCGCGCGTGACATCTAAGCCTGATGGAGCTGGGGGCCGGCACGTCACAGTCAGTACACTCGACGAGTGGTCGACTCAGGTCGATTTGGGTGTGACCTACGATGAGGGTCTAAACCTCGAGAAAATTCAGGTCACTGAGGAGAATTTTCTTGGCCAAGGGGTCTTCGCTGAGTTCACGAACCGAAATCGCTTGGAGACGAGGACGCGATCCGTGTCGGTATCCACACCTCGGTTGTTCGGACGAACTGACGCGAGCATTGAGGTTGGTCGAGATCGGCCGGGTGACTTCATCAATCAGCATGTCAGATATCCTTTCATCGGAGAGACAGGCCAATACTCGGTGCGTCAGGGATATAGTCGAGGTACGAGCTTCTACTCTTACAGCACTCCTCTCGGCGACGGACTTAGTCAGGTATTAGCCCCTCAATTCCGAGAGGTGATCGAGTTTTCGGCAGCTCAGCGGTTTGGTGAGAGAGGTCGGTCTATAATCGCCGGACTCACGCTCTCTCGTGATGTGACTCGCTTTGGAACGATCGAAGCCGCAGCAGACGACAACCTCGACGAACTAGTTCCTTTTCCAGGCGTTGTGCCCAGTCCGCTCTCACGTCAGATAAAAGAACGTGGGGCTAGTCGGGTCTGGTTACACCTAGGTGCAAGCCAGATGCGGTATCAGGAGTACTATGGCATAGACGGACTCCGCGACCGGCTTCTCGTCGGCCTGGGTTATTTCGTGGGGGCCTCAGCAGGGCGTGGCTTTGGGGTCCTAGTGCCGGATGGCGTGATCGGAATGAAGGAGTTTTTTGGCCGCGCGAATACCAGTTTTACCGCTCCGATTGGTTCTTCGATCCTACACGGTGGGGCCTACATCGAGTCCCGCCGTGCTAAAGATGGATGGCAAGACGTCCTAGCTGACGCTGAACTGGTAGCGTACCTGAGGAACCAAGCTCTTCCTGGGCAAACTTTCTTCTTTCGTGCTTCGATGGCCGGTGGTTGGAACACCACTATGCCATACCAACTCAGCCTAGGTGGACGAGACGGGCTGCGCTCGTTACCGGAGGATAGCTATCCGGGAGGGCGGACGGTGCGGTTCCTAGTCGAAGATCGTATCGTGCTTCCGTGGCCCTCACGCAGGTTTGATCTCGGCATGACGGTTTTCGCCGATATGGGGCGCGTCTGGTCGGGCGATGCCCCCTTCGGGATCGATTCTGGTTGGCACAAAGGATTGGGGGCTGGGCTTCGGTTCGCATTTCGCCGAGGTGCGCGCCACGTACTGCGCGCTGACGTGGCGTTTCCTGTTAATGGCCCTGACACTTCACCGATTTTTCGGGTCACCTTCGAACTCAACAGGCTAGCGCTCGGTTTCCTGACCCCAGATCACTTTCGGAGTCGCCGCTTCGACATTGGTGCTCACAGCTTCTAGATTTTAAGAGGTTAATAGTCCAGGTGATCGGATTCCTCACTTTTTTCGGAGGCCAGCAAGCAAGAGAATGGTTAGTCGCATTTGCTATTAGATCGCGTGAAGCTGGTTGACGTTCGAATTGCCTACGTAAAGACGGAGGGCTCTTGGTTATGTGTGCCGATCTCCAATGAAGAATAGCAAAAATGGAAAAGCCGCTGGTGGGTTAGGTGCACTCAAGGGCACCTGGGAAACACTACGGCGCGAAAAAACCGTTCGAGAAGGAAGCAGGGCACTCCTGAAGGTGAATCAACCCGATGGTTTTGATTGCCCTGGTTGTGCTTGGCCAGAGCCCGACAGCGGAGCTCATTCTTTTGAGTTTTGTGAGAATGGAGCTAAGGCGGTTGCCGCGGAGACGACCTCTAAACGAGTCGATCCTTCTTTCTTAGAGAAATACTCTGTTACTGATTTGCTAAGGAAAAGTGATTTTTGGCTCGAACAACAGGGTCGTCTTACCCATCCCATGATCTTGGAAGAGGGGTCGAATTACTACAGGCCGATTTCATGGGACGATGCTTTTAACACAATTGGGAAACAATTAAGGGCACTTCCTTCACCTGATCATGCACTTTTCTATACTTCAGGTCGCACCAGCAACGAAGCTGCTTTTCTTTATCAACTCTTAGCGCGGCGACTAGGTACTAATAATCTCCCCGATTGCTCCAATCTGTGTCATGAATCGAGTGGTGTAGGCTTGGGCGAGTCCATTGGTGTTGGAAAGGGTACCGTGCAAATCCGGGATTTTGATAGTGCGGATGCGATTTTTGTCATCGGTCAGAATCCGGGTACGAATCACCCTAGGATGTTGGCAACCCTGCAAGAAGCCGCTCGAAGAGGGGCAAGGATCATCTGTATTAATCCGCTTAAAGAGCGGGGTCTAGTCACTTTCACTCACCCCAAAGAATTTCTTCCCACTCTGGGTATGAAAGGGACCGCAATTGCCACCCACTACTTACAGCCGGTTGTCGGATCGGATATAGCCCTACTAAAAGGGATGATGAAGCATCTTTTGATGCGAGATAGAGCGGAAAACAAAACGATTTTGGACTGGGCGTTTATACATGAACACACGAGTGGATTTGACGATCTGAGGGAAGACTTAGAGGGCACCTCATGGGATACAATCGTAGATGATACGGGTTTGTCTCAATCCGATATTGAGGAAGTAGCTGATATTTATGCGGATGCAGATGCTTCTATAGTCTGTTGGGCAATGGGGATCACTCAGCATGTGCACGGCGTTCACAATGTCCAAGCCATAGCGAACCTTTTGTTACTCAAAGGAAATATCGGAAGGCCAGGAGCAGGAGCATGTCCAGTACGTGGACATTCGAATGTGCAAGGTGACCGCACGATGGGCATAATAGAGAAGCCTAAAAAGGACTTCCTAGATCGTCTTGGGAGACGGTTTGGATTTGACCCACCGAAAAAGCATGGCCTCGCAGCGATCCGGGCGATTGAATCAATGGTGAATAATTCTGGGCAAGTATTCATAGGGATGGGGGGGAATTTTGCTCAAGCAACCTCGGACACAGAAGCGTGCCATAAAGGACTTAGAAATTGCGTTCTCACCGTACACGTCTCAACTAAATTGAATCGCTCTCATCTGGTCCACGGAAAGACCGCACTTATACTCCCTTGCCTTGCTCGGAGTGAGCAGGACGTGCAGGCTTCGGGGCCTCAGAAAGTCACCGTAGAGGATTCAATGGGTGTCGTTCATGCTTCTCAAGGGCACAGGAAGCCTCCTTCTCCCCATCTTCGCAGCGAACCCGCGATTGTTGCTGGTATAGCTCGTGCTGCACAGCCCAATGACCATATCGGATGGGAAGCGATGGTAGATGATTATGCTGAGATCCGAAAAGCAATTGAGGTGGTAATACCTGCTTTTGAAGGTTTCGAGGAAAAAATCAAGCTTCCAGGTGGTTTTCCCCTGCATAACAGTGCTAGCAACCGAGAATGGGCTACTACTACAGGAAAGGCGAGATTCATTCCTACTCCCTCACCCGACATTAGAGTCCCTGAAGGACATCTGCGACTTTTCACGATTCGAAGTCACGACCAATACAATACGACGATATACGGATTGGATGATCGATATAGAGGAATTAAAGGCGATCGTATGGTAGTCTTCTTGCATCCAGGAGACATGAAAGAAAGACTGATAGAAGATGGTGATCGGGTCGATCTCTTCGGTATAGAAGACCGAGGCTTAGTTAGACGAGCACTTGGGTTTAGGGCAGTGGAATATGATGTTCCCCGCGGCTGTTGTGCTGCCTATTTCCCAG
>DEAT01000034.1 GCA_002348265.1 Gemmatimonadales bacterium UBA2975 | reverse complement strand
GCGTCGCGATCCCGACCTTCTTGAAGAAAACTTGTGTAGACCGGGATCAGCGACGCGGAGAGTGTTCCTTCACCAAGCAGGTTCCTGACCACGTTAGGCATACGAAGGGCAGCCCACCAAGCATCAGCGATGCCACTAGAACCAAAATAATGTGCGAATACCCGTTCCCTGATGAACCCAAATAGTTTGCTTATAAAAATACCGGATCCAACAGCGATCGCACCCCGGCCACTCTTCGTGGGCGCATCGGTGCATTCGGGAACGGGGGCGTTACCAGTCACATCCAATCCGGGCCAATCAGCCGTCTTCTTCTCTCAACAGGGCGTTGACGCCACCCTCGATACGAGATCGCTCAGTGAGCAGGCTGTGAAGGAACTGACTCTCTTCCTTTAGGCTCATTAGTTCATTTGTCAGGCGGTCGACCTCCGCCTCTAGATAGGCTATCCGATCTATAGCCTGTTCCGGCGCTCCCTTGGTGTCGCGCCGCTCCAAGCGCGTCGCAATCGCCTGTGCGACCGGAGACTCGAGCACAACAGCGAACAGCGGGATCAGTATGACGAGGATGAGGAATAGCTCAGGGAACATACCAGAACCTACGGAACTCGGGAGGTGACTAACAGACGCATCCTATCTTCCAGCGTCGGGTGGGCGATCAAGGTCAACTTCGAATCGTTCATACAGAGTATCAAGAAACGCGCCGCCATAGCGGGCCAGATAGTACATAGGGCCCTGTACTCGCTCAGTGGGTTTTCCGTTCGGCATCAAATGGACCTGTGCTTTTTCCAGCTGTGAGAGGGCTATTGCGCTCTTCCGCTTCACCGCCTGCGCAAGCTTAGATTCTAAATCTTTCAGTGTGCCGAACGCCTGATTCCGGAACTGCTCAGCAGAAGCCCTAAGGGTGGGATCTACGGCACTTACCGTCACCTGTAACTCGCTGACTCCCTCACTTATGGATGCCCGGAGTTTACCTATGGCCTCCTTACTTTCAATAGGGATTTCATCATGCGCGAAACCACTTGCGATCTCATGAAAGGGGCGTTGAAGGTCATCTAGCGTTACGTCAAACTTTTTGAGCACTTTGCCGACTTTCTTCTCAATTGTAGCAACACTGAATCTAGGCCACACAATAGGCATCTCTATATTGTGCGCCTTGAAATAGTCACTCAACTGAGCGTAATACCCGATCTCACCTGGACCAGCGACGTACGCTAGGGTTGGAAATACATGGCTCTCAACAATCGGACGAAATAGCACGTTTGGGCTGACTGAGGCGGGGTCCGAGTCAAAAGACGCATGAACATCTGTAGCACTACGGACCTCTTGCGAAGGGTTCAATCGAAATCCAGCCGGGTCCCGATAAAGACGCTCACGGCCATGTGCGCCTTCCACAAACAGATTTACACCTTCGGGCATGATCGCAGCTTGCAGTCCGTAGCCTGCGCTCTCTAGGGCATCCGCGGTGCCTCGAAGGACGTCCTCCATCGTTCCTGAGGTAGCTAATTCCTCGCGCACAAGGTCCCGTGATGCCGCTTTAATCGTCAGATCAGTCGCATCTGTAAAAAAAAGACCAAATCGGCCTAGGAGGTGTTGAAGCAGGTCGTGGAAGCCCTGTGGTATTGAACTGCCTGAGGAAAACCCAGCCCGAAGCAAGCTTACCAATTCCTCAGTAAACTCAGTTATGGGCAGTGATGCCACAAAATCATCGAGCACCCGATCTGCCTCTTCTCCAAGCCTTATCCGATGAAGAGATTGACGGCCTTGGTCCTTCGAACCGCGAACCTCGAAACGACATAACTCATTTTCTGTATTGATGAGGTAAGAATGATTCGCCTCTTCCCAGTCATGATCATCTGACGCGACCCAAAACACCGGGATCACAGGTTTCCCCAACTTAGCTTCGGCAGCCTCCGCGACGCGGACAGCAGTGAGTCCCTTGTAGATGCTGTAAAGCGGTCCTCCGTATAGACCTGGTTGCTGTCCGGTGGTGACCATGAATCCCCCATCCTCTACAAAGGCCTCAAGACGTGAACGGTCAGCGCCTACCGGGACCACAAGCGCATCGGCCGCACGGCGTCGGGAATCTTGGTCGAAACGGAGATCAAGTTCTAATGCCTTATCCTCAAAGACGCCCTCCTCAGCATAATGGCGGCCGTAAAACGGGAGCGCTTTTGGACTTCTATCAACGTAGTCCTGAACTATACCCTTCCCCGTTGCACACGAAACGATAAGCTCCATTTCAACCCTTATGATAAGGTTCGCCGCGCAGGATCGTGCCGGCGCGGTACAACTGCTCGGCCAAGACAAGTCTCGCCATCTCGTGAGGTAACGTCATGTCCGAGAGCGAGAGATGGTGGCGTGCTCTGGACAGAACAGCCTCACCGAGCCCGAACGCGCCACCAATAATGAAGCCTATCCCTGGCAACGCATCGATCAAGCGCTTCTCTAGGAACTCGGACAGCCCTTCAGACGTTATCCCTTCGCCCTCGCGCGTCAACGCAATCAGTTCAAACTGCAGGGGGACCTTGCTGAGGATCCGTGAGGCTTCAGCTTCTTTGACTTTCTCTGGACTGACTGAACGCGCGGACTCATGGGCTACTGAGATGAACTCAATCTTCCAGTAGCGGCTGGCCCTCTTCTCATACTCATGCACGGATTCAATGAGCGGACCTCGAACTTTCCCTACCGTGACAATCAAGATCTTCACGTGACCGCCTTATGCTGGAGAAGGCTGCGCACATCATTTTGTCCCCAGTCCCACACTAGTTGCTGCTCAACTACGTAGCACGGAGTCATTAGCCCCGCAAAGGAAGTCAGCTTTACGGCGTCTTTCTCGGTCACAAGAATCGGCCGCGAACCCGCTCGCTCCCGAGCCGCAGTAACATCCTCCTCAGTAAAGCGGTAGTGATCCGCAAACGAAAGCATATCCACCGAACCGGTAGTGAGTTCTCCCACAGTCGCTATAACGTTTTCTGACCTACCCACCGCTGTAAGGACCAACACATTCTCCATTAAAGGCTTCCACCCAGCCTCGGAGCCCATGGATGTATTAGATAATGTCACCTCTTCCGATGGCCCCAACCCTTGAGAGATGTCACCAATACCCGGAAAGTTTCTGAGTGGCGTCAACCTGGCAGTCTCGAATCTAAGAGACCCCAGTACACATCCCGAAGACAGAACCGGAAGCAATCGCTGGCCTAATTCCTCAGCATCTCGGTAGCTGGCGGTGCGTCTTGTGATCACAACAGCATCAGCCCGCTTCAGCGCGGAGACAGGTTCTCTGAAGGGTCCACGAGGGAGCAGAGGCGAGGAAAAGTCATCCTCCGCTGCCAGAACGACTAGATCCACTTGCCTTCCAACCCTCCGATGCTGAAAACCATCATCTAGAATTGCAATGTCCGCGCCGACTTCTTTCGCCTTCTTTAGAGATAGCCGGCGATCGCCCTCTACCAGTACCGGGACCCTCGGAGTCCAGTGATAATGGAGGAGCGCCTCGTCCGCCCCAGAGTTCCCTTGAAGGATAGCAGGCCGGCTCCCCGCCTTTCTAAGCTCTGATACTATCCACGATGTGATTGGAGTCTTTCCTGTTCCTCCTACCGCAAGGTTACCCACGGATACAACGGGAAACCCATGAATACAATATTGGCATTGTCGATCGAAATATTGATTCCGTACTGACATCGCCATGCGCCAAAATCCTTCCGCCGGGAGCAAGAGTACGCTTAGGATCCGACCTACAAGTCCCCCACGTCTCCTCCACAGCTTCCAAGCCAGTTCCTGAATACTTGACTTCACCGCTAAGTGCCCACTGTCAATGTGCCCTCAAGCTCATCCGCGATCAGTCTTATCTCTGCACGACTCGCCCCACGTGGTATAGCCCGAGGCTCAAGGTATTCGATTCGGATGCTTGAGAACGGCTTAGGTATCATGAACTCGTCCCAGCTCTTTAGCCGCCATGCCGAAGTAGAGCTGACAACAATCGGAATAACCGGCAAACCAACCGCCTGAGCCACAGCGAGTGCTCCGTGCTTGAAAACACCCCTAGGACCGCGCGGCCCATCCGGTGTCACGGCGACATCTCGCCCCTCTCTCGCAGCATCGACTAGGCCCTTGATCCCTCTAGCTCCTCCCCTGGTGCTTGATCCCCGGACGACACCGAAACCATTACGAAGCAGCACATGGCTTAGATATTCCCCGTCATCGTGCTCACTCACCAGGACTACGATGTCCTCGTTGCGATGGTAATGTACCAAGGGTAGGAGCTGACCATGCCAGAAGACAAACATTACGGGCTGTCCGATCTCGCGAAATCTCCCGTAATGCTCGCTACCCACCACCTCAACTTGGGTTGTCAAGAAATGGCCTTTCAAAAGTCCAGTACCGAAGGCGCCCACACACTTGAACCGCAGGCTCTTCATGAATGTCGTTCCAAGAGAGTCATCGCCATATCAGCTACGCGTGATGAAGCGCCTGCCTCACCCAAGAGACGAGTCACCCGACCAAGGTTCTGTATCTGCTCTATCCGAACGGGACTGGATTCATCAATCAGTTCTAGAAGCAAAGGCGCGATCACCTCGGGCCTCACTTCTCCTTGAAGGACCTCCGGCACTACCTCCTGATGAGTAACAAGATTTGGGAGTCCTATATACCGAGTCCTAAGTAAGAGGCGAGCCAGGACTCCACTGAGCCAGCTCACCCGATGAGCTATCACAAGAGGGGTCCCCTCCAGCGCCGTCTCTAGAGTTGAAGTCCCAGATTTCGTTAAGACGCAGTCCGACCATCGAAGCAGAGATGGAGTTTCTCTCACAACTGAGAATTCTAGATCCCGAAAATGAGAGTCCTCCAAGCCTGGTGCCTGCGAGATGAGCACCTGAACACCGGGCCTCCGGTCCACGACCGCCCGAGCACTTTCAATAAAGGGTTTAAGGTGTCGCTCGACCTCTTGTATCCGGGATCCAGGCAAGATCCCCAAGAGTGGACGCTCTGGGTCCAGACCCCAAGCCCTGAACGACTCACCTCGAGAGGGAATACTGTCGGCTCGGTCTAGAAGCGGGTGGCCAACATATTCCACATTAACGCCGTGCTCTTTGAGCAGATCCACCTCAAATGGGTGGATAGAAGCTACTGCATCGGCTACAGTGGCGAGTGTTCGAGCTCGCCTCTCATTCCATGCCCAAACCTTAGGAGGTATGTAGTAGAGCACAGGACAGCCTCGTTCATGCGCGGCTTTAGCGATTGTCAAATTGAAACCGGGGTAGTCGACCAAGATCACTAGATCAGGCGACTCACTGTGGATGAGTGCTAGTACTTTACGCCGAAGACTCAAGAAGTAGCACATTCTCGCTATCACTTCACTGAAGCCCATAATGGCAAGCGTCCCAAGCTCGGCGAACAGCTCTACGCCTTGTGCCTTCATCTTGGGCCCACCCATGCCCAAGAAATGCACGTTAGGGTTCCGCACCCTGAGTTCAGCTACAACCTTCGCTGCGTGAAGATCCCCTGAAGTCTCCCCCGCTAGAACCAGGATTGTGGGCTTGCTGTCCGTCAGAAGGCCCAGCCAAGGTACCAAATCGCCAAGATCACAATTAACAGATAGCCAATTAGTCTGGCTTGCGGCATCCCCTTGCGTGTATCCATCCAGTTAGACTTCCGGCGCTTTCTTGCCCTAATGAGCGACATGTTCACCTCTTTAGTTGAAGCCCGTCTGGGCCTACCCGTTCTTTTCAAGTGGTTATACCACGCTCACTGGCGCGGATGAATTCAATGAGGTGTCGGACCTCGGGGAGTGCCTCGATCTCCTGCTCAACCCGCACCAGGGCTTTAGATAAGCTCGCATCGCTCTTAAAAAGAATTCTGTAGGTCTTTTTGAGGGCTTTCCGAACTTCATCGGATAAACCCCGACGCTCCAGTCCGACCGAGTTAAGACCAAACAAGCGAGGAGGATTTCCTGCCGCCCTGCAGTACGGTGGCACATCTTGTGATACTCGGGAGCCCCCCCCAACGAAGGCGTGAGCGCCAATTCTCACGAACTGATGAATCGGAGTGAGTCCACCCACGATTGCCCAATCCTCAATTAGGACATGTCCTCCCATGTTCACCGCATTCGACAAAATTACGTGGTTCCCCAGTTCACAATCATGAGCCACATGCACGTACGCCATGAGTAGACAATCGGAACCCACTACGGTCTTTCCAGACGCCGCAGTTCCGCGGTTCAGCGTGGCGAATTCTCGGATAACCGTCCTGTCTCCGATCTCCAGAGTAGCATGCTCCCCACGATACTTCATGTCCTGGGCGTCCGTTCCAAGAACTGCGCCATTCCCTATAGTACAGTCCTCGCCCACTGACGTGTCACGCTCGATGAGCACCCTAGGACCGATACTAGCGCCAGCTCCAATCCTGACTTGTGGTCCGATTACGACCCACGGACCGATCTGAACTCCTTCCCCAATTTGTGCGTCAGCGTCCACGATCGCGGTAGGATGAATCCGTGTCTCGCTGCGCACGGTCATCGGTGACCGCTCGGGCATATTACCGATCCATAATTCGAGCCATGAAGTCAGCCTCTGCGACCACCTGGCCATCTACGAGGCCCCTACCAGACAGCTTACATACTTGTCTCTTCATGGAATTCACGCTGAGCTCAAATACGAGAGTGTCACCTGGAACCACTGGTTTACGGAACTTTACGTTATCCATAGTCATGAAGTAGACCACCTTGTCCTCGGGCTCTTCGACATGGTCCATTAGAAGAAGCCCACCACACTGCGCCATAGCCTCCACTATCAGAACCCCAGGCATGATCGGATGCCCAGGAAAGTGACCCTGAAAGAACGGCTCATTGATCGTGACATTCTTGAGGCCGACAATCCCCCGACCCGGATCGAAATCAATCACCCGATCTACCAAGAGCATCGGATACCGATGAGGAAGAAAAGTCATCAGGCGTGTGATATCAGCTACCGGCGGACCGCTCCTTCGTAGATGAGTCCGAATTGCTCTGGCTAACTCAATATTGCCCTCATGGCTCGGGCGTTCAGCAACCACATGGGCAGTCAAGCGTCTACTCAGTAAGGCTAGGTCGCCTACAATGTCACCGACCTTATGCCGGAGAAACTCATCTTCGAACCGGAGGCTGTTGTCTACAATATCGTTTGCGTCGAGAACGATTGTGTTTTTCAACGACGCTCCGAGTGCTAGACCTCGCCCATTTAATTCTTCTACGTCCGCCTCGAACCCAAAGGTGCGAGCCCGGGCTATTTCGTCCGCGAATCCTGCATCCACATCATACGAGCCATAGCAACGACCAATCCTCGGATGCTCAAAATCAATCGTCGCCGAAATCCGCATTCTTGAGTGAGGTGTCGCGACATATGATGATCCGGAATCGAGTTCGGCCGTAACAGGAGCACTGACCGCCAAAATACTCGCTTCCTGATCCTGCTCGACCGGCCCGGCTTCGGAGAGTGCGTCAAAATAATCGC
>DEAT01000042.1 GCA_002348265.1 Gemmatimonadales bacterium UBA2975 | reverse complement strand
CCGAGTCCTACCCTCAAACCCCTCCTACAACGGTAAGACACTAGCCGATTACGCCGCTGACCGCGGCTTTGACAGGATGGACATCGAAGCCGGAATAGACTTGGCCATTGAACTGCACAAAGGCGGAGGCTTCAGCGCCATCTACCACATCATGGATGAAGCCGATGTTATACGAATCATGCAGCATCCTCTCGCAATGATCGAAACCGACGGAGATAACGTTGGTTTCGGTGAAGGTTTTCCTCACCCGCGTAGTTATGGAGCATTCGCCCGCGTCTTGGCTCGATACGTCCGCGAGCTTGAAGTGATCTCTTTGGAGGAGGCCGTCAAAAAGATGACTTCCATGCCTGCACTATGGCTCGGGCAAGATGAGCGCGGTGTTATAGCGCCAGGGATGCTAGCAGATATCGCGGTGTTCGACCCAGAGGTAATTCAAGACATGGCGTCGTATACTGAACCCCATCAATACTCTGTGGGAATTGAACACCTTCTCGTCAACGGAATTCCGGTAATTACAAACGGTGCATTAACGGGCGATAGACCTGGGAGATGGCTTAAGGGCCCGGCAGCAAAGCCAATAAGTTGATTGGCCACGATGAGTGTCCACCTAGTTACTACGCCATCCGCATCAAATAAAGCCAACCCTGTCCTCGTGACTTTGAGGTACTTCACCTATGGGAGTCCGATCATGAGCACCATCCTCCGACAACGTCTCTCTCCTGCACTCGGAGTTCTAACAGTCGCGACCTTAATCGGCTGCGAACCAGCCGTCCCTAACCACTCTGACAAGCCTGGCTATTCTGTCACTGAGCGTTCATTACATCAGATTTCTGACGACCTCGCGACCGAACGAACCAAGTCAACAATTGTCACAGGCGGGTACATAGCAAGGATCGCGGCAATGGACGGCGACCTCCACTCCGTGATCGCCATCGCCCCAGATGCCATGGCGCAAGCTGAAGCTTCCGATGCCCGTCGAGCCGCTGGGGAGAGTCTTGGTCCACTTGATGGCATCCCAATCTTGCTGAAGGACAACCTCGATATGGTTGGGATGCCTACCACCGCTGGCTCTTTCGCGCTGGAGAAGAATTTTCCAGAACGAGACTCTGAGGTCGCACATAGACTCCGCGAGGCTGGAGTTGTTCTCCTGGGCAAAGCAAATCTTTCTCAGTTTGCTGGATTTCGTAATACGGCCTCATTCAACGGAAGCACTGTTGGGGGGAGTCCGAAGAACCCATACGATACGACGAGAAGCCCAGCGGGTTCGAGTAGCGGATCAGGTGTCGCTACGGCGATGAGTTTCGCCGCCGCTACCATCGGCACGGAGACCGGTGGCTCCATCGTGGGACCATCCTCTGTGAACGGCATAGTTGGTATGAAACCGACCATAGCGCTTGTATCCCGTCGGGGAATCGTACCTATCAGCCTAAACCAAGACTCATCCGGTCCAATGACGAGATCTGTCGCAGATGCTGCGATGATTCTCGACGTTATTGCAGGCACGGATCCTGAGGACCCGTGGTCAAAAGATGCCGACCGACACCTACAATCCTACACGGACGCACTCGATAGTAACGCACTGCAGGGCACACGAGTGGGGGTAATCCGGCCAACGGCATCTGACATCGATGGAGTCCTAGAACTGTTTGAAGCAGCCCTAGAAGTACTAACAGCAGAAGGCGCCCAGCTGGTCTCGATCCCGGCAGATGAGCTTGTCGATCCCCGGCCAGAGATGCGCACCATACTTCTTCAAGACTTTAAAGTCGACCTCAACGCCTATCTCGAAACTACACCGAGCTCGGTAGACGTCCGAACACTCGCTGACCTGATCGAATTCAGTAGCAATGATCCTCGCGAAAAGATGCATACCATGGACTACTGGGACGATTCTGAGGCCACCACGGGTGGTCGCTCCGATGACTCCTACCTAGCCGCACTCGAATCTGGAAGAAAGCTAACCCGTGACGAAGGGATCGATCGCCTTCTTATGCAATACGACGTAGAAGTGCTCATCTCCCCGACGGGGGTACCTGCTTCGAAGATCGAACCGGATGGCACACCTCGGGCCGGGCCGATACCAGAAGGTCCTCGTGGAACACGTCCACCGGGCTTGACCGTTGTAGCTGCGGTAGCCGGCTATCCCCTAATCACAGTTCCGATGGGGCTATCAGGTGGCCTTCCCGTGGGCATTACTTTCGCAGGCCCCGCCTGGGCCGAGGCCCGACTCATTGGTCTTGCATACGACTACGAGCAGGCATCGCACGCCAGAGTGCCCCCAGACCGTGCGAAAGGTGGTTAAGAATACCCTCGGTCACGAACCCTCAATCAGTGTTTCAAGATGGGCAGACGCCGCCAGTGCGTTCCCTTCGACGTTGTAGCCTCCCTCAAGCAGAGATACTAGTCGGCCATCCGCAAATTCGTCCGCTAAGTCCATTGCGATACGTGTCATACGGCGAAAGGCGTCGTCCGTTATCTGGAAGCAACCTAGCAAATCGTCTCGGCGGCTATCGAACCCGGCTGAGATAATCACGAAGTCAGGTTGAAAACGACCAACCGCAGGCAACAAAGAATCATCCCAGTGTCGTAAAATATCGACATCCTTTGAGCCGCACTCTAGATGGCGGTTGATATTGAAACCAGTGCCATCACCCTCTCCCGTGAGAGTTGGGTCTCCCGTCCCAGGATAAGCCTCCCAGTCATGGGTCGAAAAGAAAAGCACACTCGGATCCTCATAGAATGCGTTCTGAGTCGCATTTCCGTGATGGTAATCCCAGTCGATGATCAATACCCGCTCGAAACCATGGACACGCTGAGCGTAACGGCCTGCTATCGCCGCATTGCTATAGAAGCAGAACCCTTCTTCCGCACCCGTGTTGTTAGCATGATGTCCTGGCGGCCGACTGGCACAAAACGCGTTCTTCACAGATCCGGTAGCTACGGCTTCTACGGCACCAAGAGCGCCAGAAACCGCGAGCTCAGCTATCCGCCCTGTGTTCTCTATCTGGCGCACCGACTCTATATGCTCAGCAGTATGGGCGTACTCAAGGTAGCTCAAAGGGTCGTCTAGTAAGCCCAGGTCAGTCACTTCCTGGTCGAGACCACGTTCAGCGAAAGCCTCCATCATTCTAACTAGTCGTAAAGGACGCTCTGGATGGGGAGCTCCCTGCCGATCGGGGAGGATGTGATCCAAGTACCTTCGATCATACACCAACCCCGTCCCTGCGACCGGTCGCGATGGAGCAGTGCAGCCAAGCCCAAAGGCCGACAGAGCGCTCGCACCAAATACTCCCCTTGAGGTAGTGCTTATAAATTCACGTCGTGTAGTCAAAAGACCTCCCGAGCAGTTGCAACGTACAGCGTCAAGCACAGCGATGCATGGATCTTGCCGTATTGTCCTGCGTTGCACCATCCTGAGGCCAACTTATTTAAGGTCTCGACCCAACCACAATATCGCTCGATAACTTGCCAGACTGTCACAGCCATCGGACTTTCGATTCTTGATTATCCAGGTCAACCAAGAGGGTCTCATGCGTCGCCCAATTTTCTTGCTAATCGCCCCAATCATAATTGCGATCCTATCCGAGCAAGCTCTGGCTCAGACGGAACGTCCGCTCCAGCTTGAAGATTACTATGCCTTGAAATCGGTCAGCTCCCCATCGATCTCTCCTAATGGCCAATGGATCGCCTACACCGTTTCGAGCCGGGTCGAGCACGATAACTCAACCGAGGTCACCACTTGGGTTGTTCGGTCAAACGGATCGGGATCACCGGAACTCATTGAGAGAGCTGGCCAGCACGTATCGTCTCCGACTTGGGTGGGAAACCGGCTTAGAGTTGAAGATGCAGAAGGCACCCGGTGGCTAATCGACCAGGACCGCCTCACCGCCACCCCTATCCTCGACCCGGAAGTAGAAAAGCGTGGTGTCCTTAGCCCAGACGGGCGGTGGCGCGCAGTGGTACGCGACATCGCTCGTCCTACTCAGCCAACCCCTGACCTGAGCGATTTCGAGCAAAGGCATACCGATCGGTTCAAAGGTGTACAATTCGATTGGTATCCGTTTGTCCGAGACGGCCAAGAATTTCCTATCCCAGATCGCAGCGCAGCAAATGCAGCAGAGATCTTCCTGGAGCGAGAAGACGGTTCGGCTGAATCGATGCAACTCACTGACCTTGGACTCCGGCCCGACAATGTCTCGTGGAGTCCGGATGGCCGCACAATTCTATTTACTGCGGACCCGAATGCCTTCAGTGAACTGCTTTACTCCCGCTCAGACATCTTCACAGTGGACCTGTCCGGAGAAATCACACGCCTGACCGATGATGGCTTCACATACTCCGGTGTGCAGTTCTCACCCGATGGCAACTGGATCTCCTACGTCAGATCATTCGGTACTGATTACATAATCCAAAGAAAGCTCGAACACGGGGGCCCAAGAGACCTATATGTACTTCCAACTTCAGGTGGAGATCCGGTGAACCTCACCGCTGACTTCGACTTGGACGCAGGAACACCACAGTGGGAACCAGAGAGCGATCACATGTACTTCACAACAGGAATTGGTGGTGCCACACACCTCTTCCGCGTCTCACCCGAGGACGGCGCAGTCGAACAAATCACGACTGGACTTCGGAGGATCCGTGGGCTCAGTATCGATATAGACTTCAAGCGAATAGCGTATACCGTTGGGCAATTCGATAAGCCCTCTGAGATCTGGAGCGCAAATATTGATGGTAGCGACGAGCGGCAGTTAACTACAGTACACGCCGACTTCCTCGCCAAGGTGTCCACGAGCGGCTGGGAACGGATCCTTTACGAGAGTTACGACGGAACAGCAATCGAAGGCTTTTTGCTTTACCCACACGGCTACGATGAAGGATCACGTACTGAGTATCCTCTAATTGTAGTAAACCACGGAGGGCCCCATTCGGCGTCAGGATACGGCTTCAATTTCAAGAATCAATTTTTCGCTGCCAAAGGCTATTTTGTATTCCTCCCAAACTTCCGTAGCTCAACAGGTTACGGAGATGACTTCAAGTGGGGTACATGGGGTGCATGGGGAACCAAAGACGGCGAAGATGCACTCGCCGGGGTAGACCATCTAATTGAGCGGTACCCGATAGATTCAGCGCGTGTAGGCTCAACGGGTCATTCGTATGGTGGTATCCTTACCAATTGGCTTATTACGAGATATCCCAATCGATTCCGAGCAGCTGTGAGCGGAGCCGGGGCGTCAAACTGGACGAGTAACTACGCACATTCCGATGTAGCGCGGACTAAGGAACTTGAGTTCATGGGTCGTCCATGGGAGCCGGAGGCCCGTGACATCATGATCCGTCAGTCCGCATACCTCAATTCAGGTGGTGTGCAGGCGGCTACACTTTTTGTCCATGGAGAGGTCGACTATAGAGTTCCTTTGGAAGGCGCGATTCAGCTGTATACGTCGCTCAAGAAGCAAGGCGTCCCGGCGGAACTTCTCATCTATGAAGGCCAAGCTCACGGTATCCGTGGGCATTGGAATAATGTGCACAGGATAATGAACGAACTGCGCTGGTGGGAGACTTACCTGAAACCAGTCCGTCCGAGGATGACCAGCGACCGTTAGAGCCCAATGTTGAAGAAACCGAGATCAGCACTTGGGATGATTACGGCAAGTATCGCCTCTCAGCAACTCATATAAGGGA
>DEAT01000026.1:9590-25374 GCA_002348265.1 Gemmatimonadales bacterium UBA2975 | reverse complement strand
CATTAGCCCGTTTTTGGCAGCGGGAAGAACAACCTTGAAGATCACCTGCCATCGAGTCGCTCCCATGGCTTCAGCAGCTTCTCGATAAGAGTCCGGAACAGCCTTGAGTGCGTCCTCTGCGATTGTGGTCATGATCGGCGCCGCCATCAATCCGAGGATCACACCCGCATTAAGGACGCTCAGCCCAACGGGAACGTCGAACATCTCAATGATGAGTGGATTCATGATCGACATGCCAATGAAGCCCCAGACCACCGATGGAATGGCAGCCAGTAGCTCAACGAGAACCTTGAGCGATTCTCTCGTTCGCCCAGACGCGAATTCAGCAATGTAGATGGCGGCTCCGAGTGAAAACGGAACAGACACCAACATCGCCAATCCTGTCACACTCGCCGTACCCGTCATAAGTGCAAGGATGCCGTACGTAGGATTTCGCTCAGAAGTTGGTCGCCAATTTATAGAAGTGAAAAACTCCTTTAGATCTAGGCTGCCAAGCGCGAAGTCGAGCCCTTCCCTGGTTACGAAGACGAAAATCCCGATGATGAAGATGATCGCCGACACACCCCCTACGAAAACTCCAATAGATACGACGCGATCGACATACCAATCCCACCCGCGGGTATTGAGCTCGGTAGCGATACTGCTGGAAAGGCGGTCGCCTTGAACGTCAGCCGGCATTCGGTCCCCTAAGCGTTAGCATGAGGTCTCGCACACCCAGCTTCACACGGTTGAACACTTCCTCTGTTTCCTCGTCATCTAAGTCCTCTACACTGCCGTCTACGGAGACAGAGTCTGACCAGTCCAGAAACAGAGTGCGAAACGGCAGACGTGAGAGCTGATCTCTCGCAGATCCTTCCATCCCGACGATGATGTGCCAATGTCTCGGCTCCTCATGGACGCTGCGAAGTAACGAGGGGGCCTTACCTCGGACACTGAGGCCGTTTTGGTCCATGCACTTTATGACATTTGAGCTTAGACCGTCAGCCGGATTCCACCCAGCGCTCGCATAGGTACCGCTCTCGGGAAACGCTCGACTCGCGTACGCCTCAGCCATCTGGGATAGTCCACTATTCTGCTCATCAAGAAAAAGAATGCGGAATGACTTGGGATCCTTGATCTCGCCAGAGACTGCAAACAGCGTCTGCTCGCACACATTCTCCGCCTGATCATCGACGCGCTTGAGAAGGTTTATGATCCTCAGCAATGCGAACACATCACGCAGCGACATCTCACTACTCTTCCCCGCGGTGAGGAGTTCTTCAAACACCTTTTCGAGAGTAGAGTCAGTGTGACCAGCCGCGCCGTAGGTCTCTTGAGCGAGTTCGGCGTCATTCTCTTGGAAAGCGAGAAGCGCCTGACTCAAAGTCCGCCTTGCCTGATGGCTGATCAGCTCAACGTCTCGCATTATGCGTTCTGGTGGACGCCCTTTTAGCTGGATGATCTCACGACCTATCGTGCTAGCGTAATCGCCTACTCGTTCAAGAGCGACGTCGAGGCGAAGTACCGCCGACACATAGCGGAGGGGACCCGCAGTAGGTGCGTGCCGCACGATGAAGCTGTGACACATACGATCGATCTCACGGATCTTTCTGTTAACGCGTCTATCACCAAGCACCACGTCATTAGCGAGTTTTATATCACCCTCAAGGAAAGAATGCACAGTATCACTCAGCTGACTTTCGATTAAGTCAGCTACTTTGGTGACCTTTTCTCGGATTTCTTCGAGATCCGAATACACACGTTCTTCGTAACGAGCTTGTGCTGATTCTTCCATGACGCTCCTCGCCTTTGTTTTTGAGCGATTAGGTGAACTCAAACGCAGGTCACGTCGGTTACCGGCGCATACCCCTTCTCTAAAATGATGCACTGCCCTTCTTCACTCAGAATCCAGTCCATGTAAACACCAACAGCACCCTCCGGTGGCATCGCCGTATACATGAAGAGTGGACGGGCGATACTGTAGGAGCCATCTATCGCAGTGTCCACTGAGGGAATCACGCAAGAATCGGTTTCCGCTTCCGAAACACAGGGCATTGAGATGTGCTCGGTGGCGTACGCCAGACCGCTGTAACCGATCGCGCATGGTGTGTTCTCGACCAAGTCCACTACGTCTTTCGAACCGTGCATATCACGAGAACCGAGCTTGAATTCCGACTCCTTTAAAACTGCCTCGCGGAAATACACATACGTTCCCGAATTATTCTGACGACTTACGCGAACGATTTCATCACTCCCGCACCCGGGAACCGAAACCCCTAGCTGAGACCACGACTCGATCTCCCCAAACTCCCCGTAAACTCCTACTAACTGCTCTATAGAGATTGATGTAAGGGGGTTGTCCGGGTGCAGAAAGATAGCAAGCGCATCGTACCCGACTACGAACTCTTGCGGATCAAGTCCCTGAGCGCGTGAAGCCTCGTATTCACTTTCACGCATAGAGCGGCTGGAATTCGCTATATCAACCGTACCATTGATCATCGACGATATCCCCGTGCCTGACCCACCTCCGCTCACAGCAACAGCGACGGACGGATCTACAACGGCATATGCTTCAGCCCAGCCCTGAGCAACGCTAAGAAGTGTATCAGATCCAGTATTTTGAATGACCGATCGTTCTTCACCACCACCACAAGCCAACAAAACGAGAGGAGTAGCTAAGATCGTCAGTAAGCGTTTCATTCCAGACTCACCTTTGTTTGATGTTGCACTCAATTAATTTGATGATGTGACAGAGTCCTTCTCAGCCCCTGGAAACAGGGTTACAGGGTTGGCCAAACCAATGGTCGAATCCTGAATGCTTTGGTCTAAAGACCGCATAACCGTGCCGTCAGGATTTTTCTGCTCACTCACGTCACACGACTGTGAGAAAGGAAGTATGATCCGGATGGTCGCACCTTCACCCAATTCACTGTCTGCCTCAACCCGGCCACCCATCCCCTCGATGAGGTGACGCACGATAGCGAGTCCGAGTCCGGTTCCACCTATGTCGCGTGCTCGTGACGAGTCTGCCCGGTAAAATCGCTCGAAGATCCGCGGGAGAGCTTTACGTGTCATACCCTCCCCTTCATCCGAGACTTCGATGTGTACAAAGTCACCCTCAACACGTCGAGCCGTGACCTGGATAATGCCACCCTCATCGCTGTGTCGAACTGCATTCTCAAGAAGATTGCGTAAGCTCTGCAGCAAACCTTGGCGATCGGCGTAAACCATCCCCATCGGAGTAATCTCAATAGAGACATCACGACGGTTCGCGGCATCCGCACACCAATTCCAGGCTTCGTTGGCAACCTCCGCGACTGAGACGGATTCTGGCCGCGCAACCCAACCACCAGATTCCAAGCGCGAAAGGTCGAGCAAGTCATCGACGAGATTTTGAAGCCTCAACGCATTCTTGCTAATCGAATCAATAAAACCGTCACGAATATCTTGGGGGGTACCATCCTCCATAAGCATTTCAGCGTACCCGCGAATCGACGTAAGCGGAGTCTTCAATTCGTGTGAAACATTGGCGACAAAGTCTCGTCGCACATTCTCAAGACGTCGAATCTCTGAAATATCCAGAAGGGTCGTTACTGCTCCGCCCGTATCAAGTATGCGTGACGAAACAATCAGGTGCGAGGTGTTAAACTGAACTTCGCGTTGACTAACTGGACGCACGGCAGACTCGGCGAGGACTTGCCGAAGCTCAGAGTGTCTAACGAGCTCATGAACTGAGGTGCCGTTATCAGAGGAATCTAGATTCAGCAACGATCTCGCCGCCCGATTAGTGCGAAAAATTCGAGCGTCGTCCGTAAGAGCGACGACACCCTCAGCCATGCAGTCAATGAGCGCCTGTACCCCATCTCTTTCCTGACTTAGTTCGGAAAGTCGCGTTGCAAGTTCGTCAGTGAGCTGGTTCAAGGCCGTCGCAAGCTCATCAAGTTCGGGGACACCCGAATCCGACGGCGCTCGTGCGTCGAGTTCGCCACTTACGAGACGACGGGACAGAGCAACAAAGCGCAATAAAGGACGACTTAGTGCTCCACTGAGGAAGTAGGCAATCAGCAATGCCACCATCATTGCTAGGAGGCCACCCAGAACGAGCGCATCGCGCGCGCGACTCACCGCACGCTCAACATCGGTGAGTGGGGCAGCTATGCGGAGTACAATAGGTGTACCGGAAAGCGCCACGAGCCGAGCACCATAGAGTAGCGGTTCAGCCACAGTGGCCGACGTGCGTTGGGCGAACGAGACTTCACCTGACAGGGCGCCTCGGACCTCTGGTCGATCTGAATGATCCTCCACCTCAGTCAAGCGCTGAGGCTCTACATACGAGTCGCCCAACACAACGCCATCGGGTGAAATCAAAGACACTCGGTAACCAACACGCGCCGTAATTTCTCGGGCAAGCACATCTGGAACAGCATCTGATGCGCCCTCGAGAATCCACTCCCCTAAGGCAAGTTGTCTTTCGAGCTCTTCTTGGAACGTCTCTGTAAGTACACGACGCAGCCCGGAGGTTACAAGCACGACAGCTAGTGCGGTCATTACCGTTACCACGACGGCGAAACCAACGAAGAGACGTTGTCGAATGCGGAGGCGCGTGAGCGCGGAGGACATCAGATCGAATCCCTAATTAGGTCGAAAACATCAAAATCGGAGGCAGAGCAACGAGAGTACTAACGCTAGCGAACAACGCGAATGTACCTGAGCCATGGTAAGCTTCAACTGACGTGAGTTCCTAGTCGGAGCGTAAGAGGCTGTTGTTACCCCTCTGTTACATTGCTGTAGCAACTCTGTCATATCCGGTCCCTCTGCGACTCTCATTTCCTGTCGAGCAAGATCACCTTCTTGACGCTCGCCACCCCCTCTTTGCGTTCGCCCTCATTAGCCCTATCTTCGGTTTTTATTCGGTATCAATCCTAGGGCTTCGACAGAGGTGCTGCTTATAGCATCGAAACACTCGAAACCAGGGATCTTCGTTGCCGGCTCCCACGTTCCAGAATTTCTCATTCGGTCATGACGCTTCACACCACTTTTCCAGAACCTGTTCCCACTGGTCCAGGGCTCGAATGGACTGATAACCATCGACCCGCAAATGACTGGCTGAACAACGCAGCTGTTCATAATGACTGGGCTAGCGGTCCCGGTGCGGAAACAGTCTTCCAATCCGCCCCCACGCATACTTCGAACGACAGCCGTGAAGCTCTCTGCATTTGGCTTCCGACTTTTGAATTGCGACTCGAACTGGTTCGTTTCCCTGAGCTCGACAAAACCTCAGTCGCTTTACTCTCTCCGGGCGAAAGCACTCGTCGTACGATCTGGCAGGCATCCGAACGTGCCCACAAAGCTGGTGTCCGACCAGGCCAGCTCGTCTCCCAAGCCGTGTCCCTCTGCACATCGCTAACCTTACTAGAACCCGACCCTTCGCATTACGACGCTGCGGCTACCACAATGATCGAGGCGCTCAGCGAGCTCACTCCGATTATCGAACCCGCAGGCCGGGGCCGTGTGTTCTTGGGCATGGATGGACTCGAACGACTACTCGGCCCCCCGAATAGACAAATCGATCGTGCGCTCAACCTGCTTTTTCAGGTCTATCCGGCTCCCTTAGTCGCTGCTACTCGAGCCGGAATGGCACCTGGAAAGTTCGGCGCATGGGTTGCTGCAGCATCCACACGGTCCGGCCGACCTGTGATTGTCTCCGAATCTCGGTTGATTTCTTTTTTTACCGAGTGCCCGATTGGCTGCCTACCAATTAATCCGACCATGATACACCGACTCGAACGACTCGGGATACTCACTCTTGGCCAACTTCGTCGCTTCCCAGAGCCGGCTCTTGTCGCACAGTTCGGTCAAGACGGCCGAAATGCCCTGGCTTGGTCCACAGGAAGCCGAATCGATCCAGTCCGGCCTTGGCATCAACCTCAACCGATCAAGGTCTCCCTCGATTTCCCCAACCCTGTCGATCTCACAGGACCTCTGCATCATGTCCTTAATCGGCTCGTAGAACGTGCGCTAGGCCGTTCGGACCTAAGGGGGCGTAGTGTAGCAGGGGTCCGAATGTGTGCGGACCTTGAGGGAGGGGGTTCATGGATAATCAATAGGATCCTTCGCAAGCCAACTTCAGACCGGGAATCTATCGCCGCCGCCCTCCGCGCAAAAATGGAGATCTCTCCTCCCACACACGCTGTCGAAACGCTCACTTTGGAACTCACTGAGTTCGGGGCGAGCAGCACGCAAACGCTGCTCTTCGACCGGACCACGGAAGGGAGTCGTGCCGCCGGCCATCTTGATTTTAATCAAGGCGAAATCCCTCCCTCGATAAGAGAAGCAGTCAACGAACTCAAATTGCGTATTGGACACTCTCCGCTATACCGAGTCATCGAGGTCGACCCGTGGTCCAGGATCCCGGAGCGCCGGAATGCACTGATCAATCTAGACCCCTGACTCCCACAATCAGAACCCGCCCATGCGGAACTCTCACCGTTTCAAAACACTCGGCACACCGAAACCCGTCGTTGTTCGCTCAGACGAACAGGGTAACCCGTTGCACATTCGAGTACCGGGAAAACCAGGACAAAACGTCACCTCAATTCGGGAACACTGGCGTATTGATGACGAGTGGTGGCGTCAAACTATCTCACGGGAATATATGACGGTCGTGCTCAACAACGAGAAAGTACTGACATTGTATCACGACCTACTGACCGACAAATGGTATACTCAGAACTCCTAATCTTCCTACTAGCACGCTCGCGATAACCGGCCCAATTCAACATGGCACCGAGCCTCAGCTGAACCCTATTCTTCGATCTCAAGCACACGCCAAAGATGGACACCATGCCCTCGACGCTCAAACCCTTCCTGATCGGTACATCAGCTTTCGAAACCATGAATAGGTCGGGCCGTGGCGGATGAGCGACGCACCACTCATCAAACGAATCAAGCCCCGCCGGCCACACGGACTGAAGGTGATCATCCATCTCAATGATGACTCGGAGCCCTTTGAAGTCACGCTCGAAGCCCTCGAACGGAGTGGCCTTGGCGTAGGTGACACGCTCACCAGAACCATACGGCACGAACTACTCAATCACGACGCCGACGTGCGAGTGCGTGACGCGGCACTGAATCTTCTGTCGTATCGAGCTCGTACACGCACTGAGCTACGTAGACGCTTAAGGCAAAAAGGCTTTCGTCCAGCACGAATCGACGTATGCCTTAACCACCTGCAGGAACGAGGGCTAATCGACGACGCTAGTGTCGCCGCGGCCTTTGTACGCGACCGACTCCGACTTCGACCTAAAGGTCGATCAGCACTGACATCAGAACTCCGCCAAAAAGGCATCGATCAGAAACTTGCACGGCAGACCATCGACCACGTATTCGAGTCCGAACAGACCAACGATCTAACGCTCGCCCAGGCCGCAGTCACAAAGTGGGTCGGGCAACAAAACCCGGAAGCACTCCAAGCCCTCATTGATAACTCATGGTCAAAGGCTAAACAGAAAGTACGTCGCCGCCTGACCGCGTGGCTGGCACGGCGAGGTTTCCGCGGATCAGCAATGAATGAAGCAATCGATCACGCGATCCATCTCGCGTCACGGAAGACAGACGTCGAATCGACTAGCAAGAAAGCAGAAACTTAGCCTATAGAAATCACGGCAGTCCGCTCTTCGAATAACCCGTTTGGCCCTAGCACAAATCAGGTGTCATCTAAACTGTGTTCGACGACAAACCTCGTCAGACCTGCTACCGTCCGGATACGCAGCTTGTCCATTACACGCTCTCGGTGAGTTTCCACCGTGCGTGGAGATATCTCAAGCTTCCCTCCGGCTTCACGATTCGTCAGACCCTGAGCCACAAGTAGCAGAACCTCTCGTTCCCGCTGGGTTAGTGAGCCAAGACGGGTACGAAGCTGTTCTTCCTCTATTTCCCTCCGCAGCCCCACACTCAACTGCTGTGTGACACGCGCGGTGAAGTGATCACGTCCTTCATGCACAGCTATGACGGCGTCCCTGAGCTCCGCTGGAGACACGTCCTTAAGCACATATCCGTCCGCACCAGCCCTGACCGCCTGCAGGACGTACTCTGGGTCGTCATGCATTGATAGGATGAGCACTCTGACCGGAGAGCCTTCTTCACGAAGTGCCATCGTGACCTCAAGCCCCGACATTGCAGGCATATTAACGTCAAGTACGACGACATCGGGAGACAGATCACTGACCATGCTTAGGGCCCCCACCCCATCACCCACTTCACCTATTACATCGAGTTCATTGATTTCTTCGAGGACCCCTCGGATACCTTGTCTCACTACCGAGTGATCGTCTGCAATCACGACTCGAAGTGACTTTTCACTCATTCTTCGTTTCCATTCTGGAGTGGTAACTGAACGCTCACCACGGCGCCATTTTCGTTCCGATTTTCCATTTTTAATTCACCCCCAAGTACCGCTACCCGTTCCCGGAGGCCCGCTAGACCGCCTCCACTTCTCAAGCGGACAGCAATGTCCTCTGAGAAACCAGGTCCGTCGTCCTCAACCGTCAATATCGCATGTGACTCGGTGCAGCTTAGAGTCACTGAGACGCGTGACCGAGCTCCGTGACGCACCGCATTCGATAATCCCTCCTGCATGGCTCGGTACACGGCCGACTCCGTCTCCGACGAAAGAGATGGAGCCGGAGAAGGTGCCTTGAAATCCACATCCAATGTAGCTGGTTGATGGAAGTCCCTCGCAAGGGCTCGCATGGCCGGAATCAGACCAAGATCGTCAAGTGCGACTGGCCTTAGATTTCTCGTAACGCTTCTTATACTGCTGATTCCCTCTCCTAAGAGCGTCTTCGCTCGATCGAGTGCTGGAGCAGAGGCCTCATCGCTACGCTCTGCAATCACCCCTAGCTGGAGGTTAAGAGCGGCCAGGACCTGAGCGGTCTCATCGTGAAGCTCACGCCAGATACGTGCGCGCTCCTCTTCATGCTGATGGATCATTCGCGCCTGAAGACGCTCCAGCTCCTCAGTCCGCTTAATCAGATCACGGCTTAACTCTTCATTCGCCAGTGCCACCCCAACCTGATGACCAAAGGCGAGAAGAAACCGGTTGTCTAGGACAGTGAAAGGATCGCGGGCCTCACCAACGACGACGATCGCTCCAATAACATCCTCCTCTCCAAAAACAGGGAGCGCAGCAGTGTATGCGTGCTCAAATTGTTTCTCGTGCCGTTCGTTCCAGCGCTTAACGGAAGGAACCCGCTCGTGTCGGACCTGCTCGGCTGCCCGACGTGCCGGCTCCGGCGCTCCCTCGAAAGGCCACAGAGCCGCTACGCCTGCGCCCTGTACGAAGTGCCCATTCCCTTCCGTTGTGATCCAAAGAGCTGAGCCGTGAACCCCGCGCATTGACAGGGCTCGACGTAGCATCGCCTCCGCGGTCGACTCCTTTCTGCCAAGCCCGCCCTGAAGCTCCCCAGACAGTGCAGTTAGATTGGTTAGGCCTTGGTCGAGGTCTTCCAATACCAGGAAAACAATTCCAAGCCCTACAACGATGGAAAATGCGATGTCTAAGTAGTACCCCCAAGGATTCCACGCCCCTTGAGCTCGAAGAAGCGGGTAGTCTAGGTGGTGCAAAGCCCACAGGAAGAGCGTTAACGCCAAGAAACGCGCTGCGGGCGAGTTCACAAGACGATGGTACCGGAAGAAAGCCCACCCAGCAGCTGCAGTGGTGACGCTGAGAAATAAAATCATCGGTACAGCTGCTAGCACGAAATCGTCAAGCAGGTAAATGCCTATGAACGACCACACGACCGGGAATAACACTAGAACGCCATAGACCGGGCGCCAAGCCGCTCTTTGTGCGAACACAAATGCAGCCCCTAGAAAGGCAACCGCAGTCCACCCGGTTGCAACCTGATGCCAAAAGAGCGAAGCCTGTACACCCGTAATCAGGAAAGTGATGATCGCTACAAGCCTCAACGAATACACCGCCCACGCTAACGCCCATAGACTGAAATACTGTCTACGGTAGCGTCGATTCAAAATCCCACAGAGCACCACGAGTCCTAGCGTAACCGCAAGCTGCAAGTATGCAGCCGCTAGCTCAGTGTCAGATGGCAATATCGGACTAGAATTCATTGCTCGAAGATCCCTTCACTCCGCTGCTACGGCAACGGCTTGCCAACACGGTCAGTCCAGATGATCCTCCGAGGGCTTCATACGCTAGCCTCGATATCATCAGCAACAACCTTTGAAAACAAGTTTCACGGAAGCTAACCCCTTATGACTCGAGCATTCGGACCACGACGCTCTACTTGGATCGACATTGACTCTGCTGATTCCGACGTCGTGCCTATGGAAGAACTGGCACTACTGACTAAGTATGATCTTATATACCGGACGCTGGTCGCGATCCAGTTCAATTTCTCGCAATCAGGCCATCCAGGGGGCTCAGTTTCGGCGGGCCATATAATGACCGCGGCTCTCTTTGACTCGATGCAGTATGACCTCGGAGACCCTTTACGTGATGACCAAGATCTGCTCTCCTTTGCCGCAGGACACAAAGCAACTGGGCTATACGCCATGTGGGCGCTTCGAGATGAAGTCGCGCGCATCGCAAGCCCAGGACTCCTGCCCGAGGGCGATCACCTTCGGCTGCGCTGGGAAGACCTCCTGGGCTTTCGCCGCAACCCCACTCAGCCGACACCACTATTCAAACAGTTCGGATCGAAGCCGCTGGACGGACATCCTACTCCTATGACACCGTTTGTCCGAATCGCCACCGGTCCTTCCGGAGTCGGCATGGGGTCGTCGATCGGCCTCGCATTCGCGGCCGCTGACTACTTCGGTGAGAACGCTCCGCGCATCCATATCCTGGAAGGCGAAGGGGGTCTCACACCGGGTCGGGTATATGAATCACTCGCGGCAGCCGGCTCCTCGGGGCTAGGCAACGCCATCTGCCATCTAGACTGGAATCAGGCTTCAATAGACTCAGATCAGGTCACCCGAGAGAACGATAGTCCCGGAGAATATGTACAGTGGGATCCCATGGAATTGTTCTATCTACATGATTGGAATGTCGTTCATGTGAAAGACGGCTTCGATATGGGTCAAGTCATTACAGGTCAGCGCAAAGCGCTCTCCATAAGCAACGGACAACCCACCGCCGTAGTATATCGAACGGAAAAAGGCTTTGGTTACGGTATTACAGGTAAGAAATCTCACGGAGGTGGCCACAAGAGAGGCTCTGAAGCCTACATTGACACCCTTCGCCCCCTACTCGGCAACTACGCAGAAGAAATCCCACATGTCGATGACCCTGGTGACGCGGAAAGACTTGAAGCGTGCCACTGGGCAACCCTTGAGATGTTACGGGATTGGATAAGGTCCGAAGCGAACGACGTGTGCCAAGAAACGGCACGAAGGCTCGAAGCCGCCAAGGATGGCCTGGACCAGCGACAACGCAGTCCGCGAGCAGGAGCTCCGGACATAGAAGAGCTCTACCGTGTGACTGACCCCGTCACGACACCAACAGACGTCGCACTGGATATCGGCTCTAAAATCGCACTCAGAAGTCAGCTCGGTAGGGTACTTGGATACCTAAACGAGAAATCTGGAGGATCAATCTTGCTCGGTGCAGCTGATCTCCTTGACTCAACTGCGATTTCAGGAGCCTCTAGAAACTTCTCTCCGGGATTCTTCCACTACGGCGATAATCCTGACAGTCGAACCCTAACGATGGGTGGCATTTGTGAGGACGGCTTATCGTGCATTCTGAGCGGCATTTCGGGCTTTGGGAAGCACTGCGGAGCAGGAGCTTCTTACGGTGCATTCATCAGCCCCCTAGGTCACATACCCGCCCGAGTGCATGCGATCAGTCAGCAAATGAAGCAGGAGGTGCAGAGGAGTCGATACGCCCCCTTCATTCTCCAGTGTGGACACGCTGGTATGAAAACCGGTGAAGACGGGCCTACGCACGCAGACCCGCAAGCCTTACAACTACACATAGAGAACTACGTGCCCGGAACGGCAGTCACGCTCACTCCCTGGGAACCGCAAGAGATCTGGCCTTTGGTGGCTGCATCCTTTCAAGCCCAGGCAGCAGTCATTGTGCCCTTCGTGACACGCCCCGGCGAACCCGTGCTTGACCGCGAAGCGCTCGGACTGGCTCCAGCCTCTGAGGCTGCCAAAGGTGTGTACAAGCTTCGATCCGCAGCCAGCACAGCAGTTGGAACGATCGTGCTGCAGGGATCTGGAGTAGCACTAGCATTCGTTCAGGAAGCCCTTCCCCGGCTTACCCAAGACGGGATCGACCTTGATGTTATTTACGTCGCAAGTCCTGAACTCTTTGATCAACTTCCCCAAGAGGAGCGAGATACACTATTCAACGACGAAATCGCAGCGACGACAATGGGCATCACCGGTTTTACACTACCAACCATGTACCGCTGGATCCGTTCTGACATAGGGCTCAAGCACTCACTCCACCCATTCGTCAAGGGGCACTACCTCGGCTCTGGAGCGGGAGAGATGGTGATCCATGAGGCAGGTCTCGATGGGGAGGCTCAGGCGAGAGCGATCATGGCATGGTTAGACGACGGGGGCGGCAACTGACCGACCTCGGTGGTTCCTAGAAACTCAAACTTAAAAAGAGGTCCCGTTTCTCTGAGGCTTCTTCGCCAAACGAGCCCAAAGAACATCCAGTACCAGTTGATTACACCGCCTTACTGGGCATGGGATTCTCCATTCTACGAATGGACCGTCCTGTCCTGAGCACTATCATCGCTCTGTACCTCTTTGGCATTCTCAAACGCTCGGAGAAAAGCGTGTACAGGCTGTGCCCCATAGATAGCGAAGCTTCGATTGAACACAAAAGTTGGTGTTCCAGTAATCCCCATCTTACGTGCATCTGCGGCGGTATCGTACAAGGCGGCTTCCCAGCCACCCTGATCAAGAGCGGCGTGCATCTGATTCACGTGAATCCCTACTGACGCAGCTAAGCTGTCGATTACTTGGACATCTCCTAGGTCACGACCTTCATCGAAATAGCCGACGAAAATCCTTTCGTGGAAAGCTGGAAAGAGGTCAGGAAGGTCGGCCTGCGCCCAAGCTCCTGCCATCAGGGCTCGATGAGTGTTCGAAACCTTCGGGCGATTCTCGACGATCAAGCCCTCTGCTGCTGCACTCGCCCGCAAGGTCTCCTGCATACTGGCCCAGCGGTCGGCGGGGTACCCAAGGTCCTCGAACGGCATACCCTCCATCGGCACCTCCGGGTGAATCTCGAAAGGGCGCCATTGGACATCTGCTACCACACCGTCCGGGAGCTGTCGCATTGCCTTTTCAAATCGAGCCCACCCTACGTAACACCATGGGCAAGTGTAATCACTGAAAACTTCTACTCTAACAGACATCATTTCAGACAATTATCAATCAACCGCGTTCTGGGTCTAGAAAAAAAGTTCAGCGGCCGTTGATACAAATAACAGACGCACCTGACTAGCTCTAATCTTCCGAGTGCCTATATGTAATCTCGTTGAATTCTAGCAGCGTTTAAACAATCGATGGGTACAGGGCGCTTGCCGGCTAGGCTAGGAACCCGGACATTGGCTCTCCCCGCGGGCAATGCTTCAGCTACTCGCACGCGGTGCGGGACAGTCTCTTTTTCCCAGCCCCAGGAGTATATCGTGAAGAAGCCCATGACCATCGTGGCGATCGCCACTCTTGCAGTCGCATCACCCCTCTTCGCCCAAGACGGTAACATGAGTTTCTTCATCACCAGTACGGGACCGGGCGATGGAGCCAATCTCGGCGGCCTAATGGGAGCGGATCAACACTGCCGAGATCTCGCCTATGCCAAGGGCTTTGGTGACCTCACGTGGCGAGCCTACTTAAGTACAGTTTCCATGGGCGGAGAAGCAGCCGTGAACGCGCGTGACCGCATCGGGAACGGCCCTTGGTACAATTATGCCGGTGATCTGATTGCTCGAGACATCGCCGACCTGCACTCTGAAAGCGCCAATCTTACGAAAGAGTCAATTCTGACCGAGAACGGTGAAGTGGTGAACGGACGAGGAGACTCACCCAACATGCACGACATTCTCACGGGGTCTAGCATCGATGGCACTGTCAGCCTGGCGGAAGGCCACGACGCCTGCGCTAACTGGACTAGTAACAGTGAAGGCAGTGCTGCAGTCGGACATCATGACCGACAAGGAGGGGGCCAGAATCCGACCTCGTGGAATTCAGCTCATAGCTCTCGTGGCTGCGGTCAGGAAGACCTGCAGGGAACAGGAGGCAATGGGTTCTACTATTGTTTTGCCACCGACGCTAACGAGCAGGAGGCACTCCACGAAGGGTAGCCAACTGCCCTGCTGTCCTCATGGGGACAGCAGGGCTTCATGCTGCTTCTTTGAAGTTTGGTGAAGAGCGTATGTGGCAAACTCTCGACCTAGGAGTTAAGGCACTGAGCGGATCACCTGAAGACACTAGGGCACTCCAGCTCATCGTGCTCATCACCTACTCACTGAGCCTTGTCATCCTTGGACTCGTCATGTCTCGACGTGTCCGAGGTAGTGGCAGCTTCTTCGTGGCCGACCGATCCTTAGGACCAGGGCTGGTCTTCTCAACGTTCCTAGCAGCTAACATCGGTGCTGGCTCTGTCATTGCTGCATCGGAACTCGGTTACGAAGCAGGACTCTCTGCATGGTGGTACGTAGGCTCGGCTGGAATCGGACAGATCATCTTCGCATTCTTCGTCGCGCCCCGGATCTGGAGGGCCGGAAAGAAGCACGGTCTGTATACGGCTGGCGATTACCTAGAGCTTCGATACGGTAACTCGGTACGCGCAATCATAGTCTCGATTCTATGGCTGGGAACACTGGCAATCCTAGCGGCACAGCTAATTGCAATGTCGCAGATTCTCGAGTGGGTCCTAGGCACGCCACGATGGGTCGGCGCAACACTTGGTGGGATGATAATGATCATCTACTTCACCGCTGGGGGGCTTATGACCACCGCCTGGGTAAACCTCGTTCAGCTCATCGTTCTGATCGTCGGCTTCCTCGTAGCAATCCCTATCGCAGTAGGAAGCGCCGGCGGTGTTGAAGCGGTCTTGGCGGCAGCTCCAGCTAATTCGGACTTCATGAATCCGCTAGCGTTTGCCGGCATCATTATGTTCGTCATACTGATGCCGTCGTTCGTTGTGTCTCCTGGGCTAGTGCAGATGGGATATGCCGCAAAGGACGAACCCTCTCTGAAAAAAGGTGTTGTACTCCAAGCGTTAGCTCTATTTGCGTTCGCCTTTGTCCCAGTATCCGCGGGGATCATCGCCCACAGCTTTGATCCTGGGCTTACGAACGGAGCCTACGCAGTACCTACGATGCTCACCCTGGGCCTCCCTCCCCTACTCGGGGCACTCGGTCTCGCTGCAGTTTTCTCTGCTGAGGTAAGTTCGGCCGACACCGTACTCTTCATGCTTTCCACATCTTTGTCACAAGACATTTACAAACGCTACATCTCTCCTGACGCAACAGATAAAGACGTCCTACGCGTCGCTCGTCTTGCAGCAATCGTGGGCGGCATGGGAGGGCTCGGGCTGACCCTTCGCTTTGATAGCGTACTCGACACCATAACAATCTTCTATGCGATCATGAGTGTGAGCCTCTTCGTCCCTCTGCTAGCAGGTCTACACACGCGTCGAGCCAGCGTACCAGAAGCGATAGCCGGAATTGGCGCAGGGGTGAGCACACTGGTAACGGTATCTATCGCAGGCGAGGCGGGAATGGTTTCCTCGACCGTAGCTAAAAGTGCCACGGGG
>DEAT01000026.1:0-9304 GCA_002348265.1 Gemmatimonadales bacterium UBA2975 | reverse complement strand
ATGGTTTCCTCGACCGTAGCGAAAAGTGCCACGGGGATCGGCATTCTCGCTTCGGGTCTAGCCTTTGTTTTAGTACTGATAATCCGACATGTCCTTAACAAGTTTAGGACGGGATGATCAGGGAGCGCAGGTACCCTCTTGAGCCCACCGCAGAAGAAATGCGAGAGATGCTCGAACAGGTCTCAGAGCGAATCGTCGCTCACATCGACTCACTCGAAAACCAACCCGCATCATACGACTCAGATGGACGACTCGTGGCTAAGAGCTTCGTCGAGCCTGTCCCCACCTCAAGTAGCAATTTTGAAACCCTGCTTGACCGTCTCTTTGATGACGCCACCCCGCATTCCTACAATACTGCAGGGCCGGGCTACCTAGCTTACATCCCTGGGGGTGGGATCTTCCCATCGGCCATAGCGGACCTGATTGCGAACGCAATAAACCGTTATGTAGGTGTTTGGATCGCCGCCCCCGCTCTAGTTCAGCTGGAGCTTAATGTGATCCGGTGGTTCTGCGAGATCGTCGGCTACGGATCCGGAAGTGGCGGTGTTCTAACAAGCGGTGGGTCTCTCTCAAACCTCACAGCAATCGTGTCAGCGCGACGTGAGCGTCTAGGTGATGACCTCAGAAACGGCGTGATCTACACCTCGGACCAGACGCACCACTCCGTACGCAAGTCGGCAGTTGTAGCCGGATTCCCAGAATCCGCGGTTCGCCATATCGAAACAGACGAGCTTCAGCAAATTCGGTTAGATCAACTCAGCGGCGAGATCCAAACCGACCTTGCAGCCGGGAGAGTACCCTTCCTGATAGTTGGCAGCGCAGGGACAACAAACACAGGCGCCGTCGATGACCTAGAAGGTTTAGCGAACCTAGCTGAAAAAGAGGGCCTATGGTTCCACGTTGATGCAGCATATGGGGGATTCTTTACACTGACCGAGCGTGGGAGGCGGGCCATGGCTGGTCTTGAAAGAGCAGACTCGATCACCCTTGATCCACATAAGGGACTCTTCCTTCCATATGGAACAGGCGCCCTTCTTGTGAAGGACGAAGGAGCACTTCGGCGAGCACACGCTACTTTTGCCGATTACATGCCAGTAATGCAGCACGACCCCGACTTCGTTGATTTCTGTGACCTTTCGGCTGAGCTCTCGCGTGATTTTCGCGGTCTGCGTATATGGCTCCCGATGAAGCTATTCGGCCTTGAGGCCTTTAGTGAGGCACTCGAAGAAAAGCTAGAGCTTGCCGACTGGATCACGAATCAGCTTCGTCAGATCCCAGAAGTCGAGATTGTCACCGAGCCTCGGCTATCACTGGTCTCATTCCGCCTGCGAGATGATCCGGATGGGGAAGCCACACAGAGACTGATGAAGGCGATCAATGCGAGGAAGAACGTTTATCTAACGGGTACCCTGGTTAATGGCCGATTCGCCATCCGGATATGTGTGCTGTCATTCCGTACGCACCGCGACCGGATGGAGCTTTGTGCCGGCGACATTCGAGACGCGGTATTCGAGGTAACCACACCCCGCTGATACCGGTTTGTCAGGGAAACAATATGACCTTGTTCCAGCCTGCCTCACGAGCCGAAAAACGACGATACGCTTCGACACCTTCCGACAGCGGTAAGCGATGTGAGATCAGCGTCGTGATTTGATCTTGCCTGCGAACTGCCAGATCAAGTGACTCGGGCATGTAATGGCGAGCCGGGCACCGTCCAGCAGCATAGGAGAGATTACGGTCGTAGAGCTCGCCAGGTGAAACTGCTAGGTGCGGCTCCGAATGCACACCCAGTGCGCCTATACTCCCCCCGTTTCGAACTAGGTCAGCTGCGAGTCGGGTTGAACTCTCATTGCCAACCGCCTCTATCACCGTATCGACGCCCCGCCCCTCAGTATATTCATCAACAATCCACCGAGACTGATCCGTTTCGAAGTTTACAGCGATCGCGCCAAATGCTTCGGCTGACCGCAGCCGTGATGGTACTCGGTCAACGGCTAGAACTGCACTCGCACCCCGATCGAACGCCGTAAGGATTGACAATAGACCAACTGGCCCGCAGCCGATCACAGCGGTGACGTCACCACCACAAACACCGGCTATATCTGCTCCAAATGCAGCTGTAGAAAGTATGTCCCCAGACAGAAGAGCGACCGCCTCGTCCAACCCTTCAGGCACAGAAACCAGTGTCGCATCCGCATGCGGAACACGAATGTACTCGGCCTGTCCTCCTTGCAGTCCCTCTCCTCCTTCTACCCATCCGAAAAGCTGACCCGAACTGCACCGCGCCGTTAGCCCGGTCTCGCAATAGAAGCAATCACCACAATTCGTAGTGAACGGCGCCACCACTTTGGCTCCCACCTTGTGCGCCCGAATCTCAGACCCGACCTCGATCACCTCACCAAGTGGCTCATGGCCCATAACTGTACCCACATCGAGACCCACCTCACGGCCGAAGTATGGATGCAAGTCGGACCCACAAATCCCCGTGGCCGTTACTCGTAAGATTACATCAGACGCTGCAACAAGCTCCGGATCTGGGACGTCCTCGAACGCTAGTTCTTCGATCCCGTGAAAGGTGATTGCCTTCATCCTATTCTCTCCATTCGGATCAAAATCGGACAATCATCTTGAGCTCAGGGTCGGCCCGCCATCTCAACTGACTCGCCCTCACCACCGAAGCTCGGGTTGAAACCAATCCGCGCAAGAGGATAACGATCCTCAGAATGAGCTGGAGCATATTAACTCAGAACGGAAGTCCATCGTCTCCCCCATCGACATCCATTACTGGCTCAGACCAGGGCTCCTGACCTCCACTACCTTCCTGCTCTCGCGTGACCTTCCACGCCTTCACGTCAGTATACCAACGACCGTCGAACTCTCGGCTCTGAATGTCGATATGAGCGGTGACAGTTTCGCCTTTCTTGACTCCAAACTTGTCGATGTTGTCACCCCACTGGATAACCGCCACCTGCTTAGGGTACTGGCCCGGAGTCTCTAAAATAAAGTGCTGCTTTCGCCAGGTGCCATTCTTTCCCTGACCAGTCTGTTCGTCGAGGACATCAATAACCTCGCCAGTGATCGTAAGAGCCATATGGTATCGTAAGGTTGAGCGTTCGGATGAGAAGCTTGCGAATCAAGCGTCGGTTAAGTCCGGAAGGCTGTCAAAAAAAAAGCTCTCGCGCTAGAGGATGACGCATCACACGAAGAGGTCCGAATCACCTAGATTTGAAATACAAAGCATCACCTGATCAGTTATACGAGGAAACACTCAATCTTAGGCGCGGCCCTGTGAGCACTTTCGCTGAACAACTGGAAAAAATCAAAACTGCACGTGGCTTCATTGCTGCACTCGATCAGAGTGGCGGAAGCACTCCTCGAGCGCTGGCCTCCTACGGGATCAGCGAGGACGAGTGGAATGGTCAAGATGAGATGTTCGATGCAGTGCACGAGATGCGGACCCGAATTATCACAATGCCGGCTTTCTCAGGTGATCGGGTCCTAGGCGCAATTCTCTTCGAAGGCACAATGGACAGGGACGTCCAGGGGCTTCCAACAGGTACCTACCTTTGGGCTACGAAACAGATCGTCCCGTTCCTTAAGATCGATAAGGGGCTAGCTCCCGTCGAAAACGGCGTTCAACTGATGAAATCTATCCTAGGTCTAGAATTGACCTTGGAACGAGCCCGTGCAATGGGCATCTTCGGTACAAAAATGCGCTCGGTTGTAAAAGAAGCGAATACCGAAGGAATTCAGAAAATCATTGAGCAGCAATTCGAAGTCGGAAAGCAGGTCGTCAGACACGGTCTGATCCCAATTCTCGAGCCTGAGGTGGACATCCACTGCCCCCAAAAGGGTGAAGCTGAAAAAATCCTGCTCGATAGTCTTATGTTGGGACTCGACTCTCTTGTCGAAAATGAGAAGGTGATGCTTAAGCTCACCCTTCCGGAGGTCAACGGCTTCTACACCCCCTGCATCGAGCACCCTAATGTGCTCAAAGTGGTTGCACTTTCCGGTGGATACTCAAGGGATGAGGCAAATAGGCGACTGGCGCACCAGCCAAAGATGATCGCCAGCTTCTCACGCGCGCTAGTCGAAGGACTTAGCGCACAACAGTCGGACGAGGAATTCAATACAGGGTTAGACACCTCGATTCAAAGCATTTACGATGCATCTATGTCTTAGCAAGGCAATGATTTACTAACTCTGATATAACCTTCTTTATTAATTAAATCAGAGATACGCTTTCAAGGTCAGTCGTCAGCCTCCAGTACATACTCGGTCGTGATGTCAATCGCATTTTTGAGCGTCCGATAAACGGGACAACGATCCGCATGCATAGCGTGCACCCGTTCCACAGTTTCACGGTGCTCCTCCCTTGCTCTGACCCGATAGGTGACATGGACCTTACGGATAACGAGGACACCATCCTCCTTCCCGACCTCACCACGTACACCCGCAGTCAACTCACCCTCACCTGCACTGATCCCGCGCGCCTCCAGCGCGCCTCCGAAGGTTCCTGTTAGTCAGCCACCAGTCGAAGCCATAACATAGTCGAGCGTCGTAGTGATCTCACGGTCAGGATCAGCACCGTAGTGCTCCCTGATCGCGCCATGAACGCCAAATTCAACCGGCCCTTCGTGGGCCGGAAGCCAAGCGTGACGGTAGGGGCCCTTGATTCGATCAATCCGGATATCGGCGATGTAGACGGCATCACTCACGTGAGATGCTCCATGGGATTTGGACACGCTCTTCAGCCGCGTGTGACATATAACGACGCAGCCGATCTTGCGCTCCACTACCCCATCGGTCAAGCGATAAATAATTCTTGCTCACACAAGACTTTCGGTTTATATTCGGTTTCCGTGCTCCAGCAGGAAGCGCGAAAGCCGATTCGGGCACCGAGCGGCTTAGAAGGAGACTTCCGATGCGGAGCGCCGGTGACGATTCCCTACGTCGAACTACACTGTCATTCGGGATTTTCTTTTCTAGACGGAGCCTCGCACCCCGAAGAACTCGTGATGAGTGCTGTAGAGCTAGGCTACCCCGCACTAGCATTAACCGATCATAACGGCCTCTACGGCTCGATGGAGTTCGCACAAGCTGCCAAGCTGGTCAACCTGCAACCGATCACGGGAGTCGAGCTTACTCTTCGTGACTGTTTTCCGGGAATCCCCGAACCAAAATCAGGCCACCACATCACACTTCTGGCCGAAACACCAACCGGGTACGCCAACCTATGCCGCCTACTGACAGAAGCACACATGAAATCAGAGCGGGGGGATCCTCGTCTCTCGCTTGAATCTCTACTTATGCACCCGGAAGGACTGATATTACTTACGGGATGCTCTAAGGGCCCAATCACAGCAGCGCTCGAGTCCTCTTTCGCCCAAGCAGAGACCTTAGCCCGCCGGCTACTGTATCACTTCGGTCCGGGCAACATCTTCATAGAGTTACAGGAAAACGCTGTCCGTGGTGATAGTGCACGTAACAAGAGACTAGGACGCCTCGCGGGGCGCCTCGGTCTCGGAGTGGTAGCAACAGGGAACGTTCACTACCACCGACCGGAACGGTATCGAATCCAAGATGTTCTGGTTTCCATCCGCAACAGAACCACGCTCGACGGTGCTCACGATACAAGGAGGTCTAACGGGCTTTTTCACCTCTCTGCACCCTGGGAAATGGGCCACCGCTTTCAAAGCCGTCCTGAAGCGCTCACAAACACGCTCCTAATAGCAGAACGTTGCACCGGGTTCGACCTGACCCAGGATCTCGGTTACGAATTCCCCGACTTTGAAGGATCGGAGCGTAACACAGCAATCGAATCACTCGCTTCTATGTGCTTTCAGCGCGTCAGTGAACTGTACGCGCCGGGTAGCGCAGAAGAACAAGATGCTAAAGATCGATTGCAAACCGAGCTCTCCCTGGTGGACCTACACAGTCTAGGAGGCTTCTTCCTCGTATACCGCGACATCATGCGGCTAGCGACCGAAGTTGCCCATGAAGTCCGCGGCGAAGCTCCCCGAGCCTCATCCGGGCTTCCATCTGGGCGAGGACGGGGGTCGTCCGTTTCATCGATTATCTGCTATCTAATCGGTCTCTCGCATATCGATCCGGTAAAGAACAACCTCTTTCTCGGACGTTTCTTGAATGAAGCACTTCACAGCGTTCCGGATATTGATCTGGACTTCCCACGCGATATACGAGAGAAGTTGATCTTGCGTGTGTATGAAAAGTACGGAAAAGAACATGCAGGACTGGTCTGCACGTTCCCTACCTATCGCCTAAAATCGGCAGTTCGAGAGATTGGCAAGGCACTAGCCCTGCCCATGGGAGAACTCGAAAAGCTCTCTAGACTAGCGGAGCAACGCTCTGCTGCTGGCTTGGCGGACGAGATCGCGTCACTGCCCGAATTCAAAGATCGAGCCGACGGACACCTCTGGAAGCTGCTCGGAGAACTCGCTAAAGATATTACAGGCCTACCAAGACACATCTCACAGCACGTCGGCGGCATGATCATCTCGAGTCGACCTCTTGTAGAGATCGTCCCACTCGAACCCGCAGCCTGGGAAGGCCGCTCCCTCTGTCAGTGGGACAAAGATTCCTGCGATGACGCCGGATTCATCAAGATAGATTTTCTGGCTCTCGGCATGCTGTCCCTAATCGATGAGACTATCGATCTAATCTCCGAACGACATGGCAAAGCCCCTGACCTTTCCCGCATCAACTTCAGCGACAAGGCTGTCTATGATCGCATCGGATCAGGAGACACCGTTGGAACTTTCCAGATCGAGAGTCGAGCGCAGATCCAAATGCTCCGACGCACAAAGCCAAGAAACTTAGAGGAGCTAGCTATTCAGGTCGCGATCGTGCGGCCAGGTCCGATTGTCGGTGGTGCAGTGAACCCATACGTACGACGGCGTGAAATACTGCGAGACAACCCTAGATATGAGATCCCCTATCCTCACCCACTCCTCGAAGAGGCTCTGGGTGAGACATTAGGGGTGATCATCTTTCAGGATCAAGTCCTCAAGGTCTGTCAGGCCCTCGCCAATTTCACCGATGGGCAAGCAGAATTGTTGAGACGAGCAATGAGTCGGAAACGGTCGAAGGAGGCCCTCTCAGCTCAATGGGAGCATTTCAAGAACGGAGCAAAAGCCAACGGTGTCGAAGAAAACACTGCGCGGGAAATCTTCAATCAAGTGACCGCCTTTTCTGAGTTCGGCTTCCCAAAATCACACGCTGCAGCCTTTGGCCTCTTAGCATACCAGTCGACATGGCTCCGTCATTACTACCCAGTAGAATTCTATGTCGGACTATTCAATAACCAACCCATGGGCTTCTACTCGCTCGATGCTCTTGGGAGAGACGCCAGAAGAAACGGTATTAAAACGCTTCTTCCGGATATAAATCGGAGTTGCGTCAAGTGCACCGCCGAAGGGACCGACCTAAGGATCGGGCTAGGATTCATTCGGGGATGGGGGACTGAAATCGCTGAAAATGTCGTATCTGAGCGGGAGTCCGAGGGTCCCTACCGTTCACTACTGGACTTTCTCCGACGTAAGCCAACGAAACTCAAAAGACCAGCCATCGAAAATCTCATCTGGGTAGGTGGTTTCAGTTCCCTCGGTCTGACCAGACGGGAGTTATTATGGCAAGCCGGCCTCTGGCTCGGCCCTGAGAACAATGAGACAGTTGCAAGCGGCCGGAAAACTTACGCTCAAACTGAGTTGGCGCTCGACAACCCATACGCCACACTGCCCTTCCCAGGACTCAACCGACACGACCGGATGATCGCTGAGTACCGGATGCTCCACTTCTCTACGGATCTTCATCCGCTCTCGCTTTTGCGAAATATGCTACCCGAAGGCACGGTGACCTCTAACCGCCTAGAGCACCTTCAAAACGGGAGCGCTGTGCTCGTTTCTGGACTCGTAACCACACGACAGCGGCCCAGCACCGCAAAAGGATATGTGTTTCTCCTGATGGAGGATGAGCACGGCCCGATCAATGTGATTGTGAAACCTGAGACCTATCAACGTTACCGTGCTGCCATAAGGATGGAGCCGTTTCTTACGGTAGGTGGAAGACTCCAGATCGACGGGAGCGCCACCAATATCATTGCACACGAACTACGTGCACTTAAAGTGCCGGGTGTGCCCGTGAGACGCAGAAACCTTTTTCGAACGCAAGACACTGAGGACATCGGCGTGAGTGTACTAAACGGAGGAATGGCAAAAAACACACCCGATGAATCCCATCCTCAGGCGTCTGACACAAACCACACATCGATGCTTGATTATCCTGATCTTGAGCACTCGCAAACGTCGCTATATGGACCACTCGAGTGTTGGAGCGAAAAGGATGAAGCTCCTGAGAACCCCCATAAGTACCTTACCGCCCTACGGCAGAGTTCTCCGGAGATCAAAAGCTTCGGTTAGGCTGGCCCCTATTCCTCACCTCCTCTGGGCCAGAAGTTGTTTTGTCGATCCACATCCGGCGCATAGCCACCCGGATCCAACTCAACTCTTATCACAGATCCAGCCGCCGGCGCTACGTCGATTTCATAGTGGTCGTTCCCCGCGAGCCAGTGGTACACCGGTATCTCATGCACGAAGTCCATCCCATTGGATGTTCGTATGCGCACCCGGGCTGGGAAGATCGCGTCACCCCGATCCTCAATCGTTACGGTCGCTCCTCCCGTCGGCTTGGATATGACTCGACCCACGGCATGATCCATCACCCACGTCTCGTAGTAAAATGATGTCCAGAACCAATCTAGATCATCCTCGGCGAAACGCTCAAAAGTGTTGAAGAAGTCCCACGGGCTTGGCTTTTTGAAAGACCATTCGGCGATGAATGTCCGATAAGCCGTCAGCCAGTCTTCTTCACCCATCACGTCTCGAAGGGCGACCATGAGTGCTGCTGGCTTTAGGTATGATGCGACCCCATACCCAGGGCCAGGCTCGTAGTAGTCACCGTGGCGCATGAGTGCCTGCTCCTGTCTCGCCGCAGAAACCTGGAGGTAACTGCGCGCTCCAACTCGATGATGATCTACGCCAGGCCAATGCTCTATCTTGCTCTGGTCCTCCAAGAAAGTGGTCGCTCCCTCGTCCATCCACGCGTGACGCTTCTCATCGGTCCCTACGATCATGGGGATCCACATGTGGCCTATCTCGTGGGCAGTAACGTTGAACAGGTCACTAGCCTCCTGACCCTCATACGCTCCCATTACTGTCATCATCGGGAACTCCATTCCACCTTCTATGATGTCCCGACCTTCAACTGAAGTCATGTGGGACCATGG
>DEAT01000077.1 GCA_002348265.1 Gemmatimonadales bacterium UBA2975 | reverse complement strand
AACGAAGGCGCTAAAACATTGACGTCAGAATCAACCTGCGCCCCGCGACCATTGATGCTCTCTCGGCTCTGCCCTGCCCTACTGGTCATCACTGCCTTCTATATCACAGCCTGTAATTTTCCAGGCACCCAGAGCGACTCACGGACGGCACTAGACCTACCCTTTCCCGATAACCCAGACTTGTGGCCCTCCATCCGTCAAGAACGAATCCATACTCTATTAGGACCGGCGATGGCCCGAGCAGGAGTAGATGCTTGGCTCGTGCTTGCACGAGAGAATGCAAACGATCCAATCGCAGCACACA
Organism: Gemmatimonadales bacterium UBA2975; assembly: GCA_002348265.1. Classification (GTDB taxonomy): domain Bacteria; phylum Gemmatimonadota; class Gemmatimonadetes; order Longimicrobiales; family Gaopeijiaceae; genus UBA2589. Next base: position 2,452 of record DEAT01000077.1, on the reverse strand, counting down.
TCGGGGCGGAAAATGCGGGCGGCTTAGCAGCCTTTCTTTTCTTCGCAGATGCTCAAGGAAATCTCGAGTCATTAGCTATATCTCCAGAGACCGAAGCCACTGCGCTATCTGAAGTAAGCCCCCTCGATGAGGTCCGATCCGTGCGTCGAGGAACTAGCATCTACAGGGCTGCTGCTGCTGAGCTCAGCAGCCGGAACCCCTCGTCGATAGCAATAAATAGCAGCACGCGAAACATCGCCGACGGGCTTTCCTACACTCAGCGGCTGGCACTTGAAGATGCCCTCGGGCCTGAACTCTCCGAAAAACTGGTTTCTTCTGAGGAGATAGTGATCGAATGGCTCTCAGTGAAGTTGCCGCAAGAAATTGAGATAATGAGACGGGCGGCCAGACTCACCGAGCGGCTAGAACTAGAGGCGTACGCTCAAGTCGTGCCAGGGAAAACCACTGACGCCGACGTGGCTAGATTCCTGAAAGCGCGGATGGCTGAGTTGGGAGTTGTCGACGGATGGGCACCCGACCAGAACCCAAACGTGAACTCGGGACCGGATCGAGGGCACTCGCACTCTACTGACAAAGTCATCATGCCCGGTGACGTAATTCAGACCGACTTCGGTATTGGCGTGCACGGAGTGTGGGTATCAGACATCCAAAGGTTCGCTTACGTATTGAGACCCGGAGAAAAAGAAGCGCCGTCTGATATGCAGGAACGCTGGCAGTACGCCCGTGAAGCCAGTCGAGCCGCCAAGGCCGCAATGCGCCCCGGGGCTCTGGGCTGGGACGTTGACCGAGCACAGAGAGAAGTTCTAAGACGGCATGGATCAATACCGATCATATGGAGCACTGGTCACCCCGTCGGCTATTGGGCGCACGACGTCGGTCCCAGACTTGGTGGGGCAACTTTTGGCTCTCCACCTTTCGGCGATGCCGCTCGCGAATTACGACCAGGTCAAACGTTTGCTTTCGACGGATTCTTCGGATGGAGCAGCGAGGATGGAACCACCAAGACAATATCGGTTGAGGAGATGGTGGTCATCACCGATGACGGTGCCGAATGGCTAATCGACCCGCAGGAGGAATGGGTCCTCATCTCTTCGGAAAACTGAGGCAGAGTCAACTCCGGACAAGCCTAGATTGGGACACAACTAGAACTCGATGCTAAATCCGAAAGTCGGAAGCAAGCCAGAGCCATCGATCGGCCTAATGCGATTCTCAAAAGCCGGGTCTTCCGTGTACGCGAACCCAACCGCGTTCTCACGGTTCAGAATGTTCTGCACATCTAAAAACAAAACGGCGTTCCAAGCTGAGAAGTCAAGCCTACGTTCGATTCTAGCGTCGAGTCGGACGTATTCGGGTGTCCGCACTTCACCTAACCGGGTCCAGTCCGGGACACCGCGACCGGTGATAGCATAAGACTGTTCTGACGCGACTATGTCCCAAGGGGTAGTCGCTAGTCCAGAAAGCACGCGAAGCTTCGACCCGAATTCCCACGAACCAACCCGATACCCTCCGGTCAGATCCAGCGCATGTCGACGGTCCCACGCAGAGGGGCGCAGTCCACCGTCCCTACCCGCAAATTCACTCCATGACAATGTGTATGCACCGAGGAAATATGCGTTCTGCAGAAGCTTCTGCTGTGCAAAAATCTCGATCCCTCTGGCACGACCCGTCCCGTCATCCATAAGAGGCTCCGCACCCACAAAGCCGTAGTCTCCTCCAAGATTAGACACGGACACCCTCGGATCACTGACCAGCAGCGGAACCCGGCTATACTCTTTCCAGAAAGCCTCAGCAGAGAGCCGAAACCCTTGGTTCACGGTCCATGAAACCCCACTCGCGACCTGCACATTTCTCTGCTGACGAAGGCTGAGGTTGAGAGGCCTACCATTATCCTTCACTGACAAAGCAATGAGACTAGGAGCTTGGTGGTAGAGACCACCGCCAGCCTGAGCCGTTACGCCCGAGCCCAGATCAATGAGCACGCTCCCTCGAGGAGAAAATTCGAAACCGTTATCCAACGTCGACACCTCATCCGCCCGCAACCCTCCGGTCAGCTTCACTCGAGAGCCCAAATCGACCGTCGTTTGAGCAAATGCGCTTAGCTTATGGAGCACGACACCCTCATCCCAAGCAAGATCCTCCGTGAGAGCCCCGCCCGGGATTGATCTTTGGAAGACACTGGCCTCCACTGAGGATCTGGAAGCGTCCAATCCGACAGCCATTGTTATGCCAGACCTAGACTCAAAGTCACCCTGAACTGTCAGGCGCGTGTCTAACTCTTCACTATCATTAGCCAGCACCGGGATTCCGTCATCTCCTGGATCTTCAAACGAGAAGTGACTCCTCGACTGGCTGACGGAAGTTGTTACAAAACCTCCTTCGATCAGCCTACGCCAACTAGCGCCTACAGTGAAACTCTTTTGGTCGTTATCGATGACCCGTGAGGCAATCTCGA
>DEAT01000008.1 GCA_002348265.1 Gemmatimonadales bacterium UBA2975 | reverse complement strand
GGTTCGAGCCCGGCTGGCTCCACTGTACAGCTAAAGAACCCTCCACTCGAGAGTATGATTCCGAATGGAGGGTTCTTTGCATTCTGAGATCTCTTTTGGCTTCTGGAGGAGATGCGAAAGAATTGGTTGCGGATTGACTGCGATCAGTGAACCGTGTTAGTCACTAAACTCGAATGTTCTGATCCGTTAGTTACGGGGAGCCAAGATGAGTAGTAAAAGATTCGTATTACTGGCAGTCTTCACACTGCTGTTAGGCGGCTGCACGGAAGGAATAGAGATCGTTGAGGGCCCGCACGCGGGGTTGTACGGTGGGTGGATTGTCTCAGAGTCCGAGGGGTTAGGGATAGCAGCGGAGCACGGTCTTTTCATTTTCTCGGAATCCGGTCATTACTCTCAGATGTGGGTTCCCAGCTGGGACCGCACACCTTTGCCCGAGGATGAGGGAGACGTGACTGAAGCTCAAATGGCAGAGGCCTATATGGGCTTCGTCGCCAACTCTGGCAGGTATGAAGTCGAGGGTAATTCGATTACATATGAGGCCTACATGGCGAGAGATCCTCAGTATATGTCCAGGTTTGAGCCGATGGGTGGTGAAGGGAACGCTCGGACCATGACCTACCAGCTGAACGAAGATGGGACACTGACGCTGGAGTGGGTCGCCGATGACTGGTTCACCGCCGAATCCAGGGTGGTCCTCAGGCGTCCCGGTGCAGCTTCCCAGGAATAGGTTGGGGGACGAGTTGCGATTCATTGGAATCGCCTGAATGATTGAAGAAAGTGTTCAGCCAATGTCAGCTTCTGGACATCAGATCCTTGATTTGTAATGCCGGAAAGATCCTTCCGGTACTGAATTGCTAGGGAGAACTCTGTGGATCGACTTCTGAGATTTGTCAAAGAGATTCATCGCAGGACTGTTTGGCAGGTTCTAGGCGTGTATGTCGTGGCGTCTTGGGGGGTTCTTTCAGGTGTGGGCACCTTGTCCGGGATCCTTGGACTACCAGACTGGTTCCCCTCTTTAGCATTAGGGCTGTTATTAGTTGGCCTTCCTATCGTACTTGCTACTGCCTTGGTTCAAGAGAAGGGGGTGAGCGAAGCGTACACCTCGGATCCTGGTAAGAAGAACGAGCCTAAGCCTAAAGCTTCCACGGTGCTGACTTGGTCCCGGGTTGGTGGAGGTGGCGTTCTGGCGTTTGCGCTCTGGGGTGTGATCGCCTTGGCTTGGGTCTTGTTTGCTGGAGCCCGCAGTACCGGAACGGCGACCGAGATATTGGCTGCTGTTGCGACTGTTGAAGAGGCGGTGGAAAGAACTGATTGGTTAGAGGCTTTCTATGCAGCAGGGCGACTGCCAAACAGAGCTCCTGATTCGTTGAAAGCAGAACTCTTTTCAAGGGTGTCTCGGTCGATCGAGTTAACCTCTGAGCCGAGTGGCGCAGTGGTGGCTTGGCGGCCGTATGCAGAACCGACAGCTGATTTTGAAATCTTAGGAGTTACGCCTTTTGTGTGGGACGCTCCTAGAACCGGGACTCAATACCGCTTCGAACACGACGGCCATGCTCCACAAATTGTTGGTGACGGTGGAGGTGCTGGTCCGCGGACTGTACAGTTGCGGCAGTTGGATCAGCCACTAGCAAATTCTCTGCTCATACCTGCTCGAAATCTCAGTCCGGCGATTGTAGAAGCAAGATTGGCGACCACAGTGCCGCCTACCCTGGATGAGTATCTGATCGACAGGTATGAAGTGACCAACCAAGAGTTCAAAGAGTTTGTTGATGCAGGTGGCTACGAACGCCAGCAGTACTGGGAGTACCCTTTCGAAAGAAATGGTTTTGAGGTCTCGTGGGCCGAAGCGATAGGCCGATTCACTGACAGAACTGGGCGTCCCGGGCCAAGTGGTTGGGTTGGGGGAATATTCCCAGAAGGGGAAGAGGACTACCCGGTTACAGGAGTCAGTTGGTACGAAGCAGCAGCCTATGCCAGCTTCCAAGGAAGATCGTTACCGACCATCTACCATTGGTCGGTAGCCGCCGGGTTGTTCCAAGCCCAATACATAGTGCCCTTCAGCAACATTAATGGGACGGAGTTAGCTCCAGTCGGTCATTTCCTTGGTGTTACCCCTGCCGGGCTATATGACATGGCTGGTAACGCTCGTGAGTGGTTGATGAACTCTACAGGAGATGCGAGATACACTGCTGGTGGGGGTTGGAATGATCCGGCTTGGCTCTTCGCGCTGACTCAGCCTCAGCACCCCTTCGATCGCTCGGAAACGAACGGCTTCAGGCTCATCACTAACCTTGGGAGCGCTGAAGAGTTTCGGCGGATCAGCGGGCCTGTCGAGCCTGCCGTTCGCGATTTCTATGCAGACGAACCGGCACCCGATCAACTCTATGATCAACTGGAAGCCTTTTACGAATACGAAGATGTGCCGATGGATGCAGAGGTACTATCTGTCGATACGCTGGCAGGTACGATAAGAGAGCGAATCGTATTTGATTCTGGTTATGATGAGCGTCAAATGGTGCTCTATCTGTTTACTCCCATAGGTGCGTCTGGCCCCCTGCAAACGATCCTGAATTTTCCAGGTTCTGGAGCCCTCAACGGTGGCCCATTCGGAGACTTCGGCGGATCGCCTGACCCTATCATCACTTTGGTCCGAAGTGGGCGGGCCGTAGCGTATCCAATATACGAGAGCACGTTCGAGCGGGATGATGATTATGTGTACCGGCTCCAGGATATGAGTAATGCCCACCGTGATCACGTTCTTCACTGGCGTCAGGATTTAGGGCGCTCACTCGACTACTTAGAGACTAGGCCGGACATAGACTCTTCACGTTTTGCATACCAAGGGATGAGTTGGGGAGGAAGAATGGCGGCAATCATGCTTGCTGTGGAGTCACGCTTCAAAGCAGCTGTGCTCAATGTGCCGGGTCTGAGCCCTCTGCCGACCCAGCCGGTTGTGGATCCGTTCAACTTTCTCCCGCGAGTGACCGTCCCGGTTCTCATGTTGAGTGGGGAGTACGACCAGACTTATCCACTGGAAACCTCTGCGCGGCCGTTTTTCGATTTTCTCGGGACAGCCCAAGCTGACAAGCGTCAGTTCGTTGCTCCGGGGGGGCACCTGATTCCGAGGGTAGACGTTACACGTGAGACTCTGGACTGGTTTGATAAATATCTCGGTGAAGTCCGTAGCCGGTAATCCTCAAGTTGGCGTAATGAGGAAGCCCTTCAGTTTGACTCCGGATAGCCTGGAGGCAACTGGTAGATATCCATGGAAGGGTTGGTCTCACGTTCCATCAATTCGTCTACATATGCTCCGAAATTAGGATTGAGATAGCTCTTTCTTTGGCGCCAATAGCGCTGCGTTCCGGGCATGTCTTTCGTCCCAAGGATAGCTGCGGTAAGAGAGTTCAGGAGCTCAGGGTCTAGGGTACCCTCCTCAGTCAACCAGTAGCTGTTCTGAAATGCCAAGAAGACCCCGTGAAACATCATCAAAAACTGGAATTCTTCTTCTGGGGCCAGGGCTTCGGAACTGATCAGGCCACGGTAGAAGAGTTCACTGGCTTGTTGGCTTGAGCCTACTTCGTGGTACCAATTCTGGAGAGCAACATTAGCGTCGTTGACTGCAACAGAACGAGAGGCGTCTACACTGTTGTTCACTTGAATTCCCACGTATACGAGCGAGACAACTACGGCTAAGGCACCTACGATTTCGGCGATATGTGCTAATTCAGACAGGCGGACTTTCATGGCTACCCCGGGGAACTGAAAATGGACAGCTGATCAATTGCTAAGAGAAATTCTGATGCCGGATATATCCAACCCTTGTTCTTTGGAAATGCTTCATGGGGACTCCCATTTCAGCGATGGTATCCGTCACTTCCTGGGAGATGTCTCCATAGATCTCAAGTGAGAGGTCGTCGGCTAGTTCGGCATGCTTTTCGACATAGGTCCCGACGGGTGGATTCGCCACATGCGCGAGCAGCGCTTCGCTGTTCTGGTAGACCTCAGTCCAGCAAAAGACGAGTGGATCGTCAGGGTCTGAATCAAAGTTGTGAAAGAGCATGCCGGGTTCGCTTGCTTCCACCGCCTTGTCTGCTTCATCTGCGATCTCAAGATACTGATCGACCATGCCTTCTTTTACACGGACTCTAGCGATCAGGACAAAAGGGTCTTCACCGGCCATAACGAACCTCCTTCGGATGCGTTTCTTTATCGCTACATGACGGGCGACGTTGTTGCCTGTCAATACAGAACGGGGTTAGTCGATAGCCTCTCCAACGGATCGCGGGCATATTGCCTATCTCACGCATAAACGATTTGGAGCGCACGATGTCGTACTCGTTTTCAGTCACTAATTCGATCACCCGTTTTCTTGCAGCGTTCGCGATGGCGATGGCTATATCCCTAGCGCCGGTTGAGGCCCAGGATTCGCGCCCATTCGACGCGGAGATCG
>DEAT01000001.1 GCA_002348265.1 Gemmatimonadales bacterium UBA2975 | reverse complement strand
GAATTCACGGAGGAGGTGATGAAATTGGAACACAAAGCCAATACGTCGATTGCGCACCGCCGCGAGCGTTTCGTCCTCTAACCCAGCCAGCGATGCCCCTTCCACGAGCACCTCACCTTTCGTCGGTCGGTCTAAGCCGCCAAGTATATGCAACAAGGTAGATTTACCGGCTCCGCTCGCGCCTATGACAGCCACAGTTTCGTTCCTCGCTAGTCGAAGATCTACACCCGTGAGTACCTGGAGCTCACTACCATCGCCGCCCTTAAATGATTTGTGAACGCGGCGAGCCTCGAGAGGCAAAACTGCTGTCTCTGTTATGATGGAGCTTTTACCCATGTCTTATTGCGTCAACCGGTTGGAGTCGTGACGCCTGACGAGCCGGATAGACTGTAGCTCCGAATGACACGAGTACGCTTGCAACCACTATCAAGGCGATGGTGACAGGGTCCATCGTGGCAGGGAGATGATCTACGAAATAGACATCTCCGGGGATCTTTATCAGCTCGAAGCGCTCTAGGGCCCAAGAAAGGGCAACACCCATGGCTGTGCCGGCCGCTGTACCAATCACACCGATCCAGACTCCCTGAATCATGAAGACACGCGTAATCCCCTTTTCAGTCATGCCCATCGTCCTGAGAATACCAATTTCCCTAGTGCGATCGGAGACTACCATCACCAAAGTGCTGACGATATTGAACGCAGCCACCAATACTATCAGAAACACAATCACACCTAGGGCAATCTTCTCCAGTTGCAGCGCGCTAAAGAGTGCTCGATTCCGTTCAATCCAGGACTGGACCGAATAAGGGTGTCCAAGTCGTTCTGCAAGTTGAGCGCCAAGTTCCGTCGCTCGAGCCTCGTCAGCTAGTCGAACGCCGATGCCGCTGGCATCAGATTCAGCTAGGCCAAGCAGTTCCTGCGCCTCGGGCAGCGTTGTATAGATGTTAGCGAGGTCGTATTCGTACATCCCGGTTGTGAACGTGCCCGTCACTTGGAATTGTCGGAGCGTTGGCTGGAAGCCCCCAAATACATCTTGTTTGAGGTTCTCCATCGACATCACGACCATTGTGTCGCCTGGATAAATCCCCATCCGATCAGCCAACACTGAACCCATCAAGAGCGGTGGCAACCCAGAGGTCGGAAGCCGGAGATCAAGTCCTCCTTCGACGATCTGCCGCTCCATCTCCGTAGCAGGCACTGCTAGGGTGTCGATATCGACACCGAACAGGTACGCGGGCTGGGAATACTCCCCACCCTCAAGCACCAGACTAACGTTTGACATCGCAAACGGTGCCGCCCCTTCAACTCCATCCATCGACAAGATCGTGTCGACCACAACTTCGTAGCCTTTCACCTGGAGACTTGTGTTGTACTCCAACACATAGAGATGCGGCGTTGATTCCAAGATCTTCGAGCGCAACTCCTCCTGCATGCCACTCATAACTGAGATCACAGTGATGAGCGCTGCCACACCTAGTGTTACGCCTCCTAGCGCGATCCACGTGATGAGAGATAGTAAGCCCCGTCCTCGACCGGCCCGTAGGTAGTGCCGCGCTATAAACCAGTTCAGGCTATTCACCTAACTATTCTTCAGACCTTAAGATCGGAAAGAGGATTACATCTCTTATTGATGATTGTCCTGTGAGCATCATCACCAATCGATCAACTCCCATACCCACGCCTCCCGTCGGCGGCATCCCGTATTCCAGCGCGCGGATGTAGTCGTCATCTATCTGCTGGGCTTCTTCATCTCCTTCATCACGAAGAGCGGCCTGCGCTTCAAAGCGATCTCGCTGATCAATAGGATCATTCAGTTCTGAAAACCCGTTAAAGATCTCAGCGCCGCCGATGTACATCTCGAATCGCTCCGTAAGGCGATCGTCATCCCGGTGAACCTTTGCGAGTGGGCTGAGTTCTTTGGGGTGATCAATAACAAAGGTGGGCTCTATCAACTGCGGCTCAACCAACTCACCGAACAGTTTGTCGATGAGCTTACCTCTCCCTGACCCTTCTAGATCACTGATCCCAAGCTCGTGCGCTCTACCTATAAGGTCTTCGAGTGACATCTCATGAACATCCTCTCCGAGAGCCCCTGACAAAGCCGAAACCAGACCTAGCCGTCTAAAGGGCACCGTCACAGGGATCTCATCATCACCGTGTCGAATCACTCTCTCTCCAACGACCGAGTCTAAAACGTGAACAAGCATCCTTTCTACCAGGCCCATCTGGTCCTCGTAATCAGAGAATGCTTGATACCATTCGAGCATCGTAAACTCGGGATTGTGCACACGGGACAAACCCTCATTCCGGAAATCTTTTGCGATCTCATACACTCGTTCAAATCCACCGACAACGAGTCGCTTTAGATACAGCTCATCTGCTATACGCAGGTACATCCTCTGATCCAAAGAGTGATGATGGGTCACAAAGGGTCTTGCCGAAGCCCCTCCATATAGAGGCTGGAGGACCGGCGTCTCCACTTCGAGAAAACCTTCTCCATCTAAAAACCGGCGGAGTTCAGTGATCACTTTCGCCCTAGTTCTAAACACCTCTCGCACGTCAGGATGCACCGCAAGGTCTGCATAACGTTGTCGATATCGACCCTCTTGATCTTGAAACCCTCCGTAAACCGTCCGTTCTCCTGTCTGGGCATTGGTTTCCACCTTCCCAAACGGCAGAGGCCGGAGCGACTTCGTGAGCAGGGTCCACCCTTCGACCTGCACGGTGACTTCACCCGTGCGGGTGCGAAATATCCTACCCTCTGCACCGATCCAGTCACTTATATCGAGGACCGAGAGCGCATCAAACGACGATTCACCGACTACGCTATTCCGGAAATAGAGTTGAATACGACCTTGTCCATCTTCGACATGGGCAAACACGCTTCGTCCCATGTCCCGCCACCCCACCAAACGACCACCAATCTGCACTGGTTCGCTGTAGCCCTCTTCGTCCAGCGTTCCACCAGCTTCAGCAGCTTCAAACCCTTCGATCGCTGCTATCGTACTCGATGTGGCTGAGTAGTTGTATACGAATGGCTGCATGCCGCGCTTCACAACCTCTTCAAGCTTCTCACGTCGGTGGCGCAAGATCTGGCTGAGGTCTTCTTTCGGCTCAATATCAGACATCCCCTACTCCGTCGAGGCTCCAAGCTTCTTTAAATATGCCTCAATCAGAGGATCGAGGTCACCGTCCATAACACCGTGAACGTCAGTTATTTTTGTCTCAGTTCTGTGGTCGTTAACCATTGTGTACGGCTGAAATACATACGATCGAATTTGGCTCCCGAAGGCGATTTCACTCATCCCTTTCTGCACCTCTTCCTTTGCTCTATCCCTCTCTTCGACCTCCCTCTGATACAAAGCAGCTCGAAGCATTTTCATCGCCGTGCTCCGGTTTTTGTGTTGTGACCTCTCCTGCTGACAAGCCACCACGATTCCTGTCGGTTCGTGAGTGATCCGCACTGCCGAGTCAGTTTTGTTCACGTGCTGCCCCCCTGCTCCAGAAGCACGGTATGTGTCCACGCGAAGGTCGGAATCGTCAATATCGATTTCGATATTGTCATCAACGAGGGGATACACAAACACACTAGCGAATGACGTATGTCTCCGCTTCTGCGCATCGAAAGGAGAGATGCGCACAAGCCTGTGCACCCCGCCTTCGGCCTTAAGGTATCCGTATGCGCTCTCCCCCTTGATCTCCATGGTTGCATTCTTAATGCCACCCTCCTCAGCCTGTTGTAGGTCGAGCAGCGTGACTTGATAGCCGCGGCGTTCCGCCCAGCGAGTATACATGCGCATCAGCATCTCCGCCCAATCCTGTGACTCGAGCCCACCTGCCCCGGGCTGGAGGGTGACAATGGCCTCGCGGTGGTCGTCCTCCCCTTGAAGCATAGTTCGGAGCTCCATTGATTCGACCCCTGCAGCGAGAGCCTTGAGGCCCACCCCGAGTTCCTTTTCAAGATCAGGATCCTCTTCGCTCAGCAGGAGTTCTACCAAGGCACTCAAATCATCAGCATCAGAAGACAGCTCATTCCACGGCCGGACCCATGCCTTTAATCGATTCGATTCCTCAATCGTATCACGCGCTACGTCTTGATCATCCCAGAAGTGAGACGCGGCCATCAGTTCGTCCAGATTCTTCAGACGTTCTTCACGGATATCGAGGTCAAAGATACCCCCTGAGATCTCTCAATCTCACTTGGAGTGATTCAAGCGCCTGCTGTTGTTCCTTGTTCATTCTTGGGTGCTCGCGTGCGACCAGAAGAGTGATGCGAGAAGGGGTCCGTTCAAGACGACCGCTTGGGGCGATCGACCATCAATATACGGGGTAGATTGGGAGCCTTGAAGGGCTTGAATCCCCTCTGTGAGTGGGTTTTACCCGACGGGAGAACTCTCGAGCCTCCCTCGTCCTCAGAGAAAGAAAAGAAAAACGACGGCAAACAAACTAAATAACGGGGCCGCCATTATCAGTGCACATCCGGAGCCACTGGCTGCATACTCGGAACGCCTCGCCGTTCTGCGTCTAGACGACGGACGGGCCTGTCCCGCTGAAGCCTGCCATGGAAGTCTTTTAAGGTCTGAAGGTATCCGTCGCGGCGTAACCTTCCCTGGAAGTGATGACATTTCTTTTATTCGATCAAACCTAAAAGAGCGCCAGTCATCGCGAAGTCGGCAATAACCCCAATAATGGGTCTCGTCGCGGTCGACAGGCTCCACTACCCGAACCGTTTCCTTTCCAGAGCCTGCCACGTATGTAATTTTGACGGCCGTGCCTTGTCGAATCGCTTCAGATATTCGGGCGCGTACCGTACTGGAGTCCGAAGCAGTCATAGTTTCTGGTGGCTTTAGGCTATAGATCAACCGGGCAGATATAGAGTGATCTTGTGTCGACTAAAGCGAAACCCTTCATCCTTCAGGTGAACGGATGGATACCCCCATCGGCTCACCCCCCTAAGTTATCCAGAAGCGCGAACTCGGTTTGCCTCCGACCGATGTCGACCCGAGCGACTTGGACCGACACACTGTCACCAAGCCGAAATCTTCGTTGGCCGCGCTCACCAACTAACGCGTACTCAGCCTCCTCGAAGCGGTAGTAATCGTCCATCATTGTAGCGACTGGTATCATCCCCTCGATGAAAATGTCATCTAGGGTTACGAAGAGCCCAAAAGCTGCAACACCTGTGATTTGGCCCCTGTACTCCTCACCCAGACGGCTCTCCATGAACCCGGTCTTCATGAACGCTACGCTCTCCCTCTCTGCCTCTACCGCTGCTTGTTCACGAACACTGCAATGACTAGCCAGTTCTTTAAGGGAGTCGGAATCTCGGTATGGACTCTCTTCACCATGTATTAGACACCGACTTACCATGCGATGCACTACGAGATCTGGATACCGACGTATGGGCGAGGTGAAATGGGTGTAGCCGCGTGACCCAAGGCCAAAGTGCCCCACGTTATCCGAACTGTAGCTCGCTCTTCTCAAAGAACGCAAAACCAAAATGTTCACCAGGGCTTCCTCCGGTTTCCCCGCAACCGCACAGACCGTTTCCTGCATCTCCGAAGGTGACAAACGCCCCCTCGACTTCATGAATCCGAATTGAGCTAATGTCTCGGAGAGCCTCTCCATCTTCTCAGAAGCCGGGGGCTCGTGCACACGATAGAGCCCATCTATCCCCTTTTTTTCAAGATCCTCAGCGACAACCTCATTCGCCAAGATCATGAAATCCTCAATCACACGGTGCG
>DEAT01000091.1:3712-5033 GCA_002348265.1 Gemmatimonadales bacterium UBA2975 | reverse complement strand
CACCCACCGGATCAGCTTCATGGAGCCGACCACAAATGACTCAGTAGAGTCTCTCGAGCAGCCCGTTGGTGTGACCGAGGGCTTCCAGCCGTTCCGAAAGCTCTTTCACGCGAAGAACGCAGCGCTCATCAGTGCGTCCCTCCTAATCCTAGATTTGTCGCAGACCCAGGCGTCTCTTGTTCTCGGGTCCATCTTCCTCGTTCTATTCGTCGGTGATCTCATTCGACTGAATGCGGCATGGGCGAATGCGATGTTCTTCAGAGTCTTCAGGGGGTTGGCGTCCCCCCGGGACGCGAAGGGAATGGCTTCGTCTACTTGGTATGCTTTTGGCGTATTCCTAGTTGTAGCGTTTGCGCCGATGCACATCGCCATCAGTGCGATCTTGGTGCTCGGTTTCTGCGACCCCGTCGCTAGCTACGTAGGTGTGCGCTGGGGTCAGCGACCTTTCCTTGGAGGTACTGTGGAGGGGAGCACTGCGTTTGTCATTGTGGCGGCATCGATTCTTCTCTTGCGGCATCCTCCTGCCATTGCCCTAGGCGTTGCCGTCGTGGCAGGACTTATGGAGCGGAGATCGTGGCCTTTGGATGACAATCTTACCGTGCCCGTAGTGTGCGCGGCGTTGCTGACCTTGCTAGGTGCCTAGGGTGTCAGAGTTGATCTCTAAATCAACTCGTAACAGCGTATAGAACGATTTCCTGACTGGAGGAAGAATGAAGAAGGTTGAACGGTACATAGGGCTCTCAGTCACCGCGGGCTTGTTATCCCTACTTTCTGCGCATGCTCTCTATGGCCAAACAACTCTTTCGGTAGGGCACATAGAGCGTGCGACCCTGAGTACCGGTGACACGTTGGAGTTTGGATTCACGGCCGGTGACGATTTTCTTGTGTACGGTGAGGCGATCCAGACTTCGATGGATGTAGTCGTTTCTTTGGTCAATTCTGATGGGCAGCAACTCGGCCAGTGGGATGGTACCGAGCGCGGTGCGGAGCCGTTTTCTCAGACGATAAGGGAAGCGGGCACGTTCACTTTGCGTGTAGCGCCTTTCGAAGACGAGGAAGGCGATTTTTCCATACAGATCCTCCAGTTAGAGCAGAAGTCCGGCGATCCCGATCAACTCGCCGACCAACTTATGTTTGCATACGACCGTCCCGGTGGGCCTGGTGGAGCAGTGCGCGTGTGGAGGGATGGCCGCACTCTCGCGTCGAAGACATACGGACTCGCGGATCTGACTCACGGGATCGAGTTCGATGCGGGTACGCCCACCAATATCGGGTCCACCTCTAAGCAGTTCACAGCTTTTGCTGTCATGCTTGAGCAGGA
>DEAT01000091.1:0-3333 GCA_002348265.1 Gemmatimonadales bacterium UBA2975 | reverse complement strand
GACTTTGGAGAGACTATAACGGTCCGTAATCTTCTCAGTCACACATCGGGGCTGCGGGAATTCCTGAATCTCTATTCGATAACTGGAATCGACACGCGCTCGTTGACGCGGGATGATGTGTTACGAGCGGTCGAACGACAGCCAGCCCTCCAAAGTTCCCCGGGCACGGAGTACAACTACAACAATACCGCGTTTTCACTAGCGGCTCAGATCGTCGAGCAGACTTCCGGCCAGGATTTCGACGATTACGTGCGGGAAAATATCTTCGAACCTCTGGGGATGAATAACTCCTACGTACGCATGTCGCCCAACAACATCATCCCTGGACGCTCAGACGGGTACACACCCGGTGATAACGGGTGGATAGCTCCTGGGGACCTCGGGGGGGCTGTGGGCGCTGGTGGCATTTATGCTTCAGTGGAAGACCTTGAGAGGTGGGGTCAAAATCTCCTTTCGCCGAGGGTCGGCACGAAAGAGATGGTCGAGGAGATGATGACTGAAATCATGCTTGAGAACGGGGAGGGTAGCGGGTACGGGCTTGGCCTGAGAATTGGTAAGCAGCGTGGCCTAAGGCGCGTGCATCATGGCGGCGCAGACGTATCGCACCGATCCATGATCGTCTACTACCCGGAGATCGACGCTGGGCTCACGGTCCAGTCGAACGCTTCGACCTTCAACAGCAACGGCACCGCACTTGATCTCGCGGTCGCTTACTTCGGTGACGCCATGGTGCCGGAGGAAACGCTCGACGCCCGCGGCGGCGGCGAATTCGACCCTGAGGCCTATGAACCGGCCAACTTCGAGCGTCTCGCGGGTTCATACTCGCTCGATCCCGCACCAAACATGGTCGCTAGATTCTGGCGCGAAGACGGCACTTATTACGGTCAACTTACCGGGCAGCCGCCTCTCGAGATACGTCCCACGAGCCCGAATAGTTTCGAATTCCTTGCAGTTGAAGCTCGAATAGCCTTCGAGGACGGTGAACCCGCGCCCGGCGTTACGCTGTTCCAGAACGGGCAAGAGATCCATGCCACGCGGCAGGATGCCGAAGAGGGTGAAGAAAAGTGGGCGCCCGACAGTAAGGAGTTGGAAGCGTTCGTGGGTCGTTACTTCTCCGGTGAAGTGGAGACCTTCTACGAGATCGTTCTCGTGCATCCGGGTGAGGCGGGCCGAGAGGGCCCAGCAACGAGGGTGATATCGACCAATGTCACTCTTGATTCAGACGACGAAGGCGACGCTGAGCCCTACCTCGAACTTCAACAGATGCGCATGGGAGAGATGAGGCTGACCCCGACGGAGCAAGACACATTCAGCGTCGGAGCAATTACTCTTGAATTCCAGAGGGATAGACATGGCGCGGTCTCTGCCGTGTATTTCGACGTTGGACGTAGCCGGGACGTGAGGGCCGAGCGGATCAGGTAAAGAGGTTTTGGCACCGATACTCGTGCCAAGTCCAGCCTCCTTAACCAAGTTGTTGGTTGCGGGTCTCTTGTGAGCCTGCATCTGGAGAATCTGACTCGGGAGAGCTAATGCGGATCCGTCTGTTCCTTCAACTTGTGCCTGTCATCGCTGTCACCGTCCTCTGTCTATCGAGGCCGGCATCGGCTCAGGTCGATTTCGAAGCCCTCTCCGCTATGGAGGCACGCAGTGTGGGTCCTTCAGGGCAGGGTGGTCGCATCAACGCGGTAGACGTGCTCGTTAACGATCCTGATGTGATCTATGTAGGAGCGGCCGCAGGCGGTGTCTGGCGTTCGATGAACGGAGGTACAACATGGGAGCCGATCTTTGATGATCAGGCGGTTCAATCCATCGGAGCCATCGCGGTCAATCAGACTAACCCTGACGTCATATGGGTAGGGACGGGCGAGGGCAGCCCACGCAATTCTGTGAACCACGGCAACGGGGTGTATAAGTCGATCGATGGTGGTTTGACCTGGGCCCATCTGGGACTCGACGGGTCTCGTGCTATCCACCGGATCCTGCTCCATCCCAACGATCCTGATGTTGCATACTTAGCGGTCGTCGGCAGCCCTTTCGGTGATTCGGAGCAGCGCGGCGTTTACCGGACGCGTGACGGGGGAGAGACCTGGGAACGCACACTCTTCGTAGACCAGAGGACGGGAGCCGCGGATCTGGTCATGGATCCTCGAAACCCGGACAAGATGATCGCCACAATGTGGAGTCATCGCCGACAGCCGTGGACCTTCACATCGGGCGGTCCAGGATCAGGGCTCTACGTCACATACGATGCTGGAGACAACTGGACTCAGCGCACGGCGGAAGATGGGCTGCCCGAGGGAGAACTGGGTCGGATCGGAGTCGCAATTGCCGAGAGTGAGCCGGACATCGTGTACGCACTTGTTGAGGCGTCTCAGAACGTGCTGCTGCGGTCCGATGACGGAGCACGTTCTTTTGAACGGGTGAACTCAGAGGAAGGTGTGAACCCTCGTCCGTTCTACTATGCGGACATCTTTGTTGACCCTTCAAATGAGACTCGACTCTACCGTGTAGCGGGACGCATTGATGTGTCGGAGGACAGCGGAGAGACCTTCGATACGTGGGTGTCCGGAGAGGTCGTCCATGTTGATCATCATGCGTGGTGGATTCATCCTGACGATCCAAACTTCATCGTAGACGGAAACGATGGTGGTGCGGCAATATCTCGAGATCGAGGGAGGACCTGGCAGGTCTTCCACAACCTTCCCATTGGTCAGTTCTACCACGTCAACGTCGATAACCAGACGCCCTACAACATCTATGGCGGTGCGCAGGACAACGATTCTTTTCGAGGCCCTGCATATGCGTGGAATTACCAGGGTATCCAGAACCATCAGTGGGAAAATCTTGGGTGCTGTGCCGATGGTTTTGATATGGCACCTGATCCGCGTAACGACCGGTTCGGTTACGTCATGCATCAGGGCGGTTCTTTGTTACGCTATGATCGCAACACATCAACGTTCCGCCGCGTCGTACCATCCCACCCTGATGAGGCTGACCTGCGCTTTAACTGGAACGCCGCGCTTGCTATGGACCCCATTCGGGCTGGCAGGGTGTGGTTCGGCTCACAGTTCCTCCACGTCAGTGATGACGACGGTCTGACATGGAGTACCGTAAGCCCAGACCTCACCACGAATGACCCCGAACGTCAGAAGCAGGCCGAGTCGGGTGGTTTAACGACCGACGCTACCGGCGCCGAGAACAACACGACGATCGTGGCGATCGCACCTAGCCCGGTAGAGGATGGTGTGGTGTGGGTCGGGACGGATGATGGTAACGTGCAGCTCACGCGCGACGGCGGGTCCTCGTGGGTTAACCTCATTGAAAAGATGCCAG
>DEAT01000067.1:23041-30358 GCA_002348265.1 Gemmatimonadales bacterium UBA2975 | reverse complement strand
CGACCTCGAGATCCGATTTGAAGGAGCCGCCGCCAATATCGGATTCCTCTAGCCCGATCAGAGCCGCCACTTCTGAGATTGGGTGTGGATTTGGTCGATGCTCGGACAAAAGCGCTGTAGTAAATTTCGCGAACACTGGAACGCCGGCCTCAAATCTCACCTCCACGGGGACCGGACCCACGTTTTCTTCCAGTACGAGTGTGAGTTCACCATTGGTAGGAGTTTGCACTGGAGGTTTGGTGAACAGTTTTTCTCCAATCTCGTCGTCGTCGCTGGAGTCGATTTCGTCTGCGAGGAAAATGGCTGCACCAACTGTAGGATGGCCGGCGAAAGGCACTTCTTGGCGCGGCGTGAAAATTCGCACTCTAGCCGATCCTGCGTTCGTCTCGGGAGGACCTATAAATACGGTCTCTGAGAGGTTCATCTCCAGCGCAATTCGCTGCATCAGCTCTGACGGCAGGTGTGTGGCGTTCGGAAATACGGCAAGAGGATTGCCTCCGAACGTGCGATTAGTGAATACGTCGAGGGTGTAGAATGGGAGTTCCATAGGCTGCTTGCTTCGGCACTGTGACATACGTCACCATAGAGTCTAGGATCGACAATACCACGAGAGGGGTCCAGTGCGAACCATAGGGGTGATTTCGGATACCCACGGGTTACTCCGTGAAGAGGCAGTTGATGCTTTGAAAGACAGTGACTTGATCTTGCACGCTGGTGACGTGGGGGGAGCCGGTGTCCTCGACGTATTGTCCGGTATAGCTCCTGTTTTTGTGGTTAAGGGGAATAACGATTACGACGAGGCGGCCTCAAGCTGGCCAAAGAGAGAAGTGGTGCACTTGTCGGAGGGTACTTCTCCGGTCTTAGCGTACATGTTACACGACATCAGTGATCTTGACCTCGATCCTTCTTCAGCCGGGTTCGCAGTCGTCGTTTACGGTCACTCGCACCGCCCAGCTATGGAGCGGAGCGGCGGAGTCCTTTATTTCAACCCCGGCGCGGCTGGCCATCGGCGTTTCAATCTTCCGGTTACAGTAGGTCGTTTGCGGGTTGATGGACGAGGACGTGTTTCAAGCGAGATAATTGAGCTCGAAGAAACAATCTGACAAGAGTTCGTTCGTTACTATTTGGTAACGCAGGTTGGGCTAAGTGGGTTATAACCCTGAGCCTATGATTAATTAAAAATGGAGATCGAACAGGTGGATACGCTCGCTGGGCAGCTTTACGCGATGAAGCTCGAAAGAGATGAGGTCAGAAATCCTCAGTTTACGGAGGTCATGGACCGGGCAATGGCCGAACTTAAGGCATCGGACATTCTGGATGGCGTACTTGGGGTGGGTGACCGAACCATTGACTTCGCTCTTCCCAATCTTGAAGGGAATCCGATTAGGTTGAGTTCGTTGCTCACCCAGGGTCCTACTGTGGTGAGCTTTTTTCGAGGAAGATGGTGACCCTATTGTCGCCTTGAGCAGGTCGCTCTCCAGAGACTTCTTCCTGAAATCACTTCTCGAGGAGCGACACTTGTTACGCTCTCTCCTCAACTTCGTGAACACTCTATCGCATGGCGCGATGAGGATGGCATTTCGTTTGAGGTTTTGACCGATCTTGGCAACGAGGTCGCGCGTAAATTTGGGTTGACCTTTAAGCTTCCGGATGATCTCAGGGAGGTCTATCTGAATGGGCTCGGGCTAGATCTTTCTCTCATGAACGGAGACGAATCGTGGGAACTCGCAATCCCGGCGACCTTCGTGATCGATATGGCTGGAACGATCACATACGCATCAGCGGATCCTGATTACACGAAGCGTCCAGAGCCGATCGCTGTCCTAGCGGCTATCGACTGAACTGATGAAGCAGGCGTTCATTGACGGGCGTGTAACGCCTCGCGGATGCCGCTTCCCATTGGCAGATTCTCCCATCCCTGCTTTCAAAGGAGTGCGTGTGTCAAAATCTAGAGGTTTTAGCCTGCTTGTTCTGCTTTTGGTCCTCCCTTTAGCCGGGTGCCTTACTTGGGCGCCCGCGGGCATGAGCGCTGAAGCGCTCATGCAGCAAGTCGAGCCACCTGAACGGGTTCGAGTTATAACGAATGAGGGGGATGAGCTAATTCTCATAGCTCCAGCGATCAGGGCAGGGGCCTTGGTGGCGACGCGGGCGCCTGGGGCAGTTCTGCTGCGGGATGTTGCCAGCCTAGAAGTGGAAAAGCTCAGTATCGGGCGGACCATTGGGATGACGATTCCTGGGGTCATAATACTCACAGTCGTTGGCATCAGGGCCAGCCGGTGATGACCGTAAGGGGCAAGGCTAAGAGGTTGAAGGCTCTAACTATTTTATTGGCCTGTGCAGCTTTTTCCGCCTGTGATGCGGGTCCCCGTGTCGATGTCGTTTTTCGAGGCGGTACGATAATTGATGGTACAGGAAAGACTGCATATGTCGGTGATGTCGCCGTAGATGCTGGAACCATTGCAGCAGTTGGTGACCTAGGGTCTTTGCGTGGGTTACAGGAGGTCGATGCTAGGGGTCTAGTTGTAGCACCTGGCTTCATCAATCTTCACAGCCACGCTCGATATGAGGGCCTATCCACTGCGAGCAATATGTTGAGTCAGGGCGTAACCACCGAGATCATCAACGCAGATGGAGGTGGGCCTCTGAATCTCGACGAACAGCTGCGAGCTTTGGAAGCAGGAGGGCTGGCGATTAACGTCGCGACCAACGTGGCGCTAGGAACGATCTGGGCTGAGGTGAATGGTACTGAAGACGTAAGGCCAACTCCTCAACAGCTTGAGCGCATGAACGCGCTTGTACTTGAGGGACTTGGTCAGGGTGCTTGGGGGGTTTCTTCTGGACTGGACTACAAGCCCTCGTATTACTCGACCACTGATGAGGTCATAACTGTTCTTTCCGGTACGGCGGCCTGGAGGACTGTCTTTACGAATCATGATAGGGTCACCCCAGAGAGCGGCTTCAGCTCTATCGTTGGGATGCGCGAGACGATTGAGATTGGGGAAGCAACTGGGCTTAACCCCATCATTACTCACATGAAGGTGCAGGGACACGAGCAGGGCACCATTGAGGAAGTTACAGCGATGATGGATGCGGCCGTTGAGCGTGGCGTTTACGTGGCAGCCGATGCCTACCCTTACCTAGCCGGCCAGACGTCACTCGCGGCCTTGATCATTCCTGGGTGGGCTCAGGAGGGAGGCCTCGAAGCTTCCCGTGCTCGGTTCGCAACCCCGGATCTCAGGAGTCGAATTGTAGCAGAAGCCGACGCCGCACTTTCTGCTCGATTTGGTGGACCTGAAGGAGTCTATCTTCCAGAGAGGGGCGTTGAACTCACGACGATGATGCGGGAGTTAGGGGCGACTTCAGGCGGTGATGCAGTCGTTAAGATCCTGGAGACAGAGAGCCCGACCTCGATCCTCCGATTTGGTTTGGAGTCTGATCTAGAGGGCATTCTCAGATACCCATCCACGTCTGTGTCTTGTGATTGTGACGCGGTAGGGTTGGGAGTCGTGTCTCACCCACGTGGCTACGGGACGTTTCCAAGAGTGTTGGGTCGCTATGCCCGTGACCGGGGTGTTCTGACCCTCGAAGAAGCAGTGCAAAAAATGTCGGGCCTCCCTGCAACGACCTTGGGTATGCTGGACAGAGGGTTCATCGCCGTGGGAATGTCAGCAGATCTAGTCGTCTTTGACCCGGAGACTGTGATTGATCACGCAACGTTCGAGGACCCTTCGGTACCATCAACCGGGATAGTGCACGTGATGGTTAATGGCTTGTTCGCATGGCGTGACGGGGAGTTGACCGGTATGCGAGCGGGTCGAACACTTCGACGACCCGCCGCGCACCCAGCACGGCCACTGAGGGTGGATGAACCCAGATCAGTATCGTTCGAAGGTTCTGTAACTCTAGCAGGGGATGCTAGTAGAACTCAGTTCGAACTGGCTTTCGAGGTCCAGCAGGATGTCCAGAGCGCTGCTGCGATAGGGTCTTTGGTGGCTACCGACGAAGAGGGTAGAACGCTCTTTTCGAGCGCGAAATTCGGATTGCTTCAGGTTCAGGGCGACTGGGCTTCTTTTTCTCTGCGTGTATCTGATGAGGAAGGAGTAGAACGGGGTGGCTATTTGGTCGTTGACGGTGCTGACCCAATGAACCACGAGGGAGGCGCAACAGTGGTTATAGCCTTAGAGGGAAGCGATGAGATAGTTGGCAACTCAGACGGGCTACTTTTGGTTCGCTAGCTGGGCTTCAGTAGGTTTAGTTCTAGCGAGTTGGATTCAGATCCTGCTCCCTGAGTTTAGAAGTCGGTTACCCTCATCCGGCGTACGTATGGCATAGTTGAACCCGGGGGCGATACAAAAGCCACCGTGATCCCCGTTCTTGCCGAGTGCGATAAAGCCGACCTGAATGCTTCGCCAATCAGGATTCTTCTCGATCACACGCTCGACCGCGAGTTCGCAGGCCTCTTGTGGCGTGTGTCCCTGTCGCATGAGCTCTACGACTAGGAAGCAACCGACCGCCCTAATTACTGCTTCGCCCCAGCCGGTTGCCGTAGCTCCACCGATTTCGTTGTCTACATAGAGTCCAGCTCCGATGATTGGCGAATCACCCACACGCCCATGGTACTTGAAAGCAGCTCCGCTTGTCGTGCATGCGCCTGATAGGTTGCCGGCTTGATCCAGCGTGAGCATTCCGATGGTATCGTGATTGTCGATGTCGATGGTGGGCTGCACAACTCCGTTCTCTTCCTTCCAGGTTTCCCAAGCGGCTGCTGCATCTGGGTGGAGCAGGTTCTCCTGCTCAAAACCATTAACAAGCGCAAAGTCTAAAGCGCCCTTTCCCACAAGCATTACGTGGGGGGTTTTTTCCATCACCTGCCGAGCGACTGAGATCGGATGCATGATGTGTTGCAAGAAGGCGACGGATCCGCAGCGTCCTTGCTCGTCCATGATACAGGCATCAAGCGTCACATGGCCGGAGCGATCTGGTCGCCCACCGTATCCGACTGAAGTCACCTCAGGGTCAGCTTCCGAGATCCTGACGCCTGCTTCTACCGCATCCAGGGCACTTCCACCTCCTGTGAGGATTTTCCAGGCAGCATCGTTTGCTGCTAGGCCGTGATCCCAGGTTGATAGCGCTACTGGGCGGATTTCATCCTTGGGATCAACATTGGACCTTGCCCTTGAACTCGCTGGACCTTCCGGTGCGCAGCCATCAAGAAGGACTGGGGCTGCTGCTGCCCCTAGAGCCGATGTCCTAAGAAAGGAGCGGCGATTTTGCATGGGTTGTCTGGTGAGGAAGTGAGGGAAAGTGAGATAGGTTGACGTTGCCCACCGAGCCAAACGTAACCTGTAGCTTCGGAGGTGACACGAGGCGCAACTTAGACTTTGAACTTAGGTTGAGGTAATGCTCACTAAGCCGAGGTAATTTTTTGTGCAAGTTTGTCGATCTGTTTGATCCAGGTGGTCGTGTGAATCGAGAGCGGTACTCGTTGTAGATGATCAAGCAGCGACTAATGGTGCGGGGTGCCTTCCTTTTTCTTGCGCTTTTGCTGGGGTACATGAGTGGGCAGGTGTTGGAAGTGGGTGCACAGACAGTGCAGGGGCAGCTTCTCGACGCCGAGAATACGGCGCCTGTATCAATGGCAGGAGTGTTCATTCTTAGTGCAGACCGTGAAGTGCTCGTTCGCTCAGCTTCGGATACCGCGGGCTTTTACTCAATCGACGCTCCAGAGGCAGGGCAGTACTACATCCATGTCCAGCGTATTGGGTATTTCGAAAACGAGACACCACTATTCCAAGCTGAGGCAGGAAGGACATATTCGGTCGACATTGAGATGCGCCCAGAGCCCATCCGTATCGACCCTCTGTCTGTAACCGTTCGTAATGAAGAGCTTGAGCGTTACTTGACGCTTGAATTTGGGCAGAATCCCAATGCGCTATTCGGTTACCGTGCGCACCAGGGTGCGATTCTGCAGGAGGCTAAGCTCGGAGCTAGGGATAACACCGATGTTCTAAGGCGACTGAACGTGATGGTGTCACATGGCCGACAGATATGCATTAACGCGCTCCCAGGATTCACGATGCCCTCACTCAGAACGGAGACGGGGTCACTTCTGATGGGCGAGTCAGCTGAGGAGTTGGGACGGTTGGCTTCTGAGGTTCAAGAAATAGGAGATGACGGTGGGTGCGGGACTCTCTTCCTTGATGGAAACCTTATACCGAATGGACAGCTAGAGCAGCTAGAGATGGAGAGCATAGCAGTTGTAGTTACGCTTCCCAATTCCGTTCGGCTCTACACTCGGAGTTTTGACTGGACTATGCGGCCGGGTGGAGGAGACTTATGACCAGAGGTGCCCCGCACCACTAGAAGACGTTCGGGGTATCTGGGCTTAGCATTAAGGATGAAGTCGTGAAGCAGACAGAACTCCATTTAGACTGGAAGACGCTACCTATGGCTCAAAGTATAGAATGGCGGTACCACCGCCCTGGCTGAACAAGCTGCAATCGCACTCGAGAGTTTCTCGAGCAGAATGAGATTGATGATGGAGAGGTCCAGAGTACCGGAAAGAACCCCATTGAAGGTGAAGCTGCTTTAGACCTTTTGGCTGGGGTCAAAGATCTCTACATCGCTAAAGGGAAAAAGTCGCTCCACTTTGATCTATCATCTGATCGGCCATCGGACGAAGAACTCCTAGGGCACCTGCTGGGCAGGTCCGGGAAGTTGAGAGCCCCAACTATCCGATCGGGAGAACTGCTGGTCGTAGGTTACAGCGGTGATCTTCTGCAAGAAACACTCCTCTGATTGTCTGCGCCTAAATTCAGGTGAAGGGAGGAACCGTGCTCAATCAGTTGAAGAAGTCATCGCACCTCAAAGCGGTTCTGGTAGCCGCAGCAGGGCTTGTGTCCGGATGTCAGGAAACCCCTTCAGGGAACGGACTAAGAGTTCCGCCCTCCAGTGCGACGCACGCTCAGGGCATAATCGAGGGGGTACAGGATGAGCCTGGAGAATATGGGCTCGGATCACTCACTATCGCGGAACTCATGGAGCGCTTTGAGGTCCCAGGAGTGAGTGTGGCGGTGATCGACAACTTTGATATCCATTGGGCCAAGGGATACGGGATCTCAGATGTTGAGACCGGAATGGTTGTCGATACGGCGACCATGTTTCAAGCAGCCTCAATCAGTAAGCCAGTCGCGGCTATGGCGACCGTTAGGGCAGCGCAGGATGGGCTCTTTAGCCTAGACGACGACATCAACGATATCTTGAGGTCTTGGAGTCTGGATGGTGGTGGCTTCACCGACGAGCGGCCGGTCACCCCGC
>DEAT01000067.1:0-22761 GCA_002348265.1 Gemmatimonadales bacterium UBA2975 | reverse complement strand
CTGGATGGTGGTGACTTCACCGACGAGCGACCGGTCACCCCGCGTGGCTTGACTAGCCATACTTCGGGTCTCGGCGATGGCTTCGGATTCCCTGGTTACGCGCCCGGTGTGCCCCTGCCGACGACAGTCCAGATCCTAGAAGGTCATGAGCTCTCTAATGTTGGACCGGTCTTTATGGAGCGTGAGCCTCAAGTTTTTTACGAGTATTCCGGCGGTGGCGTGACGCTGATGGAGCTGGCATTGAGCGAGGCTCGGGGTATGCCGTTCGAAGAGTTGATGTCGACCTATGTACTTGACCCAATCGGGATGTCGCGAAGCTCCTATGAACAGCCAATATCGGAAGAGAACGATCGCTGGGCAGCACGTGCGCACGACGTGGAGGGCCAGCCCAAGGGGGCAAAATGGCATGTGTACCCGGAATTGGCCGCCGCGGGCCTATGGACGACGCCGTCTGATTTGGCGCGATTCGCCATCGATGTGCAAAAAACCGTGCGAGGTGGAGAGGGAGCGGTGCTCGATCGGAGTCTGGTTGGTGAGATGCTCCGGCCCGTCGGTGTCGGGCCATACGCCGTCGGATTCTCGATAAGTCAGATTGGCGAGGGCTGGTACTTCGGTCATGGGGGAAGCAACTGGGGTTTCAGAGCGCGGCTTCTAGCTCACACTGCCAAGGGTTACGGGTTTGTGGTTATGACGAACGCTGACAGTGGGAGTGGTTTGATTGAGGAGATGAGTCGTCGAATCCAAAACGCTTATTCTTGGGATTCAGTAGCCCAAGCCGTCACCCGTGGGTACAGTCGCTGACTGCGCTTTGACTAAGGACCAGATCATGAATTGTCGCCGCTCCGTTCTCTTGGGTCTTTTTCTTTCAATGGTGATCGTACTTGTTGGCGCTCGTTGGGAGGAATCTCAAGATGTTGAAAGGATGAGTGAAGCAGCGAGCTCGTTTTTGGAAGCTTTGACAGAAGATCAGAGATCGCTGATGAGTTTTGATTTCAAAGACGAAGAACGGATGCGTTTTCATTTCGTCCCCGTAGAGATGTTCGAGCGTAGGGGCGTAATGATCGCCGATCTCAATCAAAATCAGAGGGCGAGGGCGCATGACCTGCTGAAGTCGGGACTCAGCCAACAGGGCTACATGACCGTTACCCAAGTCATGGAGCTCGAGGACGTGTTACTGGCGCTCGAGGGCGGACAGAGGTTTGCTCGTGATCGAGATGAGTACCTGTTCAGTGTGTTTGGAAAGCCCTCCAATGACGGAGATTGGGGATGGCGATTTGAGGGGCACCATATCTCGCTGCATTACACGATCGTGGGTGGTGAAATCGCTTTGGTGGCGCCCGCTTTCCTAGGTGCGAATCCCGCCGAGGTGAAAGGGGGCGTTCAGGCTGGCCGCCGTGTGCTAGGGGATCGAGAGGATGCGGGTCGGAATCTTGTTCGAGCGCTGAATCCGTCTCAGCAGAGGAAGGCGGTAATCGATGTCATTGCGCCCCGTGATATACTAACGTCGGCCGATCTTAACATTCGTCCGTTCGAGCCGATCGGAATTCAAGTGAGTGACCTCGGAGAGTCTCAGAGACGGATGCTTTTCGAGCTTGTTGACGTCTATCTTTCGGTGGTGTCTGACGAAATCGCTGAGCACCGCCGGAGCCGCTTGCTCGGTAGTGACACGGGCGGTATCCGTTTTGCATGGGCTGGGAGCATAGAGCCGGGTCAGCCACATTACTATCGAGTTCAGGGAGCCACGTTCCTGATTGAATACGACAACACGCAGAACGGTGCCAATCACATTCATTCAGTTTGGCGAGAGTTCGATGGTGACTTCGGTCGTGATTTTCTCCGTGAGCACCGGAATACAGTCCCTCATCAGTGATGCTTAGGAACTTTCCCCTGATTGCTGTCTTTGGAGCTTTGAGCTAGTGAGGCTGGGTCCCCAGTGTCCTGCGGTCATAGGACTTCTCGCGGTAGCACTCAGCGGGAGTCCAGCGGTTGTAAATGCGCAGACATCGAGTTCGATCGCGGGTGTGGTTGCGGGTCGGGTGACGAATGAACAGGTCTGGAGTTCGGAGTATCAGACAGAGAAGGTCGGGGGCCTTCAAGTAGGTGGTTTTCTGAATGCGGGGACTTTGGTCCCCTGGTTCAAGATGCGTGCTGAATTCATGTGGACCCAGAGAGGCGGCAGCGTCGTGGGGGATTTGAGAGGGGACGAACTGATCGGGGAAGCTCGGACAGATTACTTGACTGTTGCTGTCCAGCCACGTTTTTCAGCCCGACTAGGATTGGTTGAGGTGTTTGCAGCAGCGGGCCCAGTGATCGATGTGGTTCTTAGGAACCGGTTCAGCCCTGAACTGGGTCTTGGTTTTAAAGAGGTCGCTCAGGTGTTCGGCGCAGGAGTTGGTGTGGGATTAGAAGCTACGCTTCCATCTTCGTTCCACGCAGAGATCGAGGCACGTGTCTTTGAAGGTTTAGGAGACGCATACAGTGGTGACTTCGTATCAGCTAAGAACCGCTCATCAGGTGTTGTCTTGAGACTCGGACGAACTTTGAGCCGCTGAATAGCTTGCCAGCCCTATTGAGGTCGGGCATGGTTATTGGCGTAAAATCAGACTACGACAATTAGGGACGCTACGATGTCGCCGACGCGCAGAGACTTCGTCCGAACGACCGGAGTTGTGGGTACAGGACTGGCTCTGGGTGCTAACACCGCGTGTACTGGAGAACATATTGGTGACAGCGGCCAGGGTGAGTCGCCAAGACTACCGCTCCGTATCCTGATCCTAGGTGGTACCGGGTTCATTGGTCCGCACATGGTTAGCTATGCTGTCGAACGGGGTCACAGTGTCAGCATCTTCACCCGTGGACAGCGAGAGATCGACCTCCCCGAAAGTGTTGAACGGCTCCAAGGTGATAGGAACGATGACCATGATGCCTTGGAGGGGCGGGTGTGGGATGTCGTTCTTGATAACAACGCGCAAGACTACAGGTGGGTGCAGAAAAGCACGGAGCTACTGGCGGGCGCTGCTCAGCAGTATGTCTTTGTCTCGTCCATCTCTGCATATGCGCTGCAGGGCTTCGGCTGGGAGCGAGCGAGCGAGATCATGTTCGAGCCGCTGGTCGACGAGGATTATCAGCGCATTGAGCCACCCCAAGGCTGGAAAGACGGTGATGACGCACCCTACGGCCTAATGAAGACCTTGAGTGAGAACATAGTCCACGCCGCTTTCCCTGGGCGAGCGACAGTTGTCCGCCCGGGCCTGATTGCGGGTCCCGGAGATATGACGGACCGCTTTACCTATTGGCCTGTTCGACTTGACGAGGGAGGGCGAGTGCTAGCACCGGGAAACCCGGATCACGCGAACCAGGTCATTGATCAACGTGATTTAACTGAGTGGATTGTGCGGCTGGCTGAGAATCGGACGGTTGGGAATTTCAATGCTACAGGGCCGGCCGAGCGAATGTCGATGGGCTCAATGCTTGATAAGATCGGTCGAGCGACCGAGACGCCACATGAGTTGACTTGGATCCCGGAGTCATTTCTGGAGGCGCAGGGAGTATCCCCCTGGCAGGACCTTCCTGCTTGGATTCCTGGAGACCCTCTGATGTTTGTGGATGTCAGTGACGCTGTTTTTTCGGGATTGACGTTTCGGCCGCTAGTAGAAACTGCTAAGGACACTCTGGAGTGGGATAAGGCGAGGCCCACGTCCGAGCGAGCGAATCGGCGTTTTGGTATGAGCCGGCAGCGTGAGCGCGAACTTCTGGATGCTTGGAGCGCGCTGCAGGGTTGAAGTCAGATTAATCAGCTGATGGTGGCGTTACCGGTTTATAACTTTTCCCGCGTCAGATTCTGTTGGGCTCGGCCGAGTGTCACCGACAGTAGCCCCCAAATACCTGCGATCGGAGCGGTTGCCATCGCCACCATCGGCAAGGTAAAGCCCATTGCCGCGAACATTCCATCTACCCCAACGCCTGCTACATCCCCACCACGATAGAGGAACACGTCGACAACCGGCTTCGCCTTATACTTGTCGGCCGGCGGGATGACGCTGAAAAGCGTTTCTCGGGACGGTCTTGATACCGCGTACCGGGTTGCCCGGTGGACGGCCTGGAATACGGCCATGACACCATACACAGTCCATACTGATAGGATTGCAAAGCCTACCATGGTGACCAGCGGGAGGATCGCCAGAGTCCATCCGATACCCATGCGCCGGATGAGATGCGTGGTAATGAACATCTGGGTAAGCAGTGTCACGAACTGAGCAAGGGCATCGAACAGGGCGAAACCTGCGACTCGTTGACTGAACGTGTCCGCTTCCCCGAGAACGATGTTTGCTTGGGTGAAATAAATCATAGTGTTCGAGGTCGCCATGAAGACGATCCAGACACCGATGCCAAGCAGGTATGGTGAACTTATGACTGCTCGCAAGCCGCCCCAGAATGTTCCGCCGATCGTTCTGCCCTCAAGATTGTTCGAAGCTAGAGGTGCCGAGCTCTTGTTTGACAAACGAGACTTGGATGACGCAAGCGCGAGTCGGTCGAGAGTGAGCATCATGATTATGCCTACGGCGAAGAATGCTGCGCCGAGGAGCATCAGGCCGGCTGGAAGAAACACGGACGTTGTCATACTGCTAATAGCTGTTGTCGCGGTGCCGCCTACTAGCGCGCCGAGTGTTCCCCCGATCCCTATAAAGGCGAACATCCGTTTACCCTGGTCGACGTCGAATACGTCGACCATGAAGGCCCAGAATATGCTAGTGGTGAAAAGGTTGATCGCACTCAGCCATACATAAAACGAGTACCCGATCCCACGGGCCATCACCGTTTCAGTATCGGATCCAATCAGTCCTCCACCGGCCAACCCGTCCCATACCAATAGACCTGAGAAGGCGAGGAGGCACACGATCACGAAGAGGTATGCGATTGGGATGAATCGACGTCGGTTGGTACGTGCTACGACCCCGCCGAAGGCAAGGACTAGTGCTAGAGACACGATTGAGGTAACGACGAAGAGCCACCGCAGATCACTCATGCCCCGTGAAACGCCCATGGCATCTCGGACTGGCCGGAGGAAGAAGTACCCACATAACACGCAGAAGTGGAATCCTACGGCGAGGAGGGCCAGCGGGAGCTCTCCCTCTTTCATGTTGAGGGCCCGCGCCAATCGGTGAGTCAAGTCAACACTCCAGGCAGGTTTGGATCACCCAGGTCCGGTCAAGTTGAAACTATGGTAAGTATCTAATGCGCGCTTGATAGTTATCGAGGCAGTCACCTCTTGGGCCAGCAGTGAGCCTTTAGGCGGGGAGACTTGCCGACCTTGGCCAGATGGGGCAGTGTGCCCAACTGTTCGATTCTATCCGAGGTGTGTTTATGCGTGTTTGCCTTGCTGTTGCTGCTGTGGCCGCTGTCGTCAGTGTGACTGAGCCCGTCGAGGCACAGGACCTAGACGCCCCACGCCCTATCCCGGGCACTGAAACAGTTTTCATAGAAGAAATGACTTGGATGGAAGTACGTGACGCCTTGCTTGGTGGTATGACCACAGCAATTGTGGCGACCGGAGGCGTGGAGCAGAACGGGCCCTATGTCGCTTCGGGAAAGCACAATTTTGTTCTAAGTGCGACGACTAAAGCGATTGCTGAGCAACTGGGGAATGCGCTGGTGGCTCCGATAGTGAAGTTCGTTCCGGAAGGTGGCATTGATCCGCCGAGTGGTCACATGCGGTATCACGCTACGATCTCCGTGCGACAAGAAACGTTCGAGGCGCTGCTGACGGATGTTGTGGCATCTCTGGAAGCACATGGATTTAGAGACATTGTCTTAATTGGGGACAGTGGCGGAAACGTGCGAGGGATGGAAAACGTGACTGCTTCACTGAATGAGCGCTGGGCCGACGGCCCGGCGACTGTGCACTTCATACCTGAGTACTACACGGAGGATATGTACAGCTGCGACTTTCTAAAGGAGGAGTTGGGCATCTTCCAGCAGCCTGACAATTGTGTCGCGACACGTAACGAGTATCACGATGACTACCACTACTCTTCCATCATCTCGACTACTGATCCAGAGCGAATCCGAGCGCGGCAGCGTATCGAGGCAGGACTCTTCAGTATCAATGGGGTCGACCTTAATCCCCTTGAGCAGACCGTAGAAAACGGTCAACGATTAGTCGAGTATAGGGCCGAGATAACTGCGCGTGCGATCCGGGAGTCGATTGCGGCTAGGGGCTCTAGTTAGCGTGTGCCGTGAGAGTCGTGTAATGCCATGCGTTCTTTCATTAAAAGTTCGATCGCACCGGACACTTGAACTCGAGATGTGGCAATGCCGATGAAGCACATCAGTGGGGCCTCACTACCTCATAAGCCAGCTGACCCCAAGAACTTCGTATTGCCTGCTACAATGCAGAGGCTGCTTGGTCGTGAAGACGACGAGTCGGTCAGGCTCTATCGAGTATCATTCGAAAGTGGCGCTCGAACGAATTGGCACACACATAACGATACACAGCTACTCTTCGGCCTCAGTGGACGATGCATTGTGATGGATAGAGCGGGTGACGAGCTCGTACTTGATCCGGGTGACGTGGTGGTAATTGAGGCGGGGCTTGAGCATTGGCATGGCGCTGCCTCAGATGGTCCCGGGGCCCATCTCGCGATTAACGTGGGAACCGAAACCAGTTGGCTTGATTCATCCGCGGGCTAGACTTCGGCTTCGGAGAATGTGGTGGTTTTGATAAATAGACAGGTTCGTCGGCTTTATGTGACAGCACTGGCGTCACTCGTGTTCATGCTGGTCGGCTGTGACTCGAGACCTGATCTAACAAATTCTTCACCAGAGACGTTTAATGTCATTTTCGAGACGAGTTCGGGTCCTTTCGAGGTTGAATTCGTTCGGGAGTGGTCGCCCGTCGCTGTAGACAGGGTCTGGACCCTAGCCCGGATTGGATATTGGGAAGGTTCTCGGATCTACCGCGTGAACGATAATTACGCACAGTTTGGATATTCAGGGCAGCCATCTCTCGACGCCGAATGGGTGCAGAAAGGACTTGTCGACGAGCCGACTAAGGCGAGCAACGTCCGTGGTTCGGTTTCTTTCGCTAGAGGGGGCATTGGATCTAGGTCGAGCATTCTATTCATCAATCGCAGCGATAATTCATACCTAGATGAACTTTCTTGGCTTGGAGTGATCGGCTTTCCACCTGTAGGCAGAGTGATCTCTGGGATGGAAACGGTCGATGCATTATACGCAGCGTATGGGGACGACCCTATGCAGTGGGAAGATTCGATAGCGGCCTCTGGCAACGCTTTCCTAGACAGAAAATTCCCCCAACTAGACTCGATCATGTCGTTTGAAGTACGATGAACTCGGATCCGTTCGTTCGCATTCTCGAAGCCCGCGGGCTGGTGATACTCGATGGAGGACTCGCAACCGCGCTGGAGGACCAAGGTCATGTGTTGGCGGACGAGCTTTGGTCGTCCAGGCTACTGCGTGACGATCCGGAAGCCATTTTGATGGCACATACACGATATTTGGATGTCGGGGCTGATTGTATAACGACTGCTAGCTATCAGGCTTCTTGTGCTGGGTTCGCTGCGGCCGGAATCGGGCGAGATGAGGCAACTTCACTGCTTGCTCGATCAACTGAACTAGCGCGTGAGGCGATAGACAAGCGGAAGCCTTCATCTACTCTAAGTCCCATAGTAGCAGCGAGTATCGGACCTTATGCAGCATTTCTGGCTGACGGATCAGAGTACAACGGACGATATGAAGCCGAGGCTGGTGCTATAAAGGCTTTTCATCAAGACCGCTGGACAGTTTTGGCTGACAGTGGTCCTGATATCATGGCGTGCGAGACGATTCCGAATGGGATGGAAGCAGAGCTTCTCCTCGACATTTTGGAGGCGGACGGCCAACGCTGGGCTTGGCTGAGTTTTTGTTGCGGTGATGGGGGTCACTTGTGGGATGGTACGCCGATCGAGGAGGTAGCCGCTCTATGCGACCGAGCTTCGCGTGTCGCTGCGGTCGGGGTCAACTGCACGGCACCACGTCTTGTCCCCAGCCTGATTCATAAGATCCGCTCCACGACAGATTTGCCGATTATCGCGTACCCTAATTCAGGTGAGAATTATGACGCTCCCACCCGGTCGTGGCGGGGCTCTGGTGAATCGTGGATGAACGCTATTAAGGCTTCGATCTGCGCTGGCGCGACCATTGTCGGAGGATGTTGTCGTATTGGTCCAGACAGGATCCGGAGGCTGCGTGACTGGGTTGATAGTGAAGAATGGAAAACTCTTTGAGTGCCGCAGTATAGCCCTTGTTACTTGCATGAAGCATCAACGGACCACTGACCAGATAATCGAAATCCGGGTTGAACTGGAACGGCAGTTAGTCCGCCTTGAGCAGAGCATGAAAGTGACCGATGAAGCCCTCCAAACGGTCGAACTGGACCAAGCTGCAGTAGGAAGACTGTCACGGATGGATTCGTTACAGAACCAGAGTGTTTCTAAAGGGTTGCGGGAACGAGAAGTGGTGCGCCTGTCCCAGCTTCGCGACGCAATTGGGCGTATCGAAAAAGGGGTGTTCGGGATGTGTACCGTATGTGGAGGCGAGATCCCTTACGAAAGGCTCTTAGTTTTTCCGGAAGCCCCCGAATGCGCTGACTGTGTGAGTTAGCTCTGGAGTTTGGGGTCGACTCCCTCCTCTGTGGATCCACTGTGAACTGGCTTGTCTGGTTACGGACTGGCCTCTAGGCTGTCTGAATGATGTTTGTGAACTCTCAGAGATACTGATGATGCTTGGCCCGAACCGTATTGGAAGTAACGGATGTACACCTCTTGGTGCGCTCTTGGTGAGCTTTGTGCTGGCCTTGGGGCCTATCGAGACGCACGCTCAGGATGCTCCTGTTGATGGAGCTATCCCATCACCAGAAGAGTTTTTTGGACATCAGATGGGGGCGGACCGTCAACTCGCGCGTTGGGATCGGCTTGTGGAGTACTATGAACTACTCGGAGACGCGAGCGATCGTATAGTGGTTGAAGAAGTCGGAGAATCGACTCTCGGCAATCCATTCTTGGTTATCTACGTATCATCTCCCGAAAACTTGGCGAACCGAGACGAGATTAGGAGGATGAATGATATCCTTTCCGATCCGAGAGGCCGAACAACGGCTGAGGTCGACCGAGCGGTGGAAAATGGCAAGGTCGTCTTCCTTCAAGGGTACGCTCTCCACTCCACTGAGGTGGCGGGAAGCCAGTCAGCGGCTGAGGTCATGTACCAGTTTGCGACCAGGAACGACGCTGAGATTGAGCTCATCCTAGATGAAACGCTCTCAATAATTGTCCCGGGGATGAATCCCGACGGCATCAATATTGTCACCGACTGGTACGATCAGTGGGTTGGAACTGAATATGAGGCTGTAGGGCTTCCAGAACTCTACCATCACTACATCGGACACGACAATAACCGCGATGCTTTCATGCAAAACACGGTCGAGTCACAGTACGTCGCTCGCCTCCTTTTCCGCGACTGGATCCCGCAGGCGTTCATCGATCATCATCAGATGGGGGCTTATACCGCAAGGATTTATTTGCCGCCTTATGCTGAGCCGATCCGCCCGGACGGCGATCCCCTCGTCTGGCGTGAGATGGCATGGTATGGCGCTCACATGGCGTACAAGATGGACGAGCACGAGCTCGAGGGCGCCATTGGAGCAGCGATTTACTCTGGTTGGGGACATTTCGGGTTCCACTGGATCACGCCTTTTCACAACATAGCAGGGATGCTGACCGAGTCAGCTAGTGCCCGTCTCGCGACCCCACTGTATGTACATCCAGATCAGTTGGTGGGATCGCGACAGCTCCCTGAATATGAGATGCAGACCACCTTTCCAAATCCGTGGGAGGGTGGTTGGTGGCGTGTCCGCGACATCGTCGACCGACAAGTCGTTGCCACATTCTCCCCGCTAGAGATTGCTGCTAAGAACCGAGAGACGGTTCTACGTAACGCCTTCAACAAGGCGAGCCGACAGACAGAACGAGGAAAGGAGGGAGAAACGAAAGCTTTCATCATTCCTGCAGAGCAACACGATCCACTCACCATGCAGAAGATGGTCAACAAGCTCTTTCTTCAGGGTATTACGATCGATCAAGCGAGTCGGGAGTTCGAACACGAGGGGCGCGTGTATGGAGAGGGTAGTTATGTAATATCCCTAGCCCAGCCCAAAAGGGGCGTCGTCCGATGGTTGCTAGGAAAGACTTATTATCCAGATAACAGTTATACACGAGACCGGGATGGTAATCCGATCCGCCCGTACGATATGACTACGGATAATATTTCAGAGTTCATGGGTGTGCGCGTTGATCCGGTTAGCACCGCAGTTGTGGCCCCACTGACGACTGTCTCCAGTGAGATCAATCCTGTTGGTGACGTAGCTGAAGGTGCAGGCGGATACGTGCTAGATACTCAACTCAACGACTCATTCGAAGCGGTAAATCGGCTGTTCGTTGCAGGGGCTACAGTGAGTCGCGCGCGCACGGACGGGAGTGGTTTTCGAATGGGTGACTTTCTCGTGGGTTCCGGTGTGGACATAGAAGTCGTTCGTGAGATCGCTGAAGAGACGGGGGTCAATTTCGCACCGCTCCCTGCGGCTGCACTCGACGGGACTGGGGTTTATCCGCTTTCCCAGCAGCGCATCGGGATATTCCAGCGCTACTACGGTGGGAATATGGATGAGGGTTGGACGCGATTACTCCTTGAAGATTTTGAGTTCCAGTACACGACCATCATGGACGCGGAGATCTTGCGAGGAGACCTGCATGAGCGATGGGACGTAATCATTCTGCCGAGTGACTCTAGGGAAATGATGGTCGACGGTAGCGATGACCCGGAAGCTGCGCCGCCTGCGTACCGGAGTGGTTTTGGCCAAGCGGGTATTACTGCTCTAGACGAGTTCGTCCATAACGGTGGCATGCTGGTGACATTTTCCGAGGCTGGTGATTTAGCGCTTGAGGATTTGGACGTTCCGGTGAGCAACCACGTAGACGGGATGTGGGGCAGAGATTTCTGGGCACCCGGGGCAACCCTTAGGATTAATGTCGACAATGAGCATCCGCTCGCCTTCGGGATGCCTGATCGTGCTCTCGCAGCTTTCTTGGCCGGTGGTCAAGTCTACGATACACGTGCTGGAGCCTACAGTTCAGATGTGCATCGGCTCGCTACGTATCCTGAGCGCGATATTCTGGAGAGTGGCTGGTTACTAGGTGAGCAGACGATAGCAGAAAGGGCTGCGGTAGCGGTTATTAACAAGGGCGAGGGCAAAATTCTTATGCTTGGTTTTCGGACTCAACATCGGGCGCAGACCCACGGTACTTATAAGTTGCTCTTTAACGCGCTTATGGAGCAGCCAACCGAGAGATAGCTGCGGTGGTGGAGGTATACGCGCGACTGATTTTATGAAACAGAAAGAACCCCCTCCCGGACCTTGCGGGTCCGGGAGGGCAGATCCAACTCAGTAATCAGTTCTGCTCGTTTATACTCGCGCGAGTGATCCTTGTCAGGTAAGGAAATTCGGTGTCCAAGTAATCGTTGCCGCGGGCAGCGGCCATAGCCTGATACGGGCCGTCGCCCCTTGGGGGGCCGTCCCCATATCCAGCATAGAAGGCGTCCACCACGTCCATGCCCTCGACTACCTCGCCGAATGGTGAGAATCCCTCGTTGTCGAGTGCCGTGTTGTCTTTGTAACTGATGAAGACTTCGGTCGTTCGTGTGTGCCGTCCCCCCTTGGCGAAGGCTACACGTCCCCGCGAATTAGTTTCTATAACCGGATCGTCTACTAGGAATTCCGACTTCCAAACCTGATTTACGTAGGGATTTCCATTGAGCCCGAATTGAGCCATGAATCCCTCAACGACTCGATAGATCCGAGCGTCGTTGTAGTAGCCGCCGCGCACTAGGCTGTAAAACCGGTCCGCCCCTAGTGGTGCCCATCTTCGATGAACGTCGATCAGCACATTTCCGGCAGATGTCTCCAAGCTCACCTGAAAACGGGCAGGTGCGGTTTCTGCGTAATTGCCCGCTCTCAGCAGCGGGTCCCGACGCAGTTCAGCATCGGGATCTGGCGTCACCTCATCTTTGGTGCAGCCGCCTAGTACAGCCAGTGTTGTGATTAGGGCTGTAGACAGACGGATAAGCCGTTTTCGGCGGGAACTGTTTTCTGGGAAACGGGGCATTGGGTAACTCCAAGCACAATTTGAGCCTCTTTCATCTGAGGGCGTGTGACTGTCCCGTCAAGTTCGACTCCATTGTAAGCCACTATCTTTGGCGTCTTGCCATGCTCTCCCGGACGGTGGAGCTTCGGGCGCATCTGCACCATTAGAGGGACCCCCAATGATCGATCTGCGTAGCGACACTGTGACGAAGCCAACGCCGGAAATGCGCGAGGCCATGTTGAGTGCTGCAGTCGGCGACGACGTTTATGCTGATGACCCGACTGTGAACAAACTGGAAGCCGTTGTTGCTAACCTTTTGGGCAAAGAAGATGCTGTGTTTGTTCCAACTGGGAGTATGTCCAATCAGATTGCGATTAGGACGCACACCGAGCCGGGTGACTTAGTTGTGCTAGAGCGACGAGCCCATATCGTAAGGAGTGAAGGCGGAGGCGGGGCAGCACTGAGTGGTGTCACTATGCGACCGCTAGATGGGGTGAATGGTGTCTTCACAGCTGACCAGTTGATAGAAACTATTGGCAGAGCGCATCCCTTCAATCCGTCGACCCTATTATCACCGCCGACCCTCCTTTGTATAGAGAACACTCACAATGGAGCTGGCGGCACTATTTGGCCGCTCGATGGACTGAGGAACGTATGTGAGACTGGTAGGGCTCACGGCATGACACTGCACCTCGATGGCGCGCGTCTATGGCACGCGTCTGCTTCGTCAGGTGTGGATGTTAGCGTTTACGCTGAGCCGTTCGATACCGTGAACGTATGCTTCAGTAAGGGTCTTGGCGCCCCGATCGGGTCAGCTCTTGTAGGTGAGAAGCCCTTTATTGACCGTGCACGGCGTTTCAAGCAGCAGTTTGGCGGAGGTATGAGGCAATCGGGGATGGTTGCGGCAGCAGCCCTTCATGCCCTAGAGCACCATCGTGGTGATCTTAGCATTGATGTGGAGCGAGCATCATTTTTCGCACGGGCTTTGCAGAGCACCGCCGGCTTCTCTGTGGACATGACCAGTGTTCAATCCAACATCGTCCGCTTTGAGGTCGAGATGGACGCTGGTGACTTTGCTTCTGACTGCTATAGCCGCGGCCTGTATATGTTACCGAGCGGTCAGCATGGAATGCGTGCAGTGCTTCACCGTGACCTTTCGGAAGAAGACGTAGCCGCGGCCCTTCAGATCATGAAGCAGGTTGTTTCAGGATCGCCAAATCCGTAAGCCATGAAGGTCGAATGCTTGACTTCTTGCGTGCTGTCACATGTTAAGTAACGATGTGGCCCCGAATTAAGCTTCAGGAGGATACTTTGCGCAACGTTCTGGCTTATCTAGCGTTCTTTCTCTTAGTGACACCCGTTGATGGTCAGGATCGTCGTTCAATGACGACAGACGATGCATTGGACATGGTTCGGGTTGGCGGTGCCCTCATCTCCCCGGATGGCAGTTGGGTACTTTTCTCGAAATCGGAGCTCGATTGGGACGAGAACGAGAGGAATACTACTTGGTGGAAAGCGCTTTCGGATGGAAGCGAGGAGCCATGGCCGTTCATTGGAGAGGGCGGGGGAAGCGCGTTTCAGTTTTCACCCGACGGCGAGCGGCTTTCTTTTACTCGGATTGTGGATGATAAACGACAGCTCTTTATCATGCGCACGAGCGGTGGGGAGGCAGTGCAGCTGAGTGATCACGAGACAGCGGTCGGCTCATACCAGTGGACAGATGATGGCACACGAATTGTCTTCCTGGCATCACACAGGCGAAGCGATGAGGAGGACAAGGCGCACGAGGCCGGGAGTGATGCGATCTTTGTCGACGAGGGGCCGAACGGTCAGACCGAAGGGGAATGGAACGACTTGTGGAGCCTCGAGTTAGATACCAAGCGAGAGACTCGGCTGACGGAGTCTGAGAACCGTATCGGGTCGTTTTCCGTCGCTCCTGATGGAAACTCGATTGTGTTCACAGCGAGAACAGAAAATCGCCGAAATCAGGGTAACCTCTCAGAGATTTATCTTCTGGATATAGAATCCAGAGAGATCCGTCAATTGACGGAAAATCGTTCTCCTGAGGGCAGATTGACGTGGGCTCCTGATGGCCGCCGTATTGCTTATGAGGCACCAAGCGATGGTGAATGGGAGCTGAGACTAGACAAGATATGGGTCATGGAGATTGAGTCTGGGCATACGAAGATCGTGTCAGGTGCGTTTGACGGAAATATTCGCCAGTTCGTCTGGGTCTCCGATGGCTCAGCGCTGCTGTTCAGTGGGCTCCAAGGAACCAACAACAACCTTTACAGGCTCGATCTTGCAAGTGAACGCGTTGAGAAGGTGACCGAGCATGAGGGTTCCCTTGCTCCCTCCTCGTTCTCGGCGGACCGGTCCATGATGGCCTACGTCGCTGAGGACTGGAGCACGCCCCCGGATATCTGGGCTGGGCCTACGAACGGAGATAATGGCAAGAAGCTGACTGACGCCAATCCTTGGGTTTCGACCGATCTCACTTTGGGGCAGTCACGACTCATGCGATGGAAGAGTCGTGATGGACGTGAGATTGAGGGAATTCTTACGCTGCCGGAAGGTGCTTCGGAGCACCTGCCTCTGCTACTACATATTCATGGAGGCCCGGCGGGTGTCTTCACTAATACGTTCAACGCACGGGCCCAAGTTTGGTCTGGCCTAGGTTACGCCCAACTATTTCCGAACGTTCGTGGCAGTTCTGGATACACTGACGAGCTTCTCCGTGGCAATATGAATGACATAGGTGGAGGGGACTACTGGGACCTCATGACTGGTGTCGATGCGGTTATTGATCAGGGCATTGCCGACGAGGATTTACTTGGTCTTCGAGGATGGAGTTACGGTGGTATTCTTGGAGGCTGGACGATAACCCAGACAGAGCGTTTTAAGGGTGCCTCGGTGGGCGCGATGGT
Source organism: Gemmatimonadales bacterium UBA2975 (assembly GCA_002348265.1). Lineage (GTDB taxonomy): Bacteria > Gemmatimonadota > Gemmatimonadetes > Longimicrobiales > Gaopeijiaceae > UBA2589. Next base: position 7,640 of record DEAT01000067.1, on the reverse strand, counting down.
TTCCGATTGGACATCCGAGTATGGCCCAGGATTCAATCACGACGTTTCACTTTGGTATATAGGCGGTACTCCTTGGGATAACCCAGAGGAGTGGAGGTATCGGTCGGCTTTAACTCATGTGGCGAATGTCACGACACCTACGCTTATCATGCACGGCATGAATGATCGCACGGACACAGAGCCGCAGAGCATGATGTTCTTTCAGGCTCTGCGAGACCAAGACAAGACCGCACGATATATCCGCTTTCCGAGGGAACCGCACGGCTTCCGAGAGCCACGTCATCAGCGCACTCGTGATGTTGAGGAGATCCGGTGGATTCAAAAATACGTGCGAGGCATTGAGTGGGAGCCATGGACCCGCCCCAGCAAAGATGGTCCAAAGGTGATCTCGTGAGGGGATCCGAGTTCGCTACCCTTGGGGGTGGGTGTTTTTGGTGTCTAGAAGCGGTTTTCGATCTGGTAAAGGGCGTCAGGGGCACGCAGTCTGGCTATACTGGTGGGCACACATTGGATCCGACTTACAAGCAGGTCTGCACAGGCACCACGGGACACGCCGAGGTCGTTCAGGTTGAGTTTGATCCCGACGTCATTGGCTATGCTGATCTGCTAGAGATTTTCTTTGGGATCCATGACCCAACGACACTCAACCGGCAGGGTGGAGATATGGGCACGCAATATCGATCGGCAATCTTTACACACTCCGATAAGCAGGACGAAATAGCTCGCGATGTGATTGCTGAGTTAGGTGTGAAAGGCCCTTGGCTTGACCCGATTGTTACCGTGATAGCCCCTTTAGAAGTCTTTCATGCGGCCGAGCCTTATCATGATGCCTACTTCGAGCGAAACGGTGGACAACCATACTGTACGGCTGTGATCGCTCCCAAGGTTGTCAAGTTTCGTCAACGTTTCGCTCATAGGCTAATCACCGCGTAGTAGCATCTGTTAGCTCCCGTGTCCCTTGAGCTCAATCGATCCGAGCTAAGAACTTAAAGTGATTCCTTTAATCTTGTAGTAAGGAACTGATCCGGGTGAGAGGTATAAGCGGCTTGTCCTTTCTTTATTTCTGAGAGAGCAAAGTTGCTTTAGCTAGCATGGCAAAGCCCAACGAAGAATTGGTTAGAGAGTGGCGGAAACTGGCGGAAGAAGGACACCTATACACAGAAATATCGCGAAGGTATCCGAGGTTTTCAGTGAATCAGGTCCGGCACTACTGCCTCGGTCATACAGGCAGGAAATTCGGTGGTCCAGTCCAACGGGTTGGGCGTTGGAAGGGGTCGAATGTTTGGCTTCGTGGGGAAAAATCGCCTCACTCCGAGTTGACTCTCAAGCAGGCAAAAAAAGTTCTGGACGATTGGGATGAGAAAAAAGACAGATGGGGTAGCCCCGGGTCTGTCTGGGCAAAGAAGCTCGATGTTTCGGCTAGCACCATCTACATGCTCCGTCGAGGTGAGACCTGGAAACACTTAGGCCACCCGAATCAAGGCCGTAAACCGAAGAAACGTAAAAAGGGGGCCTAAATATTTAAGAGCGAAGTACTCTTGGCATGATGAGGTGCTCTTGAGGGGGACGGGATAGAACTTTTAGAGGCCTCACTCTATCCGAAGGAACGTTGGTCACTCGAATGAGATGCCTTGGGCCAGCGGGAGATCGGTGCTCCAATTCACCGTGTTCGTTTGGCGACGCATGTAAGCTTTCCACGCATCCGATCCAGATTCGCGGCCTCCACCGGTTTCCTTCTCCCCGCCGAAGGCACCACCGATTTCCGCTCCTGATGTTCCGATGTTGACGTTGGCAAGCCCACAATCGGAGCCTCGGTTTGAGAGGAAGTACTCAGCTTCCCGGATGTTGTCCGTAAAAATCGATGATGACAGACCCTGCGGAACATCGTTGTGAATCTGGAGCGCCTCACCCATTTCTTCAACTGCTTTGGAAGGAGATGAGTCTGCGTTTCCGTAGTCGATGATGTAAAGGATCGGTGCGAATGTCTCATCTTGAACAATTTGAAAATGGTTCGCTGCCGAGGCGATGCACGGTCGGACATATCTACCCCCAGGGAACCCTTCTCCTTCTAGCACTTCGCCCCCGTAAAGAATTTCACCTCCTTCTGCAACCACTTTTTGTTGGGCAGTCACGAATGCGTTCACCGAGGTCTCATCAAGGAGTGGGCCCATGAGCGTGCCCTCTTCGAGTGGATTACCGATACGCACACCTGCATAAGCCGTTATTAGGCGAGGGACCAGCTCATCTCTTATCGCACGATGGACAATTATGCGGCGTGTACTGGTGCAGCGTTGCCCGGCTGTTCCAACTGATCCGAAGACAATGCCAGGAAGGGCGAGTTCAAGGTTGGCGTTCGGAGTCACGATGATCGCGTTATTGCCTCCCAACTCCAGAATTGACTTTCCGAGACGTCCCCCTACAACCTCTCCAACCCGCTTGCCCATCCGACAGGAACCTGTTGCTGACACAAGCGGTATTCGGCGGTCGTGTAACATGCGTTCACCGATAGTGGATCCGTGCCCTATTGCTAGCGAGAAGATTGCCGGATCAACCTCGTTCTTCCGGCATACCTCGCTGGCTATTTTCGTCACAGCCAATGCGGTTAGGGGAGTCCGTTCGGATGGCTTCCACACAGTTGTGTCTCCGCAGATCGCTGCAAGCGCGGCATTCCAACTCCACACCGCCACGGGAAAATTGAATGCGCTGATTACCCCGACTACTCCAAGTGGATGCCACTGTTCTTTCATGTGATGGTCTGGCCGTTCACTTGGCATAGTGAGGCCGTACAGTTGTCTTGAGAGACCGGTTGCGAAGTCACAGATGTCGATCATCTCTTGCACTTCGCCTTCGCCTTCCGCTCGAATCTTGCCCATTTCGAGGGTGACTAGGGCTCCGAGCTCTGCCTTTGCTCCCCTGAGCGAGTTGCCTAATTGGCGAACCACCTCTCCTCGCTTTGGAGCTGGAATCTTACGCCACTCAACGAACGCGGCGTGGGCGCGGTCTACGATTTGATCGTATTCCTTTTCTGAGACTTGGCTGACCGTGGCCAGTCGACTTCCGTCAATCGGCGTAAAGATGTCAATTTCTGGACCGGATCCGATCCATTCTCCAGCGAAGCCGCCGTGGTTGTGTTCTTCGATTCCTAGGCTACAAAGGATTTGTTCTGTTTTCATGGCCGACAGGGTCGGGGGTGACTGCGCGTGTGCGCCGGAACCTTCGAAAGATGAAGTCTCTCAGCGTGGGGTAGGGATGGGAAGGGAGATGTCAGTTCTGCGTGAGTGATCTAGTTAGGTAAGGAGACTCTGTATCTTGGCCTTATCGCTGGGTACTGACTTTGGATCCTACTTATTTGTCATGGGAATGCTTCGCTAAGGGCTCGCATTCTGTAAACGAAGATTCTTCTCAGTTCGCGCTTGACCAGTGGAAGAGCCGGGGCTCCGAATGGCCACAGAGGAAGTCGGTACTGAACTTCGTCTATCATGTGGGTTGTAAAGCTCGTCCCCGCGTACTCGTCCACGATCGCCGCGAACTGGTGTTTATGCACCCATGTGTGATAAGGCCCCTTGATTTGCACGTCTGTGAAGGACGCATTCTCCCTCTGATTGTCAGCCTCTGGGGGCGGGTTCCACTCCGTGATTTCAGTCCGCCACCGGAATGGTATCCCATTTAGTTTCAGCCTGTAATCAATTTGGGTGCCGGTCCTCATCTCAATTGGTGCGGGTGTCACAATAGAGAACTCGAGAGATGGCGGAGTAATTCTCTCGAGGTTTGTGGCGTCGGCAAAGAAGTCGAACACTTCTCCGAGTGGCCGTTCGATGTGAGCATGGGCGCGCAGAAGATACGCTCCATTTCCAAGTGATTCGGCTGCAGGAGCGACGCTCCAGTTCCGCACTTTCACGATTGGATTCCGTTTCCCGATTAGCCCGGTACGACGTGGGCTGAGAACAAAGAGTTTCTTCTGTTAGCCTGCATTCCTAGCCTTGTTCCTCCAAAATTCTTGCGGATCCTCTTCGATTTCCGGTATTACCGCGCGGATCAAACAAACTGCTCCTGAGCCGAAAATCTCTTTCAATGCTCCCACTGTTTTAGCGTCGGGTTTCGCCTTGAGAGTTTTCGAGCGGAGTTTTGGTCTTCCTTCACCGTTTTCTCTGCCAATCCGCAGCCATATTGGAGATTCCCCGGGGTGGTTAAGAAACAACTGACGCGCAGAGGCGAAGGCTTCGTCCGTGAGTTCCGCTTCCGCTTCCAACTCGATCTGGATGGCCAGTTCCCCGCCATCTGTAATTTCATCTAGTAGGCGCACCTCATCTAGGAAGACGGGTGGGTCCTCCTCGTCACGCTCATTCGCACTGACTTTCCCCCGGATCAGAATGACCTCGTCCTGGGTCAGAATTTCCTTGAAATTCTGCCAAGTGTCCCGAAAGGCGAGGATTGTCGCGGTCCCCTCGAAGTCCTCGACCGTGATCTTTCCCCACTCTTGGTTGTTTTTTCTTGAGATCTGCCGGGTCACGGACGTGACTACGCACGGTAGCTCGATGGGCTGGCCAGGTCGGTCAGCCAAAGTGCGCGAGGTCACAGGTTCGAAGGCTCGAACCACTTCACGATACTGGTCTAGAGGATGCCCGGAGATGAAGAATCCGAGCGACTCCTTCTCACGTGCGAGGAGATCGGGTTCAGTCCATTCAGAGACTCTAGGTAGCTCTGGAGCAGAGCGGGGTAGAGCGGACGCTTCTCCAAAGAGAGAGCCTTGACCGGATTCGAGTTCTGTCTGGCGTATTTGCACTTCCGAGTATGCGGATTCGAGGCCGGCAGTCAGTTGAGCTCTGTGTCCAAAGGCGTCCAGCGCCCCTGCCGCGATGAGTGCCTCACATGCTCGTTTGTTGAGTGCGCGAATATCGATTCGTTCGAGGAAGTCAAAGAGAGATGTGAAGGCGCCCTTTTCGCGAGCGCTCAGGACGGATTGGACCGCCCCGTGCCCTACCCCTTTTACAGCTCCAAGCCCGAAGCGTACCTGACCGGAAGATGTGACCGTGAATTTCCATCCAGATTCGTTGACATCGGGAGGAAGAACTTCGACGGGATCCTTCAGCTTTGGCAGAAATCGAGGGAGATCTCGGCAAGCGCTAATGTATTTGACTACGCTGTCGGTGTTATCGAGTACCGAGGAAAGCAGGGCGGCTATGAATTCGGCCGGATAATGTGCCTTAAACCACGCCGTATGGTAGGAGATCAGCGAGTATGCTGCCGAATGACTGCGATTGAAGCCGTAGCGACCGAACGTCTCGATCTGTTCGGCGAGGTCCACTGCGATCTTCTCATCGATACCCCGACCTACGGCTCTGTCTACGAATTTATTCAGCTCAGATTTGATGAGTTCAGCGTTCTTCTTCCCTACGGCTTTTCTGAGCACGTCTGCTTCGCCGAGGGTGAAGTTTGCCAGCTCAGATGCAATCCGCATCACTTGCTCTTGATAGACGATCACACCATACGTTGGGGATAGGATTTGTTCTAGGTCAGGATGGGGATATGCGACATCCTGTCTTCCCAGCTTTCTTTCGATGAAGACGTCAGTCATACCAGAGTCAAGTGGCCCTGGACGTATAAGAGCGTTGGTTGCGATAAGGTCTTCAAAGCGGTCGCATCCCATCGATCGCAACTTGTCGTTCGCAAGGTTCGACTCGAACTGGAAGACTCCGGCTGTTCCACCGCGGGCGATCATCTTGTAGACAGCCGTGTCATCGAGAGGGATGTCGTCGACGGTAGCGTATTCTTCGCCAGTGTCCGGATTGGCGAGTTTCCCATGCCTGGCTTTGACGATTTCTACTGAGTCATGGATGACGGTTAGGGTTTTTAGGCCGAGGAAGTCCATCTTTAACATGCCTGCATCTTCGAGCGCATTCATGTCGTATTGTGTGACGACCATCGCATCGTCATCAGAGCCGTTGCTGTTTCTCTGTGTTGATACCGGCACGTAATCGTCTATCGGCCCTGGTGCGATTACCACGCCCGCGGCGTGCACTGACGAGTGCCTAGCTAACCCTTCGAGGGTCATTGAGTAGTCGAAGAGCTGTCGATGTCGGTCGTCCTGCTTGTAGAGAGCTTTCACTTCCTTAAGCCCGTCGACAGCTTCTTGAACCGTAAAAGCTTGGCCTGGCGCGTTGGGGATTAGCTTCGCGATACGATCTGTCTCTGACGGCTCGAAACCGAGAACGCGACCTACGTCTTTGATAACTGCCCGGCTCTTCATCGTTCCAAAGGTTATGATCTGTCCTACTGCGTCCTTACCGTACTTCTCACGGGTGTAGTCGATCACTTCACCACGCCGTTCGTAGCAGAAGTCGATGTCGATATCTGGCATCGAGATTCGCTCGGGGTTGAGGAATCGTTCGAAAAGAAGATCGAATCTGATGGGATCGAGGTTTGTAATGCCGAGAGCGTACGAAACCAGAGATCCAGCTGCCGAACCGCGCCCTGGACCTACTGGTATGTCGTTATCACGCGCCCAGCTGATGAAATCGGCGGTGATCAGGAAATAACCCGCATAACCGGTACCCTTGATGACTCCCATTTCATAATCGAATCGCTCTTTGATTGCTGTAGGTAGCGGATCTCCGTAGCGCTCCTTTGCTCCTGCCAGCGCCAGATGCTCAAGGTAGTCAGCCTCGTTGTCATGTTCTTCTGGGACGGGGAACTCAGGGACGTAGTATTTCTTTTCGAACACCAGGTCGACCGTATCCGCGATCGCCAATGTGTTTTCGAGGACCTCGGGATTCGTTGGGAACTGCTCTGCGATTTCGTCCGTGTTCTTGAAGTATAGGCCTTGGTCGTACTTCATTCGGTTGGGATCGTCGTGGTCTTTGCCGAGTCCAATGCAGAGTAGGATATCGTGAGCCTCGTGATCTCCAGCGGTGCAGAAGTGCGCATCATTGGTTGCAATTACCGGCAGCCCGACCTCCTTCGAGAGGTCGAAGATCTGCTGATTCAGCTCGGCTTGGCCGGGAGTTCCATGGGCTTGGACCTCAAGGTAGTAGCGCTCGTTAAACACATTGGCGTACCACTCAGCAGCCTCCCTAGCCCCGTTCTGATTTCCTCCCTGGAGGTGTCGGGCAACCTCTCCCGCCATGCACGCGGATGAGACGATAATGCCCTCGTTGAACTGAGCTAAGACTTCTCGGTCTAGGCGTGGCTTGTGATAAAAGCCTTCTGTGTAACCTATGGAGGAGAGTTTACAAAGATTTTTGTAACCTTGGAGGTCGCGAGCTAGGAGAACAAGATGGTAGTATGCTCGGTCTCCTGGTCCGCCCCTTGAGCGATCGCGACGATCCCCGGGTGCCACGTAGGCTTCCATTCCTACGATCGGCTTGATGCCCTCTTTTCGGGCCATCTTGTGGAAATTCCACGCACCAAACATGCAGCCGTGGTCGGTCAAGGCGAGAGCGGGCATTTCGAATTCTGTCGCCTTACGGATCAGGTCGCTCAGGCGATTCGCGCCGTCGAGAAGCGAGTATTCAGAGTGTGTGTGGAGGTGTACGAAGCTCACGAGTGACGGCTTTGGGACGGCTGATTGTCGAAGATATTTAGGGAGTCTCGCAAGCTAACTCAGCGGGGGAGGCACGCTAGTCGTCCCAATAAGTCGTTAA
>DEAT01000049.1 GCA_002348265.1 Gemmatimonadales bacterium UBA2975 | reverse complement strand
GCATGCATAGCACTCGCGCTGGATGGACTGCCGTTCAGCCAACTTTTTCCTGTCTGTCATTCCGCGATACTTCATGTTCCAAACAGGGACGTGCTCCGTATAGTCTCGCTCGGGAATAATTTCGGGTCCGGCCTCTAGAACGAGAGTATGCAGGCCGGCTTCCGTAAGCTCCTTGGCAGCCCACCCCCCCGTTATGCCTGACCCAATGACTATGGCATCGTACTCGGTTCTCATTGATTGGCCCCCGGAACCGAGCAACCCGCATAAGCTCCCGGCATGATGCGATATCCGGTCTGTCTCGCACCCTCTTCTGTCGTGAAGTATCCCACCACTACCAGCCGCTTGAGAGTCGGGTAAAAGCCATCCGGCACGTCTTCGCTAGAGCCTGGCTCTGGCATCTGTGCATCAAGCTCACTGACTAGGGTATGCTGTTGATCGGACGAAGACTCTGTAAACCCGATCCCAAAACGCACCACGGATTCCGTGTCGAGCATTCTGAGACCCAGGAGAAAATCATCCGAGTCTTTGTCGTCCATCCATTCCGACACGATCAGATCAACGAAGGCAGGGACATCTAGATCGGTTGCACTGGGTGAGCCTGTTCGAGGCAAAATGATGTCCGCGACCAGTCCTACGATCTCAAGTTCTGATTGGCTGAGTGAGGTCGAAACACGTTCGGCTGCAACGATGACGCGTCTCGCATTTAGGAGCTCTGTCGCACGTTCGGGGGCCAGAACGGGCAGCACACTCACACTAGCCAGAGTGCGGATCGCCGTTCTTCGGTCCATCTAAGCTCCTGGAAGAGTGAGCGGGAAACCTACGGCACGGACAGCACGCTCCGCACCCCCCGACTATTCATCGATAAGAGGACGCATCGCAATACGTCGAAACTGGATTGGGTGACTCTCACTCTGGAGAGCTATGAAACCACCGGTCAAGAGAAAACCAGACTCAGGCGCTCCATCGGTAACTTCACTGACCTCGCCACCGCCGACTACAGGTCGGTTGTACGATAGAACTGTTTCCCCTCCGATGATGTGCTGTACGGAGCCATCCACTCCAGCAAAGATGTTCACTGAAACCCAAGTACTATCGGGTATCGTTGGCGCAGAGGCATTGATGCAATGCTGCGTTATCTGCACACCCTCCATCTCTACGTGCGTACCCGGCGTGCAGAGGTTCGCCGTCGGTCGGGTCTCACCCACCTGACCTCCCAGGAACTGAACTTCCAGAGATACTGGAAAATCCTGGTGCAGACCAATCGTCTCGGGGTCCTGACTGTGAAACATGACACCCGAATTCGACCGCGCCCAATCCGGTCCACCTTTAAACTGAGAGCCGATGAATCGGTATTCGACAATGAGTTCGTACGCCCCGAGAGCTTCTTCGTAGAAGAGATGCCCAAACGTGTCTTCAAACCCCTTAGCTACATCGTAAGCATCGTACCTAACCGTTAGGAGACCATCTTCCACGCGAAAAGTCTCCCGGACATCACTGCCCAGCGGTTCGCCACGAATTTTGGGCACCCATCCTGAGAGATCACGGCCATTGAACAGTTCAGTCCATTCTGGGGGAGGCGTTCGTGAATCCATCTCTGACTCGCTCGCATCCTGTTGGCAGGACACCACGACAATGGCGAGCGAAAGTAACAGTGCTTTCTTCATACTCCTGACAACCTATCGACCACTCGGCCGGCGGTACCGAATCGGCGGAGCCGGTTCCGTCTTGAAATCGACCAACTCTGTCTCCAGTAGCCTCAGAGCCTCGGTCACTGCCGCCTCGAGCTGGGGGTCCCTCCCACGTGCTACGTCCTTCGGCGTATTCATCACCTCGATGTCGGGTGCGACGCCCTCAGCCTCGACTGCCCATTCCCCGTCAATATCAAAGAAGCCACCGCGCGGAGCTACAAAACTGCCCCCGTCAATCAATGGCGGAGTATCCCAGGTACCCACAAGACCGCCCCATGTCTTGGTTCCGACCAGCGGCCCGACCTCACGAAATCGGAAGAGGTATGGCATGAGATCGCCGCCCGAACCAGCTCGTTCGTTGATGATCATGACCTTGGGTCCGAACAGACCCGCCATCGGCTGGGTCCACGGCTTTCGGTCACCAGCTCTAGAGTTGAAGTACCCAGTGAGCTCTCGTGCCATCACGTCGATGATGTAATCTGCAGCCGAACCACCCCCATTGTTGCGCTCATCTATAACTGCTCCTTGTCGGTCTTGCTGGGCGAAGTACATCCGATTGAAGTAGGTGTATCCACCTTGGCCAGTGTTCGGTAGATAGACATAGGCCAGCCGACCATCACTCATCTCGTGGACTTTTTGACGATTCCCCTCAACCCACGCCCAGTTCCGAAGTTGGCCCTCGTTCTCGATCGGTACAACGATGATCTCTCTGCTCGACACGCCATCCGAATGCTTACTGATGGTCAGTGCTACCGTTCGTCCCGCCGCACCTTCTAGGAATTCGAAAGGGTTCTTGGACGCCGTCAATGAACGGCCATCGATGGCAATGATGAAATCGCCTTCGGACACGCCTAGGCCAGGGTGGGATAACGGCCCCCTGAGCTGCGGATTCCAACTCTCACCCGAATATATGCGATCTATGCGGTAGCGACTGTCTACGACGGACAAGTCTGCCCCCAGCAGCCCGGTCCGAGGATTAGTTAGTTCAGGATAGTCCCCACCCCGAACATAGGAATGCCCGACCGCTATTTCCCCAGAGAGCATGTCGAGAAGATGATTAAAATCCGAGCGATGCTGGAGATCGGGGAGCCACTCAGAATACCAGTCCCAAACATCACTCCATGGCGCTCCGTGCTGGTTATCGACATAAAGGAAATCGCGCATGAAACGCCATCCATCGCGCAACATCTGCGACCACTCTTCGGTCGGCTCAATACGGATTCTAAGGTCGCTGAGCATCAAACGCCCATCCGTACCTGAAGGAGGTGTGTCGGAAGTCTCCGTAACTCGCCACGTTGAACCCGATCGGTGCAGGATCTTGCTGCGATCCGAAGACACCGTCGCGGTTGCAAACCCCGCCCTACCCGAATTCGCAACACCCGTCACGTACTGAGTCGACTTACGATCATCGAGACTGTAGCGGTGCAGTGTTAATCCATCCTCGTTCGGTGCTGATTCGGTGATGAATACGTGTCCGGATGGGCCTGGGAGCAAGCCAGTGTAATTTCGGAGAGGAAAGTTCGGCGCACCGACGATACGACGGGAAATCCCCTGTGGATCAAGGGTGACGGAGCCATCGATATCGTGCCCCGACCTGACGTCTGCATCACCGCCTTGCTCCTCATCGCTGAGTGGAAGAAACGGCGATGCGCCGCCCTCAGCGAGGACGGCCACGTAGAGCGCTCGAGTGACTGGACGATCGTAGGACGTCATGTCGAGCCAGCCCGTGTTGAGACCATAATCGGTGGAGGCTAGGAAGTAGAGGTAGTCACCAGACTCATCCCAAACTGGCGTCACCGCATCAGCCATCCCGTCAGTCAACTGATGCTTCTCACCTGTATCTGTGTCGAAGGCGATGATTACTCGGAGCTGAGTATCTAGTCGTCGAGCGTATGCAATGAAGCGCGAATCGGGAGACCAGACTGGATTCATCGTACGCTCCGGATGAGCGTACCGGTCAGTGTCCACGTACTGAACCTCTCCAGTCCCGACATCCATTACTAACACCCGATAGTGTGTATCCGAGAAAGCCAGTTTGCGCCCGTCTGGAGACCACCGGGGCTGGAAGTAAAACGACGGTTCCTCGATCTGGACGGTGCGCTTTTCACGACCCTGTTGATCCGCGATCACCAGCTGGTATTCTCCCGGTGCATCATTGAACCACGCGATCTGACTGCCGTCCGGCGACCAAGCAGGGGATCTGTCTGCGACGCCAGAGGAACGCGTCAGGTTCCGCCAGCTTCCTTCTCCAATAGGAACTGTAAAAATGTCGCCACGGTGTTCAAATACAGCACGTTCACCGGTCGGAGAGAGACGCGGGTTCATAAGCTGACTCGGGGGGACGTCCTCCCACCGAGCGCGCGCCCAGTTCTGGTCGCCGGCTGCACGAATGTTCAGCTGGCGTGTCGTACCACTGGCAGGGTCGAGTTCATGCAGATATCCGGCCTGTTCATAGACCACAACACCGTGCCCTGCGTCAAGGCTCATGACGTCGAAATCGTTGTGAAACGTCAACTGCCGATCCTGGCCACTATCGGGATCATATGACCACACATTGCTCGCCCAATCACGCTCAGACATAAAATAGACCGTGCCATCCATCCACGTCGGGTCCAAGTGTCGCTCACCTTCCCATGAAGGATGTTCCAAATCCAGAGTGGACGTCGATACAACTCGAATCGGCTGCGCCTGGCCACCTCGGTAATTGCGCCAACCGGGATCCCAAAGTTGGATCTCTTGGTAGGCATAGTACTCTCCGTCATCGCTCATTTCACCCTGGTAGGCTTGGTGAAGCTGGGATCGTTCCGGAAGCCCGCCTTCGACTCCGACCGTATAGAAAGTCCAGAGCCGCGTCGGTACGCCTTCCCGGCCAGAACGGAACAAAATGTCGCCCTCTGGCGTCCACCCCTGAACCACGTCTGCAGAGGGATGCCACGTCAGCCGCAAAGGCTGCCCGCCTGTTGCTGCGACGAGATAAACATCCTGATTACCACCGTATTCTCCCGTGAACGCGATCCATTGGCCGTCCGGGCTGAAGGCAGGCTCTGTCTCGGCTCCGTCTGCCGACGTTAAGCGCCACGCATCGCCACCCTCCCGCCCAACAACCCAGATGTCGTTGGCGTGAACGAAAGCGATCTGGGTGGCACTCACCGATGGCTGACGTAGGAACCGGCTCTGGCCCTCCGTGGCATGTGGATTCATCAACATGGTGAGAAGCGCACTCACGCCGCCGAACAGGATCATCGCCGCGTCATACCCTCTTGTGGACCGCTTCCTCATATCAGATCTCCTTTAGCCAGTAACCTGCCAGTATATGACAGACGACGGTCTAGACTGTCAAAAAGAACCCGCTCTTCCGTGATGGAAAGGCGGGTCCTTTGTATCTGAATCTCGAGAGTGGTGAGGTCAGAGGTGGCTCAACTCAAGGGCCCCAGAACGCTCTATCAGATCTACCTTGACAACCACATAATTTTGATCAGGAATCCCCAAGCCGTCGTCTAGACTCATAACCGTTAGCTCAGAGCCCTCTCTACGCCATACGCCTTGAAGCCGAGCGTTTACGGATCCGCCATCCGCCAAAACAGTGCGGGCATAGCCAGTGAAAGTTCCCTTGCTGTCGTCGGGTAACGTTGACTCCAGACAATGTGTGAAAAAGACATGGCCGTACTTTCCTACATCCCCCTCGTAAGTGACCACAGTCTCTGCTTCTTCCATTTGAACTGAAGTCACCACCACATCCGCTTTCAGGTCAACATTCATTCCTACCGCTCCTTTATAGTTCCGACATCGTGGAATTGACTCTACACAAGCGTGTAAGCTGCGACTATATGACATAAAGTGATCACGGCTGTCAAAGCATGAAGACCCTTCTACCCCTCTTGTGTTAGGTACTGGCCCTTCACTTAAGAATCATCAAGGCTCAGATATCATCAGTCGAAAAAGCCCTGTCCCCACCGGTGGCAGGTACAGGGCTTTCTAAGTCTAGGCCGTCTATCAACCTAGGCGTCAGTAACTGCCAGGCTCGTCACCCTGTACAATACGACCCGACTGTAGCTCACCGCGCATCGTGGTCCAGTAGATTGCAAAACCGGCTACCGCAAAGGGAAAAGCGGACATAAGCGCATCTGTAAACGCACCTTGCATCGTCCACATGCCATAAGACCCAGTGTTCCATAGGTTCACACCTGCCCACAGAAGGGCACCGACTAGGGCTCCGTCCTTCATTGCCTGCGAACCACTTGCCGGACTCTTCCAACCGAGGATGATTGTAAGCAGCAGCGCATGGGTAGCAGCCGCGATCACTAGGAGCACCATATCCGGCGGGTTGACAGCCTCGACCCCCGGCATTTGGCTACTGAAGTAATCGGCGAGTAGTACTTCCCAAATTACGAAAGCGGTGGCCATTGCACCTACTGTGCCATTGAGCGTACCTACCAAGAGCTTTTTCGCATCCATTCGGCTTCATCTCCTGTTTGGTTTAGGATACTGACATTATCCGGTAAGGATCCTACGCGGTCAAACCGCCAATCAAGTCAAAAACCATCAACAGGATGGTCCTCAGAATCATCCCCCCCTTACGTCGTTAAGTATGCATTCATCCGTTGACCAAATGACGTGGGGTTGCGATTCTTTACGCGGTGAGCAAATTCTCACGCAGAACGATGTAGGCGTTGGTCTCATTGTCGGAGGCTAACGCTTTCTTTTTCTGCGGTCACAGTGACCGCGTCGGGCGTGGACAATCCACGCAAAAACAGCAGTAACCGGAAGTACGCATTGCGTTACTCCTTTGCTGCACTAACACCGTAGGAGTACGAATGCGTACTACAGGAACCGTGAAGTGGTTCAACGATCAGAAAGGATTCGGATTCATCACACCGGCGGACGGAAGCAAGGACTGCTTCGTTCACCACAGTGCCATTCAGGCTGAGGGATTCAAGACCCTCGCGGAAGGTGCTACGGTTGAGTTCGACATCGTTGAAGGGGCCAAGGGCCCTGCCGCGGAGAACGTCGTCGCGACCTGAAAACCGTGACGTAAAGAAGTACAGGAGGCTGTCTCATGCATATGGGACAGCCTCCTTTTTTTCTGAGCACTAGGTCACCTGATCGAAGACTGATCGATTAGGAGGCAGTAGAGGAATTGAGTGGGCGCTGAGGGACTCGAACCCCCGACCCCCTGAATGTAAATCAGGTGCTCTAACCAAGCTGAGCTAAGCGCCCTACTGAGTCTACAGAGGGATAATCTCCAAACTCCCCCCCC
>DEAT01000013.1 GCA_002348265.1 Gemmatimonadales bacterium UBA2975 | reverse complement strand
ATAAGGTTTATGCCTGCCCTAGCCTGAGCATCGCACGAACGTCATGACCCGAGTCAGTATCCCTTTTCCATATAGTAATCAAATCACTCTCGCTTCTCCCAACTCCTGGGGACTGAAGCTCCTACCCCTCGCGGGATGCTTACTTCTCTCTGTAATAGCATGCGGAGGCAACGACGCTCCGGGGCTTGAGGACGCCCATTGGACTCGGGCGCAACGGTTGGAATCTCTTCTCACCACGCTGGCCGCTGACTCCATGGAAGGCCGGAGAACAGGCACAGCAGGAGCTCATAGGGCCGCTGAGTTCTTAGCCGCTGAACTAGAGCGATACGGCATCGAGCCTGCTGGCGACAACGGCACCTACGTGCAGACAGTTCCTATGGCGAGGATTACTGAGGATAATGCCAGTGGGCCCCGTGAGCGGTTCACTTTGGAAATCGACTATGAGTCGTGGGAAGCGCTTCCTGCCGAATCGATCATCACGACTGAGTCTAATATCATCGGCATCATCCGCGGGTCCGATCCGGAATTAGCCAACCAAGCGATCGTTCTCGGGGCCCACTACGACCACCTAGGTATCGGATCACCGATTCTAGACAGTGAGGATGTGCCAGACTCCATCTACAACGGAGCTGACGATAACGGTTCTGGAACGGCAGCGGTTCTGGAGATTGCGAGAGAACTCATTCAAGGCCGGGCGCCGCTCAGAACCATAGTGTTCCTCCTGAGCACGGGAGAAGAGTTCGGCCTTCTGGGAACCAGATACTACATCGCCAACCCGGTCATCCCTCTGCACCAGACTGTGGCCGACCTCCAGATCGAAATGATAGGGCGGGTAGACGATGCAGCGGGTGGCTTCGGAAAATCCTGGCTGACTGGATATGAGCGGACTACGCTGGGAGATCAACTTGCGGCATCCAAGTCTCACATAGTACCTGACCCGAGACCGGACGAAGACTTCTTCTTCCGAAGTGATAACGTAGCGTTCGCGGTATTGGGTATCCCGGCTCACACCATATCATCCTTTGGGCTTCACCCAGACCACCATCAGCCCTCCGACGAGGTAGATCTCATCGACTTTGAACATATGTCAGCCGTGGTCGATGCAGCCGTTGGTTTGGTCCGGCTACTAGCAAACGGAGCAATTACAGACTGGAAAGAAGGCGGACGAGAAGGTCTTCAGGACTACTGGTAGACCCAAAGACAGATCGTCTACATCCAAGCGTTTCTATTCCGAAAACCCTTGATCTTCCTAGTTGTTTTCAGCGCTCCATCTCTCTCGACTGAGGCGTTCGGCCTCAGCCTCTCTCCACTCCTCAATCTTCGCATGGTCACCCGAGCGAAGGACTTCAGGCACCTTGTAACCACGGTACTCAGCCGGCCTTGTATAAGAGGGTGCCGACAAGTTACGCGCATCATAAAATGAATCCGTAGCAGCCGCATCATGGTCGCCAATCGCCCCAGGGAGCAGGCGAACTACTGCATCTG
The DNA here is from genome assembly GCA_002348265.1 of Gemmatimonadales bacterium UBA2975. Taxonomy (GTDB): domain Bacteria; phylum Gemmatimonadota; class Gemmatimonadetes; order Longimicrobiales; family Gaopeijiaceae; genus UBA2589. Next base: position 1,048 of record DEAT01000013.1, on the reverse strand, counting down.
TTATCGCCAGTGCTCCGACTTCTCCTCCTGATACGATGAAGTCCCCGAGCGAGATCTCATCCGTCGCGAGATGTTCAGCAACACGCTGATCCACGTCTTTATAATGGCCACAGAGAAGGGTGAGCTCGTGCCCAACACTGAAGCGGACGGCATCTTGATGTCTGAAGGGCCGTCCCCGAGCGGACAAGAGAACGATGGGGCCCTGTGGCTTCAGGTCATCAATCGCCTCGAAAAAAGGCTCTGGCTTCATGACCATCCCTGCACCGCCCCCGTATGGCAAATCGTCTACGGTCTTGTGGCGGTCATACGTGTAGTCCCGGAGGTCGACCATTCGATACTCCACCAAACCAGCCGCCTCCGCTCGGGCTGGAATCGACAAGCCAAGCGGACCGTCAAAAAAACCTGGAAAGATGGAGACTATGTTGATCTGCATGCTCATAAATCAAGCAACCCATCCGGGGGATCAATCACTATTCGACTAGCGCCCACATCGACATTCACAACGATTTCCGGTTGGTACGGAATCATTAACGTTCCCTTACCCCCGGAGACCTCTAGCAGATCGGTCGGCCCCAGTTCATAAACCTCTTGAACAGTCCCTATTGTCTCACCACCAGCCGTTTCAACGGCCATACCTAGGAGCTGGTGGTAGAAAAATTCACCCTCCGCGAGAGGCTCGACTTCTTCCATGGGAAGGTACAGATATCTGCCCTGGAACAGTTCGGCCCCAGTTCGATCGGTGACACCTCCAAAGGTGACGAGCGCACCCTTCGGATGTTCGCGAACAGATTCTATGCGCAACGGGGGCAAATCTGGGTTCGGCTCATGATCGTCCTCGCCTCCCAATGACAGAACCACCCCAGAAGCGAACACATTTTCTGGATAGTCCGTGAGGACGCTGCACAGAAACTCCCCTTTTGTTCCATGAGGTCTTGTGAGGTGTCCGACCACTAGGTGAGTCGGATCCTTTTGACCCATGGTCGGGCTTCGTCCGAGGAGTGCCTCGGACTACTCCTTCTCTTCCTCGGCAGCAGACTCTTCCGCAGCT
>DEAT01000086.1 GCA_002348265.1 Gemmatimonadales bacterium UBA2975 | reverse complement strand
TCCTCCGGATGCCCCTGATTTCGTCCGAATCAACACGATTGAAGTATCACCGAATACACCGGGAAAGGCGTACGTAGCTGGCATTCGGTATCTCGTAGATAACGACAGAAGTCCGTACATATGGAAAACGGACGACTACGGCGAGACGTGGACAAAGATTGTCCATGGAATTCCTGGGGACGATTTTATCCGCGCGGTTCGAGAAGATCCTACGCGTTCGGGCCTGCTCTATGCCGCATCGGAGCGGACTGTCTACGTCTCCTGGAATGACGGGTCATCGTGGCAGCCGCTCACAATGAACCTCCCGGTTACGCAGGTCTCGGATTTGGTAGTCGAGGATCACGATCTTGTGATTGGAACCCATGGAAGGGGCTTTTGGGTCATGCGTTCTATTGGCCCGCTCCGGCAACTCACGGACGAGGTAGCCGATGCTGACTTCTGGTTGTTTGATCCCAAAGACCCAGTCCGCCGTTTTGATAATGCTGTGAGCATCGACTACATACTTTCATCTGATGCCGGACACGTATCGCTAGAGTTCATGGATTCTTCGGGCGACGTTCTAGCCAGCTATGAGGCGTCTGCGGACGATGAAGATCAGAGGGCCACTGATGAGCCTCAGGGCTTCAATCCATTTGGAGGGGGTGGTAGTCAGGAGCCGGGGCTGTCCGCGGGTTCCAATCGATTCCGCTGGAATATGCGATTAGAGGGGTGGACAGATTTCGATGGTCGTATCTTCTGGGCTGCCGGTAACCAGGGGCCCTCAGTGCTGCCGGGCGAGTATAGGGTGCGTTTGACGGTAGATGGTGAGAGTATGACTCAGAACTTCGAGATTAAGATGAACCCTCGTGCGGTTGCTGACGGAGTCACCGCTTCCGACCTCGAGGAGCGCTTTAATTTCGCAATTCGGATCCGCGATCGAGTTTCGGATGCCAACGAAGCTGTCTTGAGAATGCGTTCTATCAAAGCACAGATAAATGATCGCATACAGGAAAATGAAAATGCTCAGCTTGCGCAGTTGGGCGAAGCAGTAAGTGACCGACTGAGTGAAGTTGAGGGGGAGGTGTACCAGGTTCAGAATCGTTCGAACCAGGATCCACTGAACTACCCGATCAAGCTCAACAACAAGATCGCTGCCCTTCAGAACCTAGTCGAAGGTGCAGAGACTAGGCCGACCGAGCAGTCTTATGCTGTGTTCGAGAACCTTTCTGGGCAGCTTGAGGGCGAGCTCGAACAGATGAATCTCGTCATCCAGCAGGACCTCGCACGTCTAAATGAGCTTCTGCGGGAGCTTGGGCTGGAGCCAATCGACACCGACAGACTGATTACCTAATACTGAGCTGGGGACTTGGAGTGCTTTCTTGGCTGATCACGAAGTTGGTCGGACAGGCCGTTGCTGTCTTCTATGATCTAGAGCGCATAGGGGCGGGCGTGGCGAGTGGTCCGGTTTTAGTCGTTGCGAACCACCCGAATGCGCTCGTTGATCCATTGGTGATTTTTCATACCGGTGGGCGTAAGGTCCGCCCACTAGCAAAAGCACCACTCTTCGGGCACGTCATAGTGGGACCGGCGCTGAAGGCTCTTGGTGGACTGCCAGTGTATCGGAAAGAGGACTACCCGGATCAGATGCATATGAACGCCCGGACGTTCGACGCAGTCATAGATGCATTGAGGTCGGGCGAAGCCGTGCAGATCTATCCGGAAGGGAAAAGCCACTCCGAGCCGAGTATGGCCCCTCTGCGCACGGGCGCCGCGCGAATTGCCCTCTTGGCTGAGGATCGGGCCGATTGGTCTCTCGGCTTAAGGGTGCAGCCAGTGGGGCTGACATACGAACGAAAGCCTTTTTTCCGGAGCAGGGCAGTTGCTGCATACGGTGAACCGATAAGTGTGGCCGACTACCGGGACCGCTATCGGGATGACGGTCGAAATGCGGTTCGCACTTTGACGGATGATATCCGACAAGCTCTTCTTGAGGTCACGCTACAGTTTGAAACAAACGAGGATCGTGATCTTGTCGGTCTTGCGGAGAGGATCTGGGCCAGGGAAAAGGGTGAGGCCCAACCGCGTGAGCGGCAGGAGTTATCGAAGAGAATCCCGAGGATGAGGGCATTTGCGCGCGCGTACGCCCGTCTGCGGTCAGAAGATCCAGAGAGGGCAGACCGACTCCGTTCAGTTGTTCGGCGTTACCAAAGGACAGTTACTGTATTGGGTGTTCGTGAGGGTGATGTTCCTTCGCGATATCGGCCGAATAGGGTGGTAGTATATGCATTGGGGCACCTTGCGATGCTTCTCTTTGTTCTTCCGGCAGCGATCGTCGGGATTCTATTTTGGGCTGCGCCGTATCATGTCACCCGATATGTGACGATGCGCATCAGGCCGAAGCACAACGAAATAGCCACGTACAAACTGACACTAGGTCTCTTGACGTTCCCAGCGTGGCTTGGCTTGGTGTCAGCCTCGATCTCTTTTTTTGTGGGATTGGATATAGGCTGGCTCGTTGCTCGTGGAGCGCCGATAGTCGGCTTGGCGGCGATTATGTGGCGGGCTAAAGAAGAAGAAATCCGCGAGGATGCGAGAGTCTTTTTTAGAGCCGGAAGGAGGCATAAAACTCTTGATCGCCTTTATGTCCTGCGAAAAGATCTTGTTCGCGAGTTTGAGGAGGTCGCTAAGCGTTGGTCGGGTCTAGACCCTACTGAAATAAAGACTGTAGAGTCGTGATTATCTAACAAGGAACGACGAGGAGCTGAGGCGTTAAAGGGCGTCCGGGTAGTCTGTTAAATATCTCACAGAAAAGGTTAGAGTAATTAGCTAAATAACTGTGTGATAAAAATATAGCAGATTCAGGTATGTGCCGGATGGGTATCAGAGACGGGTGCAGGGTGTGGCGGCGGATCCGCGCGAGTACCGGATGCAGCAGCTGTGAGGCTCGACGCACATTATCGCGGTCGCTAAAATCCGTGCCGACCTCGGCATGCTGAGTTGAGGGGGCGGAGGGGGACTGGTGTCCTCGGCGGTCTTCAAAACCGTGCAGTCCGGCTAGAACCCGGACGGGTGGGTTCGATTCCCACACGTTCCCGCCAGCCAGTAGGCAGCTTCCGTTTCGTGAAGCTGGGCTAGCTGAGTTGATCGCTCATTCGATATCAGTGTGAATTAGGCAGTTGGATCCTGATCCCAATGTCGACTGCCCCGTCCGTGGAGAGCTGTGTCTCGATATCAAGTGGAGCAGGGAAGCCAGCTAGGTGCGCGGATACGTAGGCATCTGCCGCACTGAGTAGCACGAGAAAGATGCTGAAAGCCGCGAGATCTTCGTGTTGCTCTTTTCTTGAGTCCAACAAGCCGCGGACATCTCTCAGGCGCCC
>DEAT01000041.1:9646-9864 GCA_002348265.1 Gemmatimonadales bacterium UBA2975 | reverse complement strand
CCTGCCCGAGTAACTGACATGAAGCATGCACTACTGCTGTCGCTCGCGCTGATCGAAAAGTTTTCAAAAGGTGAAGTCGCCCGATGGGGATGATCTGATTCTAGATCAGCACTAATTTCGCGTTCGGGCAGCGGACCTGTTTGCTAGCCACTGGAGTCCGTGTCCAACTCGTAGAGCAATAGATTCATGAGGCTCTGGAGGTGTTGTTCAACAGCCAG
>DEAT01000041.1:0-9451 GCA_002348265.1 Gemmatimonadales bacterium UBA2975 | reverse complement strand
CCTAGCCTTAGCACTATTGGGATACTGGATTTCACCGCGCGTTTTGACCGGTAGTGTTATCTGGCCCTCTTGAGGAGATTGCCCCACACGCTGTCCGGCACGGATGAATTCGTCACTTGTTCGTCTCAGTGAAGTGAGAAACTCGACTCCTCTGAATTCAGGCATTTGATGATCAGTGGTGAACTGCTTTGCCATCCTGTCATCTTCGGCCACATCCACGAAGACATCCCTCAGACCGGCCAGGTTAACCCGTAGATCCTCATTCTCAATTCTTGCCAGCCTACCCGAATTGATAAGAGCGTCTAGTGCGCCGAGTGAGGGATCTAGGGTAGGGCTGTAGGCGGCCCCTAACCAAGCCAGAGTATCCGAAACTTCAACCAGCGAATCGTTCGGGGCTTGACCGAGCCTGTCAGCGAGGTCCTCGCCGGCTTTAAGAATTCGTTCTACAGCGATTAACTCGCCCCGGACAATATCAAGATTCCGCTCCAACTCCCTTTCTACGCTTTCGAGCTCTCGAACGAGCTCTCGGGTTTGACGTCGGTCCTCTCTCCACCCATCGAGGAAAAAGGCGATCAATATACTGACGAGAACAACGAGGCCCTCTAAAAAGAGCCTAATCCTCAGTCGTCTGTATCGTCTATCCACTGGTTCACCTCCAACGTTGCGAATCATCGCTAATGCGCTCAAGACTGTGAATCGAGATAACGTTGCAGTGGGGGCGTCTAGTCCCGCAATACAGCCGGCACATTATCGCCCTACCCAGCTTTGACAGGACAGATGGGGGTCTGTCATTTTCGGCAGCACATCAGCGCTTTCCATCGCCGCAGAGCCATAGAGAATCCAATGAACGACTACGATCGACGTACTTTCCTGAGAAGAACCGCCGCGGCGGGGATCGCTGCCTCAACGGCTAGCCTATCACTCCCTTCACCTGCAGACGCTGCCGCTCTCTCAACTAAGACTAACCTCGACGACCCCTTAGGAGTCCGCGCCCAGTTCCCAGTGACTCAAGAGCTCGCCTACCTCAATACGGCCTCTCAGGGTCCCATGCCACGTCCTGTCCAAGAAGCCGTGACCTCCTATGCAGAAGAGAGGATGACGTTTCGGGACCCCAGTCGGCAACAAGCCACATTCGAGCGTGCCAGAGAGCGGTTCGCATCCCTGTTCGGTGCCGAGCGGGATGAGGTCGCCTTTCTCTACTCGACGAGTGACGCCGAGAATCTCGTCGCCAACGCGATTGATTGGAAACCGGGCGACAACCTAGTAGTAGACGAGTTGCACTTCGTGACAGCTTTCGTCGTCTTCCGAGAGCTTGAACGAAGGGCCGGGGTGGAGCTACGGATCGTGCCCGCAGTAGATGGAAGAGCCAGGCCCGAGGATTACGCTGCTCGCACCGATGCCCGTACTCGCCTGATCAGCGTGGCGTGGGTATCGAACCGGAACGGCTTTCGGCATCACCTACCAACCCTTGCCGAGATCGTTCATGCGCGAGGCGGCTACCTATACGCAGACGGCATTCAAGCCTTCGGAACCTTCCCCACGAATCTGCACGCGGAGGGAGTCGACTTCGCCTGTGGAAACGGATATAAATGGCTCTTCGCTGACTTTGGCTGTGCACCACTATATGTGCGCCGTAAGCACCTAGATTGGATGCAACCAGACCGCTTCGGCCATGGTCAGGTAGCGGAAACGCTACCTGACAATCGATACGAGCTCACAAGAACCGCAAGCAAATTCGAATACGCTAACCCTTCTCACGCATCGATCGCTGCCATGGATGCCGCCCTAGGATTTGTCACAGATGTCGGGCTCGACCGCATCGCGCGGCACACGCACAACCTCGCTGGGGACTTGCGTAACGAACTGGTCGGACTGGGGAGAAATCTCTTCACGCCAGCCGACAACCCTTCTTCAATCGTAAGTTGCTACCACGACCTAGATCCCGAGGTACTCGGGAGCGCGCTTGCACGGGAGGGTGTCCGGTTCACCTTCCAAGAAGACGGAAAACTCCTCCGTATAGCAGTAGGAATGTTCAACAACCGTGATGACGTGGACCGACTACTCCAGATTATCGCGCGTATGGTTTAAGAGGGAGTCCGAGGTTCTCGGAGGTCAAGGAACGATGACAATCAACGATTGAGTTCGCAGGATGCTTACTTAAGGAGATCTGGCATGAAGACCCGCCATGTCTAGGGATCTTTCTGCCTGGGTAATTTTGTCGTTCTAGCGCACCTTGGTGGCAAAAGCCCGGCTCCTTTTCTGGGTATGGTGCGTTTCAATGTCGTAGGTGCTTTGTGTGCAAACCTCCCCGCCCCCTGGTATTTGACTGTACGCTACACATCTGGGCAGGTGGAACGTCTCTGTAACCGTCATCACAATATCAGCTCGCACGCCACTCGCGCTCGGTTCGATCAAGAGGATAGCCTCTCCACATTGGTAAGCGCTCTCAAATTTGTGTACCAACCCGCCGACGCACGGGCCCACGGACGAAGTGGCACTGGTTGGGCCGTTTGGGCCAACCAGCACAGTGCTCGTGACTTGGAGTCGACCCACCGACTGGTCACCCCCTTGATCATCCCGGTAGCTGATCCTTGCCGACAGTCTGTAGGTGCCATCTGTCCAACTCGTCGCGCGTTCAGCTCCATCCGAACGATTCAAAGCACATGCGCTAAATAACACCACGTACAATGACGTGAACACTGAAAAGGATCTAATTGACATAGTGTCCACCTTAGCAATGAGAGCAGGCCAATTCTGAGTTTACTCATGGGGGGATATCAGCTAGGCGCGATGGCAAATGTCTGTAGCGACCTAATTGTTCGCAAGTAATACGCACTTTGGACAACTCTAAGCCAATCAACCCAGAATCTTGATTCCCGATCAGTCTTTGACAGTCTAGATCCCCTCATGTCATATACTGGCAAGCGGGCTTTTGGATGCCGCAAGAACTTCTTCATCCACGCGGAGATGACCATGCTATACATGATTACCTGGACCCTTTATCCTGAGACCTTCGACGAAGCGTTGCAGTACTTCAGCCAGATGACAATCGAAGATGATCGTGAGCAGTTAGGTGATTCGGTAACTCTGGTTGGAAGGTGGAACGACCTCGTATCCAGAACGGGCGTGGCGATCCTCGAGTCGGACGACCTCTCGGCGGTCAATGCTTTCTGCTTGCAATGGCAGAATGTTTGTGACCTTACAATCACGCCGGTCATGGGTGATGAAGAGGTACGCGCGCTCGGCCGGACCCGAGCCATGCCGCCGAGCGATTAAAGTTTCGACGCGGAAAGTCAGATCTAGACGGAACGATATCACTTAACCGAGTCGCTAGAAACTCAAGCAGATAATCGAACAAACCCGCCCCTCCAAAATTAGGAAGGGCGGGTTTGTCGTGAGTCTCGCGAGGCTTCACTCAAGCTTTTCGGAGAGACACGTCGCAGCCCTCCACCCTATCGATCTGGGCTGTCCGAAATGATCACGAGTCCGCGCGCCCTAAGCATTTGATTAAGCTCATTCACCTCGTCATCGACATATTCGTCTAGGCGGTCTAGGTATTCGTTCAGCATCCCGTTAAGCAGGACCTTCACCTCACCCTCTTGATTGGTCGGCGGGAAGTCAGCCACCGAGATACCACCACTCACGTAGCCGAGCTTCTGAAGCAGTGGCGCCCCAAAGCGCACACCATCCTGGCCTTGGCCTGTCAGCCTGAGATCTACCATCTCCATCTGCATTTCGACCAGCTTCTCCTCAACTTCCTCTATCGACTCAACCACAGCCGGATCGTCGGTGAAGCGTTTGACAGTGGCTAACTGAACCCGCATCGCTTCCACCCGATGCACGGCCTCGCCGGCACGAACAACATCTTCCCTCACCCCTCGCAGAAATGCTACCTGCGCTGTGATATCATCCTCGCTACCTGCCGAATGCGGGTCCTTTATCACCTTGAGGGTTTGTTCGTGCGTCTCACCATCCACATTGAGTCGAACCGTGTAATTTCCCGGTGGCATAAGAATCGAAATCTGCCTGCCTCCCGGGGCTAGACGCCCCTCTTCTCCAACCATCATGTGTTCGGCATACATGGGTGATGTAAACAGTCGGATAGGTCCGTTTGACTCGTCGGCCAGGTCCCAGTGGATCCGATTTACTCCAGTATGATTGGTCCCCTTCAGCGTACGTACTACGCTGCCCATCTCATCAACGATTTCGATAGTCGGCGACGAGGCAGCAGGCTGCCCAAGCCAATAGTTGATCGACGCTCCATACTCAGGATCTTGACCCTCGGTAGGATCGGAATAGGGTACCGAAGGAGGCGTGATCGGGCGGAATCGATAGGCGTCGCGCAACTCGAACAGATGCGAGCTAGACCGCATGACCTCTTCAGTCATTTGTTGGATCGGCGCTAGATCATCGAGGATCCAGAAACCACGCCCATACGTGCCGACTACTAGGTCGTTGAAGTGCTCTTGAACGACGATCCCAGAAACCGGCGCGTGTGGCAAATTATTCTGAAGCGTCTGCCAGTCGTCACCGTCATTAAATGAGACGTATATCGCGTTTTCAGTTCCAACGTACAAAAGCCCCTGACGCTTGGGGTCCTCGGCAATGGACTTCGTGTAGCTCAACATTGAGGGCGTGATACCCTCTACGATCCGGTCGAAAGATTCACCACAGTCACGCGTCCGGAAAACATGTGGGTCACGCACGTTGACCTGATGTCCGTCCACGGCGACGTACGCCGTGCAGACGTCATATCGCGAGGCCGCTATGCTGCGGACAGCTCCCCACTCTGGCAGGCCTCGCATATTCTCAGTGACTTCGGTCCACGTGCCCCCACCATCTCTTGTGAGGTGCAGCTTGCCGTCATTCGTCCCTGCCCAAATCATCCCGGCTTCTATCGGCGACTCGGTGATGCCAAAGACAGTCCCAGCGTATTCGACACCGATATTATCGCCAGTAAGACCTCCAGAGAGCATCTGGCGAGACTCATCGTCCCATGTCAGATCTGGACTGATAACCTCCCAACTCTGGCCACCGTTTCTAGTCCGGTGGACGTGCTGTGACCCCACATAAACCGTCTCATTGTCGTGAGGCGAAATATGAATCGGCGCATCCCAGATAAAGCGGAACCGCACATCACGTGCTGCGCCACGACTCTGTTCCGGCCATACCTCTACATGCCGATACTGTCGACGGTCTTCTTCATAGCGAACCACAATCCCTCCGACCATCCCCGAACCAGAAGCTGAAGACCACACAATATTGGGATCCGTCGGATCCGGCGTCGCCCAGCCGGACTCACCGCCACCGACATGATGCCACATACCACGCGGAATACCTGTGATACCTCGCTGACCCATGATGCGTGAGTTGCTCGGCCCGCGATATGTCGGCTCGTCCTGTTTGTTGCCAAGAACATTGTAAGGGACAGCGTTATCAACCGTCACATGGTACATCTGAGCGTTGGTAAGCCGTTGCCGAAACCAAGTTTTACCGCGATTGATCGAAATTGATAATCCCTGATCATGGGCGACGATCATACGGTCTGGGTTCGTTGGGTCAATCCACATGTCATGGTGATCACCTCCCGGAGCATCGGGACGGGGGATTTGGAACAAGGTCCGGCCACCATCAGTTGAGCGAGAGAAGCCTGCAGTCAGAAAGTAGGCTTCCTCTTCGTCGCCGGGATTGATCACGACACGGGAGTAATAATGAGGACGCCCCATGGCATTACGATCTCGCGAGATCAACTCCCAGTGATGTCCTCCGTCTAGCGACGTCCAGACCTGCCCATCTTCGGTCTCTTGTCCATTCCAAGGGATACCATCACCAGTCTCGAACATCGCAATGATCCGATCAGGATTGGATGGAGCGATGGCGACAGCGACCTTGCCAACAGGCTTCTCGGGAAGCCCGATCCCGTTGCCCGATCCATTCAGCTTGGTCCAAGTGTCTCCACCGTCACGCGATACATGCAAACCACCGCCTAAGCCACCTGAGAACCTGCCCCAGGTGTGAATGATGAGTTGCCAGGTTCCAGCGAAGAGAATACGCGGATTTACTGGGTCCATCGCTATGTCCGAGCAACCCGTATCCTGGTCAATAAAGAGGACGTGCTCCCACGTCATACCGCCGTCCGTCGTGCGATAAACACCTCGCTCCTGCTGCGGACCATATGCGTGGCCAAGGGAACAGACGTATACGACGTCGGGATCGGAAGGGTGAATTAGCAACCGCGGAATCCGTCCAGTCTGTTCCAAGCCCATGAGTTCCCACGTCTCTCCAGCGTCTACTGACTTATAAACGCCTTGGCCGACGGAAATGTGCGACCGAATCTTGCCCTCTCCTGTGCCCACCCAAATGACGTTGGGGTTAGTGGGGGATACGGCCAGAGCACCGATGGATTGAACCGGCTGATCGTCAAAAATGTCCTCCCAGTGGACACCACCATCAGTGGTCTTAGAGACACCACCAGAAGCAGCACCTACGTAATAGGTCGCAGGATCACCGGGAATGCCCGCCGCCGAACTAAACCGATTACCCTCAGGACCAATGTGGCGCCAAGAGATCGAAGCATAAGAATCGGGAGAGGGGGCTTGTTGTCCGAGGACATCATCGGAAGAACCGACTAGCTTGATACCAATGAAGAAAGCGCAGACTAGATAGCGAAGGAGAGATGCACGCATAATGGGTACTCAAAATCCAATAAAAACAGGTTGAACGGATTCCAAGGCAGAAATCCACGACTAGTTATAACTGCGCTGCGAGTTTAAGCCTCACCGACCTAGCAGACTAGTCGTCGCATCCGGTCCAAATGGGAGTGCTGTAGCCGTAACTACAATCACGCCCTAGCTGTGGACAGCTCTTCTAGGAATCGATCAATCTCTGCGGTGGTGTTATAAACGTGCGTGGACACTCGAATAGCGTTATGTCCGTCACGCTGGTGCTCATCAATGTGAGTGCCGATCCGTTCCTCAAATAATCCCACAGCACGGACTGCATCCAGACCTTCCTTCTCGAAGATAGTAGAGCCTGGACATGAAGTTTCAGGTGTGGGACCGCTCAGAATCGTCACACCGTCAATCTGGGTAAGTCCGGACTTAAGGTGGTTTGAGAGATAACGACAACGACGCTCGACTTGATTCGCACCCAGAGCATTGCAGAAATCCAGTGCCGTTGCCAACGCTGCTCGCACAGGAAAATCGGCAGTACCTCCAGGAGCGAGACCCGGAGATTCAACGGTCGCACCAGCGGAAAAATTCGTCCGGATCACATCCCTAGCCACCTCACGGACGTACATAAAGCCGGTGCCCGCAGGTCCAAGTACCCATTTATGGAGACTGGCAGAGTACGCGTCACACGCAAGATCATGCAGGTCCACGGAAAACTGACCAACAGCCTGCGCACCATCCACAAGACTCAGGAGTCCGTGTCTGTGAGCCATCTCTGAGATTTCCTTCACCGGGTAAAGATGCCCGCCTCTTGTCACATGGCAGAAAGAGAGAGCCCTAGTGCGAGGTGTTATGGCACTCTCCATCAGGTCCACGACTTGCTCGCCACTATCGAACGGGCTGGGGATAAAGACCTCGGAGACCCTTATACCATGGCGTTCCGCCCGCAACATCCAAGGACTGTTCCCTGCCGGATGCTCTTGGCTCGTTACCAGAACCTCGTCACCTGGCTTCAGAATAAGTCCCATCGCTTGGAGATGAAGCGCCTCTGTAGCATTCCGAGTCAGTGACATCTCTCCCTCATCAACTCCGAAATAGGCCGCCAAACCGGGAACAACCTGTTCCGCTATGATCTCCTGAAGATCATGCTTGCCGTGTAAGGGCTCCCGAGAAATCGCCTCATACCCATCACATACAGCTTTTGCTACCACGTGCGGCGGCATACCTAGACTTGCGTTATTCATATACGCAATCTCGGACTCAAGGATAAACCGTTCTCGCACATGGGCCCACGCTAGATCGTCGACATCGATCGGAGGCATTGGTAACCCGAGAGAAGTCTCACTCTCTCCTCCCAAGTCTGTGCAACCCTCCATCGCAGCCAATGCTACTCCAGTCACCCCGGCTGCAAGGAATCGCCTGCGAGAAACATCATTCATCCCAGCTCATCCTCGTATCTGTCATTTGTGGTCCAGCGGGTCCAAGAGGTATTCTAGGTGAGTCCCGATCAAGACGACACAACCCTCAAGTGATAGTGCTGAAATCAACGCAATTTATGACGGCATTTTCCATGTGGGCAGCTGTAGGGTCATGCACGAACTCCTCGGGACAGGACCAAGCACCGAACGCGGCAGATCTGTCACTTAGGGAAGTGCACGAGGCAGTCTTCGGAGTCCCTCTAGTTGACCTCAGTCTTGAATCGAAAAGGCAATACATAGTCGACAGAGAACATGGGCAGTACCTGGGACACCCCACAACTCAGATGCTCCCGGACGGCACCATCATAGCCGTCTATCCCAAAGGTCATGGAGAAGGACCAATCGTCCTAAAGCGGAGCACCGACGGGGGGCGCACGTGGAGCAACCGACTTCCCGTGCCGGAATCGTGGGCGTCCTCACGAGAGGTTCCAACACTGTTTCAGACTGAGAGAGAAGACGGGTCAGTTCGTTTACTCCTTTTTTCCGGCCTTTATCCAATAAGGAGCGCTGTCTCAGATGACCTAGGTGAAACCTGGTCAGGACTCCAGCCTATAGGAGACTTCGGCGGGATTGTTGCAATGGCCTCGATCCATAAACAGGCCGATGGAGATCTGCTGGCCTTCTTTCACGATGATGGGAGATTCCTTCGCAATTCAGGAGAACCGAGCGCATTCCGGGTATTCGCCACGCGTTCATCTGACTACGGGCTTTCATGGAGTGAGCCTTGGGTGATTACCGAGCACCCCGACGCGGATCTTTGTGAGCCGGGCCTTGTAACCTCGCCCGATGGGACACGCCTCGCCCTGCTCCTTCGGGAAAACTCAAGGACCTACGAGTCCTTTATCGTTTTTTCCGATGACGACGGGGAGACTTGGTCAGAGCCCAAAGAGCTCCCCAAGGCGCTAACCGGTGATAGACACACAGCCAAATATTCCCCAGATGGCCGCCTCGTTATTTCATACAGGGACATGGCTGACGCCAGTCCTACCCGGGGCGACTGGGTCGTCTGGGTTGGGTCATGGGATGATCTCACCAATACTGATCCCGGCCTCTATCGCATTCGGCTCATGGATAATACCGACTCATGGGACGCAGCATACCCTGGCTTAGAACTCGCATCAGACAGCACCTTCATCTCAACCACTTACGGGCACTGGACCATTGGTGAAGAGCCCTATGTGGTGACGGTCCGGTTCAATATGAGCGAATTGGACGCTCGTTCATCAGGAGACTACTCTCAAAATATCCCATGAGCTCAAAGCATATCGCCAAACGAGAGCCATCAAGATGACACAGAACCGA
>DEAT01000051.1 GCA_002348265.1 Gemmatimonadales bacterium UBA2975 | reverse complement strand
GCATGCTGAATGCGAAGCGAGCGTGGGGTGATCGCAGGATTGCTCTGAAAGCACGATAGCCAATGTCACCGGTACCCAGCCCGTCTCCGTGCGCGACTCGTGTGCAGTGACCTGCTAGATCGCGTGTAACGGGATGGTCCAGGAATTCGATGCCGACTTCTTCCCTTAGGTAACGGCCACCCCACCAATCGTGGTTTCCTCCCATTAGAGTAATTGGAATTCCGCTGTCTACTACGCTCCGTATTTGTCCGAGTAGTGGCTCGTTACCTCTGGTCGTACCCCATTGATACTCGAACCAGAAGTCAAATAGGTCTCCGTTGAGAATTATCCCGGAGGCTACCGACGCGGCATGTTCGAGCCAACCGAGGAAGGCCTCCTGGTGGCTTGGAGGGGCGGCGCCATAGTGGACATCCGAGGCTACGTATACGGGCTTAGTCTTAGTCACGGGTCTAAATGAACGTGAACCGTCGACACCTAAAAGGGGTATGATCGGTATGCGACGTAAAAACAAGCTTAAATCCTGGCATTTTACCAAGAGGTGTGCAGCGGTGCTCTCGGTTGCCTTGGTCGGCTGCGGAACAGGGAGGGCTCTGGTATTGGGTCCACTGCCCGATCCGCTAGGTGCCGCTCGCGAAACCTCCATAAGAACAAGCTTGACTGTGCCGGCAAGAGTGGAGTTTCGTTGGATTCTGAACGAATCAGGGTCACGCGTTGATGGCTTAGGTGTTGTTCGCATCGAGCCTCCCGCAAGGGCCCGCTTAGATCTCTTCTTGGATAATGGAGAGGGAGTTTTGTCGGCTGCATTGGTAGATGACGAACTAAGACTTCCTGAAGGAGCTCCCGATGATATCCTCCCTCCAGTTGAGCTTATGTGGGGGACGCTCGGAGTCTTTCGACCGATGATGTCCGCTGAACTTGTTGGGGGCGATGAGCTTGAAGGTGAGGCTCACCGCTACCGGTACACGTCAGGAGACGGGAACGCTATCCACTATGAAGTGAAGCACGATTTAGTTCGAGCTGTTGAGATGTTAGATGGTGGATCAGTTTTGCAGTCGGTTCATCTAGTGACTGTTGAGGGGGACGGATACCCGGTTGAAGCTACATATCGAAATCGAGTGGAATTTCGCGAACTCAAGATCACTCGCACTTCCGTCATCCCGGCCGACTCCTTCGACCCCTCTATTTGGGATCCACGGGAGTAGTAGATTTACTTATGAGGAGTAGTCTAGAAAAAGAGGGGGGCCGCGAAGGCCTCAGTGCGGCGGGTTCGACTGGGTCGGGCTTCAGAGCGGCTCGAAGGTTTTTTGTGCAGTGGACCGGCTTGCTTCTATCGGTAACGTTCGCGGGCTGTAACTATTCCTTCGTAGCCGGCTCCTTCCCGCCTCCGCATGTGCAGTCTGTCGCGATTGAGCCATTTGAGAACGAGACGACACGCTTCGAGCTAACGGGCGAATTGTACGATCAACTTCTTCGCCGGCTTCCCAGTGCCTTGGGTGTCCGCACAGCGGGTGCTGATGTTGCAGACGCGATCGTCCGGGGTTCGATCACCCGGTACGACGTGGTGGCGCCCAACTATCGAGCTGGTCAGCCAGGGCAGGCGGCAGCGGTGTTGCAGCGACAGGTGAACATCTCGGTCAGGGTTGAGATCGTAGATTTAGTCGAGAACGTGATTCTCTGGGAATCTACGAACGTTACTGCGAGAGGAGAGTATGCCGAAGGCTCGCCGGAGGACGGAGGGAGGCTGAGGGCCATCGAACTTCTTGTTCAGGAGATAGTAGACGGGGCTCAGTCCAACTGGTAGTTTCGGCTCCGACTTTTCTGGAAGGGCCCGCCGCCCTCGTGTTTTGAAACCAAATTAAGGTTAGGAGTCAGGGTGCTCCGAGCATTCGGATTGGGACTCACACTTTTTGCGTTCTGGCTGGCTTTGTCCGGCCATTACACGCCGCTACTGCTCACGCTCGGAGTAGTTTCGTGTGTGCTCGTCGTGTACCTGTCTCATCGGATGGAAGCCATCGACGAGGAAGGCGTACCGTTACAGGTATCACTGCGTATTTTGGCTTATCTACCCTGGCTTCTGAAAGAAATCTTCGTCGCTAACATCGTCGTTGCGAAGGTGATTCTCCGCCCTCAGCTAAAGATCAGTCCGCGAATCGTATTCTTTCACGGGACGCAAAAGACAGACTTGGGTAGGGCGATCTATGCCAACTCCATAACTCTCACGCCTGGTACGATCACTACGGGCGTAAACGGAAACGAGTTTGAGATCCACGCGCTACGTGCTGCTGATCTCGAGACCGGTGAAGAGCAGGCGATGGATCTGCGCTGCTCGAGGGTGGAGGGGAGCTGATCGTATGTTCATTGCCGCCACCTTAGGAATCTTGGCCGCCATGTCGATGGCTTTGGTCCGTGCACTCATGGGCCCCACTGTTTACGACAGGGTTCTGGCTGTGAACACGTTCGGAACGAAGACAGTGCTGCTGATAGCCGCTCTAGGTTTCCTTACTGAGCGCCCGGAATTTCTCGACCTCGCGCTTGTCTACGCACTGATCAACTTCATTGGAACAATCGCGGTATTGAAGTTCTTCGAGTTCGGAGACCTTGGGTTGACCAGAAGGTTGAATCGGGAGGCTGAATGATGGATATGGCCCTTGACGCGCTCAGTTGGATATCGATCACGGCCGGGTTGTTCTTCATGCTAGTTGGGACGCTCGGGGTTCTCAGGATGCCAGACGTTTACACACGGCTCCATGCCGCGGGTATGACGGATACGATGGGTGCCGGTTTCTTGATTCTTGGAATGCTTTTTCAGACCATTGAGGCCATCGCTCACGGTGAGTCGGCCTGGTGGTTCATCCTCATTCGGTTAGTGCTGATATATCTGTTTTTGCTCTTCACCAGTCCGATTGCTACGCACGCTCTTGCTCGGGCCGGACTCGCGGGTGGGTTGAAGCCTTGGTCTGCACCGGGAGGTGATGAAGAATGACCGAGACCATGGTGCAGATTGTCGATGTGGTGCTGCTTATACTTTTGGCGATAACGGGTATAGCCGTGATCCGGACCCGTAATCTGTTCGTAGCTGTGATGCTGGCGGGTATATACAGTCTAGTTTCAGCCGGACTTTTCGTAGTGATGGACGCCGTTGATGTGGCGTTCACTGAGGCAGCG
>DEAT01000062.1 GCA_002348265.1 Gemmatimonadales bacterium UBA2975 | reverse complement strand
AGGGGACTTAAAATCCCCCGGGCTTCGGCCCTTGCGGGTTCAAGTCCCGCCCTCGGCATTTCAATACTATTTTAGGGCTGCAGTACCTGAGTGAACTCACCACTTTCGGACAATGATGATGATCACATTTAAGCGTATCTTTTCACTCTTTCTTGGTGTAATGGTCGCAGCGTGTGCCGCACAAGACACATCAATAGACGACGAGGTAGAGCTGGCTCAATTAGAAGCCGCAAATGAGGCGTTCACAGGCGCTATTTCCGGGATGGACTTGGAAGGGATTATGTCTTGGATCGCAGAGGACGCGATCTTTTATCCACCAGCAAGTGAAGCTCTTTCGGGTCGCGAGTCAGTGCGCGATTTCTTCGCAGCAGCGATGTCGGATCCGAGTGCGTCCGCTGAATTCGAGCACTTGTCGGCATATCTGTCGGAAGATGGAAGCATGGGGTACACGGTGAGTATGCTCAGCTATACCTATACAGCGCCAGATGGAAATGTCACCACGGACCTTGAGAGAGACCTCCATATCTGGCGGAAGGACGGTTCGGACAGCTGGAAGCTAGTACTCGACATGTGGAACAAGTGATCTGGTAGTCAGCGCGATGCAAACCTATTTGGTTGCTGATAGAGCGAGATCAGTGAAATCCCGTTTAAGAATTCTTCCATTTAAGCACTTCAAATCGATGAGCTTGGTTAGTCTGTCGGCTGTTCTATTCGCATTGCTTTCGTGGAGCCCTGCGGTTTCAGCGCAGGGCACTGGGATGATCACCGACCGGCCCGACTTAACTGATTCGCCCCATGCGATTCCGTTGGGTTCAGTCCAGATCGAGGCAGGATTCTCATGGGAGAAAGTTTCTGAGGCTAATGTCACCAGGCTTCCAGAGGGTCTAGTGCGATGGAGCCCGATCCTAGGCCTCGAATTGAGGCTAGGGGTTCCTGATTGGCTTAATGACCCCGGGGGTGGTCAAGGTTTTGGCGACTTGGGTTTGGGTGCGAAGTTCGAACTTGGCCGCTTCGGGGTTTGGGACGCGGGGGTGATCGCGGGGGCTACACTTCCGACGGGTACGGAGGTCGTCTCTTCAGGAGGATTTGAGCCACAGGTTGCGGTGACCGCAGGCCGTGATCTCGACCTTCGGAGTTCATTGGGTGTACAGTTATCAGCAACTGCTCCAGCAGGTGAAGAGGCCGTAGGTGTGCTGTCGACAATCGTGTTAGGTCGGGACTTAAGTGAGAGCGTTGGTTCCTTCATTGAACTCGCGATAGAGAAGGGCTCTGGCGAGACCTCAGCATCTCTTGTACACGCGGGGCTCACGTTCGCACTAACGCCCTTAATGCAGTTCGACATCCATGCCGCCGCAGGCCTATCTGGCTCTGCCCCGGATGCCCTCATCGGCTTCGGGTTCAGCACTCGGAGAGACCAGAGGTAGGTCTATCTCGACTGCACAGGAGTCAGGGACGTCAGTCAGCGGGTCAGACAGACATGCCGGCCTATAGAGTTTCCCGAGTCCCTACAGGACGAGCAGCATGACAGGAGTTGACACAGGTGCCGATGAGGCCGACCATTCCCGGCATCATGATAAACTCGAAGAAAACTGTATCGTTCAATTGGTGGTGGCCCGAGATCAACGGGCTGCCCGGACTCTGATGTAAACATCCTTCTTCAGAGACTCTTAGGCGACCCGGCGACGGGTTGCCTTTTTTGTTCTGGGGCCCGCCGGGGAAGGTGAGCAATGGTGGACCCAAAGAAGAGCGGAGCATGTGTTACCACAGTTCCGTTGGTAACGACCCTTTCGATCAAGACAGCACCGGACCCGGTGGCTGTCTTGGAGGCACTCGGCACAACAGATGAGCGCAGAGTGCTGCTCGAGAGTATGGGAAATTCTCCGGATGGAGGCCGGCCTCCGACAGTCAACAAGAGCGTCGTCGTAGCTGATCCCCTCTTGAGCCTCGAAGCACGTATGGGAGAGGTCACTTGGGACATTCTCCAAGAACGAGCTGAGCCGCTACTGTCAATTCTTGCTGAGAGACTGAGTCTCCCAGAGGGATATGATTATTCCTCCACTCGATTGAAAGCGTCTTTTCCGTATGAGCCGATGAAAGGCCTTATGTCCGATGCCGAGCGCATAGCTTCGGCGACTGTCCTCGATGCACTTAGAGCGACAGCTGGCCTCCTTGTAGATCGTGGTTCCACCCCATTTGCATCTGGTATTTTCGGGGCATTCTCGTACGAGCTCGTTGACCAGTTTGAGACACTGCCGCCTCGGGCTCATGATCCTTTGGATGAGCCAGATTTTTCGTTCGTCTTTGGAGCCGATTTGGTTGTGTGGGATCACGAGCTAGAAGAAGTATTCGTGATTACAAGAAGCTTTCCGTGGGAAGAGATCATAGATGCGAGAAGTCGACACCGCCGACTAGTTCACGTAGTCGAGTCCATCTCTGGGGGAGACTCATCTGAAGAGCAAAAGGCAATCGAGCCTTCCGGGATGGAGGGTGGGGATGAAATCACTTGGACGGCATCTCTAGATAAGGCAGACTTCGAGGACGTGGTTAGAACGTTCCTAGAAGCAATCCGAGAGGGTCAGATCTTTCAGGGCGTCCCTTCACGTAGTCTTCGTGCCGACGTCCGTGTGGATCCGATAGAACTCTATAGAAGCCTGAGGAAGTATAACCCATCGCCGTACATGTTTTATCTTGATCTCAGTGAAGGAGCTCTGGTCGGGGCATCCCCTGAGACTTGTCTGCGTGTTCAAGACAGAGTCATAGAAATTCGCCCTATAGCTGGCACAACGGCACGAGGGCGCAGGGCGGACGGAAACCTGGATACCGACACTGACGATCGCCTTGCTCTAGCGTTATCACTCGATCGTAAGGAGCTAGCTGAGCACTGCATGCTCGTTGATCTGGCTAGGAACGATGTTGCCAGAGTCTCGACGGTGGGAAGTACCAGAGTGGTTCAGCAGGTCGACGTGGAGCGATACGCCCACGTTCAGCATCTTGTGAGCCGAGTGAGGGGGCGGTTGCAAGAGGGATATGACGCTCTTCATGCTTACCGTGCTGTAGCGAATATGGGGACGCTCACTGGTGCGCCGAAGCTTAGGGCGATGGAGTTAATTAGGCTCGCTGAACCCGAGTCCCGAGGTTTTTACGGCGGAGCGGTTGGATATTTCTTATCAGACGGCACCTTCGACTCCTGCATCGTGATTCGTTCGGCGAGAGTTCTGGACCACCAGATAGTGTTGCAGGTAGGCGCGGGTATCGTGGCGGCTTCGGTCCCAGATCGGGAGTTCGATGAAACCGAACGTAAGGCAAAAGCGCTGAAGCTTTCGGTGGCGGCGGTTCAGGACATGACCAGCGGAGTGGGGCGCATAGGCTCTAGGCCTTCTGCACAGATGACAACGAGTGACCCGGCTCCAGAAGAGGACGGGGCGGTCACAGGAGGGGTCAGCACTGAGCATTGGAGTGGTCGCCGGCCGCGTGTAGTGGTGGTGGATCATCGCGACAGCTTTGTGTTTATCCTCGGAGACCAGCTAGCGAGAGCTGG
>DEAT01000059.1 GCA_002348265.1 Gemmatimonadales bacterium UBA2975 | reverse complement strand
CGGGGATCTAGGCTGTCAAAGCTGTCATTCTCTATGAAGACTTATTTGGACGCTCCAGTTTTAGTGGAGTCCGAAAGCGTGAGTTTCTTGAATACGGGTGGTAAAAGTTCTCCGTCAAGCGGCCATCCCTGTTCCCCGGAGAAATCGATCAACTCCTCGATGCGTGTCGCAGACCCTGGATGGGTGCCTGCAAAATCCGCGATAGTCTCGGACATACCTGTAGCACCAAGATCGTGCCGGAAGAAATCTAAGCTTCCCGCCACAGTGCCGTATTGCTCGTACATCAGTTCAAGTCCGAAACGGTCGGCGGTCCGCTCTTGTCTTCGGTTGAAACTCCGTGACGTCAACAAACCGGCATTGCCAAAAAGACCGGATATACTCCCGGGCCCCATGCCGATGGATGCCAAGGCGAGATCGAATAGAATCCCACGCCCGAGTGCCTTGAGGTGATCTCGATTGTGGAAATGACCAAGCTCATGCCCGAGGACAAACGCCAACTCATTCTCGCTCGCGGCTATTCTTATGAGATCAGTCGTTACGATGATCAACCCACCGGGAAGCGCGAACGCATTGGGGGAACCGGCTTCCACCACCGCAACGCGGAAATCATACTCTCGGTCCGGCCAGTGATTCGCCAACTCGTTTACGAGCGAGTCTAGACGTGCGACGGTGTCCTCACTCCCTTCTGGGACGTAATCCTGGACCTCCGCCCAAATCGCCTTCGTGACTTGAGCTTCGATATGGAGTGGGATGACCGGGACGAGGAGGTTTACTAGGAAGGCAATTGCTGTGAAACCCAGCAGAGCAAAGACTGTTAGACCTCCGGTCAGCGTCGTAGCCTCCCGCAACCAATGGGTCGGCGTCAGGTTTACTGAATCGTCAGGCGCACGTGGATCAGCTTTCAAGACTTTTCGCGCACACTCAATGCAGTCCCGTAAGCTAGTACTTCAACACCTGCGGTCCTCTTGCCACCTCCCCGGGAGTTAGCAAGCCGGCTTGTCTCTAGTCTCATATTGATGACCCTATTGTGCCCATTAGCCAGTGCCTGCTCCTTCATCCGGAGAACAGCCTCGCGTCGTGCACGATCCAACAACGGTTCGTAAGACTTGATCCGACCACCCACAACAGCTCGCAGTTGAGCAAGAAACCGTTTGAAATAGTCGAGTGACACAACGACGCTACCGGTGACCATCTCTGCTTTCTCAACCTCGATGTCGAGCGGAAGCCGCGAGAAGTTAATGGCCACTAGATCTCTCATCTCTAATTCTCGATCTCGAATGCTCTTATAGTGATTCGACTCCAGGCGAATTCCAATGAAGAAGCCCAAAAGAAGTAAAAAGAGCGGAGAGCTGAACATGATTAGCAGATCCATCTTATTCGACCCTCACCGCTGTCCCATATGCAAAGAGCTCGGCAGCTCCCTGGGCCACGCTGCTCGTACCGAACCGAACGTTGATAACAGCGTTTGCTCCTACGGAGCGAGCCTGATCCATCATCCGGTCTAGTGCCTCTTTACGCGCTTCCTGCAGAAGTTCCGTATACCCCTTGAGTTCACCGCCGACCAAGTTCTTAAAGCCAGCTAAAATATCACGGCCGATATGCTTGGAGCGAACGGTACTTCCAGTCACCACGCCATAGAACTCGACAATTTGTTGACCAGGTATTTCTTCAGTGTTGCTGCACAGCATTAGAGTCTCCTCAGTTACTCGGTTAGAGGCCTAAATATAGAGGATCAGGAGATCACTCGAGCCAACTTCGCTTCTGCGACCAGCAGCACTAGAGCACGCTGGACGGCGAGATGCGCGTCCCTGTTTACCCAAAATTCTGCTGGTGCGTGTCCGTTACCACCTATGCCTCCGCGCCCGATGGTGACGGCGGGGACACCGAGTGCAATGGGAATATTTGAGTCCGTCGATGAACGAGCCAGTGTGCCCCAGGGAGCGAACTGACTAGTGGCCGCCAAGGCACGCTGAATGACAGGAGTTGAAGGATCAAGCTCACCGGACGGTCTATCCCCAATTTTGTCTTTCGTGACTTTTAGCCGCTCTCCCATTCGCAGGAGTTGGTTCTCTTCCTCGACACCTCGATCCATCGCCTCTAGAAAAGCGAGCTCGATCTCACTCAGGCTCTCTGGACTTTCTGAACGCATATCCACTTCCATCCACGCCTCAAACGGAACCGAGTTTACTGAGGTACCTCCACCCATCCGCCCGACGTTGTAACTAGTGCGAGGACCCGTCCGCGTCAGAGAATCAGCTACATCCTGGAAGTAGCGAACAGCCCTACTCAAAGCGTGGGCTGGGTTCGCTGTTCCAAAAGCCCCCCACGAATGACCACCCGGCCCAGAGAACGTGACGCGATAACGAACCGATCCTAGACCCATCGAAACGATTCGCGTTAGACCACCCCCGTCAACTTCAATCCACACATCAGGACGTAGACCACCTTCTCGGTATAGGTATTTCATTCCTCGCAGATCACCCAAACCTTCTTCCCCTACGACACCAATAAACAGGATGTCATCGTCCGTCTCGAGGCTCGCTGCCTCAAGCGCACGAAGAGCAGAGAGTAAGACAACTAAACCCCTCGTGTCGTCACTCACTCCTGGGGCAAACAGAGTGTCGCCCACTTGCCTGACAGATACATCGGTTCCCTCTGGAAACACTGTGTCGAGATGACCTCCGAAGCCAATGCTTCGTTCTCCAACCCGGCCACGCCGAAGGCCGATGACGTTTCCTTCTTCGTCGGTCCACACTGAGTCAGCACCAAACTCTAGCAGTAGCTCAGCAAAGCGAATTCCACGGGCCTCTTCCATGAACGGTGGAGCTGGGATCTCCGTAAGTTCTATGAGTTGAGCTACTGCCCAGTCAGTATCTTGCTCAGCCACTTCCAAGGCCTCTACAACCGCCTCGGTGAGCATAAGGTTCTGGATTTCCTCTATATACTCGGGGCTTACTTGCTGCCCCTCTACAACGACAGGCCCAAGCGCGATCAACATGAGCGACAGTAGTGCGTTCTTCATCTCAGATCTCCTTCAGGCTTGTTGGCTACAATTAATTGACTTACGGCCAGCGAGGCTGTCAAAGCTGAACACCCCTAACTATCCGTGCAAAACCTGCCATCCTAAGGCATGTTACTCTCCACCTAATAGCCCAACAAAGAGGCGAGACATGAAACTTTCGAATTTCACGTGCTGGGCCCATCTCTTTACTCTTTGCTTAGTTATCTCATCGGCATCGTGTGATGTGCCTGAGCAGGAAATGGAAACTGCGCACAGCCTGGAGGAAATTGCTTCGGGCGTGTACTTCGCGAGCTCCGAGGGAACGGGCGAGATGCTGTTAATGAGCAACGCAATGGTCATCGTGAACGATGAGGATGTCATTGTTGTTGACTCTCATGTAACTGCTGAGTCAGGGCGTAGCCTGATCGCAGCTGTTAGAACCGTTACCGATCTTCCGATCCGTTACCTCGTAAACACTCATTTCCACTTCGACCATGCACACGGCAACCAGGCCTTCGCTGAACACGACCATCTCGACATCGTGGGGCACGACTACACCCGGGAAAAGATGACAGGAGATGCCTTAGCCGAGTCGTCCTATCTCACGTTAGGCGCACCTGAGGTGATGGCGGGACGACTCGCGGCACTCGAATCATGGTTAGGAGACGCAGCGGATGACGAACGCAATGGAATCACTGCTCAAGCGGCAATGATGCGTAGACATATTGTCGCTCTTGCTGAGGTCGAGCCCACACCACCGAGTGTCACTCTCAATGACCGCATGTCGATCTTCCGAGGCGAACGCGAAATCAGACTTGTACATCTCGGACGAGGCCACACGGGTGGTGACGTGGTGGTGCACCTGCCCTCTGAAAGGCTGGTATTCACAGGTGATCTTTTCTTCGCTGGCGCTCCCTTTTTGGGAGACGGTTTCGCCGATGAATACCCGGAGACGTTGGAGCGTCTAAAAAGCTTAGACGTGGACATGTTCGTACCAGGTCATGGACCAATCGTAACCGACAAAGCACAAATCCAAGTCACACAAAATTACTTAGCCGATTATTGGACCCAGGTATCTGAAGCCTACCTAGCAGGACTCACCGTGGACGAAGCTGTCGCTGAGATCGACCTCTCGTCTTGGGGCACATCTGCTGGGTTCTCCATGAGACCTCCCGCAGTCATGGCACTTGAGGTGGCGCAGATGTATCGACGGATCGAGGCCAGCTGACAGTTATCTTGGTCCTCAAAAGGGACTAGTCTCCGCCGGAAGGACATGGGTCGTAGGTCAGTGTCGCATCATCCTCAAGCCATTCGCCACAGCGCTCACCACCAGACATCACGCCTTTCTGCCACAGCCGGCCATCTTCATGGTAGAACACGTAGGGTCCATTACGCTCTCCGTTTGAATAGGCCCATTCACTGCGCGTTTCACCGTTCTCGTACCAACTCTTGTATGAGCCGTCTCTCAGACCAGACTTATACGAGGCTTGTCCTAGGATGACACCGGAAGAATAGAAGTACGCATATGGTCCCTCTTTGAGTCCGTTACTGTACTCGCCCTCTTGGTAGACGCCGAGAGAGGGCCTATCCCTAAAGGATTCTGGATCATAGTCGGTGAACGGACCATGGAACTCTCCGTCCTTCAATACCGCCCGAAAGACAACCTTTGTTGAGTCTTCATCGGCGACCCTAAAGACCGGACCTGAGTGAGGAGAATTAGTTTCAGGGTCTAGAAATAACGCCCCCTCACCTTCCTGGACGAGAGAGCCTAGGTCTCTAGGCATCGGTTCAGAGCAACCGAATAGAACAAAGACTCCAAGGATGAGGCAGGCCCGACAGGTGAAGTTCGAACGTCTCATATCTTGGATCTCTGCGAATGAAGGTTGTCCACTGGGGTGGCAGTATGCACCGGCAATTTACTCGCGTCTATAGCTAAATCAAAGACACGCAAATTGTCCTGGTGCAACACTTTATGCGTTCTCTATTTAAGTCGAGATCCATGGTTTAATCGCAGAAGGGACGAAGAACGACTAGACTGCTCATCAGGTTCGAACGCTACTCGGTCCTTTAATAGGAGACTAGCTATGCCGAAAGCAGAACACGCGATAGATAGTCCAAACGACTCAATCCGATCTCGGCTATGGGACGGTACGGTGATCATGTTGAGTATCTTGGCGGCCTTTGGTCTAGACGCATCGTGGGGAACGCTCCAAGAACGACGTGTTGAGGCTACGCTAAAGAGCGAGCTAGCGGTTGAGTTGATGGATGCGGCGGACAGGATCCAAGAAAACATTGGGTACCTCGAAAAAGCGGGAGGGGCTATCCAGCAGATACTGCACCTCCAAGGACCTCACCCGGAGGTGATAGCTGAGGATTCTCTTGTCTCGCTGCTCGTCACAGCTACCACCACGTACACCCTCGATATGCCATCGAGTGTAGTTCAATCAGTTGTAACTACTGACCAACTCTCAATCATCCAAGAGCCCGAACTCAGACGCGCTTTATCAAGGTGGCCTGTACTGGTTACAGACGTTCTTGAAAATCACGAGTGGATAATCGAGGGATTCCGAAATGAATTCGTGAGTTCGGTGAGCCGTTGGGCGCCCCTACGAAATCAGACGACAGAGAGCTTTGAGCGCGGGAATTTCTCTGAGACAGGTCCATTTAGAGCGCCAGGGAAATCACGTTTCGGTGTAAACGTTGAAGGCTTACTCTCCGATCAAAATTTCGAACAAGTCTTAAGCCACAGATATATGTGGCTTAACCTGACCGCGTTGGAATCAAAAAGTCTACTGGAGGCGACAAGAGGGCTCGTGGCGATGCTGAACGCTGAATGAAATGGCTCGTGCCTTCCGGGGGCACCTCACAAATTGAGCGCCGAGGGTGGTCAGGTAACCCTATTTAGTGGGATGAAGAAGCCAAGTGCTTTTCCCAGGCTTGGGGACTCGTCCGGGTCATGTCACTAGAGGTACCTTGTCTCCATGAATCCCAAACGATTCGCCCGGCTCAAAAGTGCTCTCTCACGCCGCCAGCCTGACCTGACGGTCCTAATGGATCAGGTTAACAAGTCTCATAATTTCTCGGCAATCCTGAGGAATTGCGACGCAGCAGGCGTACTCGAGGTTCATGTGGTGCCGCCAGCAGACGGGCTAGACCTTCACCACGGAACCTCGGCAGGAACCAAAAAATGGGTAGGGATCAATCGCCATTCTGGCGTGGCCAATGCGATAGCTGAAGTCAAAGAACAGGGGCTCTGCGTCGTAGCCGCTCATCCGTCAACCAACTCCGTTGACTTTCGAGACGTCGACTACACAAAACCAACCGCCATCCTGATGGGAGCCGAACTTCATGGCGTGTCAGAGGAAGGTCTTTCCCACGCGGACCAGCACATCATGGTCCCAATGCTCGGCATGGTTCACTCTCTGAACGTCTCCGTCGCCACTGCCTTGATTCTTTTCGAGGCAGTTCGTCAACGGTCCAAGGCCGGCCTTTACGACTCGTCCCGGCTTGAACCCCAAGAGTTCGAACGTCGTCTTTTTGAATGGGCTTACCCCTCAATTGCAAGCAGTCGCAAAAGTGAAGGCCGTGCCTACCCCGCCCTTTCAGAGAACGGAGAAATCATCCCTGACTGGTGAGTCGAATCGCTACCGCTGTGTGCCCCGAGCTATACAGCTAGTCCATCCGCCCAAGCTGGAAACGCAGAGAGTCCTCGAGTCCTTCGCTGAAGAACTTAAAACCACTACTCAGAGCTTTTTGGGGAATGGCACGCTGTCCCCAGAGCAACGCTTCCTTTCCGAGCTCGCCGAAAACCGCCTTTACCGCGATGCTAGGAACAGGAAGGACTGTCGGCCTCCCCAAGACTCGGCCCAAGGCGGAGGTAAATGCCGCATTTGGAACCGGCGTTGGCGCCGTCGCGTTCACTACACCGCGGAGTGAGCCCTCATACAAAGCGTGATAGATCATCCCGATCAGGTCATCGAGATCAATCCAGCTCATGTACTGCTTGCCCGAGCCCAACCGCCCACCTGCACCCATCTTAAACGGAAGAAGCATCTGGCCGAGCGCACCACCCTGAGGAGAGAGAACTATGCCAGTCCGGAGCTTTACCACCCGGATACCAGCCCGCTCCGCAGGTACTGTAGCATTCTCCCAATCTTCGCAGACGTCTGCCAAGAACCCCCCTCCAACCGGCATCGTCTCATTCAGTATGTCAGACCCGCGATTTCCATAGAAGCCCACGGCTGACGAGGATATAAGGGTGCGAGGGCCGTTCTCCATCGTAGCTAGAGTCCGAGCGATCAGATCTGTTCCCCTGATACGACTCTGCTTAATCGAGCGCTTCCTTGCCTCTGTCCATCGTCCTGCTGCGATTGGCGCACCAGCGAGATGCACCACAGCATCAACCTCTTTAAGCCCTTTTTCGTCTATCACGCCCGTCGACGGATCCCAAAAGACACATCCTTCCCTGACCTCGCTGGACTCGCGCACAAGAGAAATGACTTTGTGACCTCCCGTCGTGAGGAAGTGTCGTAAGCTCGAGCCGACGAGACCCGAAGCACCAGTGATCGCCACGGTCAATCTCTTTTTATCTGAGTAGGCTCGATGTCTTGCCAAATCGTTTGAGAGTCTGCGATACCGGAAGCCGAACAGGCGGTCGAGCTCATTTTTTACAAACACCGGCCCCAGCGCCTTGCCTGCAAAGCCCAGAGGAGGCTCCATCTCGATTTCGTCGTGAGCTCTGGTTCCGCTAGAGCCCGACGGCAAAAACGAATGTGTGTGTGACCACTGCTTCATCGGGCCAGATATCTGCTCGTCTCGGAACTGCCGACCGTGAACGTAGTCCCGATGCATCAGATCCCATCTGAAGGAAGTCGGTCCCTGTTTGATCCGAAGACTTATCTTGCCGCCATCCCGTATGCCACCGGATCGAGACAGCACCTCCACATTACCCCAAGGGGGAGTCAGGCGCTCGAGTGCTCCCGGTCTTTCGTGCCAATCGAAAACTTCCTCAGGCCCGATATCCGGGATTTCCTCTTGGTACGTAAACTTCATTTCACAACACCGAGTGAGTGCGAGCAAAACAGTCCACACCATTAAACCCTAGAGAACGATGTGTGCCCGTTTTACGTCTACATTTTGAGATCAAGCCCGACCGCAGGGTAATCTCCTGCACGTACCGGACCTGACCCCTTTAGTAAGTAACGTGCCCGCCTAGAATGCTGCGTCACACACTGAACGTGAGAGGTCTACCTTAAATCAAGTGTCCAGTTGGGTTTCTCTACGCGCCTGAGGCGGATCGAATCGCGCGCACACCGGCTGCAGCTCCATCTGGGTGACCATAGACAGCCGAACCGGCGACAACAACTGAGGCCCCAGCACTCACTATTTCCTCGACGTTCGAGACCCCCACACCGCCGTCGACCTCCAGTTCAGCATCCGATCCCACCTCGTCAAGCATGGCTCGAGCACGACCCAGCTTAGCCGTACTTTCCTCAATATAGGACTGACCGCCAAACCCAGGATTGACTGACATTACCAGCAGGAGATCCAGATAGGGCAAAACATCTCGAATCGTCTCCAGAGAAGTACCTGGGTTAAGCGCGACCCCTGCCTTGGCGCCGAGCTCATGAATCTTCTGGATGGTCCGGTGCAAGTGCGTACACGCCTCTTGGTGCACTGTAACTATATCGGCCCCGGCCTGCACAAACGCTTCTAGATAATGATCCGGATTCTCGATCATGAGGTGCACGTCCAAGGGCAAGTTTGTCGACCGACGGGCAGCATCCACAATCAACGGGCCAATCGTAATATTTGGGACGAAGTGCCCATCCATTACGTCGACATGCACCCACTCAGCACCGCCTTCTTCGATAACCTCGATTTCATCGGAAAGTCGAGCGAAATCAGCAGACAGAATTGAAGGAGCGATTTTCATGATAGTAGAGGTATGGGCGATTCAGGAGTGAGCGTGTAGACACCCTCGGGAGATGCTATCACAGCAGCTTCGGCCATGCCCAAGAAGAGCCCAGTGTCGACGATGCCCGCTCGATGGAGAAGTTCTCCTTCAAGTGCCACCGCATCCTCCAACCCAACCGGATATCGAGCGTCGAGAAAGACGTTGCCATTGTCGCTTCGTACCGCCTTACCACTCGAATCAAGACGGAGTTGAGCTTCTGCACCGGTCGATTCGATAAACGTCTTGAGAGCCTCTATCGACCAGTCTACAACCTCCACGGGAAGAGGAACTCTCGTTCCTAGTTTACTAACGATTTTACTGTCGTCAGAGATGATGATCAGGCGCCGTGATGCCTGAGCTACCATCTTCTCACGCAGCAGTGCAGCGCCCAGGCCCTTGATCAAATTAAGTCCAGGCGCGACCTCGTCGGCTCCATCGATCGTGAGATCGAGTTCAGTTCGTGATCCGAGTTCGATCAATGGAATCCCAACTTCAACTGCCTGATTCTCAGTCTTCACTGACGTGGGGACTCCAACTATATCAGTCAGGCGTCCACTTCGGATTTCTTCACCAAGAAGATCCACGAGATGGCGGACTGTGCTTCCCGTCCCAAGTCCGAGCGCCATTCCACTCTCAACTGACTTAAGAGCCTCGGCGGCTGCGGCACGTTTAAGCTCTTCAGCGTTCAACGGCGATGACCCATCACGTCCTGAAGTTACTTTCGAGAGAGATCTCGTACACGCTCTAATCTATCCGCGGCCAGCTCGGTCAGCCAGTTCAACCAGTACTAAACACGGATGTAGGCCTCATGACATGTCGGACTAACTAGGATCGTAATCCCTCAATCTGGGCTCGGACATCAAGAAGCTGGGAGTCGATCGACTCGAGTGCAGTACCACCATATGCTAGACGCGCCTCTACAGAGGCCTCCCAATCGAAGACGTCAAAAACGTCTTCTTTAAACATCGGGTTCTCCGCAGTGAATACCTCCAGGCTTAGCTCAGAGAGCGCCACACCCTTTTCTTCTGCAGTCCGGACCAGTCTTCCTACAACTTCATGGGTCGTGCGAAACGGAACACCACGCCGCACCAGATAGTCAGCTAAATCCGTTGCTAGCAGCTGGACATCCATCACTTCTGACATGCGCTCAGGACAGAATGACGCAGTGGAAACCGCCCCACTTAGCGCGGGAAGAGTTAGTGATAGCGTATCAATCGTATCGAAAAGCGGTTCCTTATCTTCTTGCAGGTCCCGGTTATAGCTCGTCGGAAGACCTTTGAGCAGTGTCAGAATCGACATCAGGTTACCAATAAGTCTCCCTGTCTTACCTCTGCCCAGCTCAGCAACATCGGGATTACGCTTCTGCGGCATCAAGCTAGATCCAGTGCTAAAACCGTCAGATATGCGGATAAAACCAAACTCCACACTTGAAAAAAGAACCAAGTCCTCGGACAAACGTGACAGATGAACGCCCACCATGGCCCCCGCGTAGAGAAAATCGCAGATCCAGTCCCTGTCTGACACTGCGTCGACAGAATTATTGCTGATTTGGTCGAACCCCAACTCAGCACGGACTGATTCTCTATCAATCGAGAACGGGCACCCCGCAATTGCCCCAGACCCTAGAGGGAGCACTGACGCCGCAGCACGCGCCGCTTTCATTCGCTCTATGTCCCTCAAAACAGGCACTATGTGACTCAGAGCCCATTGCGCTGCTCGTATGGGCTGCGCCTGCTGAAGGTGAGTATAACCGGGCATAATCATCTCTCGCCCCGACTCAGCGAAATCATGAAGTGCCGTAGCATATTCTAGGAGAAGATCTATTACGTGATCTGCTGCCGTCATCCCATAGAGACGCACACCCGTCGATGACTGATCATTGCGCGATCGACCAGTATGCAACTTACCAGAAACCTCACCGACCTCCTCACCAAGCATACGCTCGATGACAGAGTGAATGTCTTCTTCGGCCGCCTCAGACAGTCCATGCTTCTCGATCCGTTGAACCACGTTGTCGAGTCCACCTAAGATGTCACCGACTTCTTTGTCTGTAAGAACTCCCGCCTTTCCGATTGCTCTCGCCCAAGCCACGCTCCCCTGAATATCTTCCCGCCACAGCCGTTTATCTACATCTAGACTCAGGTTTAACGGCACCATCTCCCGGGCCATTCCTTCTTTGAACCGTCCACCCCACAGGGCACCTGCTTCGTCACTCATGAATTTTCCGGGAATGCTCCGTTGCTCTATCTCATAAACCTTCAGACTGTCTCATTCCAGTCCTGCGGGCCAGTACCTGCAAAGATCGCGCTCGTAGCGCTTATAAAAAAAGACCGGGGGCCAGAAGCTCAGACACGTCCCGCCGACGCGCTTGAAGGCCCTAGCCCCCTGCTTCTGCCCCCGGTCTTACTTAACAAGCTTAATTTTTTAATTCATGTGATATGTTTAATTATGCATTATTTGTTAAACGAGTCAACCAGAGGGCCGTCTATTTAGCGGATCCAGCTTGATGTCTAGACCCCCCGCAACTGTCTTTGAAGGCCCAATTCAGTCGGGGCGCGCCATAACTTCGAGCCGCTGCTTGACCTCGTACAGGGCGCCTGGGTCCCTAAGAATGATCAGTATCGTGTCGTCTCCGGCGAGAGTCCCCAATACCTCAGGCCATTCCTCCCAGTCTATCGCGGCAGCGACAGTCTGTGCACCCCCTTTCATTGTCCGAACCACTAAGAGATGAGCAACCCCGTCCGCACTATGAAAAAGGGTGGGAAGTAGAGACGCCAGTGCAGGCGTATGGTCCCACTCTTCTGGTGAGGAATAGAATCCTACTCCATCTGCGCCCGTAGCCTTCACAAGGCGAAGCTCTTTCATATCACGAGAGAGCGTCGCCTGAGTGACTTCTATTCCCCTCTCTAAAAGCAGGCTTCGCAGTCTCTCCTGACTGCTCACTCGGTTCGTGTTTACAATCTCGAGGACTACGCGCTGTCGATCAGTCTTGTTCACGCTACGGCCTTTTCCACTAGTCCGAGAACACGCTCCGGCTCGAACCCGAGCGAACGCTCAACCTCATCTCCGTTTTGGAAGATGATAAGCGTGGGGACACTGCGGATCTCATACCTCATAGCAACATCAGGCGCATGATCGGTATCCAACTTCACTACCAAAATTTTTCCAACCTCTCGGTTGGCGATCTCATCAAGAAGTGGAGCAACCATCTTGCAGGGCGCGCACCAGTCCGCATAGAAGTCCACTAAGACCGGCACGTCAGATCCCAATACGGTCCGGTCAAAATCCTCTTGAGTCACCTTCACTGGCCGATCAAGCAACATGGGTTTACTGCAATCACCGCATATCGGGTGATCCATCGATACCCCTACCTCAACCGTATTGAGTGCCAGACAAAATCCGCACCGTAATGTGATCGTGTTTGTCGATTCGCTCATCGGAAGCGAGCGCCCCTTCTCAATTTACATTCGAACCGGGCATTCCCGGGTTACTCTGGATGACCTCTGCGTGAGCGGGAGGCCCGAATGGCAACTCGCCATCCGGGCCTCCCGACAAACTCTAGCCTAGTTCTTCCGTTCTAGAAGAGGTCGTATTTGACCTTGACCATAGCATAGCGGCCAATGCTCGGCATACCCACGAACGAAAAGTTCTCGGAATCAAAGATATTTTGCACCGAGAGCTGCAGCGTTGCATCCGTGCTCGGCAAACGGTAGCCCAAGCCCAAGTCCACAACACTGCTCGCAGGGACCTCACCGACGTACCCCGCGGAATTTCCCTTAAATGAACTGTTGAACCTCCAACGCGCCGAAGCGTTGAAGCCGGACACAACATCACGGTATGCCATACTCATTGTGCCTTTTCGCTTCGGAGCATTGAGTGAAATCGGATCCGTCCCAAGAACAGGGAACCTCTCGTCAGACACCCATGAGAACGTCCCGCCCATAGTCCACCTGTCGTTCAAGAACCACTGCATAGCGACGTCGCTACCAAACATCGTCAGATCACCCACTGTTCTGTACGATGCGATCAGGTCTGCACCTGGACTGAATTCAGAGGACGACACGACACCGACCGGCACCTGTGCCATACCACCGGCGACCTGAGGAATAATCGTCGCTGCCTGAGCCTGTGCTTGGGCAGCCGCCGTAGCTGCGTCTAATCCAGCGGCCATTAACGCCTGCGTTAGTGCTGTCACAACGGGCACGGTGATGAAGCTGGCTATGTCATTACCATTCATCGTGACGACAGGCGTCTGAAGCAGAAGTGGCGACACGAAGTTGTTCTTCTTCGCGTAATAGAGGCCCGCCGTGATCTTCATCCGGTCAGCTAGGATTCCTGTCCAACCGATTTCGAAGGTTTCGGTGTTGCTCTCCTGAATGGGATCAATTGGCATAACCATCGTAGACGCTGCCGACGCTGGCGCTATCTGACCACTCAGCGGGTTGACGAGCATTGAACCGATGTCTGCCGGAGTCGGGGCAAGTCCAGCCAAAGTAGGTATTAGAGCTCCGAGGGAGGCTGGCAACGCACCAGCTGCAATCTGCGCCTGCATCACACCAACAAGAGCCGGCCAGAAGGCGGTCGTGGCCGCAATCGGAAGAATCGCGCTCCGATCCGCGTTGAACGGTGAACGCATTCCCGTCAATGATCCATCCTCATTGATTACCGACCATCCGTTCGCTCCCGTCCCATATGCCCTCAGTCCAAACCCAAGGGCTTCGAGCCCCGGAGCGAAACCATTCGAGATATCTAGGAAATAATTCAGACTGGACGGAGAGGAATACGCCTGGTTGTACATCAATCGCAACGTGTGATCCTCTTGCGGCTGCATCACTAAAGCAGCCCTCGGCGAGAATACTCGGTCCGGCAAGATTGAATGGTCGTCGACACGTGCGGCCAACACAAAGTCGATCTTATCCGTTAACGCAGTCTTCGATTGCAGATACACGCCCCACTCATCCATATGGTCTCGGTTCTCATACTGACCATTAATGTTGCCTTCTGTCTCCGGACGTGTAGCGAAATAATCGAAGCCATATGTGAAGTCTTGGCGGCCATCCCACATATCAATTCCATGCTGAACCTGGGTAACCCAGAGCTTAGAACGATCAACAAGCGGAACACCATTATTTATCAGGTAGCTCTCACCAGAGTTGCTCGTGTTCAGATAGGCCTGTGCGAAGAAACGGTTATGGCTGACCCGCCCCTGGAAGAACTCGTATACCCAGTCCTGCGTCTGCCCGGCACCTAGACCGGTGAGTTCGACCCCAGAAGACTGGTTCCGACCCCATGTCGCAACGAACGCGCCATCGTCGGCAAAACGCCAATCCGCACGTGCCTCAAGACCCAAGCGTTTAATGTCATAGTCACGGGTCCCTACTCTATTACACGCAGTTTGGGCTTCTCCGGCAGAGTATCCGCGCAGTTGTCGATCGCTGAGGCACAGAGCCGGGTTTGCCAGTGCAGATGCGCGATTTGCAAGCTCCGTAGCATCGTCGAATTCCCACTCATTTCCCGTCAGACTTTGACCCGAAACCTTAAATCCGAAATCGTCAGACAACTTGAAGGCGGATCGAAAAGACCCCTGAAAGACTGAACGTTGACCTGCTCCCATCGTCACCGACGTGCCCTGCTCGTCCAGCGGCGACTTAGTGATGATGTGGACCACACCGTTCGCTGTGTTCGGGCCGTAGAGTGCAGAACCTGGCCCGAGCACCACCTCCATCCGATCTACGTCTGCATCGTTCGACGGGATGAAGTGCATCAGGTTAACCCGAAGAGAAGGCACGCCCGCCAGCCGGTTATCGGTGAGCATGTGTAACCCACCTGAGAAGATGTTGTTGAAGCCCCGCGTGGTAACGTTTCCTCCCTGTAACCCATACGTGAGAATATCGACTCCGGGTGCTGAACGGAGGTGCTCCATGAACGAGGGCGCAGGGCGCTCCTCAATCTCAATAGAACTGATGGTTACGGAAGTAGCTGCTGCCTCAGTCTCCTTTTCACCAACCTGACTTCTCCCCGCCGTTACTACGATCGGGTCAAGCTGGAAGGCCGTAGACTCAAGGACCACATCGAAAGTAGTAGTTCCTCCCGCGGACACGGTCACGTCATCTTCACGTGTTAACGGGTATCCAACCACCTCGAAAAGAAGCGAGTAGCTTCCAGGAGGGAGCTGGAATGTATAACGCCCCTGATCGTTAGTGAGCGTCTCTACGCCTGATCCTCCGAGGACCTGGACTCGGGCTTGAGCAACCGGAGTCCCAAACTCTGCGTCTGTTACAGTCCCGACGAGTGTGGCCTGCTGAGCAGACAGCTGAGTTGTAAGCCCCAAGGCGGGCAAGGCTAAGAGAAGAAGTGTTGGTATAAAGCGACACATGCGCATAGAAGAGACCTCATCCAACTGGAATAAAGGGGAATCAATGCATCGGCACGTCAGCGGAAGTGTACGCACGAAATCCATGAAGCCGCAATGATTTTAGTTGCTCTCATAAACACTGAAAGTTTTGAGTTTTGAAAAAGAGAGCGATTAATTCTCTGGACCTGAGCGCGACACGCCCCCATTCTCGGCCCATGATCATCGATGACCTAACAATAAATCGGCTCAACGAAGCTCGACGGCGGATAGAGGGAATGGTGCACCGGACACCCATTCTACACTCCCAATACCTGTCTGCCCGAATAGGGGCCCCGGTATGGTTGAAGTGCGAAAACCTACAAAAAACAGGGGCTTTTAAGGTGCGCGGAGCACTGAATCGACTACTCACTCTCTCAGACGAGGAGCGAGCAAGAGGCGTATCGACGGTTTCTGCTGGCAACCATGCACAGGCAGTGGCCTGGGCAGCTACGTCAGCAGGTGTTTCGTCAACAGTCGTAATGATGGAGAACGCATCACCTACAAAAGTCAGAGCCAGTCAAGAATACGGATCCGAAGTGATTCTTCATGGTGACGCCAGCGCTGCCTTTCACAAGGTTCAAGAAGTGAGTGACGAGAGAGGACTGACATTTGTACACCCTTTTGACGACACTGATGTAGTTGCTGGACACGCATCGTGCGGACTGGAGATTCTCGAAGATCTTCCGGAGACAGGAACGATCGTGGTTCCAGTAGGAGGGGGTGGCCTATCCTCATCAATTGCCGCAGCAGCAGCCTTATCCGGGACAGAAGTTGACGTATGGGGCGTAGAGCCGACCGGAGCCCCTGCGATGCACGCCTCCTTTTCAGCAGGTCAAGCAGTGCAGATAGACCAAGTTCACACAGTAGCGGATGGACTCGGGCCACCAATGGCGGGAGCCATCAACTACGAGATCCTGTCTCAACATGCCCGGGGAATAGTTTTAGTGGAGGACTCTGAAATTATCAGCGCGATGATGGTGCTCCTCGAGCGCACCAAGCTCCTGGCTGAGCCGTCAGGTGCAGCAGGACTGGCCGCCCTGCTCCAAGGAAAGATTGAGGTCGACAAGGAACGACCCGTGGTGATCGTAATCAGCGGTGGAAACGCTGACCTCGACCAACTCGCCCGACTTATCGAAGGCGACGCCTGCTGACGAGATCTTGGGTTCGGGACGCTGCACCACCTTCATCTGCGTTTTCTGAAAAAACTCGGACACAACGTCACACGAGGCTCAGCGTCTTCAGGCTGAGGCCTCCATAGCCTTGAGGCTCTCGACCGTTGACCTCACGTGCTCCGCACTTGTCTCGAGTGCTGCCCGTTCAGACTCTTCGAGTTCGACCTCTACGATCCGCTCAAGCCCGTTCGCTCCAAGCATGCATGGGACACCTAGGTACAGATCGTTGAATCCATACTCACCCTGAAGCCATGCGGCACATGGAAGGATCCTACGTTTGTCCTTAACGATCGCCTCAGCCATCTGCACTGCGGCTGCAGCAGGAGCGTAGTAGGCGCTTCCCGTCTTCAGATATGACACGATCTCACCACCACCCTTGCGAGTTCGATCTACCAGGGCATCGATCCGATCCTGCTCAAGGAATTGAGATAGGGGGATACCACTGACGGAGGTGTAGCTTGCGAGCGGCACCATCGTGTCACCGTGCCCTCCTAGAACGAGGGCCTGGATATCCTCAATCGAGACATCAAGCTCCAACGCGATAAAAGACCTGTAACGTGCGGTATCGAGCACCCCCGCCATACCGATCACCCTCTCACGAGGGAAGCCCGATGCCTCCATTGACACCTGAGCCATAACATCTAAGGGGTTGGTGACCATTATGATGATCGAATCCGGAGCGACCCTCGCAATTTCCCGAGAGACTGAACGGATAACGTTAGCGTTCGTTTTCAGTAGGTCATCACGACTCATACCCGGCTTACGTGCGATACCAGCCGTAACAATAAAAATATCCGAGCCCACAGAGGACTCATAGTCGCTGGCCCCAAAGACCCGGGAATCAAAACCCTCAATCGGGGCACTCTCCCACTGGTCGAGTCCCTTGCCTTGTGGGATACCGTCTGCGATGTCAACGAGGACGACTTCCTTGGCGAGTTCTTTATGGGAGAGAAGCTGCGAACACGTCGCACCGACGTGTCCAGCTCCAACAACTGTGATCTTCTTTGCGCTCATGAGAAAAAGTCCGCTCCGCGGCAGAGTGTTTCGAATTTAAGGGTGGGATACTTTAAACGCGCTCGACCTTTGGGATCGATGGTGTCCTAGAAGGGAAGCATGCAGGATTATAACTAGGCTCTGAGACAGGTCTACCCAGTAACCCCCTGCACCGGCCTTATGATCCAGAAACGCGCTAGACTCTGTACCCCCCAACAACCTTCATCCCCCCGTCTGAGATAGAGCGATCAATCCTCCCGAACCAAGGTCACTTCCTTGGATTAGCTGATGACGCTCCGGCTTGATCTTTAGTGTTTCTTGTATGTGCGGCACTAAATCTTCGCCAGCACGGAGAGGATCCCTCAGGTTGGTCTGAGTAGCACCAAAAAGACAAGGACGCAGCTGGCCATCCGCTGTCAGCCTCATCCGATTGCACCGATCACAATAATTGTGACTCATCGGAGTGATCACACCAATCGTACCAGGCGCACCCTTGAACTGGTAAT
The DNA here is from genome assembly GCA_002348265.1 of Gemmatimonadales bacterium UBA2975. Classification (GTDB taxonomy): domain Bacteria; phylum Gemmatimonadota; class Gemmatimonadetes; order Longimicrobiales; family Gaopeijiaceae; genus UBA2589. Next base: position 5,191 of record DEAT01000059.1, on the reverse strand, counting down.
ATCGGGCTGGACCATTTCCGAACGGCCCCTGCACCGGCTCAATAGATTCGATACGCTCAATGCGGCGCAAAGCCTCCGTACACGAAATGAACTGATTCGCACTTAGATCAAGATTCGCTCCAGTAGGCATCATCTCTATGAATCGAACATGCCACGGACGTTCTCGAGTAATCTCTGCGAAATCCTCTATTTCATCTTCATTTTGACCTCTGATCAGAACCACATTGATCTTGATCGGAGCGAAGCCGGCAGCTGCGGCGGCGTCTAGGCCCTCCATTATCTTGGGATAGGATCCTGGCCTCCGTGCTATCGAATCCACTCGATCTGCACGAAGAGAATCCAGCGAGACATTCAGACGCTGGATCCCTGCGTTACGGAGAGCGTCGGCTTTTTCCGCTAAAAGAACTGCGTTTGTCGAGAGTGAAAGGTCCTCGATTTCGGGAACTTTTGAGATCATACTGACGAGATCGGGGAGATCCTTTCGGACCAAAGGCTCACCCCCGGTAATCCTCACACGACGCAAGCCCATATCGGTCATCGTACCAACTATTTGCGCAATCTCCTCATAGCTGAGCAGTTCTTCACGCTTCAACCAAGGCAAACCCTCCATCGGCATGCAGTAAACACAACGAAGATTGCACTTATCTGTGACTGATATTCGCAAATACTCCACTCGTCGTCCGAACTGATCAATCATGGCGCTATCAGTCATGAACCTGCCCCGGTTGGTGCGCCGGTCCCCGGTGGCGGAGTCCCTTCAACCCACGAATCTGTGCCATCCTCGTAGTATTCTTTCTTCCACACCGGTAGTCGCTTTTTGATCTCTTCTATGATGTAGCGGGTGGCATCGAATGACTCAGCTCGGTGTGGACTTGAGACGGCAATTGCAACGGAAATCTCACCAACGTGCAACTCACCTATTCGGTGTTCCACCGCCAATCTATCAGTCCCGAGCCTCTCAGCTGCCTCGGCAGCGATCGACGTAAGCTCTCGTTGTGCCATATCGATATAGGAGTCATAGCGCATTCCCGAAACGGAACGGCCATCAGCATGATTCCGGACGACTCCAATGAAAAGAATGGCTGCACCGTCCTCGTCCGATCCAACCCTAGACAAAAGCTTGGTCGAGTTGATTTCTTCCGGTCCCACGTGACAGTGGATCACACGCGATAGGTCGGCCACGACTTAACCCCCAGCCACCGGTGGGATGAATGCGACCTCGTCACCTGTTCCGAGTCTCTCATCAAGCATTGCGTACGTCTGATTGACCGCCACAGCTGGGTCTGTGGGCAGAGAGTCAAACGGTGCGCCACGTCCTCGAAGCTCCTCTACCAGATCTGCTACTGTAGCCCCCACAGGCAAATCCACGGCGAGGGTGGATTCACCTACCAAGTCACGGTACAAGGCGAAGAAAACTGTGTTGACAGAGATTGACACGTTGCACTGAAACTTTGTTATGGTCGGTGAAGGGTCCGCTAAACGCGGAGTATAAGGAAGCTTCGGGCTAATACAGATAGACCGCCCCCCAATAGGACGTCAACGTTCCGCTGCGTTGAATGTCCAGGCTGAGCGCTACTGCTGTCCCTAAATATACCCGTTTCCTCGGGGAGACCGCGGCCCTGACCCATCTCTTCCCCGGAGCCGTTGAATTCTCCTCCCCATGTCATCTCGAATTGATTGAAGTTTAAGAACCTGCACTGCCGTTAGGAATTCGAGCAGTTCCTCCTGCTCCTGAGCAAAAAGGCGAGCCTCCTCCGTTCGCAATCTCCTCATCCGTACCATGAGCTGCTCGGCCTCGGCTTGGTCAGTAGCACCTTCGAGCATCAGCGCCTCCACCCGACGCCGAACCGCCATGTCAGCTTGACCGAGTCGCCTGCGATCTTCCTGATGGCTACGAAGAACTCCAAGTAAAGACTCAACCTGAGCATCATCGAGCTCCAGACGCTGCTGCATCGTACGCACCATCTGTCGACGGAAACGCTGTTCCATCTGTTCTCTATCTTGGTTTCTATCGCCCCGGATCTGCGCATCTGCACAAATCGGAAAAGCTAAAAGCAACATAACAAAGCCTGTTATCAAACTCTGACTCCTTACTGCAATCGTCATCGCGCCGCTCCCTCACCTTCAAGCTCCACAAGGAGCTCCATTAAAGTTTCGTTTGACAGATTCTCAATCCACAGATCCCCAGCCAAAAAACTGTCGTCGCTCAGCCACAGTTCACCCGGGTCAGCGTCAACACCGAAATCAAAAACAACATCTTGGATGACCTCAGAACGATCACGGGACACACCTACGCCGACTACCAGAGCCACTACGACAGCGGCGGCAGGAAGCCCCCACACAGAAGGCCCCCACCGTGACCTATTCCAGGGCCGTCTAGAAGAGGAAACTGCATTTTCGATCTGATCCGCTAACAAGACCGGCACCGCCGGGGAGCCATCCCGCAACATCTGGATCAGCTCAAGCTCGCTTTGGCAATCCTCACAGGATAGCAAGTGGGATTCAATCGTAACCGATTCATGATTCTCAATTCGTCCCGACTCAAAGTCAGGAAGACAGTCCCTGACCTTAGCACAATCTATCCCGTTCATTCCATCAATTCCCTAAGCCGACGGATACCGTGAAAGTAGTTCACTCTCGCCGCCCCCTCACTCGAACCAATCAGAGTACCGATTTCACGAAAGCTCAGTCCTTCATCTATTCGAGCTGAAATCGCTAAGCGCTGCTTCTCAGGTAAAGTATCTAGCATCTTACGAGCCCTCTCCGATTCTTTCCGTTCCACCGCCTGTTCGGCTGGGTCCGGTGCCCTTGATTCTAAAGTTCCAACATCTTCGATAGACGACTCGCTCCACCTACCTCGTTTTCGCAGTGTTGCCCGAGCCTCATTAGCGGTAACAGTCATCATCCACGTTCGAAATGAAGAATCTCCTCGGAAGCCACCCAGAGCTCTAAACGCTTTTATAAAGGCATCCTGAACTACATCCTGGGCGATGTCTTCCTGTCGCGTTATGGACAGTGCTACTCGATAAGCAGAAGCGTGATGCCTCCTGACCAGTATACCGAACGCTCTGCCATCTCCAAAGCAAGCCTGTTCGACTAGCTTGTCGTCGGAGATCTCCCTAGAACCTCGTAAACTATCCCTCACAGAAACATAGACGCACTGGGAGCGGAAACGTTAAACGCCGGCGCGAAACTGCCGCACGAGTCGTCAGTTAAAACCCTATTTCGTCTATCTTTTCAACGCGAGCCCTAAGCTGCTTTGACGGCTTGAAAACAGGAACTGATCGCGACGGCACTTCAACGGCTTCGCCAGTTCTTGGATTACGTGCCATACGAGTCTTTCTCTTCCTGACCTTGAACGTCCCAAAGCCACGGATCTCAATATTCTCTCCGTCGGACAAAGCTAGCTTTACCGCGTTGAGAAAGCCGTCAACGACGAGCGCGCAATCCTTCTTCGTGATCCCCGGCCCGATAGCTTCTGCCACCTGCTCGACCAGATCTGCCTTCGTCATTGTCCCTCCGAGAGAGCCCCGTTTTGCGTCCATGCGGCGAATCTGCTGAGACTGTAGCGAGGGCAGAGTTCGACCGCAAGGCAGGCCAGAGTCGTTGCAGCGCAGCTACTTGAAACCCAACACGGCACACCTCAAACTTCGAATCAGGAGCCTTGGCGTTCTTCCATCAACAACAGAAACTCGTCGAATAGGTATCGGCTATCGTGCGGACCCGGCGCAGCTTCAGGGTGGTACTGAACCGAGATTACCGGGAAGTCACGATGCTTTACGCCTTCGGCCGTGCCATCGTAGAGGTTCACGTGTGTCAAACGTAGCCCCGGCGCGCCCGGAATTTGGTCACCTTCACCAGACTCGACCGCAAAACCATGGTTCTGAGAAGTGATCTCTACCGCCTCACGGTCAAGATTTCTCACCGGATGGTTCCCCCCGTGGTGGCCGAAGGGAAGCTTATAAGTCCGAGCCCCAAACGCTCGACAGATCAACTGGTGACCCAAGCAGATCCCAAAAACAGGGACGTCAGCTTCAGCCAGGGCGAGAATCGCCTTCTCCGCTGCTTGCACAGCCGCAGGATCTCCCGGACCATTAGAAACGAATAGACCGTCAGGCTTCGCCGCCAGGATCTCTTCGGCTGTCGTATCGGATGGGATAACTGTCACCCTACAGCCTCTTTCAGCAAGAAGCTTAGGTGAGTGTGCCTTAACACCGAAATCGTAGGCCAGGACATGGAATCGCTCTTCACCAACCGCTGCAACTACATAGCGTTCGTCTGTGGAAACGCCACAGGCCAGATCGAGACCCTCCATCTTTGGCTGAGCCAAAATCCTTGACCGTAGATCGTCTGTCTCTGTGCCCGCTGGCGCGATCGCCCCTCGCATAGCTCCTTCTGAGCGAAGGTGACGTGTCAGCGCCCTAGTATCAATCTCCGAGATCCCGGTAATACCATGAGCCCTGAGATATTCATCAAGACCTCCTGTCGACCGCCAATTCGACCTCACCCGCGACGCTTCACGAATAACGAATCCCGCCACTTGTGGAACCGGAGACTCACAATCTTCGTCGTTTACCCCATAGTTTCCAATCAAAGGGTAGGTCATGGTAACAAGCTGGCCAGTGTAGGAGGGATCTGTCAGAACCTCCTGATAACCCGTCATCGAAGTGTTAAAAACGACCTCGCCGAAAGTGATGTCTTCTGCCCCTAGGAGCTCTCCATCAAATCGTCGCCCATCTTCGAGAAGGAGATACGCTGTGTGATTCAGGTCAGGCTCCTGGGATCCGAGTTCTTCTTCGAGCGCCTACTCAGCACCCTGCTGACGCGAAAGCTATCTGTGCCGGTGAAGGGGTCAACCGAAACACGCCATCCCAGTTAGTTTTCATACTATGGAGACAGTCTACATACACACCGATGAATCTTGTCTGGGAAACCAGAAACAAAAGCGATCTAGTCCAGGAGGGGCTGGAGGACTCTTAGAGATATGGAAGAATGACGACTGGGAACGCCGTGACTTCTGGCTCTCAGAGCCGGATACAACAAACAACCGCATGGCTCTATCTAGCGCGATAGAGCCACTGTCATACCTCAACCGCAAGTGTCGGATCATCCTAACTTCTGATAGTCAGTACCTCGTTCAGGGGATCAACGAGTGGAGGCATGGCTGGAAACGCTCTGGATGGAAGCGAAA
>DEAT01000005.1:19491-19622 GCA_002348265.1 Gemmatimonadales bacterium UBA2975 | reverse complement strand
CTCCTTCCGTCTCGAAGGGATATGCGTAATCACGATGACAAAAGACATGCACAAAAAGGCGGGCATCTGGTTTCATCCATCCACAAATCCGATGGAGGAGATCACGGTAGTTTCTCATGTGTTCGAACATT
>DEAT01000005.1:0-19185 GCA_002348265.1 Gemmatimonadales bacterium UBA2975 | reverse complement strand
TAGTTTCTCATGTGTTCGAACATTTCGACGCTGACGACGCGGTCAAATCTTTGTTCTAACTGAAGTTCGTTCATATCCGCTGTGATCACGCGGACGTTCTGAGGTGCTCGTGCCTCTATGAATCGTCTCTGCGGCGCTGAGTTCGAGACGGCAGTGATGTTGGCATTGGGAAAACGTTGGGCCATATGCAGCGTCAATGAACCCCATCCACAACCGAGTTCCAGAATCTCATGGCCGTCTGCGAGATCGGCTCGCTGCACCGTGAGCCGGAGCATCGCTTCCTCCGCTTCACTCAGACTCGCTGTTCCTTCAGGCCAGTATGCACTGCTGTATTTCAGGTTCGGCCCCAGAGTTAGCTCAAAAAAGTCTGCCGGAACTTCGTAATGCTGCTCGTTAGCTTTTTCGGGTAGAACGGCGATCGCACTTTCCTTTAAGTGCGACGAAAGTGCACTCACATTCGGGCCTTGCTCTGCCTCCAGAAGACGCTTTGCGAGTAGGCGTCTGATACCGATTCGGAGGGCGGGCAGGGGGATTAGCCCGCGTTCAGCCAGGTTTATTCCGAGGCTTGTCATGGCATATGTCTCCGGAGCGGGGGCAGGTCGCCTAGATCCGGCAAAGCAGCTTTGGGTTTCGCGTAGAGAAATTGGAGAGAACCAAGCGCGGCTTCGTCGAAGCCTCCTTCGCAGTAGCAGAAATAGAACTCCCAGATTTTTTTGAAGTACTCATCGAATCCTTGGGCTTCAATTCGGTCCCACCGCCCAAGAAAACGCGCCCGCCAGCGTCTCAGGGTCTCGGCGTAGTGTGGGGTCAGGTCTTCCAGATGAACAAGTCGGAGGTCTGTTATCGATGCTGCAGTTGAAAGTGCGGTAATGGAGGGGATGCAGCTTCCCGGAAAGATATATCTCTTAATGAAGTCGACTTCCTTCCGAGCCGACTCGTAGAAGCGGTCTTGGATTGTAATCCCTTGGATTGCTGCAAGACCATGAGGAGCAAGGAGGTGTGAGCACTGGTTAAAAAATGACTCGAAGTAATGGTGTCCAACCGCCTCGATCATCTCAATAGAAACAAGCTTGTCGAACGTTCCTGTCAGTTTCCGATAATCTTGGAGCAGAATTGTAATGCGATCACCCAGCCCGGCGTCTTGGATTCTAAGTTTCCCGAGCGCGTACTGCTCCTCTGAGATCGTCGTGGTTGTGACCTTGCATCCATAATTCTGAGCTGCGTGTAGAGCGAATCCGCCCCAACCGCTGCCGATCTCAATCACGTGATCCTCAGGACTGAGTGACAGTTTCCGACAAAGTCGGTCATACTTTGCTATTGATGCTTCTTTGAGGGTCGATTCTGGCTTGTCGAAAATTCCCGCTGAGTACGTCATGGTCTCATCTAGGAATTCCCGGAAGAAATTATTTCCTAGGTCATAGTGCGCCCGAATGTTACGTCGACTTCCGGATTCAGTATTTCGATTCTTGTAGTGTAATAACTGTCGAAGCGGCTGCACTAAACGGGCCATCCCAGTCTCCATACCGTCAAGCACTTCTCGGTTGCACACAAAGAGTCGCACTAGGGAGGTTAGGTCTTCGGTTGTCCAGATCCCCTCGGCGTAAGACTCCGCTGCCCCGACATGGCCACCAAGCGCGATCGCTCGGTAAAAGCGCGGATTCAAGATTGTGACGGTGACGTCAATACCGCCCTCTTCACCGTGCACTGAGGTGTGCTTACCATCGATCAGGGTGAGAAGCCCTCCCTTGAGTGCAGCAAGCTTTGACCTAACAGAAGTTTCAGCGAGTCTGTCGATAAGGCTCATTGAGTTCTGCACCTAGTGGGAGCTTTTGTCGGGGTGAACAAAAAATGGAACCCGTTTCAGTAGCAGACGGAGTGCCTGCCAATAGATGCCAATGACGACTTGAGCGGTCATTAGTGGGTATAGGGTTAGTATGCTTGCGAGCGCGGAGCCGGTGATTTCCTTGCGGCGGAGTGAAAGATCTGCTTCGAACAGTGTCGACGACTCCTTATCAGTCAGCGAGTGGTTAGCCATGTGCACGGTCAGGACGTCTTCCGGTATGCTGAAGCGCCAAGTGTACGAGTGGTCCATGCCCATAAATGGCGAGACGTGGAACGCCTTGTCGAATACGTGATCCTGTTCTGTTACTTGCCTGTGAGCTTTTGGACCCTCTGTGCCCGGTCGGAGTGGCGTTGTTACTGGTCCCGGCACTGCATAAGTGTGCCTTTCTCCCCATGGCGTATTCGTGATCTCGGACAGAATGGTTTCGACTCCCACTCCGTCTGATCTATAGCAGTAGTAAAATGTCACCGGATTTTGAACGTATCCGAAGTATCTTAGGTGTGTAAGGACCCGAATCGGACCCGAGGGTCGCTTACCCGTTAGTTGTTCAGCTTCGTCTCGAACTGCCTCATCGATAGGTAATGAGGGATCTCCCAGGTAGTCTGCTCGGCGGAACCATGCCAGTGCTGGACGTTTCGCTGACCAGAGCCAGCGCCCGTTGAAGACCTGATCTAGCTCACTTAGGTCTAGATACATCATGAAGATCCTATACGAAAAGCTATGGGGCCGAGGTTTGTAGCGTGCGTGTCGGATGATCCCCGTGTAAATCGCACTTTCCATCACACCCCGCTCAGCGTTCTTTTTCGCAAGGTTGCATGTGAAGATCTTTTCATAGCGAGATGCCGAAGTGCTCCGCTACCCGAACGCCACTGCGAACACCGTCCTCGTGGAACCCGAATCCCCAGTAGGCTCCGCAATAGTGTGTTCGGTTTAAGCCGCTGATTTCCGAGTGTCGTTCTTGTACTTCGAAGCCTTTCCCCGTGTAGACGGGGTGTTCGTATGTCGTTCGGTATAGGATCGAGTCGGGATTAATTGAGTCGGTGGCATTAAGGGTCACACAGTAGGTTTCTTCTGTATCAAGGCTCTGCAGGAGGTTCATGTTGTATGTGACGGTTGCAGGCCCAGCGGCATCGCCACTGACGTGGTAATTCCATGAGCCCCAAGCGTTCACGCGCTTAGGAAGCAGGCTTGTGTCGGTGTGTAAAACGACGTCGTTTTTCTGATAGGGTAAGGAGCTGAGGAACTCCTGCTCCAGCGGTGTCGCATCGTCTAGAACGGATAGCGCTTGGTCTGAGTGGCACGCGAACACTATCTCATCGAACCTGTCTCCGTTGACCAAGACGTGGTCTTCATACCGTGATACAGATGTCACAGGAGTGCCGGTTTGGATACTATCGCGGAAAGGTCGCACTAGAGGGGCGAGATACGATTTCGATCCCCCTGTGATTACGCGCCATTCCGGGCGGTCATCCACTGTCAGCATTCCATGATTTTCGAAAAAGCTGACGAAGAATGCGGCGGGCATCTCCAAGACTTGATCCCGTGGAACCGACCAGAGCGCCGATCCCATCGGTAAAAGGTAAAGTTCGGACAGCCATGATGAGTAGCCACTGCGACTAACGTACTCACCGAGTGTTATCTGAGCTGCTTCATTTCGGATCGCGTTCGCAGATTCACGATTGAAGCGAAGAATGTCGAGTAACATCCTGTGAAACGAAGGCCGTAGCAGGTTTCTTCGCTGAGAAAAGATCTGTCGCAAGGTCGAGCCGTTGTACTCTACCCCGTAACGGTCGCACTTCACACTGAAACTCATGTTTGATGATTGAGTCGGGATACCCAATTGCTCAATTAAGCTCGTGAACATTGGGTAGTTGCTCTCATTGTATACGATGAACCCGGTATCAATTTGCAGTAACCCCGCGTCGGAAGTCGGGATGTCGACGGTATGCACATGACCACCGATTCGATTACGGGATTCGAATACAACGACCTCGTGATGAGGATGTAAGAGGTGAGCGGCTACGAGACCGGATACCCCGCTGCCCACGACTGCGATTCGCACCGGTCAGGTCCGCTGCAGAAGGCGCTCAGGCGGTTGCCGTAGATCGCTGATTATTCGAAGCTTTTCCAGCATCTGCAATCCATAGTATGTAATGTCCACTTCCCACCAAAAGAAACCTTGGCGAGCCGCTCCGGGATATCTATGGTGGTTGTTATGCCAACCCTCGCCAAAGGTGAGAAGCGCCAACAGGAGACTGTTACGGCTGTCATCACCGGTATCGTAGCGTTGACTGCCCATCTGATGCGCGAGTGAGTTGATGAAGCAGGTGCAGTGAAATAAAACCACGGTGCTGATGAAGAACCCCCAAACCAGTAGCTGCCAGCTACCTATCAAGAATAGGGTTACTGCAAGTAGAAACGGCACGAAGATGTCGAATCGATCCAGAAAACGAAGCTCGGGGTACTTAGCTAAGTCACGCACGGCTTCAAAGTTGGTCGGAAAGTTGCCCGGCGCCGTGATCCACCCCATGTGAGCCCACCAGAAACCATGATGCCGGGGCGAGTGCACGTCATGCTCTGTATCGGAGTGACGATGATGATGCCGGTGGTGGGCGGCCCACCACAGAGGCCCACGCTGTGCCGAGCTCGCTCCTAGTAAGGCGAATATGAATTGCGCCGGTCGTGATGTTTTGAATGACCTGTGTGAGAAGTAGCGATGGTAGAATCCTGTTATTGCAAACATCCGAAGAGCGTAAAGGGATGCTGCGACCGCTATCGCTGACCAACTCCAGCCGACCCATATGACCCCGAGGCAAGCTGCGTGTACAGCAATGAAGGGTATCACCCGGAACCAGTCTACCACGGTTTTGTCCGTCATCTTGTTTTGGTCGACTGCCGAGGTGTCGAACCAAAGAACCAGCGGTCTCAAGACCTTCAGAAGTGAAGCAAGCATGCCCTACGCAATCGGGAGTGTAAGTGTATCGCATGAATTTATAGCAGATCTATTGCAATATCATGATCATCCACTGAATGCCCCAGTATAAGAAGACGAAGAAAAGAAAAACCATCCCTACTTCATCGGGAAACTTCAGGAATTGCCATAGATTCTGAAGAGCGCGTCCTGTGAGCGTTGGGAGATCATGGCTCCTAAGTCGCATCCGACGTTTTTGTCGCATTGGTCTGTCGTCTGCTTTTGCCTGATCTATGCTTGCGCTTCGTATCATCTGAGTCTGAGGATGCCGGCTTTCCGGGATTGGGGTCTCGTCCCATACAACGATGACACGCGACAAGAGGCCATGCGCGACGTGGGGACTGTGATTTCCTAGCTCTCGAGTGCAGTCGCGTGCGATGAAGTCTCGCACCGCATTGCTTGGCACCAACACCACGAATACGCTTGATGTGCGAGTATCGCTTTATGGACTCTGGCTGTACCTCGATGGTGATCCTCAAAAGGCGACTCGGTACCTGAGGTACGGTTCGACATTGAGAAACGGGGCCCGCTACCTACTTGATTGGGTAATGATGTTGATGCTTTGAATGCGGGGAAGGTTATTCTGTAAAGCGCGTTACCCTTTTTGGTTGCTACTTCTTTGCAATTTAATACGTGCCGCTGCCCTCGACTGTAACGCACGGAAGCCGAGTAGGCTCGCTAGTACAAGAGCAAAGAGTGAAGGTAGGCGCGTATCGGCCTTCACGAGCCAGAAGTAATGCACGACGCCTAGAATACCGGCAAGGTAGGCTGCGCGGTGAAGGGTGATCCACTTCTTTCCAAGTTTGCGGATTGCCCATCGCGTTGAGGTGAGGGCCAACGGAAGCATTACGAAAAGAGCTGCCATGCCTGCGGTAATAAATCTCCGCTCTACGATGTCGGCCCACATGTAGCCGAAATCAAAGATGTTGTAGAAGGCAAACCAGATGACAAAATGAGCACTCGCGTAAAAGAATGCGAAGAGGCCGAGTGGTCTGCGCAGCTTGATTAAGAGATTCCATCCAGATATACGTCGGATTGGAGTTACTGCTAATGAGGTCAAGAGCAGCACCAGCGCGGTCATACCTGTCCATAGCGTCAATTTCTCCACGGGGTTCACACCCAGAGATCCTCTCAGGAGACTGTTGACTAAATAGGCACCTGGAGACAAAGCGCATACCCACAAGATCGTCTTGACCGTAAACAGGGCGCGCTTCTGATTCATGGTCTTACCTCCGGCGCGTCTTGTAGAAGCCTCGACTATTTCCAGCGCGCGAGGTCCATTCCGGCATAGAGGTGCTGCACCTGATCCGTATAGCCGTTGAACATCATGGTGTCGAAGTCTTTCCGGAAGCCCGGTAACCTAGTCTCCCTCGCCTGACTCCAGCGCGGGTGACTGACGTTTGGGTTCACGTTCGCGAAGAACCCATACTCGTGAGAGTTTTGTACCTGCCACGTGTTGATCGGCATCTCTTCCACAAATCTGATGCTCTGGATCGACTTAACCCCTTTGAACCCATATTTCCAAGGAACCACTAGACGGAGTGGGGCACCATTCTGGTTTGGAAGATCAGCTCCATATAATCCGGTGGCGAGAATCGTGAGTGGATGCATCGCTTCGTCCATCCGCAAGCCTTCGATGTAGGGCCAGTCGAGAATCGGGAAGCGCTGGTGGGTCATCTCTTCGGGGCGTACGATGGTTTTCATCTCGATGTACTTAGCCCCCGGTTGAGGCTCGACCTTGTCGATGAGTGCCGAGAGTGGGAATCCATACCAGGGGATGACCATTGACCAAGCCTCTACGCAACGCAGGCGATAGACCCGATCTTCCATAGTGATACCAGAGAGCAAATCGTCTAGCTCGTATTCACCAGGTTTGTTGACCATGCCACCGATCTCCACTTTCCAGGGCCGCGGCCGGAAGGCGCCGGAATTTTCCGCAGGGTCAGACTTTCTGGTACCAAACTCGTAGAAGTTGTTGTAGGTGGTGATCTCTTCGTAGGAGTTCAGTGGCTCATCCATCTCGGACGTCATGGAATCGAAACGCGGGTGGAGTTCCTGGAGCGTTGTTTTTCCCTGGAGAGCTCGAGGGCCGAGAGCTGTGCCTAGGACCCCCGCTGCTGCTGCCTTCTTAACGAAGTGCCGTCGATTGAGGTAGGTGCGTTCCGGGGTGATCTCTGAAGAAGCGATATCGGGTTTGCGTCTGATGATCATGACGGTCTCAGGCTTGGGCTATTGTGCTGCGGTCGAAACGATTTATTGAAGCTAGTTACTGTGGTCGGCTTTTTTTACCCGTATTCCCTGGTCGTGCGTTTGTTCCTAATAATCTGAAGTAAGCTCAGCTGCAGATCGCTGCTGCTCCACTTGCTGCAGCCTCCAGCATTTCCACGAAGATCTCCACTGTGTGGTATCCGCTATCTCGATCATACCACTCCATCTTCTGTGGATATATCTCTTGACTGGAAAAATCCTCTTCTAAAATCCAGTCCTTCAAGGCAGGTGGCCGTTCAATGAAACAACCGACTTCGTCGAAGTCTTCATTTAGGAGGATAATAGTGGGCGTCGAGGCTCGTCCGTCTAGTGTGCGATGGGACTCCATGATGCTGAGGCCGGTAGTTGGATCGACCACTCGCATCTCGAGCCCGTCCACCATGTCAACTAGCTGAGCCAGGTAGGGTATCGTGCTTACTGAGTCGGAGCATGAATCGATAGCCACGGCCAAAAGCTTCCAGCTCCCGCCTACCGCTCTTGCTCGGGCAACGAGATGCGAGTTGATATCCTCTGCTTTTTCGGTGTTAGCGATCCAGAGCTCGGCTCTTCTCTTGGCTGAGCTAAGAAAGTCAGAGTAGGGGCGTCCCGACTCGTATATATCTTGCAAATCATTGTCGAGTGTCGAGGACGACCAGGCTGCATCACTACAAACCACACTGGGCTGTTCTAGGATCCCCAAAGACAGGAGAGCGGCGACGGCCAGAGATATCATGTTTTGGATGCCTTCACGAGCCAGGATGTTGTTTGAGTTTGCGATCAAAAAAAGACAGCGTGGCTTCGAATGCTGAAACCCAGTTGCGGTGCAGGAGAAAGCCATGCACTTCGTCAGGGAAGATCAACTGCTCGTACTCGACACCACGGCGGGACAAGGCTTCAGCCAGATCGACAGTTTCAGAAAAAGGGACATTGCGATCATCATCTCCGTGAATCAATAGGACAGGAGAGGTCCATCCGTCCATGAAAGCCATCGGCGAGGAGGCATATGCGACTTGGCTGAATTGAGGATAGTCTTTGGGGTCATAGGAGGGCCGAAAGCCATTCATGACTACGTTCCAGTCATGGACGCCATGGATGTCCACTCCTGCAGCAAAGAGGTTTGATGCCCTAGCAAGGCCGAGTGCGGTTAGGTAACCACCGTATGATCCGCCCCATAGGCCGATCCGGTCCGGGTCTACATCATCTCGTGATTGCAGGTAGAGTCCCGCTCCGAGTACGTCATTGAATTCACTGGCCCCTGTAGCTCCATAGTTTTCTGCTTCCCGGAATTCCATTCCGTAGCCGATCCCGCTTCGATAGTTCACCGATAGGACTAAGTATCCGGCATTCGCCAGCGCTTGGTTCATAGCGTAAGCGTTGTGGTAGTACCCGCGGTGATGAAAGCCAAGAAGCATTTGGCGGCGCGAGCCACCGTGAAAGAAGAGCACAGCTGGGAGTCGCTCGCCTGCTGGTGAGTTTGCTGGCATAAAGAGTTGGCCGCGTATTTTCATTCCATCTGAGGCGCTGAAGATCACCTCTTTTGGCTCGACCAAGTGGTCTTTGGGGAACGAGTCCTGGAGGTCTGGACTAACCCGATGACGTTGTCCGTCTATGAGCACGACCGTGTGAGCGGGCTCCTTACCCGAGGCCGCGTGAAACGCTACGGTACCGTCTCCGGTGATCACTGCCCCCCATTCGAGCCCCGTTCCTGGTGTCACTAATTGGGCTGGTCCTCCGGATGCGTCGACACGCCATACATGCTTCCGGTCTGTGTCGTTCTGATTCGAATCGTAAATGACGGATCTGCCGTCCGGTCCAATCGAGGCGAACTGGACTTCGAAGTCACCCGGAGTGAGAAGTGTCGGCTCTCCACCTGAGAGAGGGATACTGTACAGGTGCTTCCATCCATCTCCTTCCCAGGGAAAAACCAGACGGTCATCGGCGGTCCACCACAGTTGGTTTTCGGCACTGATCCCACTGAATACGCTTCCGACCCCTTCCGACGCCTTCCAGATCTCAATTCCAGTGCCAGTTTCAACGCTAGCTACCCGAATCGAAAAGGGAAGCGCTTCACGGCGAGGGGAGAACATGTGTACTATGCGCTCATTGGGCGTTCGAATAAAAGCGATCTGACTCCCGTCGGGACTCCATGCGGGGTACGAGTCATTCCCTACACTCGGGTCGAGGTATGTGATGCGGTCACTCTTTAGGTCTAGTACGCCGATGAAGGAGTGGTCGCCCCGGCTACTAACAAACGCCAGTTCTGATCCATCGGGTGACCAAGTTATGTCCCTAGCGTTACCGCGGATCTTGGCGACTCTCTGCGGCTGACCTTCACCTTCGAGTGCAAGCAAGAAGATCTCACCACTTTGCGCGTACGCGAGTTGCTTGCCATCCGTAGAAACCGTAAAATTAGAAGCAGAAACAAGATAGGTATCAACACCTTCATCAAAAGATGATGTCCATATTCCGCGCTCTTCCTCACTTGGTGAGAAGAGTGGATCTGGGACTTCACCCTGTCGATTTGGTGCACCACCACGCACCCAGAACAGTTGTGAACCGTCTGCTGAGAAGGTTAGCTCGGACAGTTCTTGTCCGTTGTCACCGGTGTAATCTGTGAATTGACGCCCTTGCCAGGTCGGACCCTCCGCGACCCAGATATTACGCTCACCTTGGCGGTTCTCGATCCAGGCGATGCGATCTCCAGTTGAGGAAGCTACTAGTCCCGAAGCGAAGGAAAACGATAAGACTTCGTCTATTGAGAATGGACTCTGCGCGGCGGCAGGGACCGCCATTAGACTTAGAATTACTCCTAAAGCAGGTGTGATTGTGGTCCAGCGGGTTGAGTTCACGCTGGAATTCCATTCTTGGCGACGTCGCTCATGATTTCGACGAAGCGATCTAGCTCGGACGGCGTTGTGTAAACGCTTGGACTGATGCGCAGCCCTTGGAATTCAGCGTGATTGATGCTTACGACAATGATACGGTGGCTGTTCCACAGATATTCGCGGAGAGCATTGGGCTCGATTCCGATTACTTCAACGTTCGCAATTCCACATGCAAAACCAGGCTTTTGGCTCGTGTGCAGTCGAACGTTGTCGTGCTCGAGTAACGGGTTAGCCCAGTAGTCCCTGAGGTAGGTAAGACGAGCAGCTTTCCTTGCCGGGCCGAGGCCTTGATGGAACGTGAGTGCCTCACCGATACACAGATAGGGTGCTTCAGGGTGAGTCCCGATCTCTTCAAATTTTCGGATATCGTGATCGCGCGACTCTGGGGCAGCCATCAGAGGCCAGACGTCTGCGATTTGGTCTTTCCTCACGTACAGAAGACCTGTCCCATGAGGTGCGAAGAGCCATTTGTGCAGGCTGCTCGTGTAATTGTCGACGTCGAGTTCACCAATATCGAAGTCAAAATGTGCTAACGAATGTGCTCCGTCGATTATTAGGGGGATGCCATGACGGCGCGCCATAGCGGTCAGTTCTGTGACCGGAAGGATTTGTCCGGTCAGATTTATCATGTGACAACACAAGATCAGCTTTGTTCGATCGGTTATTCCTTCCTCGAAAAGGCGCACAATCTCAGCCGGGTCTTCAGCAGGTACTGGGATCTGGATCTGCTTGAGAACGATACCCTCTCGACGCTCTCGTTGCTGAAACGTGGTAATCATCCGCCCGTAGTCTTGAGTCGTCGTCAGGACTTCGTCACCTGGCTGTAGGTCGTACCCAAACTGGAGTATCTGAAGACTTTCCGAAGAGTTACGCGTGAACGCTACTTCTTCTGGGTCTACCCCCCACTCGCGGGCCATCCTTTGGCGCGTTCCTTCTCTCTGCGGTTCGAGGATCTGCCACATCGTGTAAGTTGGCGCTAGGTTCGAGTAATCTTGGTGCCGCTTCATAGCGTCCTGGACCAGCTTTGGGCTGGGAGAAACACCGCCGTTATTCAGGTTGACTAAAGTCCGGTCGACAGTGAACGCGCTTTGGACTTCACGCCAGAAGTTCTCGTCATCAACAACGTCTTTAGGGCTACCTGGGTGTGATCCCAGATTCATGGCGATATCGATCGCTTCGGCACGTAGCTCGGTGGGACGGAATGAAATCCCTGTGGCTGCGGCTGCGACTGGAAGGGATAGCGTGCCTAGGAAAGAGCGGCGACTCTGCATAGTTAAGTCCTCAATTCGTTATGGTACCGTTTCATGGTACTGCCGGGGTTCGGCACTGTCCAACCGCGTGACTAGCCCTCAAAGCCTGTCCATCAATTCATCAGTGCGTCTTGTTTTGCTATTCTATACCCCCGGAACAATAGCTTGAAGAAGTTTATAAAGTTCGAGCGTTCACAATCCCTACTTCTCCGTAAGTTCTTGCGTCGATCCTTCTTCTGGTTTGGGCAGGTTGGTCGGGCTCCAGCGTTCTTGATCGCATGTCTTGCCACGTTCCTTAACCCTTCGGAAGGGTGCTCTCAGGATCCGGATTCAATACCACCTGATTCGGCACGAGTTCTAGGAGGGATAACGGTTAGAGTCGCGCGGCCTTCTATCACGGTCGGGGGAGCGAGCACGGTCGTGCTGAACCTTGATTCTGTCGGCGGCATGCCTTCTCCGTCGATGGACGAGGTGTTGCGCTCGATGCCCCTCATCCAGATCCGACAGAACAGCCGAGGAGAGATGCAGCCGGCACTTCGTGGATCGGAGGATCGACAGGTCACGATCCTCATGGATGGCGTACCACTGAGTATTGGATGGGATCACCGAACGGATATGTCCATCATTCCGCTCACAGCAGCGCGAAACGTAACTCTAGTGCGCGGACTTTCTTCGGTTCTGTATGGTCCCAATACTCTAGGCGGTGTTGTAGAGGTAGATGTAGCTCGAGGCCCGGGCCACGTTGAGGCTGTGGATCCCTTCTCATTCGGGCTTTCAGTCGATGAGACCGGTGCGAGCAACATGTCGGTCACAGCAGGCCGTTTGATTTCTGGTAGAAGCCATCAGTGGGTTGTGCGTGGAGGTGGGGGCTTTAGTGATCGCAGAGGTTACCCGATCGCTGGTGAGGTTCTGAGAGACACGTCGTTGCGCGCTCAGTTTTTGTCTGACGATGCCTTGCGGCTCAACAGTGACAGACGCCGAGTCGACGGCTTCCTTAGTGCTAGGTACCTAGATGAGGACGGGGCTTGGGTTTCCGTTGCTGCATCCGGGTTTGATTTGGAACGAGGTGTCCCTCCTGAAGCACATCAGAATAATCCTAGGCTTTGGAGATATCCCGAACAGAGAAGAATGATTACCGCGGTGACAGGTGGCACCGGTCCGCGGGTTACCGATTGGGGCGAGGGTGACCTTGAGGCGAGTATCGGATTCGATGTCGGGTCTACTAGGATAGAGAAGTTCAGAAACGTGGGATATGAGGCCGTAGAGGAGACGGAAGATGCCGATGATAGAGTTCTCACAGCGCGTGTCCTCGGAGAACATACGCTGGCTGCTGACGGTGCACTTCGTGCCTCTGCGACCGTCGCAGAGGTTACACATGATGAAGTACTCACCGAGACCGGTTCAGATTCGGCTGAGTTCTCCTACCAACAGCGATTGTGGAGTCTCGGGCTAGAAACGGAGTGGAGACCGAGTGCTAGTGGTCTCACGACGATCACACTGGGCATCTCCAGGGACGGCGCGACAACGCCAAGGTCTGCCGACAAGCTAGCTGTGGATGGTATGTCAGACTTAGGCCTTCGAGTGGGGGTTAGCTCCTTGGTGTCTGAGGGCGTACTCGTGCACGGGAGTGTGAGCCGTCGTTCGCGTTTCCCATCGCTTCGAGAGTTATACTCGGGTGCTCTAGGTCGCTTTGAGCCTAATCCTGACTTGAAACCCGAAACGCTATTTGGCACTGAGGGTGGCTTCACCGTGAACGGATCCAGCGGTGAGATCCAGTTTGTGGGCTTCCACCAGCGGCTTACCAATGGAATCGTGAGGCGGTCCTTCAATGACGGGGTTTCTGGTCCGCGGTTCCAACGTGTGAACCAGGACGAAGTTCGCAGCTCTGGAGTGGAGATTCTCCTTGCTGGATCCATTGGAGGATCGACGATGACAGGAGATCTCACTGTGCAGAATGTGGATGGGTTTGATGTCGATGGATCAGTCGTTGAACTCGAATATGAGCCGGCTATAAGTGGAAAGCTCGGTTTCGAGATGCCAGTCTATGGTAAGCTGAACTTAGGGGCAGAGGCTCGTTATGTTGGTGAACAAAAGTGTGAGAATCCAGAGATTGGGGGGCTTCAGACACTAGGGTCCAGTAAGTCGTTTGACTTCAAAATTCGTCGGGTTTTTGACGTTAGTCGGGCGGGTATCTTGAGCAGACTAGATGCTTCCGCATCGGTTAAGAACGTGACGGACAGTGCGATCTATGATCAATGTGGGCTCCCTCAGCCAGGTCGCTTAATCCAAGTCCAATTCCGTATCCGGTAGCAGCTAACTAACTTGCCAAGAGCACGGCTGACCTCAGCTGCGCTGCTTCGGCAAGCCTCTGTCAAATCAACAGTTCAATGATTCGTCTCACCTTCCTCGGTACAGCAGCGTCCAGACCGACCGTCGGCCGGAATGTGAGCGGCATTGCCGTCCAGCGTGAGGGCGATCTCTTCCTCTTCGACTGTGGAGAGGGAAGCCAAAGACAGATGATGCGCTTCCAGACCGGGTTCGGAGTGCGAGCTATTTTTATCAGTCACACTCATGCAGATCATTTTCTCGGCATTACAGGATTACTGCGAACCATGGCGCTCCAGCACCGCATCGATCCGATAACGATTTATGGGCCCCGAGGTGCGGGACACGTGCTGAATTCTGCTGTGGTTCTAGGTAACGATCGAATTCCTTTCCCTGTGGAAATTGTCGAATGCTCTGCAGGTGAAGGTTTGAGAACGGATGAGTATGAGATCCTAGCGTTTGACGTTCAGCATGGGAGAGGTCGTGTGGCTCTGGGATGGGGTCTGGTAGAAGACGAGCGCCTCGGGCGGTTTGATGTTGAGCGAGCAAGGGCTGCTGGGATCCCCGAGGGGCCACTCTTCGGTTCGCTACACCGTGGCGAGGATGTTGAGGTTGGCGGACGTACGGTGCGTGCAGCCGATCTTGTGGGTGCGCCTCGGCCGGGTAGGTCTCTCGTCTACACGGGTGACACACGACCCTGTCGGGAGACTGTAGAGAGAGCGCAAGATGCGGACGTATTGGTGCATGAGGCGACTTTTGCTCACGATGAATTAGATAGAGCTCGTCAGACGGGACACTCTACCGCTCTGGAGGCTGCTCGAGTAGCCGCAGAAGCAGAGGTGGGCACAATGTATATGACGCACATTTCAGCCCGATATTCCGATGATCCGCGTCCGTTGGAAGAGGAGGCACGCACAGTTTTTCAAAGGTGTAGGGTAGCTCGCGACGGTCTGGTGCATGAGATCGCTCTCCGATCGGGCGATGAGACAGATATGAAACAGACTTCCGCATGAGTGCCTTGATACCGGGTTACGCAGAAAAGAACGAAACCTCTCGCGACAACCCAGTCCTCCGGCGGGAGGCCTATTCATCCTCGGAACAACGCGAGTGCTGGCAGGTTCGGGCCGCTCGGTGGAGGGCGCGTGAGCTTTAATAATTTGTCTTTGGCGGTGTTTCAGGCATAGATATGACTGGAATACGAGGGAGGGGGAAGTGCTCGACCTGCTTAGGCTAGACGTACCATTCGACCATTTGAGCAAGGATCATGATCGAAAGACTCGGTTTATGGCGGCCGTCTTGACCGATCCAGTACTCTCCGCCGTTCCTCTGCTCTATGTCATTGGATCTGATAAACACTAAAAACTGTTCCCGACAGAGTCAGGAGAATGAACTGGGTGACAGACTTGGAGGAGCGGTTTTGGGCCAGTGGGGGCTAGAGTGAGGATTCGAGTCCCGGGTGATAAATCCCTAAGTCAACGTGCACTCATTCTCTCTGTTCTTGGTCGTGGCACGAGTCGACTTAAGGGACTGCTCTGCAGTGGTGATACAGAGTCAACTTTGCGTGCTCTGCGAGGGTTGGGGGTCAGAGTTCCGAATATTCCCCGGGACGGCTCCGAAGTCCTCATTAATGGCGTCGGGTTAGAAGGTTTGAAAACGCCTGTTAATGTTCTAGATCTCGGAAACTCTGGCACGGGTGCGAGACTCCTATTGGGCATGCTTGCCGGCAGTAACTTGAGCGCAACGATAGACGGAGACGCCTCGTTGCGGATGAGACCGATGGCGCGAGTAATGGAACCACTTGAACTAATGGGTGCTCGGTTCAAGCTACTGGGTGAGGTCGACAGGCTTCCTGTCACGGTGCATGGTTGCTCTCAGCTTAAGCCACTGGAGTGGAGCAGCCCGGTAGCGAGCGGTCAGATTAAGAGTTCGCTTCTGCTAGCGGGCTTAACCGGGAGTGCTCGCACTGTCTTGACGGAACCTATGAAATCCCGTGATCACACTGAGAGGATGTTGAATGCGGTTGGGGCTGATGTAATCGGGAGGGAGACAGATGATGGATGGCGTGTCGAGATGCCGCACCCACCAGACGAGATTGGGCCACTAGATTTCACGGTTCCAGGTGACATTTCCTCCGCGGCGTTTGTTCTCACTCTAGTTGCTCTTGGTGGAGGTGGAACCGAGGTGACAATCCAATCTGTGGGACTTAACAGAACGAGAACGGCCTTCCTTGATGTATTGAGTCGAATGGGTGTCCATATTGAAGTTCATGATCGAACTCCTGAAGGGTCGATCGAACCTTTAGGAGATCTAGTCGTTAGACCTGGCGGCCTGCGGGGCACATCAGTCGGTGCTGTCGAGGTACCCTGTCTGATTGATGAGCTCCCATTGGTTGCCGTTCTAGGGGCGTGTGCTGAAGGGGAAACGAAGATTACCGGAGCGCGAGAACTGCGGGCTAAGGAGAGTGATCGTATATTAGCAGTAACTGAGAATCTGAGAGCTCTTGGGGTTGTTGTGGAGGAGCTCGACGATGGGCTGATTGTCCAGGGCGTTCCTGGGAGGAAGCTCTCTGGCCGAGTAAGTGCTTTTGACGACCATCGTATCGCAATGTCTTTCTCAGTGCTTGCTAGAGCGACTGGTGGTTCTGTTGATGTCGCCGATGCCGGGGTTTCGGACGTCAGCTTTCCAGGGTTTGACCAACTGATTCAAAAGCTGACCGAGCAAGTCGGATGAATCGATGAACAAGTTAGCTCAGCCAGTTGTTACACTGGATGGACCTGCGGGGTCTGGAAAGTCGACGACAGCCAAAGAGGTTGCCCGAAGGTTGGGCTTTCGACACCTCGATTCCGGAGCGCTTTACCGAGCGCTAACGTTAGCTCTGCTTGAGGAAGGTACACCCCCGGCGCAGTGGGTCGATCTAACCGACGAGGATATGGACGGCCTCCCGATTCGCGTCTCATCGCGCGAGGCTGATTTCGTGATTGAGGTCGCGGGCAGAGTAGTACAAGCCGAGCTTAGAAGTCCTAGTGTGACAGAGCATGTTGCTTTACTTGCGAGCCTTCCTGCAGCTAGGCGGTGCCTACTGTACTTACAGCAAGTCGCGGGAGAGAAGGGGGGGCTGGTCGCTGATGGTCGTGATATGGGCAGCGTAGTATTCCCGGAAGCGGACGTGAAAGTCTATCTGGTGGCCGATCTCCATGAGAGAGCGAGGAGGCGTTTAGAGGAAAGTGGTATTAGTCCGAGTAATGTCGACGTCGAGCGTGAGTCCAAAGTGATCGCGGAGCGTGACCGTCAGGATTCCGAGCGTGAGCTTTCCCCTCTTCGCGAGCCTTCAAATGCACATCGAATAGACACGACGAGCCTGAACTTCAACGAACAAGTGGAGGAGGTCGTGGCCCTTGTCGAAGCTTTGTATGTGGATTGACGCTTCCATTTACCGTTTCTAGTTTTTCGTGCTCGGAAGCGAATGTTTCCGATATCTTTCTAAGGCCTAGGCCTCCTTGTTTCCCCAAACCCGTTCCCAGCAGTATAGGGTCCGGTGACATAGCACCCGGTCTCAAACGCGGGCGCGAGAAGAGTGATGAGCGAGAACGAGAACCCGACCCCCGAGGCTGAACCTGCCATCACGGATGCCGACAATGAGGCTTCCTCGGAATCCCATGAACTTGCCGAAGGTGAGGAAGTCATTGTTGATGCAATGACGGGCGAGGTTATCACCCTGTCCGCCGAAGAGGCAGCGGCTGAAGAAGCTGCGGAAAAAGCCCAGCTAGCCGTGTCAGTTCTGGATGTTCCTGAGGGTATTTCTCCTGAGTTGGTCTATGACCCCTACGGCGAAGAAATTCTTTCAACGTCCAAGGAAGATTTTGAATCCTTGCTGGAACAGTTCAGTGGTGGCTTCCAGGCGTTCCGTGAGGGTGAAATCGTTAATGCCACGGTTCTACGAGTGACTAACGCCGTTGTCATACTGGAATTCGGTTTCAAGTCGGAGGGGTCGGTTGCCGTCGACGAGTTCAAGGACGCACCGGTCGAAGGTGAAGAAATAGAGGTTCTCCTTGAGAGCTTGGAAGATGATGACGGAGTTGTCGTACTTTCCAAAAAGAAGGCCGACTTCTTGCGTGTCTGGGAGAAGATCCGTGAGGCGCACGAGGCTGACCGTTCGGTAAAGGGGACATTGGTTCGTAAGATCAAGGGTGGGGTTACCGTGGATCTTATGGGTGTCGATGCCTTCCTGCCGGGTTCTCAGATAGCTCTGCGCCGAGTTCCGAATATTGAGGATCTGATCGGAGAGGTATACAAGTTCAAGATCATCAAGCTCAATAAGCGACGTCGTAACATCGTCGTTTCGCGCCGCGTAATTCTTGAAGGGGAACGCGAGAAGAAGCGAGAGACGCTCGTGAAGGAGCTTCTCGTCGGGCAGGTCCGTGAGGGTACGGTGAAGAATATCACCGACTTTGGTGCGTTCATTGATCTAGGCGGGCTCGACGGCCTACTCCATATCACGGACATGTCCTGGGGCCGAGTAGCGCATCCCTCCGAGATGATTACTATCGGTACGAAAATCGATGTCAAGCTTCTCGATATTGATTGGAACCGTGAGCGGATCTCGTTGGGTTTTAAACAACTTCTTCCCTATCCGTGGACGGACATCGGTAAGAAATATCCGGTCGGTGCACGTGTGCGCGGTCGTGTGGTGTCGATCACGAACTACGGTGCGTTTATCGAACTAGAGAAGGGTGTAGAAGGATTAGTTCATATTTCCGAGATGTCATGGACACGGAACGTCCGGCATCCCTCCAAGGTTGTATCCATCGGCGAGGACATCGAGGCAGTAGTACTTAAAGTCGATGTGGGTGATGAGAAGATCTCTCTCGGCATGAAGCAGATAGAGGAAGATCCGTGGCTCGCTTTACCGGTGAAATACCCGGGCGGTACCAAGCTCGCGGGTGTGGTAAGGAACCTTACGTCGTTCGGTGCATTCGTGGAAATCGAGGCCGGAATAGATGGATTGGTCCACGTATCCGATATGAGTTGGACAAAGAGAGTTGATCACCCGTCGGAGGTTGTCGAAAAGGGTCAGGACATTGATGTCATTGTGCTCGACGTGGATGCCGAGAATAAGCGCATAAGTCTTGGAGTTAAGCAATTAGTTGAGGATCCGTGGCCGCAAATCACCGAGCAGTTTAGTTCCGGCGTAGAGACTGAAGGAACAGTAGTGAGATTGCAGGACAATGGGTTAGTCGTCGACTTGGGAGATGAAATCGAGGGCTTCATCCCGTCTTCTGGAGCCGGTGTGGACGATCCGGAACTCCTGGATGAATATTATGGGCGAGGTGACGCGCTCTCACTGAGAGTCGTCGAATCTGACGCAACCAATCGAAGTATCCAACTCGAGGTGACGGAGGTGCCGGATCGCAAAACTCAGGAAGAGATAGAGGCTGCGCGCATCGCTGCTGTGGAAGAGGCGGCAGCCGTGGCAGCTGCTCAGACTGCGTCTGAGGCAGAGAGCGACGACGATTTCCGTCTGCGTCCGGGTCAGAAAGCTGATCCTGTTGAGGAAGATGAGGCGACAGAAGCGATGACTCTAGCGCCGGCAGCCGAAAGAGCAGCAGAACTCCAGGCACAAGCCGCTGCAGAGGCAGCAGGTGATGATGCTGAGCCGGCCGAAGA
>DEAT01000070.1 GCA_002348265.1 Gemmatimonadales bacterium UBA2975 | reverse complement strand
ACTTCGGACTTCGACGACACAGACTTACTCCGGCCAGTAGTTTATAACGAGACGTAAGGCCACAGACCCGATGAGCTTTTTAGCGTCAGTCAACTGTTTCTCATGACGTTGCAGAGAGTATAGGAGAGGCCCACACAAGTGGCTACCGACGTGGCACTCCCATCATGGCCTCCATCTCACGATCAAGTACAAGGAACTCAGGATCAGGGTCCGGACGAGCAGTGATATACCACTTGAAGCGATGGACTGCTTTCGCAGTATCGCTCGCAGCGAGGCTCAGTCGCGCGGCCTCTCGGTGCACGGTCGAAGCAGCGAATGGATATGGATCAGTACCGGACACGTATCCAGCCACTCTGGCCGCCGCCACAAAATCCCCACGATCCTCAAGCATCCAGGCAGCCTCCAGAGACACCCAATTGGGACGTTGCGCTGGCCCTTTGTCTAACACCTGCACAAGCTGATCGACCAGTCGATCCGCACTCGGAGAGCCTTTCCGATCAGCTGCTATCGTTTCAAGGGTAAGGGCGCATAGCGCGTTCTGTCCGTGTGCCGGATCAGGATCATCCGCTCCAGCTCGCAACCGCTCAATCGTACTCGCGACGGTTGAATGATCCCCCTCACGAAGCCGCCAAAGCTCAAGCATACACGCGATCTGACCGCCGTCTGCGTAGGTGATCGGGCCCTTATCTCCATTAATTTGAGCTTCGAGCTCAGGTACCGCAGCCACGGCAGACTCACGTAAACCATCCCAGTAGAGATATGCACTAACCCAGGAATCAGGCCTCGGCCCATATTCTGCTTCAATAAGCCTTAACTGCTCATCTGCCTCAGCTGCACGTCCTCCATTCCGCAGATAGGCATAGCGCTGCATTAGCGCCTGACGATGATCGGCTTCGGAAAAAGCTGACCGCTCCATGTGATCAAAAATTCGGTCGACAAGCCTTGTAGGCACCGTGGCGGTCGGCCAGGCTGCCACTGAAGCAACTAGCTGAGCTGCAGGAAAAGGCAACGTTTCTAGGCTGGCTTCGAACCATTCGAGCGATTCAGGATCACCGAGCATATAAGCCATCGCTGCTCGCGCCAAGATTACACTCTCGGACATGACGTCCGACCTTGCTTCGGATGCCACGAGCGCTCGTAACCCCACCGTATCGTCCGACAAATAGATGTCAAAAGCCCTATGCTGATCCACTACCATCAGTCCCGGATCAATCTCGATCGCCCTATCGAATGCTTCAAGTGCCTGACGCCCCCAATCCGACTCGGCAACTCTATATTGAGCGTGGAAAAAAGCGTCGCCATACAGATACCAAGCCTCCGCCTTATCTGGGAAGCGCCGCACCAGTTCCTGTCCCTTATTCACCCGTTCAACCGCACTAAGCCGAGTGCTAGAGTAGTCAAGCAAAATCTTCACGAAATCCCGGTCTCGGTGCGGCAACCGATCAAGATTTTGCACTAAGAGTCGGCGAGCTCGAGCCCCGAAATTGAAGCGATCTGCATCCAACCCCATCTGCACAGCATCTACAGCTCCTAGGGCAGCGAGCGCAAAGGTGCTGTCAATATCGAGGGCCCGAGAAAAGGCACCGCGAGCTTCAACGTACGCCGTTTGACGATATGCGCGTCTCCCTTCCAGATAGGCCTGTAGCGCATCCATTGGGACATCGTCCAGGTAGTCGACCTGACCTTGGTCAATCCCGGCTTCCATAGACAACACTTGTCCGGCGAGTTGGCTCACGGATTCTCGTAGCCGGTCAGCTGACCCATCTACGGTTGCATCGCCGACGGCTTCTCCAGTGGGGACATGCAGAAGGCGAGCGTTCATCGCAAAGCCCTCCCCTCCTCCAACTATAGAACCAACCAGTGCCCTCCCTGCTCCGAGGTCACTTGCAAGACTTACGGCTTGCGATTCACTCAAAACTTTTTGGTCATCAGAGATAAGTCTGCGCCAAGCACTGACCATTGCTCCGGGATCAACTATCCGAGGCTCTCCCGGAAGCATCGGCGCCAGCATGTCTATCACACCTTCTTGCAGAATCGTAACTCTGTCGTCCGTTGAGGAGACCCGAAATGGGATAACGGCGATAAGATTCTCATCTACATCTACGGGGCCATCCCCTGAAGAGCTATGTCGGTCAGAGAACTGCCAATAGCCAACCCCAATTGCCACAATGAGAGAGACCCCGACTACGAGTACTGCAGATCGACGAGGCCCAGATTCACGTTCAGTCGAAGTCTCTTTTACCCCTTCGGGCGTCGCATCAAAAGCCCATGCTACCGCCACGGCCAGAGGAAAGCCGGCTATGCCGAGGAAGAGAAGTACCCGAAACGCGGTCTCGGGAAACCCCAAAGGCTCGAAGACCAGATCTGCCATCTGAAGTACGACAAAGAAAGATGCCGCATAAGCGATCACTACGCGCGTGACTCGCCGGCGCTTCAATTGGTCCCAGATATCACTCAGTATCATGTCGCTGAAATTGCGATGCTTAGCTCTCTGGCGCTACTCGAAGATATACGCCAACGCCTGCGCCGCCTGCGCGAGCGTTTCTACGGTGAGAGTCGCCAAGGCATCAATTTCCTTGAGCGCATGGATGTGATTCTCCGACCTAACCAAAATCAGGGGAAGTCCACTCGCGACAGCCGCTCCGGCGTCCGCAGCGGTATTCCACTGTTTGTACTTTTGTCCAAAGTAAGCAACACAGAGGTCGGCTCTTTGCATCAGGACACGGGTCCTCAGGGTATTCACTCGTGCACCCATTAGGT
This sequence comes from Gemmatimonadales bacterium UBA2975, assembly GCA_002348265.1. Classification (GTDB taxonomy): domain Bacteria; phylum Gemmatimonadota; class Gemmatimonadetes; order Longimicrobiales; family Gaopeijiaceae; genus UBA2589. The sequence continues at coordinate 62,360 of DEAT01000070.1, read as the reverse complement.
CTCGATACACTGGTGCTGGCTGCTCGCCAAGAATGTCTTCACCGACGGAGTCAGACCGATCGTGTACTTCCTGCGGCCCCACTACATGTGCGTTGATACCCAACTCTCGGAGATATCCTCTGAGCTGGTCTCGCCAGTCAGAATGGATCTCTCCCGCAGCGTAAATGATGAGATCATCCCTAACCCGCTTTTCGTCGCTCAGCTTAGTTGCTCCTGGATCCAGGTCACTACTTGATCCATTGATATCCGAACCTGCTCAAGGGTATCACGATCCCGAATAGTGACCGTTCCCTTCTCCAAGGACTCGCCATCCACTGTAATGCACCACGGAGTCCCAACCTCGTCCTGACGACGGTATCGGCGACCGATGGCCCCGGACTGATCGTAGAACGAATTTATCGCTGCAGAACGGAGATCGGATTGAATCTTCCTTGCAAGCTCCGGCATCCCATCCTTCTTAACTAGTGGGAATACTGCCGCCTTTACAGGAGCGATCTCCGGACTCAGGGCCATCAAAACCCTAGTTTCACCCTCTACGTCCTCTTCCCGATACGCATCCGCTAGCACAACAAGCGTGGTACGGTCCACACCCATCGACGTTTCGATAACGTATGGAATGAAACGCTCGTTGGTTGGTGCATCGATGTACTCGAGCCGTTTTCCCGAATACTCTTGATGCCTAGCCAAATCAAAGTCGGTCCGATTGTGTATGCCCTCAAACTCCTTCCACCCGAAGGGGAATTCGTACTCGATATCGTGTGCGTCTTTCGCATAATGGGCTAATTCGTCGGGTCCATGCTTATGGAATCTCAGCTTTTCCTCTCGGATTCCGAGGTCTTTGTGCCACTGCATCCGCACATCCATCCAACGCGCAAACCAATCGTCGTCTTCGCCCGGCTTGACGAAGAACTGCATCTCAGCCTGCTCAAATTCTCTAGTCCGAAAGATAAAATTCCCAGGCGTGATCTCGTTTCTGAATGCCTTTCCAATCTGGGCGATGCCGAAGGGAACCTTCTGCCGAGCAGCTCCCTGTACGTTCAAAAAATTCACGAAGATCCCCTGGGCCGTCTCCGGGCGGATGTACACTGTCGCAGACGAGTCCTCCACCGGACCCATGAATGTCTTGAACATAAGATTGAACATCCGCGGTTCTGTGAACGCATCCTTCTTGCCACAGCTTGGGCACTGCCCTTCTGCTACTTCTGGCAGGTCGGCTCGAAAGCGGCGATGACAGTTCGTACATTCGATGAGCGGGTCCGTAAACCCATCGACATGACCAGACGCCTCCCAAACTCGAGGGTTCATAAGGATCGCTGCATCAAGTCCTTCAATGTCGTCACGGCGATGAACCATCGAAGCCCACCAGCGCTCTTTTATGTTTCGCTTCAATTCCACACCGAGAGGACCGTAATCCCAAACTGAACCGGTACCGCCGTAAATCTCGGAAGATTGGAAGATGTATCCACGACGTTTAGACAGCGAAACAAGCTTGTCCATCAGATCCTGAGTGGGCATAAAAAGCCTCAAGGCGTGAGTCTTTCCAGGACTCCTGAAGAGCGGGAAAGGTACCGGGGGCCGATGGGGTGATCAACGCCTCCTAGTGCTTTATGGAACATCCTCTTAAGGACCCATGAACTCGGAACGTGTATTAACTTCATATCATAAACCCTCCAACTGTTATCAATCAGAATGATCAAGTTTACCGATCACGCCTCTAAGGTTCTCGAGACCTTTCTTGCTGGCGATCCTAATCCAGGCCAAGCTCTCCGAATTTCAGTCACTGGCCCCGCGACAGCACCTCATTTTGATCTCACGCTGATAGAGATCTCCGAGAGTGCAGAAGACGAGCGTTCTTTTCATGTGAACGACATCGAGGTGCTGATTCGAGAAAAAGACTTGGAACTTCTCGAAGGAGCCACGGTCGACTATGTGGAGCGTGCCAACGAAAGTGGTTTTGAGATACGTCCGGATAAAGAGCGGATACCCAAATCGACTTTGAAGCGAACTGATTCCGGTGAACCGACGGGTGAAATTGCTGACGCGGTCCGAATGGTTCTCGACAACCAAGTGAACCCAGCCATCGCCGCTCATGGTGGCATGATCTCTCTGGTGGATGTAGAAGACACTGACATCTACGTCGAAATGAGTGGTGGGTGCCAAGGGTGTGCACTTTCTCGCATGACACTGCGCCAAGGTGTTGAACGTATGCTCCGGGACGCAGTGCCGGAGTTGACCGCAGTCCACGACGTCACGGACCATTCGTCGGGAGAAAACCCATACCTATGACGGGTAAGATCGAACTGCGATCCGGCTCTGTTTATGCAGAGAGTCTCATAGTTTGACCTGATCCGTCTCGCGCTCGCCAGTCAATCAGATTTACAAAAAACGCGCCCCTCCGGACCAAGAAAGATCGGAGAGGCGCGTTTCGCTCCTAAAAAGAGCGCTCTATCGTCACATGACGATCCGAAGATACTGCATGACCTTAGTCATGTACTTTTCGAAAAAGAACTTTTGTATATCCATCATGTCGATCTCGCGGCCCTGAATGTAGGACTGCTCAATGTCGCTGGTCATGTCCAGCGGTGTTCCTGTAGTGATCAAAAAGGTGGCCTGCTTGCCGACCTCGAGTGAGCCTACGCGATCTGCTACGCCCATAAATTCGGCAGCGTTAATCGTCACCGCCTTGAGCGCCTCGTCCTCCGGAAGTCCAAATGCCACAGCGACGCCAGCCTCCCAAGGGAGGCGGTTGGTATAGAGTGAACCCGAACCGCCCGAAATTGCGAACCGCACTCCTGCCTCATGCAGTCGAGCTGGCATTGTATAAGCTCCGTCGTAACCCTCATAGTCGCGCCCCGGCGCCGCCATTGTAGAAGTCAGGATTACTGGAATGTCATGAGCGACGAGACGGTCGGCTACATGAATAGCATCAGCTCCACCGCGGATTACTATCTCGACATCTTCTTCAAGCGCCCACGTAACTGCGTCGTTAATTTGCGCTGCTCCATCGGCGGCTACGACTACCGGAATCTTACCATCCAAGACCGACACCATCGCGGCATACCGCGAATCGGTGCGCACCTCCTCATCGGCTGCGATCGCATCCCGATATGCGCGTGCCTCGGCAAAAAAATTCTTCAAAGCCTGAACCTGTTCCTCGTATGAGGGCGGAGGCTCCTGTGGACCTCCACGTCCCCCAAAACCTCGAAAACGACGAGGATTGGGGTTGGGCCAGTTCACGTTCAGAGCAGCCGAGGACTCCATCGACATCTCCTCCCAACTCCATCCTTCTAGACTTAGCGCAGAAGACATACCAGAGATGAGTCCTCCACCTGGCGTGCTAAAAGCAACAAGCACTCCTGCGGATCGAGACGTGCCGATGTGCCGGCTCTCCGCGTTCACCGCGACATCTGCCCGGACGTTGGGATTAAAGTCTCCTAGTTCATTGACATCATTCGAGACCCCAACCGCGCCAATCTCCGAAATTCCAACGGTACTGTATGCGTCAATCAGACCTGGATATATGTGCTTACCTCCTCCGTCGACCACCCTCGTCCCTGCCGGAATCTCTAGGTTGGCACCTATCGAAGTTATAACCCCGTTGTTGAAGATGATTGTCCCACCCTCGATCACGCCGTTCGTCACTGTATGGATGGTAGCTCCCTCAATCGCGATCGCCTCCGTCTGAGGCGGCACAGTCATCCGTACCTGCCCATTAAGCGCCATTGGTAGAACAATCGCCGCAATCACACTCACCTTCATCGAATTCTTGATATTCATCATCATTCGCCTCCGGCACGGGGGCCGTTTCCGTTTTGCGAAGAAAGCACAGCCTGAATGAGACGGCTTCGTTCGTCCTTGATCCGTTCTCTAAGCTCCATGTCCTCGTCGATAGAAAAATACCGCCGTCCATCCAGCCACGTTTGCTCCGGACGCGTAAACTGCGACAAAGGATTACCGTTCCATACTACAAAGTCACCATCCTTTCCAGGCTCGAGTGATCCCACACGATCATCGATTGCAATGGCTCGGGCAGATTGGATAGTCACGGTAGACAGCGCCTGTTCCTCAGTCAGGCCCGTGCGCAGAAGCTTGCCCGCTTCCCAATTCATTCGTGAGGCGATCTCACTGTTATCAGAGTGGAGTGACGTAGTCACTCCTGCCTCCATCAGAACCCGCGCATTGTAAGCCGTGGCGTCATACGCTTCCATCTTGAACCCACCCCAATCACTCCAGACCACAGCAGCGACGCCGGACTGGGCCAGTTCAGGGGCTATCTTGTATGCCTCGATACCGTGCTGCAGCGTCTGTACGCGGAAGTCGAATTCTTCGGCTAGACGGACCAAGGCAAGGAACTCATCTGCACGATACCCGTGCGACGAAATGAGAAGTTCTTGATTCAGGATGTCTAGAATCGCCTCCATTCGCAGATCGCTACGAGGTGGGATCCCCTCCTGATTCTCCTCCCAACTCCTCCAATCTCGCTCATAGTCCCTGGCAGCAAGGAAGTGATCACGGATGATCTCCTGCGTGCCCATCCGCGTGTCCGGATATCGGTTTTGGCGCCGCTTGGGGTTCTCCCCTAAAGCAAATTTCACTGTGCGCGTATCTGTATCCATCGCTATCTGATCAGGAAGAGCGCCCCAACGCATCTTTACAATCACGTTCTCGCCCCCAATTGGGTTGGCCGAACCATGCTTGATCATAGCGGTGGTCAGCCCGCCTGCTAGCTGGCGGTACATCCATACGTTGTTGTGCGTTACCACATCACCCATTCGAACTTCAGGTACAATCGCGAAGCCCGACTCATTGACAGAACTGACTCCCGAGTGGATGTGCGGATCGATCAGCCCAGGAGTGACATGCTTGTCCGTCCCATCAATCTCCACTGAGCCACGAGGCGCATCGAGATTCGTGCCAACTTCAACTACCTCGCCATTTTGGATCAAGAGGTCGGCATTTTCTATCCGACCCTGCGGGCCCATAGTCCAGATAGTTGCGTTGCGGACCACCACTGCATCCGGCTGCTCTGGAATAGAACTGACCCCGTACTCCATCATCGGACGAATGAACGGAAGATCCAACTCTGGCACGTTCATCGCGACAGCACCGCGCTCCGGGCCCTCATACACGTCTTCGCGCGAGCCGCTGAACGACGGGTCAGCTCCGTTGGGTAGGGACGTCCATCCAAAGAACTCATCACCACGAACTGATCCAGCGAGCAGGACTGTACCCTGGTATCCGAGTTCCTCTCCGTCGAATCTGACCTCGATTCGGCCTGTCTCGGCCACTGTTTCAGCAGAAGAGAGGTTAACCAGTGCGCCGTCGAAGCGCGTCGTCGATCCCGCGGCTACCTCTAGCTGACCCCGAAGGCGATTAACTGGTCCCTCAAGCGTAAGTATGGCGTCAAAGCCCCACTCGTCAGTAGAAGTAATCCGCCAAGTGCCACGGGGATCGATTTGAGCCGGACGGGTGATATCGTACACACGACCCTGAACCCAGACATCTCGGATCTCTGCATCCTGAGTGAAGAGATCTCCTTCAGACACAAGGAGATTCGCGATTTTGCCCTCTTCAATCGTCCCGTGGCTTCGGGACAGGCCAAGCCATCCCGCGGGCGTGGTCGTCAATGCAGCAAGAGCGTCATCGGACGAAAGACCGCGAGCTACAGCTATCCGAAGATTTGGCAAGAAATCGGCAATCGACGACATGCCATCGGCCGTTATCGCGAATGGAATGCCAGCATCCGCCAACTGAGCGGGACTCGTAGGAGCCAGATACCAGTGTCGCAAATCCTGGAGTGTCGCATTCAGCGCCGCTTCTGGATCTGTGACGTCCGGGGCATCGGGAAAATCAAGGGGGACAATCAGCGGGTCACGGCGATCCCTTAGGACATCAATGAGCCGGTACTCCTGTCCGCTACCTCGATACCACGCCTGAACGCCGAACTCGGACGCGATCGCATGAGCGCGAAGGTATTCTTCCTCGCTACTCGTTTCAAAAACCACCGGTTGTCCTCCCTGAACGACTGACTCGAGAGCACCGAGCGCCTCACTAGTCTCAGGCGGTAAGAACGAACGACCACTCGACTCATACGCATCCCAAGCACGGATGTACCAGTCGGCGTCCATTAGGGTCTGCTTCATGAGGGCCGTGGTGCCCATAGTCGAATTCGGATAGGAACCACCGAGTTCGAACGAGCGCTGAAACCCAATCGCTTGAATCATGTCCGGCACCAGCACCCTTTCCCGAACTCCAGCATCCCCAAGATTTACAACCGAGCCAGTTCCTCGGAAGATTCCCTGACCGGGCACAGCTAGTGCTGTTCCGAACCCCTGTGACCGGAGCGCAGCTCGGCGTTGAGAATCGTCCTGAAGGTTCGCGGTCGTGCTGAACCACGCCCGAACCTGCGGATTCCAGTGCGTCGGACCGACGTCCCCACCTTCTGGAACAGCGTCCATACCTAGGTCGGCATGAGCGTCAATGAAGCCCGGATAGACAGTGTGACCACTAAGGTCCCAAATGCGAGCGCCTGCCGGCGCTTCGCCGTCACGCGACACTTCTTTAATGATACCATCGCGGATGACTATGGTCGCGTTGTTGAGCACCCGCCCCGGCGCCTGGACAACCCTCGCGTTCGTCAGTGCGTGGTAACCCGTTCCGTTGTCCCGAATTCCCTCCACAGGCTGTGTGCGCGTTGCCTGCTGGGCGTTCAATCCACCCGCAATCAGCAGCGTTAGACTCAACCCGAAAAGAGAGGTTTGGTGAAGCCGTGGTCTCATGCCTGAAGACCTCCAATTGAATGGAACGCCCATGACCGATATTCGGCATGAGCAACTTGAATCGACGAATTCTAGAAAAAGAGAATAGGGGCCATGGATGTTACCGGCTACCAACAACCGCAACAAAGCATACCGGGAAGGTCTTGAGGTTGACTTGAGACGCCTCTGTGTCGAAGTCGATCACTTGATAACGAGCACGCGGTCGTTCACCGGGTAAAGCCATTCTACACCGCGATCGGTGACCACTGCATCATCCTCTAGCGGGATCCTTATCTTCTCATTGTCCCAAGCTGGATTCGCTGTGTAAGCGAAAAGCTCAATTGAGATAAGCGTGCTGGGCCGTAACTCGTATGTCATTCGCGTCGGATTGAAGAACGCCAAAGACGGCCCAATTCCATGCCCCCAGTTCCCGACCGAATGCGGGCCCAGAACCACGTCAGTCACATCCGGGTCGGAGGAGGGCTGATTAAACTCGACAAGGTTAAAGCCAGCGACCTCCAGTGCAGTCCGTGTGCGGTTGAGTGCTTCCTGTGCTGTGGGCGCTGGCTTGATTGTAGCCTTCATGATATCGCGGACACGCCGACCCTGCTCAAACGCGTGACGTACGCCGAGTGGCGGCTCGGTTTCCCCTTCCCGAAGCACGTATGCGATCCGCTTCATATCAGTGTAAAAGTCCAAAAATCCGACACCCCAATCGAGCATAAGCAGGTCGCCGCGCTGGATGATCCGGTCAGTGGACGTGGCCACGATCCCGTCTGGCCCTGTGATGTAGACCGATGGCATATCGAAGGACGATTCAAGGCCTCGGGCTAGCTGCTGGTCTGACATCCACCAAGCGACGTCTTCTAATGTTGTTTGCCCTGGCGTGATCACCTCATTCGAAAACGCGCGCTCTGCGATCTCACGACTGATTTCACCCGCTTCAGCAAATGCCGCGATTTCAACGGCCGTCCGTGTCGCCCGAAAGTCTGACACAAAACGCTCCGCCGAGACCAGTCGATCGCCGTAAGACCCGAGCTGCTCTTTCAGGCGATTAAAGGACGTATATGACAAGCCGTCCGCGCCCCCGATGGATTCCGCAATATTAACGCCGATCCGGTCCGGGTCCCGCGAAGCCACGTAATCTGCCAACTCATCCGCGGAACCGAAGTAGTCGTATACGTCGCACTGCTCAAGCCGATAACCACCAACGCCTAGAACTGCCCGCTCAACACGAGCACCCTGACTGGTGAATACCCAGAAGCCCCAATCGCCTACATAGCCCCTGCCAAGTGCCTCCCAAAGTGGATCTAACAGGCCTTCGCGCATAACAACGATCCACATGTCCAAATCGTTGTCTTCCATCGCGGTGGGCATGACCAGATCAAACTTTTCCGCCCGAATCTGACACATCCGCTCCCAGCGGGCCCGCGCCTCCTGACCGCTCACGGGTGCGCCCGTGATGATCGTTAGCGTTGCAGCGAGGATCATGCGTCGTAGCAATACGTTCATTGGGTACTCTCTTGCCATAAATCATACCGAGCCCGGCATTCTACTCCGACCTTATGCGAACAGGCCAGCCGCACCTTTTCAGCCTATTCGGTACTCAGGTTCGTATAATCGCACCGATCCTATACGAAGTACGTGTCAGGCACTTGATGTGACAGTTCTAACGAAGGCGGTAGGCTTGCCAAGGAAACAGGTAAGCCGTTGTCGCCGACCTAAGGCCTGACTTGACCATCCCCGAGGACCACGAATTTCTTCGTAGTCAACTCGTTAGCCCCCATTGGACCGTAAGCATGAAGCTTCGACGTGGAGATTCCGATTTCGGCTCCGAGGCCAAGCTCTCCCCCATCCGCAAATCTTGTACTGGCGTTAACCAGCACAGTGGATGATTGGATTGCAGTAACAAATCGGTCAGCTGAACTCTTACTGTCCGTGACAATTGCCTCGGTATGGCCTGACCCAAACTCAGCTATGTGCTCAATCGCCTGCTCCATATCATCGACAATCCTCACCGCGAGTATCAGGTCGAGATACTCCTCCAACCAGTCACTTTCGTTCGCTGTGACCGCAGGAACCCCGACGCTTTCAAGAAGTGGGACAGTTCGATCACACCCTCGCAACTGCACACCATCATCAACCAAACGCCGAGCAATCTCGGGCAGGAGTGAAGATGCCCCTCTGTGTACTAGGAGTGTCTCGGCCGCATTACACACTCCCGGACGCTGTACTTTAGCATTGTGAACTATGCTGGAGGCCCTATCTAGCGGAGCGCTCTCGTCTAGGTAGACATGGCAAACGCCTTTGTAGTGTTGCAATACCGGAATCCGACTCTTCTGGGTCACTGCTCGGATTAGCCCCTCACCTCCCCTCGGAATCACTAGATCGATGTCATCCTCTTTCGTCAGGAGCACATCAATGGCTTCGCGGTCCGTGGTCGGAACTAACTGCACGGACTTTACTGGAAGCGAGCTAGCGCCAAGCCCCAATTTCACCGAACTCGCAATCGATCGATTCGTGTGAATCGCCTCAGAACCACCTCTCAGGATCACTGCGTTACCAGCCTTCAAGCAGAGTGCTGCCGCGTCTGCAGTCACATTTGGGCGACTCTCATAGATCATCGCTATCACACCCAAAGGAATGCGCATACGAGCGACCCGAAGTCCATTAGGGCGGACTACCTGATCCTCCAGTTCACCGAGCGGGTCCGGCTGCTCTGCGATTTCACGGACAGCGGCCGCAAGCTTGGTCACCCCATCAGAGTTTAAGACCAAGCGGTTGCGCATCGCACCCGTGATACCACTGCGATCGGCATTCCCTAAGTCTACGGCGTTCGCCGACACGATTTGGGATGATTCAGTTTCGAGCGCGACAGCAATAGCATGCAGCGCCTCTCTTCTCTCTTCTGCAGTAGACCGCGCCATGTGCCACCCAGCTTTGCGTGCGTCGGCAGTCATCTGGTCTATCACTGAAAGAGCCTCAACGGTCTTCACGCGTGAACCTCATGACTGGATAGCACCAACCGATCAGGGCGCATCACAACTGTACCGGTCTCCAAACCAAGCTCAATCTTCACTTCTTCGGTATGCATACCCCGAATGCGCTCTACTTCGCGATCATCGAACCGTACTATACCTCGAGCGTGCTCAACCCCTTGATCGTCAACCACCGCCACCAGATCCCCTCGCCGGAATCGCCCTCCGACTCCAACCACACCGCGTGGAAGCAGACTCGCGCGACGACGAAGTGCGCGCACAGCACCGTCATCTATAACTAGCCATCCAGTCAAACCTTTCTGTACAGCCATCCAGTGCCGACGCGCTTGAAGTGGTTCAGCATGTGCTTTGATACGCGTCCCCGCATGCCCACCCGCGAGCAGGGTTTCTAGCACTCTCGGGTCGTTTCCAGCCGCAATCACAGTCGGCACACCATAACGCCCAGCCCGCTCAGCTGCCTCTAGCTTCGTCTCCATTCCCCCAGTAGAAACAACCTGTTTCTTTCCGAAACAGAGCGCGCGTAGTTCTTGTGCACTCGAAACGCATGAAACAACCATTGCTCCTGAATCAACGTCGGGATCTCGATCATACACACCAGGCACATCAGTCAACAAAGCCAGAAGGTCCGCGTCAACGAGCGACGCCGTCATGGCTGCCAGATTGTCATTATCACCGACCGTAATCTCATCTACGCTCACTGTGTCATTCTCATTTACAATCGGGATCACCCCAGCCTGTAGCAGTTCGCGTAGCACTCCTCTGGCCGCAACGTAACGCCGTCGGTCTCGCAGGCAGTCGTTAGTCAAGAGCACCTGACCCACCGTGAGCCCAACTTCCTGAAATGCATCGCTCCAAAGCTTCATCAGGCGTCCCTGACCTATTGCCGCAGCTGCCTGTCGCGCAGCGGTTCGTGTTGGCGGCACCGCGTGACCCGCCTTTCTGAACCCCGCCGCCACGGCGCCGCTTGATACTATTACCACATTTCGCTCGCCTGACGCCGCAACCGTCCTGGCTACAGTTGCCATTTGCGCCGTATCTAACTCCTTAGAACCGTCTGTTAGGAGCCTGCTCCCGAATTTCAGAACCACAGTGTTGGGCGAGGAATTATTCATAAATAATGAATATTATCACATTTTTGTCTGTGCAACCCCCCGAGAAGTGTTGCCCAACGGGAACTTAAACACTCGCGCCAATAAGCCTATTGAGTGAACATTCACTTACCAAAAGCAATATCCACCAACTCCGAGTAATTTCCCTTGAGCTTCCCACTCGTCGTTCTGGCCGCAGGCCTCTCAACAAGATACGGACGCCTCAAACAGCTAGACGCACTCGGTCCCAGTGGCGAAGCAATAATGGATTTCAACGTCTACGATGCGGCTAATTCTGGATTCCAATCCGTAACCTATGTGGTGCGTAGGGAGATCCTGGAGGACGTAAAGCAGCATGTTAACGACACGATAGGGGATAAATTCGAGACAAACTTTGTTTGTCAGGAGCTGGACGAATTACCCTCGGATTTCAGAGCTCCACCCGACCGTATCAAGCCATGGGGTACTGCGCATGCTGTACTCTGCGCAGCTTCCCAGATTGAAGGCCCTTTCGCAGTGTGCAATGCAGACGACCTATATGGACCCGGTGCCTTCCGACTTCTGTTCGAGGAGATGAGCGGCAAAAAACCTCAAGGTGAGGGCGCAGCCACACTAGTCGGCTACTCACTGGACAGGACGCTCTCCGGAGCTGGAGGTGTAGCTCGAGGTGTGTGTGTCCTAGGTCCGAATGACATGCTTGAGCGTGTCACAGAAGTCAGGAATATCCAGCGCGATGATCACTTAATAACAGGCTCGACTATAGATGGTAGTCCAGTAGAACTTTTGGGTGACGAAATCGTCTCAATGAACCTATGGGGATTTACACCGTCGATCATCCGAAGCCTGCATCGGCAGTTTCGTCATTTTCTTGAGTACTGGGGATCGGACACACAAGCGGAATATTTCCTCTCGACATCACTCAACGCACAGATTGAGTTAGGAACCACGCGCGTTCGTGTACTGCGGGCAGAAGATACGTGGCTGGGCATCACGCACGCAGCAGACCGCTCAGGTTCTCAGACCGTTCTTGCGGAGCGGCGAGCCGCAGGGGTGTACCCCGCGGATCTAGCCGACGCCCTGGCACGTTTGGGATAACCCAATGCAACTAACGCTACTCGACTGGACTGTCATCTCTGTGTATGGCGTGGTGGCCGTATCTATAGGAGTCTGGTTCGCACGCCGGGCCGGATCCAAGTCCGATGAGTTCTTCTTGGGCGGGCGCTCGATGCCGTGGTGGCTCCTTGGAACGTCGATGGTTGCAACGACTTTCTCAACAGATACTCCAAACCTGGTGACCGATCTCGTCCGTACTGGCGGTGTGAGTCAGAACTGGGTTTGGTGGGCATTCGTTATCACTGGTATGTGCACAGTGTTCTTTTACGCTAAGCTTTGGCGGAGATCTGGCATCTCCACGGACATCGGGTTCTATGAACTCCGTTACTCGGGAAGACCCGCCGCATTTCTGAGAGGATTTAGAGCAGTCTATCTGGGGATCTTCTTCAACTGCATGATAATGGCGACCGTTACGCTCGCCGCTATCAAAATTGGTGGAGTGCTCCTCGGAGCTTCAAAGTACGAAGTAGTGCTCGTTGCAGGAGTCGTAACCACAATTTACTCCGCTACGTCAGGACTGTGGGGCGTGGTCGTAACCGACCTGATTCTCTTCGGCGTCGCAATGATCGGCTCGGTTGCTGCCGCGTGGTACGCCTTGGCACAACCCCAAGTAGGAGGGCTCACGGGACTCTTCAGTGACCCGACGGTCACAGAGAAACTGTCTCTCCTACCTGACTTTTCCGACTGGAAAACAGCTTCGACCGTCTTCATCATCCCCATCGCGGTACAATGGTGGAGCACCTGGTACCCAGGCGCCGAACCTGGCGGAGGAGGGTATGTGGCCCAACGAATGCTAGCTGCCAAGGACGAAAACCACGCCATGAAAGCGACCCTGTGGTTCAACATCGCCCACTACGCACTCCGACCCTGGCCCTGGATCATCGTTGCGCTTGCCTCTCTCGTTGTTTACCCAACCCTAGAATCGATCCAGGCTGCGTTCCCCAACGTCGATCCGTCGATCGTGCGTAACGATCTTGCATACCCCGCGATGCTCGTTTTCCTCCCGTCAGGCTTACTAGGCTTAGTCGTAGCGTCCCTGGCAGCCGCGTACATGTCAACCATAAGCACACACCTCAACTGGGGAGCTTCCTATATGGTAGATGATGTGTACCGTCGATTCATGGCGCCCAACGAGGATGAGAAGCAGTATGTGCGAATCGGCAGGCTTGCGACCGTCTTTCTCATCACACTAGCTGGAGCCATCTCTCTCTGGCTAGAGAACGCACTGCAGGCATTTCAGATTCTCCTTCAGATAGGTGCAGGAACTGGCTTGGTCTTCCTATTGCGTTGGTTCTGGTGGCGAATCAACGCCTGGAGCGAGCTGTCAGCTATGGTCATATCGTTTCTTGTAGCTCTCTACTTCCAGTTCGGACACGACGCACTAGGGTTCAAGGAGATTGATCCGTCGCTTCAATTGGTCCTAGGCGTTCTGATTACTACGGCTGGATGGGTCACAGTAACATTTCTTACTCCGCCGACTGAGCATGAGACGCTAAAGTCATTCCATCGGCTCATTCGGCCGATGGGCAACGGATGGTCCGGAGCTGGCTTAGGACTTACAGAGGAAGATCGCAGTGCCGAAAGCGCTTCGGCAGCCTTCCTTGCTTGGTTCCTCGGTGTCACCGTCGTCTACGGTGCCGTTCTCGGAACCGGCTACCTGCTCTATGGTAAAGCGATACTGGCCGGCGTATGCCTTGGCACTGCAGCGATCGCCTCATTAGCGCTTCTCAAGACTCTTCCCCGTGTTGGCCTGACCTGACGCGGCTATGGAAGAGACCGCGGGCTACGCCCTGACGTCACTTACCCACCAGTAACGGAACGCCACCGGTGTAAGCTTCAAGAGCAGGGCCACGAAGAAAACGAGTGCGAAGAAGCCAGTGACCGTGAACAGGATACCGTTCCACATTGGCAGCCACGAAGGCGGAACATATACCTCTCCTGGTGCGAAGGCAGAACGACCAATACCGGTAATCGTTCCCGAAAGATGAAGCCATCCAACGAGGGCTGCGACCCCGACATTGAGCCCAATTATGATGTTTCTCATCTCTCGCGTATTTAGAGAATCCACCGATTCTGCCCCTTCTCGGGCGGCCAAGTGCTCTCCGAGAATCCATATAATGGCTCCGATCAGCACCATAGTATCAATGCCGATGGTTGCACCCATAGCGTGACCAGTAACTGCATAAGTTCCATGGATTATCGCATTCAGCGGCGGAACTGAGATCAGCACTGCAGTAAGCAGAATAAAGACCGACCAATATTTAGATGCCGTAAATGATCCACGTGCGGCGCAAAATGCACTTCCCTCCGTTGCACTTACGAGCTTCCACAGGTCATAGATCGCTCTGCATAGAATCGAGATTTCCATCATGCTCACCACGAACGAAATCCACTTGATTACGTGGTCCTGAGGCAAGTGGTACGTATGGTGCGCAAAATTTGTAAATGAGTTCAATAACCCTACGCTAAAAAGTGCATAGGCGACTCGTGAGTGTCCGTATTTGGGATCTTCACTGATCCTCTCACCTATGTATATGACCGAGCCATATACGAAGAGGTTGAAAGCACCAACTAATGTTCCCGTTGCCTTCCATTGTACTTGAAGATCCTGCAACGGATTGGAGAAGATGCTCGGGACTAAATAAAGGTGCTGTTCAATGAAAGTGACGATGAAGAAGAGCATACCAACGCCCCACATCGTCATGTACAGTGGCCTTTGGAAAAAATTCGGTCCAGCAACACGAAAAAAATTCCACGCGTAACAAAGCCAACCGATTAAAATCAGTGCACTGAACACGGGATGGAAACCTACATACTCGCGACCTGATCCAATGCCCATAGCTAGTGTAGCCAGAATACCCACTCCAGCGATCGACCAAGAAACCACTTGAACCCGAAGTCGAATTCGATCACCGCTGGTCGCTATGCCACCGTAGTCCTGCAGCCACCGATGCACCACCGCCACACCGCCAAGGAAGATCCAAGCAGAGGCAAAGGTCGTATGCACAGGACGCAATTGTCGTAGATCGATGCCTAGTGCTTGAAAACTCGGAGCCAAGGCTGGAATCGAATACAGCGCACCTAGCATTCCTGCCACCAGAGTTACAGCTATCGCGATCAATCCACCGCGGATAAACATGATCGTGGCGAACTGACGAACCGGATCTCCGGCCTCAAAAGGCAGCCAAACACCACCAACCGCAGACGGCCAGGTTAAGTCGACAGGTGTCCTCAAGCCCTGGGTCTCATTCGAGGTCATCGGAACTCCCACCAGTCAAGTTTCCTCCAATCTACGGTACGCCCCGCCTGAAGATCGTCCCACTCCGCCATAAGCCCAGAGCGATTCTGGTATAACCAGTCTAAGTACTTGATCAGGTGGTCGAGTTGTTCATTAGAAAGTACGGGTGAAGGCGGGGGCATACCTCTCTCTGGCCTACCCCTCTTGAGAACCTCTATGAGATCCTCGACACCAAGACGCTCCGTCACCGTTGAAAGGTCTGGAGCGCCTACAATCGAAGACTGGAATGGAAAGTGGCAAGCCGAGCAAATTCCAGAAGAAAACGTTTCGAAACCCTTGAGTTCATCACCCGATGCCGACGCTCTCACCACTACGTCAAACGCAACCTGAGGGGTCACGGAAGTACTTGGGTCACCCAGTCGTAGCTGTCCGCGCCCTACTTCTGGCCGATCAATCTCCTCAAGAAAGGAACGAATGTATTGGATCTGTCGGTCAGCATATGCATATGCCGGCATCTGGCCACTACCCACAGTAAGAAGCGAGGCGAGGCGAGTGTCGTCTACTCGACTCGACGCATTCGTAAGGTCCGGACCTAAAAATCCTCCTTGGCCCCAGAGCTGATGACAAACCTGACAGGACCCTTCGTGGAAGAGCTTGCGACCCTCAACTGCATCGGCAGAAAGAACTATGTCTGTGTCGTCAGAGTACACCAGCCCAGACTGAATCACGAAGCACGCTACTAACACTGACAGTAGAAGTTTCTTTGATAACGGTTGGAACATTGACGTGGGGCCAGGACGCTACGGGCTGCTGAAGATTGCCTTTCGACGAGTCGAGTCAAGCTGAGCCCAAGTCACTGGAGATCCTACGCTACCCTAGCGCTAAGATATTAGAAGGAGTCTCAGATCACTTGAACGGAAGCACCGCGGGAGGGGACTGCTATAAAGAGACTCTCATCCATCTGGTTCTTTCGACCTCTCCGTTCATAATACTCTGCCCGAAGAACACCTAATGCGTCACTCGTTCTGCGGCGTTCAACCAGAGCAACTACACAGCCGCCAAAACCCGCTCCTGTTAGGCGAGCTCCCACCGCACCCCCTTCTCTAGCAACCTGCACAAGCTCATCCAGCGCTTCAGTACTGACCTGATAATCTGTCTTCAGTGAGTCGTGGGATGCATTCATATAAGCACCAAAACCGCGAATATCTGATGCAAGCATCCGCTCAACCGCTGCCTCTACTCGACCAGCCTCCGTCACTACATGCCGAAAACATCTATGTTCGGTTTCTGTGAGAAATTTTTCAGCGAAATCTAGCAGGACCTCTGCATCCAATGATGCACACAACTCTTGGTACGACTCATACAGCCCCTCTGTAACACCTTGTTTCAGCAATTTGGCACTTATGACCTGTAACGCCTTTTCACACTGAGTGCGGCGCAGGTTGTACTCGACTTGGAGTGAACCCGATTTCTCCGCTATCTCACCCGAATCAGCGATTATAAAGCACCAGTCATCGGGAACAGTCACATACTGAAGTCGGATCGGATTAAACGAAATCTTAGCAGCCGAGTCATCCTTTGCGCCAAGAGAAATCGCTTGGTCCATTCCTCCTCCGCGAGTTCCGACGAAGAGTTCCGCCTCCGACATCAAGACAGCGAACTCTCCGGGCTCTGCTAAAACATCGTTCACATGCGCGAGTGCTAGGCCTACTGCGTTTACAATAGCAGAAGATGAAGACAGGCCCGCCGCCACCGGGATATCTGACTGAAGCATCCCGTCAAAGCCGCGCTGAATCTCAAAACGGCAAGCCAATTCCTTGGCGGGCGCCTTCACATAATTACCCCACGATCCCTTGCTCCATCTCTCAATCTTCGGCCCGATTTCAAACTCGACAGGGGGAAACCGCTCATCGCTCGAGTGCAGGACTACCATGCTGTCATTCCGAGGACGAAACACGATTCGGACCGCCCGCTGAAGAGCCATGGGGAACACAGGCAAACCATTGTAATCAATGTGCTCGCCAATCAAATTCACTCTGCCCGGTACTCGCACCCTGTGAGTAGGGGAGCAGTTGTACACCTCTTTAAACAGGTCTTCGATACAACTCACTCGACGACCGGCGCCCCCAAGAATTCGAGGCGCGGCCACTCTGCCCACCGACCTCGGGTAAAGTCTGGCACATTAACTGGCTGCGATCGGTTCGCCACAGACCATTCCGTAAGCGGACAGATAACCGAAAGCATCGCAGCATCGTACACATTCATATCAGTCGGCTTACCTTCACGAAGTGCTCTCACCAGTTGGTAATCTTCGATGTAGTCCATACCGCCATGTCCAGCACCCGCGGAGCGGTCTTCGAGTTCGGTCCAGATCGGGTGGTCGTACTCATCCCGAAGGTTCATCCAGTCCTCCCACTGGTGGTCTGGGCTGATCCCCTCAACATGCACGCGATGCGGATATCCATGGAATAAACCTTGAGTCCCCTGGACCATGTGAATGCGAGAGTAGGGCCGGGGGAGATTTGTGTCGTGACTCACATAGATGGTCTTCCCGTGCAGCGTCTTGATCATCGTTGTATTCACATCCCCCTGAATGTATTGCTCGGCCCGCTTTGAATCACCCTGAGGCAGATGTTCACGCTGCCATTTCTGTAGCCCTCGAGAAGGTGTGCTCATCGACACGAGATAGTCGAGCTGATCTCCCCGGTTGATGTCAAAGACGTTTGCCACGGGGCCAAGTCCATGTGTTGGGTAGAAATTCCCGTCCCGAACCATGGCATGAGCCCTGCGCCAGAGCCCTTCGTCTTTATCCTCGAATTTTATCGCTCGAAGATCATGCAAATAACCGCATTCAGCATGGAGGAGTTCTCCGAACAAACCCAGGCGTGCCATCCGGAACACCATCATCTCTGGACGATCGTAGTTACAATTCTCCATCATTACGCAGTGTTTCTGGTACTTCTCGGCGTACTCAACGAGCTTCCAACAGTCCTCTACCGTGTAGGCAGCCGGCACCTCCGTCGCCGCGTGCTTCCCATTTTCCATGGCAGAAAGGCAAACGGGCACATGCCACTCCCAAGGTGTGGACGTGAAAACTAGGTCCAAGTCCTCTTCCTCACACATCCGAACGAAGTCCCATTCATCTCTGGTGTAAAGCGTCGGACTAGGCCGACCATCCGCCTCGACCCATCCTGCGACTTCCTCTGCACGCGATCTGTTGATGTCCCCGATAGCGACGACCTCAACCCCGTCTATACGCAAGAAATTTTGAACATGGGCCCCTCCCTGGAGCCCTACGCCCACAAACCCAACCCGAACCACTTCAATCGGGTCCGCAGCAAACAACTTGGCTGGAGCCGGACCAAGATGTGGGCGCTCCTGAAGTCGAGCCACCTCATCTGCAGAAAGATTCGTCAGGCCTCCAAAACCACCCAGGCCTAATCCCGCCGCGCCAACACTGGCTGCGCCCACTCTTAGGAGTTGTCGTCTGTCTATAGGGATGCTTCGAGGTACATCGCTCATACAAAGCCTCAAAAGTTGTCGTAGTCCACAATACGGCCTTACGTCTATCAACAACGTGTCGTGTCATCTAGCTAGGCTCAAGCATCTATTGCTATGGCGCACAATTGACCCACAATTCGCGATCTTAAGAAACCAACTCAGTCCGCCACACTATCCTGATCCCATATGCTCACCATCTCTGTGTGTGCTCGCCACTGTTCTTACCTCTATACAGTTGATCGACGGATTCGCGCTCTAGCTGCGTTCGTACTCCTTGCAATAGCAATACTGGTAGCCGCATCCGGAACGCCAATCTCAGTATCCGCCCAGGAACTACCGACTGCACTGCCGGAGGAAGTAGGCATGTCTTCGTCCCGGCTCGACCGACTCACTGGAGCACTGAAAAAATACGTGCACGCCAACCGTATTCCCGGGGCGGTGGCTATGGTGCTTCGCGACGGGCGAGTCGTATACCACGAAGCTGTTGGAAAGCTCGATATCGAAGCTGATGTGCCCATGGGTCAAGACGTCATTTTCCGGATAGCCTCGCAAACCAAAGCACTGGTGAGTGTTGCAATAATGATGCTCCAAGAAGACGGCGACCTTCTGATCTCTGACCCTGTATCTAAGTTCATCCCCTCATTCGCGTCCACAACGGTCGCAGAAGCCTCTAGTAGCGGATATCAAATCGTAGCGGCTAGACGCCCCATAACGGTCCGAGACCTGCTCACACATACCGCTGGCATCGGGTACGGTTGGGATCCCGGAGGCGAGGCCTGGCATAAAGCCGGGATCACCGGATGGTACTTCGCTCACAGAAATGAACCCATGATCGAGACGGTAAACCTGATGGCGACACTCCCGTTTCAAGCCCAACCAGGAGAGAGATTCGTATACGGATATAGTACCGACATACTAGGGGCAGTCGTTGAAGTCATATCTGGGACGAGCCTGGACGAATTTTTGAAAAACCGAATCCTCGAGCCACTAGGGATGCACGACACCCATTTCTATCTACCAATTGAGAAAAAAGAGCGACTCGCTACAGTGTACAGCCTTAACGACAACCTGCGCCGGGCACCCGAAGGCTCTGCTATGGAAACCCAAGGACAATATATCGAAGGTCCCAGAATAAGTTTTTCCGGTGGAGCAGGTCTGCTATCCACTGCTAGGGACTATAGCCGCTTCCTTCAAATGCTGTTGAATGAGGGTGAGCTAAACGGAACTCGGGTACTCTCCCCTTCAAGTGTCAGTCTAATGACAAAAAATCACGTGGGGGATCTGTACATCGACGAACCGGGGATGGGATTCGGGCTAGGTTTCTCGGTAAGACTCGACGTAGGGGCCGCCGGGATACCCGGATCCGAGGGAGAGTTCGGGTGGGGTGGTGCCTACCATTCCACCTATTGGGTGGACCCCGTCGAAAACCTGATAGTGCTCTACTTCACGCAAGTCATTCCTGCGAACGGACTCGACGACCACCAGCGCATACGCGCCCTTATATATTCAGCGATCACAGAGCCCTCATCGACAATTAACTGATCCTCAATCTCCAAAGCACTTTTGATAGAGATCAGTCGTCAAGAAGCTTCGTCGATCGCTCGGAATCCTTAACCCCCATAGCCACGCCCGTTCCCATACCTACACCTAAGGCGATAGCAGTGCCCGCATCCACTATCGGGAGTGCAGCCACGATCGGAGTGGCCACAATTGTAGCACCTATTCCAACCCAAACCCCCAGCATCGGCTTATCCACGAAAGACGTATACCGTAGCCTCTGCTTTACAAAATACCGTGACTTCACGTGAACCAAGACACCTGCGGCGCCTGCGATCGCAGTAGCAATCAAGCCAAACTTTTCATATCTCCACTTGAGCTATCGGGCCTACTTTAGCCCATTTCACAAGGCGACGATCCACCTAGGTATGAAGCTACGCTGCCTGAAACTACCGATGCTGAGCAGGCTTTGTTTCGGACAAGGTCAAAAGTCCAACTGCCGAAAGTAATCGGAGAGCATGATCAGGTACGTCCTCAATCGTGAGCTCGATATTAGCCCTCCCCGCATGATCAACCATCTCATGGAGCACATTCGCTCCAGAAAAGTCGATTCGCCCTAAACCTGAGCAACGCAACACTACCTTGTTAAGGTCAGGATCTTCGGCCAGTTGCTCAAATAGCTGGTCCTCTAGAGCTGCGGCTGACCCAAACCAAAGGACACCTGAAAGATCGACAATGAGTTGATCCCCTTCACGAGAGGATACAACTGTGGGCGTAAGTTCTCTCCACAAGTGCACAGCTGCCGACATCGCAACGCCAAGGAGAATCGCTCTATCTATGTGAGGTGCCATCACGAGGGTCCCTAAAAAGGTCACAAAAGCGACGATCCCTTGAGGCACAGACGTTTTCACAATGCGAATCATGTCTTGGGGACGAACCAACTTCCAGATGGCAGCAATAATGATCCCCGATAGCACCGCTCTAGGCAGTGCCGATAGCATGTGGGCGATCGGAAGGAAGGCTATTACGGCTACGCCGGTGACGAGACCAGACCATCGGCTCTGTGCTCCTGCCAGACGGTTCAGACTGGTGCGAGAGAGAGAACCACCTACAGGCAGTCCACCGGTAACCGCCGCTACCACGTTTGCCATTCCTTTGGATATGAATTCCCTATCAGCATTCCAATGTTGGCGATCTTCCGATGCTAAAACCCTAGAAATTGACACACCTTCAGCGAAGCCGATCACCGAAATCACAAGTCCAGGGACTATTAAGGCTGGAAGCATATCCCAAGGAAGATCCATCGACAGGATTGGGAAGCCTGACGGAATCTCCCCAACCGTTGGCCCCGTATAGCCTGTCACCAGGGAGAATCCGAGCCCCGTTAACGATGCTATTAAGACTCCCGGGACCAGTGGATGAATTCTAGCAGCCATTACAATCGTTCCGATCGTAATGAGTGTCATTACTATTGAAGCCATCTCCCAGTTTTCTGGATGCGTTAAGCCATGCCAAGCTCGTGGCAAAACCCCGAGTTGCAGAGGTGCCACACCTCCCAACGCAGCCGGGACCTGAGAGGAAACGATCAGGATAGCCGCAGCCGAAAGGAATCCAGTCATCATCGAGTGCGACATTAGGTACACGACCCAACCCGCCTTCAGCATCCCTACCAAAAGACGAGCTACTCCAACAACAAGGGCTAAAAGAGCTGCGAGCTTAGCGTATTCGACTGTGCCCGAAGGAGCGAGCGGCAGTAATGCACCAAGAGTAAGTAAGCCGGTGAGTGCTACCGGACCGGTCTGAAGGTATGGAGAAGAAGCGAGAAATGCCGCAGCGATAAGTGGAAGACCGGCGGCGTATAGTCCATGATGGGGTGGCAGACCCGCCAATTCAGCATAAGCCATCGACTGAGGAATCAGAACGAGCGCCACAGTGAGCCCAGCAATCACATCCGAACCCGACAGTCGGGAAGGCGGAGTCGATTTCATTTCAGATCTTCCTGAACCAACTCATCAAGTAATGCTGCAGTAGAGTAACATCGACGAGAAAGGTGTTCTGAGGACTCACCCAGCCACTTAATACGATGTTTGTGGATGTCGCCCTGACGATGAGCTTCCGAGACCAAAGCCCTCAGAGTACCCTCAGCGTCTTGGGCAATCAGGTGCTCTAGCGCATATCGGCGCTCACCAGCTCGTAAACCTAAATCAAGAGAGCGAGCGATCCGCCCAAGATCCGCGCGCGTAATGATCATTCCACTACTAATCGACGCTAGGAGACCTGTGACGAAGCTCTCAGAGCCATGCCTGCGGGGGTCAGGAAGTGATGGAACATCTCTCAGATGCTGCAAAGAGGCGATCTCAGAGTCCACTGCGTCATCAGCAAACCGAATCGAACGTTCTCCTGACAGTTCCTCCATGAGACATCTTTGTAGCAACGAAGCCCACGACGCATAGAACCCAGAGGAAAGTTCCTGCATCCTGTCTAGCCATGCGAATACCCACGGGCAAAGATGTTCCATCAAAAGTGTCCAGGCTGCCTGAAACGAAAGCAACGCTTCAGCTTCCGATTCTCCCCGCTCGGCCCGCTCAATGAGTGACGCATAAAGACCTAACAGTGAAGCCAAATGATCGGGTTCTCTGGGTGGGCGCAGGCCTACGGCATGCCAAAAGCCGGCGATGCGATCACGGGCTGTACCTCCAATCATTCCTTCCGTGCCGAGGTAAACCGATGCATACGGATAAAGTTGAAAAAGAAACAGGTCCGAGTACTCCGCCAATGATGGAACCGACTCAAGTCCAAGTGCACAGGCGATTGCAGCGTGTTCGTCACCCGGAGATTCTGCTAAAACTGCGAGCCCCCTAACTGCTTGGACCGGTGCAGGAGGTGCCTTAGACACCGCTCAGCTCAGGCTTTGGCAAGTCATAAGCAGAGCGCTCAGGTCTGACCGGCCTCAGCATCCACCAAGGGCGTCTCGTTCCATTCGGTGAGTGCTCAGACGCGGAGCGAGTCATTTCGAGCCATTTGTCGTATACAGCACGTGATTTGGACGTGTCCACCGACACGTCTCCGAAGGAATCCCCAGGCTGCGCAGGTTTAATCCTTACTGCCTGATGCCAGCAGTGCATCCCAGAGATGGGATCAGGATGTACGGGATGGGTTAGGTTCTGATGCACTCCGACGTCAGTCCACCATACGCGAAGGGTGTCCGGATCACTGGACTCAAACGGGCCCCCTCCTTTCCTACGCTTGAGTCCCCACTCTGAACCCTCTTGGTCGATGGCAACCGTCATCATTCCGATACGTTGGCCCTCATGTCCCTCCGGCTTCCAACGACCCATATGGTGACTGCACGCAGCTACACCTGGCCTGATCCCTTCCGTAATCCACGCCTTGAGCACAAAATATCCTATTTCTGTCTCAACACGAACGAGATCTCCAGTCTTTTCGATCCCTACTCGCAACGCGTCTTGGGGGTGGATCCACAGCGGGTTCGTATGGGCGATTTCATCGAGCCACTTTGCATTGGCGCTTCGTGTATGAATCTGGACAGGGACCCTAAACGTAGTAATCAGTGGCATCTGATCCGAGTCGAGATTCTGCTGGTGAACATGACTCTTCACGTACGTCGGCGTCGCAAGCTCAGGCCAACCCCATTCATGCAGAGTACGCGACCAAAATTCCAGCTTACCGGAAGGAGTAGGCCACCCTTTTACAATCTCTCCATCTACGCGAACACCAACACGACGACGTCCTTCTTTATCTGGGTCGATCTTCGTCCCACCCGGCGCCTTAGGGCTCGGAGGAATCGGTGCACGGGTGAAAACACGACCGGCTTCATCCACACGGACATCCTCTAACTCTGCGTCTGCAACCGGCTGCTCGAATACCTTACCAACCTTACTCGAAACTTCGAATGCACCGTAGCGACGCATATACTCAAACGGTGTTATACCCTCAGCTTTAGCGGCATCCGGTAGTCCCGGAACTGAGTTTTCGAAGATCCACGAATAGTACTCGTCGACAGTCATCTTTTGGCCCGGATCTTTAACAGACTCGAAAAACTTCCGGATCCCTAGAGACCCATCTGGATCTACACGCCATGTCAGCTCAATCCAGAACTCATTCTCCTCCCACACCTCGCCTGGATTTACATCGCGGGTGTCGTTGATTTGCTCACCTAAACGCTCACGAGCTGCGCGAAGGACGGGTTGCCGGAAGCCAATCCATTGCCCGTCATACTGTTCGTAAGACGTCAAATCATGTCTCTCCGATGAGTGCCCCATTGGGAGCACATAGTCGGCAAAATACGCCGTCTCGTTCCACGTCGGTGTCATCGCTATGTGTTGTCCAATCCGCGACTCGTTCCGCAGCATCTCGATCCAGCTGAATCCATCCGGATTGGTCCAAACGGGGTTGTAAACCCGGGTGAAATACACGTCAACAAACGAGTCTTGGTCTTCCATCAAATACGGCATCAAAAACGACATTTCCATCAACGCCAACGGATACTCATTCGGCCATAAAACATCGTTCCATCTTGTAGGGTGCTGGTGGGGAAGCCTAGGAGGCTTCGGAGTGAATTTGTTCCAGGAGTTCGGAAACGTTCCTCCCTCAGTTGCGAGAGAACCCATAAGTGCGCCTAGGAAAGTCATGGTTCGAGCGACCTGCCAACCTCCCAAATTTCCTGACCCAGCGCTCCTCCAGTTATAGGCGGATAACTGCGTTCCCGCCGAAGAAATCATTTCGGCTACCTCTTGCAGTGTCTCGACCTCAAGGCCGGACTCAGCAGCAGCGAAGTCGAATGTGTAGCTCTCATAGAGCTCTCCCAAAACTTCCAAGAAACGCTCGAACGAGGCACGAGGTTCACCCATCACCATTTCCATATACTCCTGCCAGTTCCACCATCGCCGAACAAAGTTCTCGTCGTATCGACGGTTTTGGATCATCCAGTTCGCCACCGCGAGGAAGATGGCCGGCTCAGAGCCAGGATACGGAGACAACCAGTGGTCAGCGTGCGTCGCTGTGTTGGAAAGGCGGGTATCGAGAACGATGAGCTTAGCTCCGTTCTTCTTACCCTCGATAATGCGTTGCGCGTGGGGATTAAAGTAGTGCCCTGTCTCTAGGTGACTACTCACCAAAAGGATCACCTTCGCATTTGCATGGTCTGGACTGGGGCGATCCATTCCCATCCACCAGTGGTGGCCAGCTCTTGATCCGCTCGAGCAAACGTTGGTATGCGAGTTGTGGCCATCGACTCCCCACGCGGCCAGCATCCGAGTCGTGTAACCATCTTCCCCTGGTCTGCCGACATGATACATCACCTGATCGTGACGATCTTCCTGTATGCATGATCGGATTCGTGCTGCGATGTCGTCTAACGCCTCATCCCACGACACCCGTTCCCACTTTCCCTCACCACGAGCACCCGCTCGCCTAAGCGGATAAAGGATCCGGTCCGGATCAGTGATCTGGTTGATCGTCGCTGGTCCCTTGGCGCAGTTGCGCCCACGAGAACCCGGATGCTCAGGGTTGCCCTCAAATTTTCGCACCTGAAGAGTTTCGCGATCCACGTAGGCTAGAAGACCGCAAGCCGACTCGCAGTTAAAACATGTCGTGGGAACAAGCGTGTATCTCTTCTCTACGCGATCTGGCCACGATTTCGAGTCGAGTTCAACCCAATCATTCCAACGCTCACGGGGTGGATACGCCGCTAAGTGAACGCGACTAGCCCCAGGATAAAATGTCTCACCCCTTGCTTCTACTTCTTCACGAGCTGCGGACACTCGCTGGTTTAGTTCTTCGTTTGTCATGCTAGAGTCACCGACTGGCCCGCCTGCACGAAGGCGTGCTCGTACATAAGGAGTGAGACCAGCGCCGCTCCAGCCGAAATCAACGGTGTTGATGTTGCGAAGACTAGTGCTACCAGACCAAGAGGCATCGCAACCCAGAAGAGGTGAGCGTATGCTCCTCTAGTCATAGCGCGAGCGGCAAGTTTGGCATGGGCTGTTGGATGACCCATCGATGCCTCTCCCAGTGCCATCACGAGATGGGCGCCGAGCGAGAGGCGGAAAAAAGCTCTTATGGAATCAGGAGGTCCGAGGCCTCCTGAGACCAACATTATGACAGCTGCGCCAGCAACCAATGCTTGGACAAGTAAGTGAGCGGGAAGAAGCGGGCTCTGCCATAGATCTCTAGCACGCGCCTGTGCAAATAAGTATGCCGTGTATATCGCCGTCATAATGGCGAGTGGTGCCCCTACCCAACCGAGTGCTGGAGTTAGATCTCCACGACCCAGAAGCGTCACTCCTAGGTGGACGGTCAAAAGTCCACCATAGCCGGTGATGATGAACCCTCCTCGGACCAGCCAGCTTCTCCACTGTGGCTTTAGAAGCACCATCCAGAAGCGCTCTGGATGTTCAAGATCCCAGATCAGTAGACCACCGGTGAGTATGAGTCCGATCATGGCCAAAAAAGGTGCTTGAAGACCCCAAAGTTCGCCGGTGAACGGCAAAAGTCCGAGCCAACCAAGCAAAAGTGGAACTAGGTATGCACCTGCCGCGATCGACTTCGTGAAGGTGTACGCACTCACCCGCCAGTCCCAAGGGGCCCTGTGGATCACGTCGTAGCTTAGGACAGCTGCGGCCGAAGAATTATGCGAGCCCGGATGGCCAGAAGGAACTTGGTGGGGAACATCACCCTGCTCACTCCACATAAAAATTCCCCCTTCTGGGCGTCTCGCCGCGAGAGGGTCTAGGGTGACTTGGTCAGCTCCCTTATAGAAAACCTTTGGACGTGTCTCCTTTTCAGGCCTCCGCACCGCAACCGCTTCACGATTCACTATCTGACTTACCTTGGACAACGGATCGTTCATGTCACCGACTAGAAGTGCCTCGGATGGACAAACCACCACACATGCAGGCTCGAGTCCCACGTCCAAGCGGTGAGCGCAGAAGTTGCACTTCTCGGCCGATTTATCCTCTGGATTAATGAAGATTGCATCGTAAGGACAGGCCGCGATACAGGCCTTACAACCTATACATATGGACTTGTCGAAGTCGACTATGCCGTCCGCCCTCTTATGCATCGCTGCTGTCGGGCACGCTGTAACACACGGCGCATCCTCGCATTGGTTACAGCGGGTGACCTGAAAAGATCTGCGTACGTTGGGGAAGTAACCTGTATCTACGTACTTCACGTACGTACGTGTCACCGACAGTGGGACTTCATTCTCGGACTTACACGCAGTCGTGCAGGCATGGCACCCAATGCACCGGGTGTGGTCAATGACTTTTGCCCACAAAGGCTCTGTTCTGGTGTCGGCTGTAGTGATGGTCATACCGCTGGTGTAGTAGTCCTCAGCCGCTCAATCTACCTCAAGTATCGCTGTGTTGCAGAGAACGACCCGAAGTCTTTACCCCACTAGGTCGTCTACTAGGAACAAGTCGGTCAACACAGCTCGCAGATGCATGTTCGCGTTTAAGTTGTCTATGAGTTGAGAGCTTATGCCTGATCTCGCAGCTACCAACTGCACAGCACTCAGAGCAGCAGCGGCATCACGTCTCACTACGGCCGTCATCTCATCCCAAGAATCTCTCGGCTCCTGATCTGACACCGCTTCGGCTACAGTGTCGGCCAACCCTTCAAGGGAATCCTCGAGCTTGGTCAGAAATTCTCGAAGCTCGGCCCCGGATTTCGCTCCCTCGTCCGTTGTGCGCCCTTGCGCCGCATAAGCCAAGAAGAACTCATAGCTCGACTCTATAGAGTCTATACGTTGCTTCACTTCGTTCTTGGCGTCGGACACGATCTCTCCGAAAAATCGATAGGATTCATTGACTTACGAGATGATTTCTAGAACTAATCCTCTCGCTTGGCGCTAGGAATCTGTTCCGCCACGGCACCCGTTCCTGGGGCTGTGCCGTCCCCAGATTTCATGCCGCCATCTGTTACAACCCACTTTGCAGGATCGAAGTGCTCAAGATAGTGCTCTCGATCAATCCAACCACGAACCATAGACCATGTGATCCACCTTTTCTCTGGCCTAAGCGCAAAGTAAATGTGTGAGGCCACCAATAGAATTAGTGATACACCCGAAAGACCGTGCACCACATACATCACACCCCACGTTGTGTCACTGAACAGGTAGGGATTTCTCGTCCACAGGGGAGTGTCTATTCGCACCATCATCAAAACACCCGTTATAATCGCAGCTAGCGACACCACAACAATCACATGGTGATACATGCGGTGATCGAACGGGTACTTTCCAGCTTTCGGTGGGGCAGGCGCCTTCGATGAAAGTACGTGCCTGAGCGTCGCGATGCCCTCACTCAATCCGAGGTGGAACATCGACCAGAAATCTTGCCACCCAATCGCATGAATTACGTGGTACACAACTGTCAGAATTAGTAGAACACCGGCCTGCCAGTGCAGATCTACCCAGTTAAACTGCAATCCCATCACTGGCACAAAGGCCGTGACAAGAAGCACTAGCATCGCGATCGACATCACCCAATGGAATGCTCTGGATGCAAAAGAGTGCCTTTCTATTTTCTCAGGGATACCTGCAGGGACATCCTCTGGAGGCTCGTGAGCCTCCTCCTTCCTCATTCGGACCCATAGAGCATGTCCGATCACGAAGGCAACCGCTATTACCGTAGCACCCCACATCAAATCCCATGACACTCCTATGAGCACATCCTGACCCCACGGGTTCGCAGCCCTGCGCCAAAGATCCATCAGGAGACACTCCTAACTGCACGGCGGACGAGGTTTCTCATCATTGCGACTTTGTAATCATTATGTCTGAGTGGACGAGCACCCTGGATCGCTAGCTCGCCTGCGGCGCTCGCCGTCGACTCGTCACCCGATGTCCCCTGCACCAATCGTTCTACTGCGTCCAAACGCACTGGAAACGGCGCTACACCATTCACAGAAATTCGGGCTTCCTCAATTTTACCCTCTGACTTACGGAACGCCGCAGCAACGCTGACGAGTTGGAAATCCCAAGACCCACGATCGCGAATCTTCTCATAGTAGAAGTCTGCATCAGCCCATCTCGCGGGAATGTGAATCCGTGTAAGAAGGTCCTGGGACTTCATAACAGTCATCCGCGTGATGTCTATTGCAGGACCAATAAAGAAGTCCTCGGCATCGTAGACAGTCGGTCCTCCGTTGGCTTCTACAACCATCTTAGCGTCTACGGCAATCAGTGCCGGCGCAGTATCCGAGGGGTTCACCGCCACACAACGACTTCTACCCATTATGCAATGCTCACGGTTCATCGCCTGAGGTGCTGCAGCATAGCAAGTGTTACCCCCCGCGCGATAGCATGGCCAACCGCTTCGGTAATACCAGCATCTTGTGTCCTGGGAAACATTTCCGCCCAGGGTCCCTTGATTGCGAATCTGAGGGGTTGCCACGTGACGAGCTGCGTCAGCTAAAACAGAAAACGCCGAGCGCACCCTCTCGTCTCGTTCTATCTCTGTGAGAGAGGTCATTGCCCCGATTTCGATTCCATCTTCTACATCACGGATTCCTGTGAGTTCAGAAATGCCACCGAGATCAACTACGGCCGAGGGCCGCTTCACTCGATCCTTGAACCAGTCGAACGAGTCCAGCCCTCCAGCCAGAACCCACGCCTGCCCACGGTGCTCATCGAGAAGCTCTAGTGCATCATCCACGGTCATCGGCTGAAAAAGCTCGAACGCCGGGATCATATCTCTGATCTTCGCCATGTCTCGTCCTCTCCTAACCGACGTGCTGTTCTAGGCGACCGTACATCGGTCGACCTTCGATCTCAGCGAGCAAAATGTCCGGTGTGAGTGGGGTCCTACACACGCAACGTCCTCCCATCGCATCTGCAATGGCCGACGTCAGTGCAGCAGCACCCGCACCCACGGGTGGCTCACCGATTCCCTTCGCTCCAACTGGATCCTGTGGATCGGGAATCCCCACTGCACCCCACTTCAGTTTGGCAGGAATGTCCAAAAAACCTGGCGGTCGAGCTGTATAAAAACGGTTCGCAAACGGCACACCCCATTGCGGGTCGAATACCCACCTCTGGGTCATTGCCATCCCCATACCTTGTATGCTCCCGCCGAAAACCTGTGCACCCAAGTTTCGAGGATGAATCACGGTCCCACAGTCCGTAACACCCACGTACTCCTTCAGCTCTACCACACCGGTTTCTTCATCGAGTTCGACCATCGCAAAACCTGCAACCCACGAGTAGATGTTGCCTTGTCCCCCGTAGTTGTCCCGGGCGATTCCCATCAGACCTTCGCCGGAGAGCATCTGAGCGGCCGGAACAGTCTGCGCATGGACATCCTCGGGGAGGACTTCACCGGAGTACTCACCACCCATAGCAATCGCACGTTCCGC
The DNA here is from genome assembly GCA_002348265.1 of Gemmatimonadales bacterium UBA2975. Classification (GTDB taxonomy): domain Bacteria; phylum Gemmatimonadota; class Gemmatimonadetes; order Longimicrobiales; family Gaopeijiaceae; genus UBA2589. The sequence continues at coordinate 31,786 of DEAT01000070.1, read as the reverse complement.
GATCCGACCGAGAGTCATCGCCCCACCCGGCCCGCTGACCCGTCCTGAGCCAACACTGTAGTCCGAAGGTGAGCCTCCAAGAGCTTGTGCCGCCACTTCCCGGATTTTCCGGAGGGCGTCGGTCGCAGCAGCATGATTCGCCCGGGTGTGCGCGGTCGTTGTTTGTGATCCTGCTTGAACAGTTGACCTGGGATAAGCCCGCGCCGAATTCCCCCATACAATCTCTACGTCTTCCCAATTGTAACCGAGCACCTCGGCTGCCGGGCGAGCCGTATCGGCGATCGAATGAGTCCCTAAGTTACCTATCCCTTGGTGGACGTAGAGCTTCCCGTCAGGACGGATGATCATCATACCATCACGGCCGCGAGAGCCTGCGGTGTAGGGTGAGAGGCCAATACCAACACCAGTTACTTTCGATCCGTTTCGCTGTCCTGAAATGGCTAGTTTCGCGTCCCAGTCGAACATCTCCCGGCCTTGATCTAGTGCTTCTACCGCATGCACGCTTGTGAGCGTTGCGTTTCGCGGGCCAAACTGCACATCTCCGCGTGGAGCATTCATGCGATGTATGTCGAAGCGGTCAACACCAAGTTCCCGACCTGCCTTTTCAAGGATCGGTTCCATCATAGAAATGATTTGCGCGCCACCCGGCCCCCGCTGAGCAGCCTTTGGCGGGGTATTCGTGTACATAGACACTCCACGAAAACGCATATTCTGCGGCGTGTATGTCAGGTCTGCGATCATCCCAGCTGTGTTGAAGTCACCGGCTCCGTACGGGCCACTCTCCTGCACTATGATCAAGTCAATGGCGTTGCACTTCCCGTCCTGCAAGAAGCCCATCTTTAGCCAGGTTTGAAAACCCGGCCTTGCGCGGCCTACATAGTTCTCTTCGTATCTCGTGATGCGAAGCATGACCGGACGATTGATTTTCCTACTAAGCAGAGCCGGGATCTGCATCACAGTTGTCCCTGCGATCTTGGACCCAAAACCTCCGCCACAATATTCAGACACGAGATTTATGTTCTCGGGGTCAATCTGAAGCGCTCCCGCAAGGGCAAACTTAGTCTGCTGTGAACTCTGAGTAGAAACGAATGCGTGAAGCGTCTCACCCTCCCAGTAGGCCATATTGGAGCGAGGCTCCATGGGATGGTGGGTCAACGACTGGTGAACAATCGTCTCTTCCAAAACAAGGGCTGATTCCGCGAACGCAGCCTCTGGGTCACCCTTAGTCCAATCGACCGGACACGATGGATCAGGCATCTGGCCAGCGTCCACGTTAGCGAAGTCCGTATCCGTCCACTTGAAATCGCTCCACCCATCCTGACCTGAGAACTGGTTTCCGTCCACATACGCGTTTGGGCCACCAGGGCGGAGGCTTTCAAGAGGATCAATAACAAATGGGAGTGGCTCAAAGTCGATTTCGATGGCTTCGATCGCAGCCGCAGCGGTTTCTTCATCCACAGCAGCCACAGCGAGAATCGGCTCTCCTTCGTACCGAGGTGTGTCAGTCAAACACGCCTCTCTTGGACCATCACGCGATGGGACTTCGTCCGCCCTGAGAATGTCTATGACACCCTCCATCGCAAGTGCTCGACTCGCATCGACCCTGCGCACTCTAGCGTGAGGCATAGGTGAGAGAAGAAGCTTGGCAAACACCATGCCCGGTGCTCGAAAATCTTCAGCGTATCTGGCGCGTCCCGTGATCTTCGCATGGAGATCTGGTGGCGCGATGTCGGCCCCTACCAGTCTTTCGGCCATAACTTTCTCCTTACACGCTGCGTGCGAGCTCAGCAGATCGCATCGCACAAGTCAGAATCTTGTCGTAGTCAGCACACCGACAGAGGTTGCCCGACAAAGCGAGCCGGGCCTCCTCACGAGTTGGGTTGGGATTCACCTCAATCATCTCTGTCATAGCCATTATGAAGCCCGGGGCACAGAAAGCACATTGGAAACCACCTTCTTCCATCACCGCCCTCTGAACCACCGACAGTTCACCAGTATCGGCATCTTCCAACCCTTCAATAGTGCCAACTGAGCGACCGCGCACTTGGTGTGTGAGCATTGAGCAAGCATACTGAGACACCCCGTCAATTAACACTGTACAGGCGCCGCATTCTGCCCTGTCACAACCTAATTTTGTACCGGTGAGTCCGAGCTTGTACCGCAACGTCATAGCCAAGGTCTCATGCGGGAGCACATCCACTCGCCGCTCTTGGCCATTGACATTCAGTGTGATCAGACGCTCGGTCGCAGTCTGATAAGTCGCCGCTCCAAGGAGTGGACTCCCACGGAAGAGGTAACCAGCCGAAGAGGCGGTGGCACCTGTGGCGATAACGCCCTTAATGAACGTGCGGCGAGAGTACTTTTCCTCAAGCACACTCACGGATTCTTCCTGATCCATCGAGCACTCCTGCTACATGGGGCACATCGGATCCGGAAATATACGGAGCAAAAGCTGACAGCGCGAGCAAATTAAACACGAACGGAGTGGGATGTCTCTCTCCTATCTTAATCCCTCTTCCTTAATCCATCCTGGAAAACAAGTCGATATGGGCTTCCACGATCCTGCGCACCGCATCCGGATCAGGATCCAAACTCCAATCACCCTCAACACTGGTCCCACCCAGTGCTATGCCATCTCTCCGCGGCAACATATGTACGAAACCACCAGCAGTCTGAGACGCCGCTCCGAATGTGGAGTAGTCAACTTCCTCCTGGGGCATGAGGAGTGTTAGTTGACCCTTAAGAGGCGTGAGTTCCTCATCACCCACGAGAGCTTTAGCCCCAAGCCCAGCACAGTTCACTATGACCGGCTCGGGTAACGCAGCAAGGCTTCGCCGCGACTCGAAACGACGAATAACAATCTGACCGTTTGCTTTTCGAACGTCGTCAACAAGACGATCGAGGTAAATCGACGGTTCGATCCGCATCGAAGGACGCTCTACAGCATAACGCGTTGGGAAAGGATGTTGCCCAGGCCCATATATGGAGGAACCGACTCTGAGGTCCTCAGGAAGAAGTCGATTCTCTCCACCTAGCTCATTTTCTGGTGGGGAGTCCTGAAGCGAATAACCTTCAATCCAAGAGATACCATATCCGCGTCCTACGAATAACTGGAGCTGATGCCACGAAATCCGCGCCGCCCTTCTGAATTGCTCGTCCCACACCACGGTACGAAGGTCTCTATTCACCAATCCTGAAGTCGGAGTCCAGCTTGCAAGCGACATGTTCGATGTCGTATTTGGCGGTATGTCCTTCGCATATATTGTGACCTCGAAACCCCGTCGCTGAAGCTGCAGTGCACTAGTCAGACCCACTACACCACATCCTATAACCGCCACCTGCCTCTCCGGGCGCTCAGCCGCCATTTCAGCTGCGATATATCCCGTTCCCCATGACAAGGACATCCCGGAACCACCGTGTCCGTAGTTGTGGATGAGCAACTTTTCTTCCATGCGCTCAGGCCTCAGTAGAAACCCGGATGGCCGATAGGGTCTGAGACCAACCGTCGTTCGGATAATCCGCTCCCATCCGGCATCGACGGGCTCAAGCCGGCGGACTCGTCGAAAATCTCCTGCCTTAATCGGAGGGAGGGACCCAGCACAACTCACCATCCCAATGCTCGCTATACCCAAGCCACTCATCTTTAGCATCGATCTTCGATCCATAAGACCCCCTTACCTTGCTACGATTCTCAGACACCAACCGGACTGAAATCCCAGCCCCACCGAATGAAAGGGCTAGGAAGCCTTCACTGTGACTAAATAAGTCGAGCCTAGACTTTGGCCAGTCACGACGCTCGCCCAACCAAAGCAGTGCGACGAAGCAGACCTTCCTGGACAGCCTTTAGCATGTTGGCACGCTTCTCACGTTCCGTATCGACCAACTCGTGCCCCTCCGCGCATCTCAGTTCTGCGTCATTCTGATCTAGCGCATTGAGGCGGTCCAGAAGAGACACTCGAAAGTCCTCGGTCAGATTGCGCTCGATGACCACCTCAAAGCCAGACTGGGCAACCAAGTCTCGTAGAGGGCCTCCGGTACCCAAATCCTCCGGGCCCAGCTCGGTTGCTCGAGCTCTCTGCGCTGCACCCAGTCCTTCTGCTATCTCAATAGTTACAACTACCAGTCTTCCATCTCTTTTTAATACACGACGACATTCCCTCAGCACGGAGAGTTCCTCTGACAGTCAACATAGCACATCGGCCTGGCAAACAGCTGAGAAATGAGCATCGCCGATAGGTAATATCCGACCGTCTCCACAGACTTGAGACACACGCGGACCTAGTTTCTCGCGCAGATCTTCGGCCCCCTGCCGAAGCGCCTCAAGCGGAACATCGACTGAAACCAGCCTCGCCCCCGTCTCTTTCGCAATCAAGGAACCGGGCCAGCCTCTTCCGGCTCCTATATCTAAAAGAAGATCATCCTCACTGATTGCGGCTACAGAAGCCATCCACTCAGCCTGCTCAATCGTCGTCCATCCGTTAGGAATCACCCCACCAATCTCACTGCGAAAAGCGAAGCCAGCTTTAGTCCGAAACCGCAGATACCTATCCTCATACGAACGGATCGTGGCACTTCGGTGGACTAGATCGTTCATCTATCGCATTGGGCAAATCAACATGTGGATCAAGGACGAACGTATCCTCTTATCTTCCTCGTAACGAGTCACCACAATTTCCTTGGCGTCACACGCACGCCTCTATGCTCGTCGCTGAACACCCAAGAGGATGCTTCTATTTCGACATCTGCTCGACACATTTCTTTACCTGCCAGCAGTCAGACCAAGCTCGACAACCCTTCGAGCTCGGACTCGATGTCACCCCATCTTTGAAGATCAGCCTTGAGAGAGTTATCCGTTTCTGCACGCTCTTGCTCTAGAAGCGCCACTTGATCGGGCGGAGTTCGCTCATAGAAACCATCTTCACAGAACGACTCATCAATCGATTTCAGACGAACCTCGTGTACTTCGATGGCCTCGGTAATTTCTTCCAGCTCACGCTGCAGTCTCCGCATCTCCTTCGCAACGTGTTGCGGGGATAGCACACTGCTGCGTTTCCCATCATCCCCTCCGTCCCTGGCCTTTGCCTCGCGCCCTTTTCGCCGCTTTTCTCGCCGAGCCTTCATAAGAACTGTGTCAGCGTCGAGATGGTCATCCCCCGACGCATGAACGTACTCCTCATAGCTGCCCAAGTAATCGGTCACTTCACCCGGCCTGATCTCAACAACTCGAGTTGCAAGCTGACTCACAAACCAGCGGTCATGGGACACAAATATGAGCGTACCATCGAAGGCGCGTAATGCCGCTATAAGGGCTTCGATCGACTCCAGATCCAAATGATTTGTTGGCTCATCGAGCACCAAAACGTTGGGGTTATCTAAACCTAGACGGGCAAAAACAAGTCGGGCTGCTTCACCTCCCGACAGCGCGCTAACCTTCTTTTTGCCCTCATCCCCTGTAAAAAGCATCAGCCCCATCTGTCCGCGAACAAAACCCCGATCTCTACTAGGACAGAACCGCCACAACCATGCTTCGGCCGACTCATCGCTATCCGTAAACTCGTTCTTATTGTCCTGAGCGAAGTAACCAGGATGAGTTTCATATCCCCATGAGACCTCACCCCTATCTGCCTCAAGTTCTCCCATCAGGATCTTCAGCAACGTTGACTTCCCAATTCCGTTAGGACCCATGATCGCGAGTCGGTCACCTCTGTTCACCGAGAGATTCACACCGTGGAGGACCTCGTTCTCCCCGAACGCCTTATGAACGTTCCGGATCGTCAGGACTTCCTTACCACTCGGTCGGCGCTGCTCAAAACGGAAAGTTGGATAACGACGCGAACTCCCTGGAAGAACAACCAGTTCCGCAGCCTTTTTCTCAATAAACCTCAGCTTACTCTGCGCCTGGCGAGCCTTGCTAGCCTTGGCCCGGAATCGATCCACGAACTGCTGGTGATGTGCGATCTCTCTCTCTCGGCTTGTGATCTCTTTCTCCCGGCGCTCACGCTCAGCCACCTTCGCGGCAAGAAACTGCGTATAGTTGCCGCGATATAAAGTCACCGTGTCGTAATCCACATCCAGAATTCGCGTAGACACATTGTCAAGAAACCGATGGTCGTGTGAGATGATCACAACCGGACCAAGAAATCCCTGGAGGAACTTCTCCAACCATCGAATGGATATTATGTCGAGGTGATTAGTTGGCTCATCCAGAAGGAGAACATCGGGTGCCGAGGCTAGAACTTGTGCGAGAAGAACCCGCAGTTTGAAACCACCCGATAAGGTCGAGAGGGGCTTTCGATGCACCTCAGTAGGCAGGCCTAATCCCTCAAGAATCGTAGCCGCTCTCGCTTCCGCAGCATATCCGTCGAGCCGCTGAACTGTCTCCTCCAGTTCACTGAAGCGCTCGTAGTCGAAATCTTCCTCGCTCTCCGCCAGGATAGCTTCTTTCTCCGAGAGCGCGCTCCATAGCTCGGGGTTACCCATGAGCGCTACCCCCAGAATCTCCTCGCTCTCGTATGCGAAGTGATCCTGCTTGAGCACACCGAGACTGAGGGCTTTCGGAATCGAGACCTGCCCGTGGTTCGGCTCTATCGAACCAGAGATGATATTTAGTAGAGTCGTCTTGCCCGAACCATTCGCACCTACCAGTCCGTATCGTTCCCCGGGATTCAGCTGAAAGGAGGCACTTGAGAAGAGAGTTCGATCACCGAACCCCTTCTCTAGATTGGAGATCGAAATCATAGGATCACCCTACTGGATCCTCCGGGCGAACAGTGTGGTAGTCGGTCCTGGCTTGCCAAGCCGCAGCGACCGCGAACAGCCGCTCTTCTCCGAATGGCGGAGCGGCCAAATTTACTCCTCGCGGCACAGACATTCCTGAACTGGGGTCGGTGTCGAAGCCTATCGGCATGCAAAGCACTGGCATCCCAGTCCCATCAAACGCACCCGAACCCTCAGTCAGCACAACATCACATTGGTTAAACAACTGTGTCTGGATTCGGTGCAAGAGCAGCATACGCGCTTGCTGTACCTTCACGTATGTGTCGGCGCTCTGGAGCATACCATTTAGAAAACGCGGCAGCCTATCTCCGAATAAGCGCACGTCCCTCCTCAGTGACTCGATAAAGAACGCAGTCGGATCTCCATGGGAGCCACCTAGTGGCTGCGATGTCAGTTCCTCCCATTGCTCTGGCAGCGTTATTTCCCCTACTAACTGCACATTACCCATAGACTCAAGCTCACGAAGGAATTCTCCACGCATTCTGGCTACTCCCTCATCGTTAGGGTCAGTCCATCCAGGGAGCACACCGACCCGAGTCGGCCAGCGAACAGGTGTGTTAAGACCTAGAGTGGGAACTGCCGACTCAACGTAGTTAGGTGCAGGTGGAAGGCCCCTCGTCCGAGGGTCGTTTGGGTCGGAATGTGCCAAAACCTGAAGTAGGATGGCTGCATCCATGACGTTTCTCGCCATCGGGCCCACATGATCGCGAGTGTAGCTGAGAGGAATGACACCATGTAGAGAGATCCGTCCGAAGGTGGGCTTTATGCAGGTTAGCCCCTGTGCATTCCCCGGTCCCACCACTGAGCCACCGGTCTGCGTCCCTAGTCCGGCAACCGCCATTCTAGCCGCTACCGCAGTTCCAGTACCCGAGGAGGATCCTCCCGGTGAGTAATTTACGTGATTGGGAGTCCATGCATTGCGGGTTGTAGGGATAGTCGTTCCATACACCTGTGCCCTGCCACCGGCAAGATTGCCCATCTGGGCCTTACCAATAATCAAGCCACCCGCTGACCGCATGGATGCAACTGCAGTCGCATCGTAGTGGGGTTGAAAACCTTCGAAGACGAGAGAACCACCCTCCGTTAGCATGTCCGTCGTATAAAAATTGTCCTTTGGAGCGAGGCACACGCCTTTGAGGGGCTGATAGGATCCATCCTGACCTGAGCGAGTTGAGGCGAGCAAAGCGTCCAGCGATGGTCGATCGGCATAAGCTCGGTAGAATTGATCATAGCGATCGATTCGGTCTACATGCGCTCTCACAAGATCCTCAGGTGAAACAACACCACGCCTCAAGAAGTCAACAGTCTCCGAAATCGTAAGTTCGGTTAGCTCACTAACCTGCTGAAGTGTGTTATTGGATGCCGGAATCTCCCGGAGATATTCGCGAGTCCTCTCTGCTCCAAAAAGTGGTCGCGGCACTAGGGCATCAGCACCGGCGGCGGCTGTCGTGATCCAAGCCATCCTCTCGAGGAACCATCGTCTTGATATCACTGTGTCCTGGGGAGGCCTCACTGCTCGACCTCTTCTGTCCATGCAACAAAGGGAGCCGGGTGAGGCACGGGCAAATTGAACTGAGGATCAATGTCGAAATCAGCCGCTACCACCTCTTGGCGAAGGATCGAACGCCCGTTTTCAAGGAGGCGCTCCTGATCCATCGGAGCGTCGGGGTCAGACTCTGGAAGAACTGAAATATCTACGCCAAGAAGCTGATAGCGCGTCCGGATATAGACATTGAGTTCTTCATCCGAAGGTGGATGTATGGCGTTTCCCCTCATTTAGTTCGTCCTTGGCGGAGCTATCTCTAGCAGCGTTAGATCTAGTTTGGCGTGGACCTCAGCAGAGGCTAGCCCTGCTGGTAAAACTACAGTGTCACCTGTTCCGACCATCAGAGTTCGTCCCTCACCCTCACCCCAAGTAATTATAGCCGAACCACTTACCACCATCAGCACACTAAGCTCATCCGAGACAAACGCGTGGGGAACGATCCCAAGCGCGGTCCACTCATTCATTTGGAAGTGCTCGCAGCTAACAAGTGGGCGCATAGCCCAATCTCCATCGTCGGCTGCTACGTCTTCGAAGTCGACCGTTTCGGGCTCTTTACCCGTGAAATCGATGCAAGCAAGTGCCTCTTGTATATGCAGCTCTCGGCCAGTACGACCCCAGTCAAAAATCCTAAATGTGGTGTCCGACGCAGTCTGGACTTCAGCAACCAAAACTCCTCCCCCTAGGGCATGCACGGTGCCACTAGGTAAATAGATGCATTGGCCGGGCTCTACAGGCTCTGACCGCAGCAACGTCTCCAGCGAGCCATCCTGAGCCGCCACCTGAAAAAGCTCACGGTCTACACCTGCCACAAGACCTCGGTAGATCTTGGCTCCAGGCTCCGTAGCCACGACGTACCACGCTTCTGACTTAAGATGCACATCTGGATGCTCGGCCGCGTACGCCTCAGACGGGTGGACCTGGACTGAAAGGTTCTCCCGAGCGTCAAGATACTTGAGTAAGAGAGGAAACGATCCATCAGGCGAAAGTTTCATCGTCCCAGTCACCAGCGGCCCGAAATCCCTAATGACGTCCCCGAGCGTCCGTTTGCTGAGGGGTCCGTTCCTTATCAGGGAACGGGCCGCCTCACCCCCTCCACCAGAGGGATTCGTAACCGAAAGATCAGCCAACTCCCAAGATTCACCGATCATAGCTTCTGATCCCCCGGGCAAAAACCTTCCGAATTCTTCGAGCCCACGCCCACCCCAGACCTTCTCCTTGTAGATAGGCGCCAGTAACAATGGATACAGAGGCACAGGGAACTCCTACTCGGTTCAGATCATCGATTCAAGCATCGCAGTCACTCAATCTACTTTAGCGTATGCGTCGTAGTGTAAAACGCCCAAAGGGAAAAGACTGCCCTAAAGGTCAAGAAACAGGAGCCCGATCACTACCAAGCTCTCTTGGTAGTGATCGAACTCCTAAATCAAAATGCTTTCTGGAAAATCAAATCAATGTCCGATCCGCTCTCGAATGATGCTGGCCGTCCGGCCTGAGCGCACGTCGGCGATTTCTTCGGCCCATGTTAGGGCCTGCGTCAGATCGCTTATGTCAACACCGTTGATGATCGCCTGACCCGTCGCTACTCGCTCGGCCCAACGCACCGAATTGATGTCGTCGAGCATCATGTTGAGCGTTATGCCGGGACTGTCGTGAATGTTGTCACTCGGCATACCCTCTCGCAAAACGCCCAAATCACGCAGCACATTCCGTGAGCCTGGGGGCGCGCGATAATACTCTCCAACGAAATGAGCCCGAGCAGCACCCCCCCACTTCTCAGTGAGTTCGTTTGCTACGTTTTGCATTCCTCGCTGGTTTCCACCGGAGTCGCCAATGAACACTATGTTCTCGAAACCATGCTGATACAGACTTTCGGCCATGTCGGTCAGGACGGCTTCGAAAGTCTCTTGCTTCAGACTAATCGTTCCAGGGCTGGTCATGTGACCTGTCTGCGGCTCAATCCCACCCTCTGGCACCAACTCAAGTACAGGAGCACAAAGAGCATTTCCGAGGTACGTAGCTATGCGCGGACAGTTTTCCCTGAGCACGTAGTTGTGCTTACCGGTGACGAGCCAAGGACCGTTGGGCTCCACGCCTCCCGTAGAGATAATCGCGGTCGTCTTCCCGCCATTAAGCGCATCACGGACATCCATCCACGTCATTTCTTCAATCCAAAGCGTCTCAGTAGGCGGTAATGGATTGGGCGTATCTGCGCAGTTCCATTCGTTGTCGGCGCATCTTCCTCCTCCCATATCGCGCGGATCTGGGTCGGGCCTTTGAAAGCCCGACTGTGGACCCTGACGCCGCGCATTTTCTGCTCGCTGAGGCATCGGCATCGTTCCACCTGTCGCCAGTGCATCACGGATATAGCCTGCCGTCCAATCAGCGCGGAAGTCGACGATGTCCCTAGCCCACTCCATGTTTTGAACCCGGTCAGCGAGTGACACGCCATTGATTGTCGTTAGACCCGCATCCACTCGCTCATCGTAGCGGATCGAGAACGGATCATCTGCAAACATATTGAGTGAGATAATCGGATCGTCATGTAATCCATCTGATTCGCCACTGGGGAACCCGCGTGAACCCATATACGCATCGACCGCGCCGTAATCGTAATACTCTCGCACGTGTGCAACGACCACGTCTTCCCACATCAGGTTGAGTCTCTCGGCAACGTTTCGCATTCCAGCTTGATTACCGCCGCTGTCACCAAAAAACACGATGCTGCGGAACCCATGCATCTTGAGACTGTGTGCGACATCGGTAAGCATCGCTTCGAACGTCGGCTGCGTCATCGATATTGTACCTGGGCTTGTCATGTGACTCGATGGCGGATTGATATTGCCCTCTGGCACGAGCTTGATAACTGGAGCGCAAAGAGCATCCCCCAGTTCGCGCGCGATCGCGTCACAGTTCGTCCTCAGCACGAAGTTATGTTTGCCTGTGGCGAGAAATGGTCCGTTCGGCTCTACACCCCCAGTCGTGATAAGGGCTGTCGTCTTCCCACTCTCGAGGGCGTCGCGGACGTCCATCCACGTCATTTCCTCAATCCAAACTGTGTTCGGTGCAGGAAGCGGATTCGGCGTGTCCATGCAGTTATAGACATTGCCAGCACAATCACCGCCGCCCATTGAACGCGGGTCTCGCTGTTGTTGGGCATCAGCTGCCGGCGTTGAGAACAATAGAACGCCTAAAATGAGTCCGCTGACAGCGAAGAGGGTCTTCTTCATGGTATCTCCCAAGAGTCGAGTCCCCGGGAGACTGAGGCCGATCACACGAACGCGCCAGAGGTGCCGTTGCTTCCTACATATTGACCATCGGTACAGTACAGTACGTTGTCCAACCTCGGTCACAGGCTAAAGAATAGAGCACTGAAGTTTCCATCTCTATGATCGGACCCTTGCTCCCCCGGATAACGATTGGAAGCTCATCGTCAGGAGGGTTCGCATGCACGAAGTCGGTCTGACGTGTCGCCATCTTTAGACTATTCTCACAACCGGGACCGAAGTCCATGGCACAAGCCTGATTAAACGCTGCCCGAACAATCCCTGGGTCCACCCCTAGGGAGGAGAGCGTCACCCCAAGCTCGTTACAGGCCCAGCCTGAGCCCCTTTCGCAGTACACGGTTTCAACATCAGCAACGTACTCGCAGGCTCTAGCATTTCCTTCGCTACAGGCCTCCTGCCAGAACGGAAGATACTGACCCGGGTGATCATCCCCTACGCCTCCGCTGGTCCCCAGGCCAACAAACATCAACGCCCAGAGACTCGCCGTGGCGAGCCGTGCCGGGGCTATTCCTAGTGAAGCAAGTATGCGGGCAGGTTCCAGATACCTGAAAATACCTCTCACCGCGACGGCATCGATTCGTCGAACCATCAGATTCAGAATCGGGATCGGCAAAAGTTTGTCGTAGAACGTCGGAGCTCCAGCTAACTCTAGGAGTCCAGCAAGGGCAATGGTGAAGGACGCATAGAGAAAACCGAAGATCACCCGACCCTGTTCCGTTCGGGGCGATGTCGCCGGATCGGTAAACAGTAGGTGCATTCCGAGAAATACAGCTATCGGGATATACGCATCGCGGAAGAAGTATGCTCCCGTAAGCGCGTAAAAACCGGCACTGAACGCGAATGCGGTGGTCACGGCCGCAATTGTCATCGTCGCGACTCCGAACAGGATTTGGGCCGGAAGCGTGACAAGAAAAACCGCTAAATAGATATGTGGTGGATTGAACAGCGACTGGGCGATCTCTTGGCCGAACGTGGCACCCGTCGTCCCGGTAAGAATCAAAACCAACGAGAACACACTGAGGGGGAACGAAGACGGGTTGAAAATGTGCCTGGTCGCTCCGTCTCGTTTCCAGTGAATGAAAGACTTTGCCGCGAAACCAAGAGCTATTACTGCAAACTGCCAGTAATAGAACTCGGGCCGGAACCAGAGGAAAAAGTTGATGCTGAACAGGATGGGAAACGGCCCAAATCCGAGCTTAAACTGGTTGCCACGAGCGAGCTGCAACAGCGCATCGAACCCGTATGCGAAGAACAACTGACCCACAATCAGCTGCATGTTTCCATACACGGCCGGGAGGAACGCTCCCCAGTACACCATAAGGCTGCCCTGCGCGAGCATCTGCAACCAGTGCGGCGTTTTAATCACAACTGCCCACGAAAGCTCTCGACCCGAACGCAGGGCGGCCAGGTAGAAAACAAGGGCTCCAATCACGAGTACGCCCGCTGCACCATAGAAGCTGGCGGTGATCGTCGAATGCGTCGTCACCTGCGGCATCAGACGGGTCGTAGCAACAATGGCTGCCGCAAAACCGACCGGGAGAAGCGCGGCTTGGGTGGTAGAGAGCTGCCTAGAAATAGTGCGGGACTCCTTCACTCCGGCTAACGATCCACAGAGAACTTACTCCCTTATGGACGTCGGGATCCAATACATCCCCAATTATAGTTAGAGCTTGCGCTCTCATCGAGCCGCCGCAGAATACCGATCTGCAGTCCATGAGTCGGCTTGGCCGAGTCGTGCCTTATACTGCCCAGAACCTGATTCTCTAAGCCAATTCGACTGATGAACACATCCAAGACCTTCCTCGTCCACGCTCATAGAGTTGGTCTCGTCGCAGCTGTTCTCGTGACTAGCTTCAACAATTCTGCCACAGCACAAGCGCCGGACCTGCAGACCACGATGTCGGCGCTGACGTTCCGCGAAATTGGCCCGGCTCTTATGGGAGGTCGAATCTCAAGCCTCGCCGTGGTCGAGTCAAAGCCACAATTCTTTTACCTCGGCACTGCGACGGGCGGCCTCTGGAAGACTGAGAATCACGGCACTTCTTGGACACCGCTCTTCGACAATCAGCCAACTAGCACGATCGGCGATGTCACGATAGACCAGAACAACCCTAATTTGGTGTGGGTGGGAACTGGTGAACCGCAAAATCGACAGTCATCCCCGTGGGGCAATGGTGTATACAAATCGACGGATGGTGGGGCGACCTGGTCGAACATGGGTCTTGAAAAGACAAAACACATCGGTCGAATGCTCATTCATCCCCGCAATCCAGAGACAGTTTATGTAGCGGCAGTCGGTGACCTCTGGGCACCGAACCCGGAACGAGGCGTATACCGCACTCAAGACGGCGGAGCAAGCTGGGAACTTGTTCTTTACGTAGATGAGAACACAGGTGCTATCGACCTCATCATGGACCCTAATGATCCCTCCACCCTTTTCGCTGCAATGTACCAGAGACGGCGTACTGGATTCGGGTTCAACGGTGGAGGACCGGGTAGCGGCATTTACCGAACGATGGACGGGGGCGAAAGCTGGACTGAAATGACCGAGGGACTCCCTGAGGGAGACAAAGGCCGAATTGGACTCGACGTCTACCAAAAGAACGGCAACATCATTTACGCTCTTGTCGAAGCCGATGCGCGAAGCGCCGGGCAGGGGTTCGGTAGGAGAAGCGGCCCATCAGAGAGTGGCCTATTTCGCTCTACAGATCGCGGTACGACGTGGGAAAAGATGTCGGACACGAATCCGCGTCCCATGTATTACTCCCAGGTCCGAATTGACCCGAGCAACCCTGACCGCATATACGTGCTTGGCACCTCACTGATGGTCTCGGACGACGCAGGACGAACGTTTCGGAGTGACGGTGCAGCAGAGGTACACGTTGACCATCACGATCTATGGATTAACCCAGAGGACCCAGACCACCTGATACTAGGCAGTGACGGCGGCGTTTCCGCTAGCTGGGACGGAACTGGGCACTGGCGCATGTTCGATAACCTGGCCTTGGGCCAGTTCTATACAATCTCCCACGATATGCGGGACCCGTATTACGTGTGTGGAGGCCTGCAGGACAACAACCCTTGGTGTGGGCCCTCGAATACCCGCTCATTCCACGGCATACGGCACTACGACTGGTACGAGACCGCGTACGGTGACGGCTTTTGGACGGTCGTGGATCCCACAGACTCAACAATCGTATTCTCCGAGTCGCAGGGCGGGAACATGAATCGGTATGATCTGATCACAGGTGAGAAGACTCCGATGAGACCGATCACCGGGCCAAGGGAGAATGGTGACACGACGAAGACATACCGGTTCAACTGGAACGCACCTCTGATGATTTCTAGGCACGATCCTAGCACGATCTTCTTAGGTGGTAACTACCTGATGCGCTCCCGAGATCGCGGGATGTCGTGGGTAGAGGTCGGTGGCTTGGACCTCACTAAACAGATCGAACGCGACGAATTAGAGATCATGGGAGTGCCCGGCTCAGAACCCATGATGTCAATCAATGACGGGATATCCACATACGGGAACCTGACGGTCGTGGGTGAGTCAC
The DNA here is from genome assembly GCA_002348265.1 of Gemmatimonadales bacterium UBA2975. Lineage (GTDB taxonomy): Bacteria > Gemmatimonadota > Gemmatimonadetes > Longimicrobiales > Gaopeijiaceae > UBA2589. The sequence continues at coordinate 16,619 of DEAT01000070.1, read as the reverse complement.
ACTTCGACGCTGATGTCATCTACGCGGGCACAGATGACGGCAACGTTCAGGTGACTATGGACGGCGGAGAATCATGGACAAACGTTGTCGGTAACATCCCCGGTCTTCCAGAGCGCACTTACGTCAGCCGTCTCGCACCCTCAGCGCACGCGGCCGGCCGGGTGTACGCAACCTTCGACGGACATCGCAACGGCGACTATTCAGCATATGTATACGTAAGTGAAAACTACGGAGAAGACTGGAGCCGAATCGACGACGGCCTACCCGACGGATGGTCTGTAAACGTCATTACCGAACATCACCGGGCAGAGAATCTTCTTTTCGTTGGCAATGAGATCGGGATATACGTATCAGTGGACCGGGGTGAGAGTTGGACCCGGATAAAAAACAACTTCCCAACGGTTCCAGTTGACGACCTGGTGATCCATCCCCGAGAGAACGACCTCATAGTGGGAACGCACGGTCGGAGTGCATGGATCCTAGAGGATCTCGGACCACTAGAAAACCTCTCGCAAGACGTCCTGTCATCAGCTGCTCACATGTTCCCAATCCGGAACACCATAATGTGGGCCCAGAAGGGGGACTGGCCCTTTTACGGGGCATCCATGTACTCGGCACCAAACCCGCCACGTGCCACTCGCCTTAGGTACTACATACGGGACGAAGTCGATGAGGGCACAAAATTCCGCGTTGTAATCCTAGATGCGGATGGTAATGAGGTCAGAACCTTCGAAGGACCTCATGATCGCGGCATAAATGAAATCCTTTGGGACTGGCGCTACGATCGTCCTTATGATCCTCCAGAGAATGAAGAAGGAGGTGGTTCCAGTCGCCGTGGCGGTGGTACTCCCCAGGGCCCGATCGTGATGCCTGGATCATACACCGTAAGGTTAGAGCTCGGTGAGGTGTCGTCGTCCGAGACGGTAGTGATTCAGGCCGACCCACGCAGGCCCATGGCCTCAGCCGACCGAATAGCCAGGCAGGATGCACTCATGAGCCTGCATCGGCTCGCGACTCCGTTGAACGAGGCGACCATTTCGGCGCGCAAGCTGGGTGAGCAATTCAATGAGACCTTCGCATTACTGGAGGCATACGATGGTGATACCGATTCACTATCGCAGGCATTAGAGGCAATGCAGAGCGAACTCGAAGAAATCTCAGAGGGACTTGGAGAAGCACGTAGTTGGGCGGGGGTTGCCAGCGCGATTCAGGGTTCCTCCACGCTCCCCACAGAGGACCAGTTTTGGCAGGTCGATGCAGCATGGGATGCAGTGCCACCACTGATTGAGCGCCTTAACACCCTCATTACCGATCAGGTCCCAGCGGTCTACACAGAAATGGATGCGATGGGGGTCCGCCCAAGTCCGGGAGACGCTCTCCCAGTTCCAAGAAGGGGTAACTGACTAGTGGATGCCTGACGAACCGTAATATGCCACGCATCTAGTTGACCGGGTGCATATCCAAGTTGAGGCCATCAAGAAATGTGATCCGGTTAGGTATCGCAGACGTAATAGTGAGTCTGAGAGATTCTGAGATACGATCAGGACGATACTGCACTGCGACATAAGGCACGATGGTCTCGGCGATATCTTCGCGGGCGGGGAAATCCCTCGCATAGTTTGAAATAAACGTTGGATCAGACGCTTGGGCAGCCAGCCAACCAGGTGAGTTCGCATACCTTCCATCTAGCGAAGTGTGCGCGGCCTCATGAAGCAGTGTCTCCTCTAGAATGCCGTCCGCGACATAGCGATCCCCTTGGTCGACGTGAATCAGGATGTTGTTATTCCCGCCACCGAACAGTTCGAGCCCTTTGTGAATCCACATGGTCTCTACATCCAACCGCAATGACGTAGGAATACGACCAACCGCTTCCGCGTAGTACTCAGCTACAGTTTGCGCGGCAGCGGGGTTCAAGAATTCAGAATTCACCTGCACTTCGATCGCGAGCCCATCGTCGTACGTCGCATCAAATAAAAACGGGTTGGCCGTGATCCACCCATCAACCCGCCGATCGAACATGGTGCGCTCACCCTGCCCGGAATAAGTCACACTTCCGTACGCGGTCGGGTCGCTGTCAGTGATGATGCCAGGATCAATGAAGATTGTCCCAGCGAACGGGGGCGACATCGGCACCGGTTCAGGGACCGGCAACAGACCGTCTCCGCACCCAGCCGAACTCAGTACCACAGCCAGCACTGACGAGAAGGTCCCGCGCATGGTCAACGGCAGCTAGGTCAACCGTTACTGCTAGGACACCATAGCGCGATCGCGCTAGCATCACGATCTGGGTCCTCGCTTAAGAACCGCTCAGCCCAATCCGGGCCTCCCATGAACAAGAGTTGCACGGTATTACCCCCTAGCTCTCCCGTCTCTTCGCGCAGACTATCCCACATGTCTGCTTCACTCGTGAATATTTCCGGACCCTCAGCATGGAGCATCGCCACCCGCTGGCAATCCTCGGGCACGGTATCCGACTCGATCAGAACCTGAACGGCACTCATCGGCACAGGATAGGCTGACCTATCTAAAAGGACTGACTTGTCGACCGTAATGCACCCGACCAAAAGAAGTATCACTGATAGTCGTTGAATCTGCACAGATAACTCCCATCCGGAGATGATTGCCAAAGCAAGAGGGCCGAAGGCTCTCTAACCTCAAGACACGCTATAGAAGCCCAAGTCTTGGCGGAACTCATTATCTGCTACTAGGATGGCGGCTATTAAGGTCCATTAGCCGATTCTTGGAGGTTGTGACCCACAATGGATTACTGGTCCAAGTTATCAAGATGACGAAGCACACAAAATTGGCGACTGCTTTGGCTCTCGGCGTGGGAGCTTGGGGCTGTAGTATTGATGTTTCCTCGCCGGGAAGACTGGTCATCATTGGAGGAGCCCTCAGCGCTGGAAACGACGCGGTCTACAACGCTGTTGTCGAAGGGCGAGATGGTGAGGGGCCTATCTGTGTCGTGCCAACCGCGAGTTCAGATGCAGAAGAAGCCATGCATGGAGCAGTCCAAAGAATCACCCAATACGGTGGCCCAGAATCAGCCAGCGGTATTCTGATATCAACCGAAACCCCTGAGCGCGCTTGGGAGCCTGCTGTAGCTGCTCAGATAAGTACCTGCTCCGGCTTCTACTTTACCGGAGGCTCTCAAAGCCGAGTCATCGATGTCTTTCTTCCATCTGGTGACACAACCCTGGCCTATACAGCAGTCATGAAGCGCTGGCGGGAGGGCGCAGTCGTTGCAGGAAGTAGCGCCGGCGCGGCTATGATGAGCCAGACAATGATCTCGGGTGGGACCTCCCGCGAGGCGATAACAAACGGCATAGCGAAGGAACCGGACGCCGACGGGGTTCAGCTCAGGGGTGGGATGGGATTCTTCACATCGGCCCTGATCGACCAACACTTTTTGGCTCGAGGTCGTATAGGCCGTCTCTTGGTATCTGTAATAAATCAGGAGTCACCAATGATAGGTTTTGGCATCGACGAGAACACCGCACTGATAGTAGACGGCGATTCAGCTAGTGTCTTAGGTGCGTCCGGGGTAGTCGTCGTTGATGGGCGTCATATTGATCTAGTGGGATCTCATATGGCGACGGGACTAGTCGTGAACCTGATGGGTGCTGGAGATGTCATCGACCTAGAAAGTCTCCAGATAAAACGTCGGAACACAAGCACTGCGCTGGTATCAGGTGATCGAATACTTCAGGAGCAAACCGATCTGTTCTCGAGGTGGGCGTTTCTTCACCTACTGCTTGAAATGTCGACGAGCCAAAAAACCGCGGTGACACTAGATACTGAAGGGGCAAAGCTGACCCTTAGAAAGGATGAGGGATTCACAGCGATGATGACCACACTGACGGGAGGGCCAGAGGGTACTCCCGCTGGCTTTTCAGCGGGACCGCTGATCGTGGACCTACTACCACCCGAAAGGGACTGAGCAACAAAACGAAAAGCAAACCCCGCCCCCCCGATTCATCGGAGGGACGGGGTTTGCTTGGTCTCAATCGCGACCTTCCCTACTCCTCTTCTCTACCAAGCCATTTGATAAGGAAAAGAATGAAGAAAGACGCAACCAGAAACGTCAGGGAAAGGGAAATCGGTTCCAAATCTCAATCTCAGTGTTGAAGCCAGTTTTCCCCTATATGACGATTTTCCACTGCTGCTATCGCAGCGAGCGGTGGACTCGCCTTGGTCGTGGTTCTCCTTAGGCCTCTTTAGCCATTTTGAAGACCTGAACAAAAACGGTCATACATGCCGCACCCGCGATAGTCATCGCAAGTCCATCCAAGAAGCCATTCAAATATCCACCGACGGCAGGGATCATATCCATGCTATCCGCAATCGTCGGGAGTGTGAAGGCCAGGACGTAGTAGGCTGTGCGCGTACCGACATCCTCAATTTGGTTCATGAATCCCATCACTAAACCAATTCCAACCAGAATTAATCCTGACTCAGGAACCGTACCAGGCATAAAGGCCTCAACTGCTGCCACCAGAATCATGCCGAAGGTCATCACTTTTCCAAGCATGTCCACTCGAAACTCCCTGAAAGAGTATTGGCGTCTAGGCTGATCTGCCTTATGACGCTCTACATGTAAGGTGCTGCTTTGCAGTAGCCATTTTAAGGTGACAAGTGTGTTTAAAACAACCTCTAATCTAAAAGTGCTTAAGTTTCAATTTGATCTACTTTTTGCCGCTTGGACCCAAATAGGCCTTCTAACGGCACGCGATATGACGGCTCAGGGTTGCGACATGTGGAATGTCCCTCTGATGAAACAACGAGCGAAGACACTGTAACTCTGGAGCAGATAGTGACTGATCAACAGAAAAAACATGACGCGATGTCCGCTCCGAGATACATGGACATCGCAACGTTTATGCGGCTACCTCTAATAGCCGATCCCGCGAGTTACGATCTTGCTCTAATAGGCGTCCCCTATGACGGGGCAGTCACGAACCGACCGGGTGCACGACACGGGCCGAGGGAAATACGGAGCGCATCAAGTATGATGAGAGCAATCCACCCTCTTACGCGGTTGAATCCTTACGAGGCTCTGAAAGTGGGAGATGGTGGTGATGTGCCATTTAAGGAGGTGTATGAGCCGGAAGTAGCGCATCGTGATATCGAGCATTTCATTTCTACATTCAGTGCGGTCGGCACCCAGATCATAGCAATCGGGGGAGACCATTCGATCACACTCCCCGTTTTAAGAGGACTCAAGTGCTCAGAACCCCTCGGACTCATTCATGTGGATGCACACACTGACACCTGGGATGAGTTCATGGGCTCCCGATACACCCACGGTGCACCATTTCGACGGGCGGTAGAAGAGGGGCTAGTAAATCCTAAGAGAACAGTGCAGATCGGTATACGAGGAGCACAGAACTCAACAGAGGGGTGGGACTACTCATCAGAGACTGGGATGCGGGTGCTGTTCATGCACGAAGTAGAGCAAATCGGAATTGAGGGAGTGATTGAGGAGGCTCGACGAGTGGTAGGTGAAGGTCCCGTCTATCTGTCGTTCGACATCGATAGCCTCGATCCGGCCTATGCTCCGGGTACAGGCACACCGGAAGCAGGTGGGCTCACATCTAGGGAAGCCCTTAAGCTGCTTCGCGGGTTCCGCGGTGTGCCACTTGCCGGAGCTGACGTTGTCGAGGTCGCTCCACCCTTCGATCCAACCGGCTCTACGTCAGCACTTGCAGCGACGGTAGCCTACGAACTGATCTGTCTTATGGCAGAGGCCTTGGATCCTAACTCTGGAGAAGGCGCCTGAGGGTTCGGTGTCGGCAGGAAGTAGAGGATACCTTCAGTTGAGTAAAAGGGGCTCGTCTCCTCACATAGAGTCATTTATCTGATACTGTGACCAACTTGACCTATAACACAATCACGTGAACCTTTAGAGGTGATCGTACCTCTTAAAGGAGAATGAGCAAATGGTTGAGCATGCTCTGCAAGAAAGAGAAGAAGAGGGCCTTTACGATGGAAGCATCGCCGAGATCATAGCCGGTTTCGTTCAAGAACAAGGTGGGAACGAGCTAGCTAGAGAGAGAACTGCGCTGCAGGCTCGGACTGAGGGGGTCGTCGCCGCCGAGGTTGCGTTCGATGTTCCGGAAGCCCTGAAGTACTGGGCTGAGGATGCAATCATGCAACCTGCCGGCTCACCTCTGATCAAGGGAAAGGAAGCAATCCGAGAACTTTACGAACAGTATTTTCAGAGTGGTCTTTTGCGTGAATTCTCCGGTGTCTCCTCTCACCTCGAAATGGCTGGCTCAGGTGACCTAGCGTACGAGTACGGAGTGAATAGGATGGTGTTGGCCGGGGATGATCACGATCTTTTGGATGTCGGCAAGTACCTAGCGGTCTGGAAAAAGATCAACGGTGAATGGCTGGTCGTAGCGTTGAGCTTTACCAGTGATGCCCCGGAGCCCTGCCCTATTGATGATTGATCGAACTATAAAAAACGCAAACATGGTCCGCAAAACTTTGTGGCTACTGCTGCTTATCCCTTCTCTGACTGGATGCGGATTTCTTTTTGTTGATGGACCTCCGGTGGGCTGGGAAAATGTCGAAGATCCGTCCGAGCTAGAGGCCGTAGCACTCATGACGCCCTGCACTAGTGGCAAGACGCTGATTTATATGGATGCGGCCTTGGCAGCAATTTACGCTCTAGGTTTTTCGGCCGTAGCGTTCGACGATGATTGGTATTACGACGCAAAGACAGAGGGACTCCTCTACACAGGCCTATTTAGTGGGACGTTCAGCTTGGCAGCGGTGACGGGGAATCGGCGGGTCAACGAATGCGCAGCGTTCAATGCCCACGTGTACCAGCAGCTCAGGAACTCCGCTGAGGGTGACGACAACCGCTAAATCACGGACACCTGAGAAGTGGGACTGAATGGAAGTGATTTAATACGAAGAAATAGACACACGAACTCGCCATTGTCCTGGAAGTTTCGTGACCTAGTCGATAGCAGCATGGTTGGGATTAGCACTCGGCGTAACGTACTCAGTCGGTGGCTTCTTCATTGACCTACTCACAGTAGAGCTAAAACTAGGCACACTGACGGCCTTCGAAGCGTTGGTCGGCATGCCGCTGATCTCAGCGATCCTAGGATTTCTACTAGACGTACTGGAACAGCGAGTATGTCAGAATGCGCTCGCCTACCAGGAAGGCGGGATTTTAAAACCACCACAAGACGGGTTCTGAATGGGAAGATGGGTGCGCGGCGCCCCGCAACTTACGGCTTAAGCACCACGCACCCTCTTTGCTAACTACCCGGCACGAATGAAAGCTCCGAACTGCGGAATTGGTCGTGGCGCTCAATGTGCCAAGCCGAAGCATTCATGACTCCAGTCAGTGCACGGAACTCGTCCATGTACGGCTCACGAGCTTCTCGTCGGGCCTCGAAGTTGGGTCCCACATCTGCCTCTCGGCTCTCTGCGGCAACCCTGAGCATCACCGTAGGCCTCGCTGTACCTAAGCCGCCCCACCATGTGGTAAGAACGAAATTCTCAATTCCGGCATCGCGATCGAGTGCCGCCCTCGCGGCTAGAGCTTCTCCAAATGCAGATGCCTTCGTCCTCTTAAGTCGGTAGATACTGACCCGGTGGTAGGGCAACGCCTGTATGTCGGCAACCGTGAAGTTCTCAGGCACGACACTCTGTTCTGGTGCAGCCCTGTAGAGCGCGGTATGGCGAGAAGACCAGGCACGGTTAAAGAGGTCAATTTGCTCGCTGTTGAACTGCTGAAAAACAGCCATCCTTTCCTGCCCGACACTCTCGACACTCTCCCACCCATCGGGTAGCGCAGTAGCTCTATATGCTACTGTCGGATTCTCCCCATAGATGCTCCATCCAGCCTCATATGAAGCGGAGTAATTTTCTTGGAGCATCTCAAAAAACTCACCGAATGCAGGAGCGTCCACACCGCGGTACGTCTCCCATTGAATCCAAGGGGCCGACTGGAAGATCGGAGCTACGTCTTCTTGCGGAGCACATGAACCCGAAACGCAAACGGCGGCTACAACTAGCACATTTCTTGTGACGTTTTTCATGTTAATTCTCCGGTGCAAAAGAGAGGTCCGCAACGCGTATTTGGTTATGGTGCTCAATCTCCCAAGCCGCTGCATTCATAATCCCACTTAGCCGGCGCCACTCGTCCATATAGGCTTGCCTAGCTTCCTGTCTTGATTGAAAGCCCGCTATGTCGGCTGCCCTATTCTCTGCCGAGATCCGCACCATCACGGTTCGTGTCTCGGTACCTAATCCCCCCCACCAGACGGTAAAAACAAAGTTATCCATCCCAGCTTCGCGATCGAGAGCCGACCTAGCAGCCAAAGCTTCCGCGAACGCTGGCGCCTGACCCCACTTCAGCCGGTATACCATAACTCGGTTGTAGGGCAATGCCCGGATATCGTCGACGGTAAATCCTTCCGGCACCACGCTTTGATCTGGATTGACCGCATACAACGCGGCGTGACGGGAACCCCAGGCCCTATTAAAAAGGTCTACCTCTACTTCAGTGAAATCCTCAAATCCGGCAACCCTTTGCTCGTTCACGTCTTGTAGACTCTGCCAAGTGTTGGGCAATGCAGTTATCCGATACGCTACTGTCGGGCTTTCTTGGTAGACGCCCCATCCAAATGCTTCTGTGCCAGAAAACTTGTCGACGAGCATCTCGAAGTACTCCCTGAAGACTGGAGCATCGACGGCACGATAGGTTTCGTATTGTATCCAGGGGGCCGATTCGAAAATCGGAGCTACGTCTTGGCCATTAACCATCGATGGACAGATTGCAGCGACTGCAATCAACGCAGCTCCACGTGGGAACCTCATCGTTGTCTCGCTCCTTATAAAAAAGATGACTTGAGGGGTGCGAGTATTACACTTTAAGCTTTAATTACACAAGTCTTAAGCATCGGCGCCCCTTTTCGAACAAGCCTCCGATGGATTGCTGATGTCCACGACATGAATTAGGACTCTCTTGCAGAGGGTTACCCACGACCTTGAACACACATTGATGGATCTAAAGGCACAATGGGACGCATCGGTTTAATTGCTGCACCTATCATTTTCACGGTTTTTCTGAGTGTGCCGCTTGGGGCTCAGCAGTCACCGGATCAAACAGGCGCGCAAATCACAGGGCTCCCGGCTATCAACTACGATTCCGATGAAGGGTTCGGATACGGCGTATTGCTGGAGGCCTACTTTTACGGAGAAGGTGGATACTCTCCCTACCAATTCACCATCCAACCCACCCTAAAGTTCACAACCAAAGGACGGCGTGAGCTAACCGTCTTTTTCGATGCTCCGCACCTGTTATCGAATGGGTGGCGTGTTGATGGCTTTCTTCGAAGCGAGCGGCTGATCGCGTCGCCCTATTACGGGATTGGCAATAACTCGACCTACGACCAGACGTTGGAAGAGACTGAAGGGCAGTACTACTACAGGTTCGGGCGTAGCCGAACGAAAGTTGCCATGAACCTCCAACGTCCCATAGAGGGCTCTTCGGTTCGCATCCTTTTTGGAGGAGGAGTTGCGCGCACGAGCGTAGATCCTCTCCCCGAGAGCGCCACTTCAACGCTTCTGAGCAAGGAGTTCCCGGAAAACGCACCGGGTGGTTGGTCAAACTACCTTCGCGCCGGAGCTGTGTGGGATACCAGAGACCGCGAGACAGGTCCCCATCGAGGAACTTGGTCTGAATTCCTTGCCCAGGTCGTTCCCACATTCTTGGGCAGTAAGTCACAGTACCTCCGTTGGACCCTGGCCGATCGGAGATACTTTCCGCTGGGGGAACGGCTTACCTTCGCGAATCGTTTTCTGCTTCAAAACATCGAAGGCTCTGCTCCATTCTATGATCTTTCGATCGTCCAAACATCTTTCAAGCAAGAGGAGGGGCTCGGTGGTGCAAAAACCCTGAGGGGAATCCCAAAGAATCGCTATATCGGTAAAGGGATGTTCCTCTGGAACGCAGAGCTCAGATGGCGCGCACACGATTTCACGATGGCAGGTGGAGCATTTCACATCGTGCTCTCCGGATTCATTGATAATGGACGAGTCTGGAAAGACGATCTCCAAATCGGCGAACTCCTATCCGACCTTACGACTGCATATGGAGGTGGTGTGCGTCTGGGGCTCGGAGAGAATTTTGTCGTAGCAGTGGATGTCGGTCACTCTGATGAAGCAGCAGCCCCGATCTATATAGGTCTAGGCTATCTTTACTAAAGACAGTCAGCCTAATCGTAAGCTCTCGATGTGAGTCATCCTGGCTCTGCCGAACTAGCTCTTCAGAGACTCAATATGCTGCAGGAACTGCTAGCGAAATGGAGGTCCCGAAATGACGGGCCTTACGAGGACTATCACGACAACGGTGAGTTGTGGATGAAGGGTTCATACTCCGACGGTAAAGAGGACGGACCATTTGAATCATTCTTCAAAAACGGCCAGCCGGAGTGGGTTTGTTCCTTCGCTAAAGGTGAACTGCACGGACCATTTGAGTCTTACCACGAAGACGGCCAGTTAGAGTCAAAAGGATCCTACTCGCAAGGGGAAAAATGTGGAGAGTGGACTGAAGGAAAGGAGACTGTCAGGTATCCGTCCTGTCCCCCCGCACGCGATTAATCAAGACGTTGGAGGACTGGCTAAAGCCATTGTCCGAATTCTCTGTGCGTAAGCGAAATCTTGAGAATCCTTAAGCTTCTCCCAAGTAACCTCAGGCCTACGGAGAAAATCCCAGACTCAGTGCCCCAGGGCGGCGCGGGTCTGAGAAGCCGTAAAAGAGATTTCCGTCGAAGAGGACGGTCTGAAGGCTCCCCATCGCTCTACCTGGCACAACATTATGACCACGGTCCATCAATATGCGGATCGCATCCGGACCGAACCCTGACTCAACCTCCAACCGGTCAGGCTGCCATTGGTGATGGATTCGAGGGCGAACTGTGGCATCTGCAATGTTCATCTCATGCCCCAAAACGTTCACGAGTAACTGCAGATTAGTCGTAATGATGCGGCTTCCACCTGGACTTCCCGTCAGGAGATAAGGCACACCATCTCGTAGCACGATGATTGGTGTCATAGAGCTTACTGGCCTGCGGCCCGCGGTGATCTGATTGTCCGCGCTCCCCATTAAGCCGAAGGCATCCGGGATATCCGGACGGAGCGTGAAGTTGCCCATGTTGTTGTTCATCAAGAAACCCGCACCATCAATGACAACCCCCGAGCCGTAGGAGAACATCAGCGTATAGGTGTTCACCACAGCGTTGCCGTCAGCATCCATGACTGAGTAGTGGGTAGTCTCCGGGCTTTCGTACGCAGTCAGATCTCCGGGAGTAATTTCTTCAGAAGGCCGCGCACTATCCATGTCGATACCCCCGGCGAGGCTTACGGCATAATCCACGCTTGTCAGTTGCCTTACCGGCAGATCAACAAAGTCGGGGTCCCCGAGATACTTCGACCGGTCTGCATAGGCCAGCTTCATAGCCTCTGCCATAATATGCATCGCGTCTGCGCTACCGTAGCCCAACTCAGATATCGGGAACCGATCCAGGATATTTAGCATCTGCACGATATGCATGCCTCCTGAACTGGGAGCAGACATGGCCCGCACATCGAACCCTTGGTATCTCCCGGCCACCGGATCACGCTCAAGGACTCGGTATCCCTCTAGGTCTTCTCGGGTGATGATCCCATTGTGCGCTTCCATATCAGCGATGATCCGATCAGCAATGGTACCGTGATAAAATGCGTCTGCACCTCCCTCACGTAGCTGCTCTAGTGACCATGCCAAGTCTGGCTGACGAAGCAGCTCGCCCACCTGGTATTCACTTCCATCTGCCTTGTAGAAGGCCGCAGCCGTCGCAGGATTCTGCGTGAGCCGCGACTTGCTGGCCCTCAAATTATTTGCGAGATCATCGGTCACAACTATTCCGTCGCGGGCTAGTTTTATCGCAGGCTCAACCACTTCTGCCCAAGACATGGTGCCGTACTCGCTCAGGATATGGTCCAGACCAGCAACGGTACCTGGCACGCCAGAGGACTTGTGGGAAAAACGATACTCCTCGTCATCAATGCCGCCATCCGACCCGAAGTACATGTCTCGATGTGCAAGCGCCGGAGCGACCTCTCGAAAATCAACCGCAACGGTCCGATCCTCTTCGGCGAGATGCACAAGCATAAACCCGCCGCCGCCGAGGTTCCCGGCCCTCGGTAGCGTCACCGCCAACGCAAGTCCTACTGCCACTGCAGCATCGATTGCATTGCCACCCTGACGCATAATTTCTACCCCAACCCGAGTTGCATCAGCATTCTGACTAGCCACCATCCCGTTACGACCAACCACAGGGTGATTGATTGCGTTGTACTCGTTGATGGCAGCAGACTTAAGGGGTTGAGTCTGCCCCGCTGCATCGGCGAAGCCTGTAAAGCTTCCGAGTACGGTCGCCATAACCATGGTCAGTGCGCGCCTGTGGATCTTTTGCATTGATGGGAGCCAGGGTCTTAAATGGGAGGAGGGATTACTCAAAGGTCGTTTGAGTAGCGAGTACTCACTAGATAGACTGAACCTATGCTGTAATTGCTATGAACATGAAAACTAGGCATTGAGACTATTCCTGACCCCTAAGGTGAAGGATTTTAGTACTCTATGCCTTCCACCTGTCTTACCAAAAAGAACCCTTGAGATGAAAAACTTTTTCGCCGAGCTGAAGTCATACCCCAAGGTCCTTGGGATTTCTGCGACGGTCCTGATCTTTACGACACCGCTCAATGCGCAGGAACCAAACTTTGGTCGTGCGGTTGCTATGACACCGACCGACCTCGTCATCGGTCAACCAGTCAACTGGTACGGACCTGGGACCGTCTACGCGTATATTGCCAATGAAGAAGGCTGGGGTGAGCCTCAACTGCTCACCGCACCCGACTCGTCACGAATGGACGACTTCGGACGCGCCATATTGTTAGACGGAAACACGATGGCGATCGGCGCTCCTCGTAAGCACGATCAGGCTGGTGCTGTCTACATCTTTACCCGGCCGGGATCCAGCTCCTCTTGGGAAATAGCTGCGACAATTATGTCCCCCGTTAGCGAGTCCACCGGTCATATGGGTACGACCCTCGCCCTGCAAGGGAACGACCTCCTTGTCGGCGCGCCCTCGATGAGCAGTTCCGGAGTTGTGTACCACTACCAACGGATCGGTGACACGTGGACCCTGAAAGGCACGATCACCCCTGAAAACGAAGCAGGGGGATTTGGTTCATCTCTCGCCTGGGATGGAGACAACCTTCTTGTCGGTGCTCCAACCTCGGACGAAAGACGTGGCGCAGTCTATGCCACGTCAGTTTTGGCGAACGGTCAATGGGGTGAAGCCAGACAAATCGATTTAGTTGGTACCGCCAACAATGAGAGCGCTCAGGCAGGAACCAGTATGGTTCTCACAAATGGCCAAGCTTTGGTTGGTGCGCCAGGGACGGCATCTGTAGCAGTGCTAGAGCGATCAGGCAACGGCGCTTGGTCTCACACCGAAACTCTTGGTGCGCCAGAAGATGCAGATGGATCTCAGTTCGGCTTCTCGCTCGGCGTCGTTGGGGATGAACTCTGGGTCGGTGCACCCGGGATACAGCGTCGCAATGGCCGAGTCTTCAGGTTCACCCTTGGTGCTGAGGGGAGTTGGGATAACCCGCAGCGACTCGACCCAGACGACACGTCTGGTGCATCTTGGCCCCTCGGATTCGGTTATGCAGTCGCCTCTGCAGGCAACCGAGCCGTCGTATCAATGCCAACCCGCGACTTTGGCGAAGGCCGAGCGATGACCCTTGTCCGAGATCAGAGCGGTTGGTCAGCCGATAACGTCTTAACAGGTGAGATCTATCGAATCGGATCGACCCTAAGCCAGGGAGACCGATGTGACAGTGGACAGATGACCGAGTTTCCTTGCACCAACATGGAACTGATCTCCCATATGCCCGTCGATGATCTGGGTGGAGAGCGAGGCGTTTGGGTTAACGACATCTGGGGTTGGACAGATCAGGCTAACGGAAGTCGCTATGCTCTGGTCGCCCGTCGAGATGGAATATCGTTCGTAGATGTGACAGACGCTTCAGGACCGAGGCTCGTTGGGAACCTCCCCCGAACCGTGGGATCGCCACCCTCTGTATGGCGTGACGTCAAGGTGATCGGTGAACACGCATACGTGGTATCAGATGGAGCCGGTGCCCACGGGATGCAAGTCTTTGACCTGACCCGCCTTCGTGAGGTAGGTGATGAAGCCGTGGATTTCGAGCCGGACATGACGTACAGAGAAGTGTTCAGCGCCCACAATGTGGTCGCTGACACGGCATCTAAATTCTTATACATCGTGGGTGCGAGTGCCGGCGGGAGATCTTGTGGTGGTGGGCTGCACATGGTCGACGTCGAGGATCCGGTCAACCCAGTATTCGCAGGATGCTACCACGACACTGAGAGCGCGGGAGCGCGCGGCGCCACGCATGATGCGCAGTGTCTAGTCTACCAAGGACCGGACGAACGCTACCACGATCGACAGATCTGTGTTGGCTCGAATGAATCGGAGATCAACATCGCCGATGTCACCGACAAGTCGAACCCGATAACCGTTGCGAGGATGGGTTATCCAAACGTGGCATACGCCCACCAAGGTTGGTTCGATGAGGAGCAACGCTACTTCTACATGAATGACGAGACCGACGAACTGTCCGGGAGCGTGGAAGGAACTCGAACCCTGGTTTGGGATCTTACCGAACTCGATGACCCGATCTTGGCTAACGAGTATATCGGCCCGGTAATGGCTTCCGATCACAACCTCTACGTGGTGGGAGACCGCATGTATCAGTCGAACTATGGCAGCGGACTTAGAGTCCTCGACATCAGCGACCGAGCGAATCCTCACGAGGTCGCCTTTTTCGATAGTGCCCCCTACAACAACAACGACCCAGGTCACAGCTCGGGAGAAAGCGGCGCGTGGAGTAATTATCCGTTCTTTGAGGATGGACTAGTCATCTTCACGAGCGTGCGCGAAGGGCTGTTCATCATGAAGGTTAGCCCACCTCCGGTGAGCTAATCGGGGTATCCTTATCAAAACATTCACTTCATCCAAGTATTCAAATCCACAGGAGACGTGATCGAATGGTCACCAACGTAATTTCATTCGATATCAGCAAACCTTACGCCTATTGGAAATCAGCTTTCGACAAAGCGAGTGACTTCCTAGTAGATGCCGGATTTGAATTGGTGTACGTCGGTCATACCGTAACGGATGAATCCAAGTGTATTCTCATTATTCGAACACCCACTGTTGAAGAACTTGAAGCCTTCATGGGCCAAGAAGCCCTGCAACCCGTCATGATTGAGTCGGGTCACATCCTCGAATCAACCAAAATCGTCTCCTGCGCAGGCTAGTTCTTCGATCTAGCCACACTAGAGGAAAACTATGAAACGCCTCATCCTGATTGCATTCGCTGTGATAATCGTCACCCCACTCGGAGCGACAGCTCAGCGCACCCAAAAACCTGTCCTGCACGGCAAACACTGGATCGCCATTACGGGTAAGCCTATGGCCGCGACGGCCGGTTCGATGATGTACCAAAAAGGTGGTAATGCAGTAGACGCAGCAGCGGCTATGCTCGCAGCAACTGCAACAATGTGGGACGTACTCTCTTGGGGCGGTGAAACGCAAGCACTCATCTATCATCCGGGAGAGAACCGTGTCATCGCGCTAAACGCTCTCGGTGCAGCACCAGCAGGAGCTACGCCTGAGTATTTCCGGGATAAAGGCTACAAATTCCCACCAGAGTACGGAGTCGATGCGATGGTTACACCTGGTACCCCGGGGGGGCTGATCACCATGGTCGCAGAGTGGGGCAAGCTTTCGCTAGCCGATGTCCTGGCTCCGGCGATCGAGATGACCGAAGGATACCCTGTAGAGGCTGGTGCCTCGCGTCAGATCCAGGGCGAGGCAGAACGGATGAAGGAATGGCCCTACACAGCCTCGGTTTTCTTCCCCGATGGAGGAGACGGACCGGAAGCGGGAGAGATCTTCGTTCAGGAAGATCTCGGTAGCACTCTGCGCAAATTGGTCGAGGCAGAGGCGGACGCACTCGCTCAAGGTGCGTCACGCGAAGAGGCGATCATGGCGGCCTACGACCGGTTTTACCGCGGCGATATAGCTGAGGAATACGTCCGCGGAGCCCGTGAGCAGGGGTCCTCGGTGACGATGGCAGACCTCGATCGATGGGAGGTCCACATTGAGGATCCGGTCATGACGACCTATCGGGGTATTGAGGTATACAAGCTCCAGCCATGGGTGCAGGGCCCCGTGATGAACCAGACGCTCAACATCCTCGAAAACTTCGACCTCCACTCAATGGGGTATAACAGTACCAGGTACATCCACACGCTATACCAAGCGATGAACATGGCCTTCGCGGACCGTGACTTTTATTACGGCGACCCGTATTTCCCCCCGGAGGAGCCACTCGAAGGCCTGCTTTCCAAAGACTACGCTCAGCAGCGGGCAGCTCAGATGGACCTAGAGCGTAACGACGCTAATGTGCGACCTGGAGATCCCTACCCATTCCAAGACGGAGAAAACCCTTTCGGGGAA